>NZ_WOEY01000017.1 GCF_013177695.1 Paraburkholderia solitsugae | reverse complement strand
TGGCAGGTTGATGCCGCACAGCACGGCATCAAGGAGGCGAAGGCTGAGTTCTACCCCGACATCAATCTTTCTGCCTCAGCCGGCCTCGACGCCTTTGGATGGGGGCGTCTCCTGACCGCATCAAGTGGACAGATTGCGGCAGGTCCGGCTATCCATCTTCCGATCTTCGATGCTGGCGCACTGCGCTCGCAGCTTAAGGGGCGTTACGCCGATTTCGATTATGAGGTCGCCAACTACAACAAGACACTGATCAACGCGTTGTCCGACGTTGCATCGCAGGTCACGCTCATTCATTCGACGGATAAGCAACTCGTGGATGCGCAGGCGGCATTTGACGCGCAGACAAGAGCATACAAGCTAGCGGTGGTTCGGTATGGTTCGGGACTGACCCAGCAACTGGCAGTGCTTAACGCCGACAACAATCGCCTTGCAGCCGAGGAGGCCGTCGCCAATTTGAGAATGGACCGCCGCAACTCGCAGGTCGCGCTCATCAAGGCGCTAGGCGGCGGTTTCAATTCGTCGAGTACGGATCTCGCTGCGTCGGCTAACGACCATGCAGCATCGCATTCAGCCGACAAGACGTCCCACTAATTCCCCCCTATCTAAGAACCCGCGCGTCGCCGGCTGGCTACGCGAACTCAATTTAGCTGGAGTGTAGTTATGAATCAACCCCAATCACCAGAGAGCCACGGGCAACAGAAAAAGAGCGGCAAGCGCAAGCTCTTCGTTGCGTCGCTCGTCACCGTTCTTGCAATTGCCGCTGCCGCATATGGCACCTACTACGAATTGGTCGCGCGATACCACGTTGAAACCGACGATGCATATGTGAATGGCAATGTCGTGCAAATTACGCCACAAGTTACTGGGACCGTGGTTGCTGTCAATGCTGACAACACTCAAATCGTAAGGGTCGGCGAGCCGGTCGTCATGCTCGATCCGGCAGACACGCGAATTGCATTGCAGCAGGCGGAGGCCAACCTGGGACAGACAGTGCGTAAAGTTCATGGTCTGTATGTCGACGACGATCAGTATCGTGCAGCTATCGCCATGCGGCAGTCCGATTTCTCAAAGGCGCAGGACGATTTGCGACGCCGTCTCTCGACCGGCATGTCCGGCGCCGTCTCCGACGAAGAAATATCGCACGCGCGTGATGCCGTAACATCGACTAAAGCGGCTCTAGACGCAGCTAAGCAGCAACTAGGCGTCAATCGCGCGCTTACCGCGAACACAACGGTCGATCAGCATCCTGATGTACTCGCAAGCGCGGCCAAAGTTCGCGACGCCTATCTTGCCTATGCGCGTACAACGCTACCCGCACCGGTTACCGGCTACGTCGCGCAGCGTTCGGTTCAGGTGGGTCAGCGTGTGGCGCCGGGTACACCACTTATGTCCGTGGTCCCGCTGAATCAGGTGTGGGTGGACGCGAATTTTAAAGAGTGGCAGTTGCGCCACATCCGCGTAGGTCAGCCGGTTGATCTGACGGCTGACGTCTACGGTTCCTCAACGGTCTATCACGGCAAGGTGGTTGGGTTCACACCGGGTACCGGTTCGGCTCTGGCGCTCCTGCCAGCGCAGAACGCAACCGGAAACTGGATCAAGGTTGTCCAACGCCTGCCGGTACGCATCGAAATACCAACTGCGGAACTCGAAAAGCATCCGCTGCGCGTCGGCCTTTCAATGAACGTCGACGTCGACGTAAAGGATTCAAATGGACCGCAGCTCGGAACCGAATCCAGCTCGACGTACAAGACTGATGTATTTGCTAAATACGGCGACGAAGCTGATGCCGCGATTGCAAAGATCACTACCGAGAACAAATAACTGGCGCGTCGTGACGCATCGCGACGACAAGCATCGTCGCGACGTGGCGATAGCCATTCGACATATGGATTGTTATGTCTACTAGCCAACCGAATCACCCCCCTCTGACGGGGACAAAATTAGCCTTGGGATCGTTATGTGTGGGGCTTGCAGGTTTTATGACGGTGCTCGACTCGTCGATCGCCAACGTAGCGATTCCAACGATCTCAGGCAATCTCGGCGTGTCGGGCGACGAGGGTACATGGGTTATTACGGTATTTGCCGCCGCCAACTCGGTGGCGATTCCGCTGACCGGATGGTTGACGCAACGTTTGGGTCAGGTCCGTCTCTTTATCGGCTCGATCCTTTTGTTCGTCGTGGCGTCTTTCCTTTGTGGAATCGCACCTTCGCTGCCGATTCTATTGTTCGCTCGCGTCTTGCAGGGCGCAGTGGCCGGCCCCCTGATTCCGATGTCACAGGCGCTATTGCTTAGCTCATGGCCAAGGGCTAAGTCGGCTCTAGCGCTAGCATTGTTCTCGATGATCGTCGTCACCGGACCAATTGTTGGGCCAGCACTGGGCGGATGGGTGACAGACAGCTACAGTTGGTCGTGGATCTTTTACATCAATATTCCGGTCGGATTGCTTTCTGCGGGAATGGTTTGGATGCTTTACCGGGATCGCGATACTCCAACAAAGAAACTCCCAGTCGACAAAGTCGGCCTCGGATTGCTTATCATCTGGGTCGCATCTCTTCAGGTTATGCTAGACAAAGGTAAGGATCTCGATTGGTTCTCGTCAAATACAATAGTCATCCTGACTATTATTGCAGCTGTTGGCCTGGTACTCTTCGTCATCTGGGAATTAACGGACAAAAGTCCAATTGTCGATCTGACACTTTTCAAACAGCGTAACTTCCTCGGTGGGACGGTGTCGATCGCCGTGGCGTACGGCATCTTCTTCGGCACCTTGGTGTTGTTGCCTCAATGGATGCAGGAATATCTCGGCTATCGGGCCGTGGACGCGGGGCTCGCGACGGCGCCGCTTGGAATCTTTGCCGTCATTGGGGCTCCGATCATGGGCAAGATTCTGCCGCGCTCTGACGCGCGGATCATCGGTACATGCGCCTTCCTTGGTTTTGCGACTGTGTATTACATGCGATCGTTCTTCTATACGGACCTGAGCGAAGGCTATATCATTCTGCCGACGCTGCTTCAGGGCATTCCCATGGCGCTTTTCTTCGCACCTCTGACAGTTATCATCCTTTCAGGACAGCCGCCGGAGAAAGTGCCGGCGGCAGCCGGCCTCTCAACCTTCTTCCGGATGTTTTTTGGCGGGATTGGCACGTCGCTGGCAAACGTCGTCTGGAATAATCGGACGATCCTTCACCATGAAATTCTCACCCAGCAGTCCAGTCCGACCAATCCCATGTTCACGCAGCAGATTGATACATATCACTCGTTGCTGGGATTGGGGAAGGGAGCGTCGTACGCGCTGTTCGATCATACGGTCCAAGCGCAGGCGGCTGTAATGGGCCTGAACGATGTATTCTATGGTTCGGCGCTCATCATGGTCTTGATCATTCCTCTGATTTGGATAACAAAGCCGAAGAAATCGGCTGCAGCGAGCGACGCGGCGGCCGCTGCGCATTGATCGGTTAAAAAAGATACAGCGTGTTGGCGAATCCGTGTGTTCAGCACCGCAATCACCAGTTCAGCGCATCGAGAAGGTGGTGCCTTTACTTGCGGTCAAATGCGGCTTGTTCCCCTGGATTGCTTTACGCATTGCGTGTGAAGCGCAGCTCGGTAGTAGCCGGCCAGTTCGCGGGTTGTGGTTGCAGAGCGCGCAAGCGTGCGGGCAGTGGCCCGCATGCTTGAACCGGTCAGGAACATGCTTGCAGCCGTCGGCCGCTCGTCTGACAATTAAAAGTGCTTCGGCTACATTTCGCACTCAACGCTCGCCTTGCGGGAATAGCTCTTCAGCTCGTTGGTAGTTGGTGGAGAGGCAGAGGTTTCCGTGCAACGCATGTCTCACTTTGTTTTCCGAAGGTCGAGGGTCCTTTCGAACCCGGCGCGCAAGGCTGGAATCCTGATCGGTGTGCAGTACCCGCATTGAACGCCGTGGAACTGATTGAATGCCTGCGCCAATGGACGATCATACAGTCGCCTTTCCTGCCGTCCATGATTTGCACCTCATCCTTCTGCCTGCGCGCTTAGCATCGTGCATCATCGTGTCGCCGACCGTCGATCGAAGTGCGTGCTGCATTCAGACGTGGCGTAGCCGACGTGCGCTCCGGTCCAACGAAAGAAGTCGCGCAACGCGCGTACCAACAATTTCATTGCTTCTGCGTTGATATGTCTATATTCGCCATTGGTTGTGAACGTGACTTTCATGGTGGCTACGTTGCATCTTGTTCATTCGGTGCTCTACGCGGACTCAGTGTCTGACCGTGCGCATCTATCGAGACTACTGCTACGAGGTCGTCTTGTCGAAATCAATTCCATCGACACACTATTGAAAGAAGAGAAGGAATTGCGCGGCGAGCTTGCTTGGAGCGGTCCTGGCAAGCCGGCAGCGAAGTTTTAAAAGACCGGGGAAATAATCTCGGTATTTGTATCGGCGACTGGCTTCTGCACCGAGGTATGAAGTTGAGGGCAGGTATCACGCATCAGAGTTTTCGCGAAGCACGAACATTGTTTTTTGCTCACCGCGATGGTGAGTGGCCGCATGCCATGCGAAATTCGAACCGCGTCGGCCACCGTGCTTCTCCGATGAGTCGAACTCGTTAGTACACGGCGACGCATGTGTGCAATGAGCGCCGCGCGGATGATCGGCGCTTGCCGCTTTGGTTGTTGCAGTGACGCTGGCGCGCGCGTTGGATGAAAAGACCTTGTCCGATGAAATCCTGCAGGCTACGATGATGACGCTGTTGGGCCGGCCGGCAAACGCGAATGAATCTGGAAGGGGGTCTCCGTGTAGGGAATGGGTTGATCGCCGTTACTGCGATGCGTCGGCTAACCTGTCGACTTGTTCGGCCGTCGTTCCCGCCGCTCTTGCTCGTCCGTTTACTCACAATTTGACCGCGCCAGCCACTCGACTGCGAATTCAACGCATGATGCAGACGCGTCAGTCTGTGCGGTTAAGCGCAGCGGCCAGGATCATCTCGTCGCGATTGGCTGGGCGTAGTCGACCGCGCGCGCGCGGCCTAAAGACCGTGTCTCCTACCTGGATGCGCTGGCCGGTCAATGCACAATACCCACTGTTGCGAGCCGTGACCCGACCCCAGACTTGGTCGGCGTAGTGACACATCGTAGGATCACACCATGATATCAGCGCGGTTACAGCGTCCTGACGCTCGATTGCCGTGATCTTGCTGCCCGGGCCCATAACCGACACAGCCCGATGAGACTTGGCCGCTTTTCCTATCCATGCTTCGCGTGCGTCGTGTCTGTAGGCAGCAGGCAATGACGCTCCACTAGCGATATCGTCGCCGCTGGAGAGAAGCGACAAAAGTGAGACCACCTGGCTCCACGGATTGACTTGTTCCATGTCGGCATGCCTTTCAGAAATGAAACTCCAACAAAATGAGCCGAAGGGGGTTTTAACCGGAATCGCGCTCCGCTAATTTATTCGTTGTCTCGTTGTCTCGTTGTCTCGTTGTCGAAGAGGACAGGGCTTAACATGTACTCGATGACGAATCGTAGACACCGCTCCAACTGCTGTTACGACTGCCCTCGCTTCGGCGGAGCCGGCATTCTGAGCGAAAACTGTTGGACGGTCGTACCGTGCCGACCGGCATACCATTCCTGCCTCAGTCTTGGATCCCTTGGGAGATGTTCCCGCCGAAGATTGGGTCCGGTTCGCGCATGAGATGCTCGTATCGCTTGCGCGATTTGCAGGAAGCAGTGGAGGCCGCTGCAGTCGTCTGCACTACGTAATGTCATTTCCGACGAATTCGCGAAACTCGCTCGCAGTCTGTTCCAAAGGAAACCTCGATACCAAGACCGGTCGGAATAGATCCGATACCTACGCTATCGACGACGGAAACTTCAGCCGGGATTGCGATTCCGTTTCGCGCTGCGACAAACTTCATTGCACCGATAAAGCACGCACTGTAGCCTGCGGCAAAAAGTTGTTCGGGATTGGTTCCTTCGCCACGTGCGCCCCCAAGCTTACGTGGCGGAGTCAGGTTGAAATCGAGCTTGTTTCCAGGCACGACGGTGTGACCGTCGCCGCCTCCGGTCGCTCGAGCGTCGGCGCGATGAAGAACTCTCTCGATAGACATAGCCGAACTCCTTCAGGGGCTATTGGTAGCGTGCAGAAATCTAGCCTCCAACGCGAGGCGTTCTTGGGCAGGAAGTAGTAACGAATCCTCGAAGTCTTGGCACTAACCATTTCCGACAGATCCCGATAGCTAAACCGCTGTACCCCCGCCATGATCTGGGTGACGGAGCGGTCGAAAATTCGTTCGTGCAGTGTTGGTTTTGTCTCCATGCGCAGAGTCCTATTGGCAGTTGATGGGATGTCGACATGAATTTTGATAGGGCGGTTTCCTCCGCGATAGGTGGTTTGCGCGATGCGGAAAGCGTTCCTGCTGATAGCGCCTATGTTCGGTGTACGGGCGTGCCCTGTGGGTCGTCCGGAACCGCCATGAACCGGGCGAGTGAGCGTCCGTTTAGATGCTGAAAGCCGACCATCGCTACAGCGTGATTCATGAGCGTTGCTCCGCTGACGCATGCCTGTCAGGCGGCACATGCGTCAAGAGTAGTGGCCCGGCAACATCATTGCCTCCTGTTACGCTGAAAAATCCTGAAATATTCTGGTCTGATGCCTCGGCGTTACTTGGGGCGCAACGGAGCGACAGGCGGGAGGGCGACAGGAACGGGCGGCACAGGTAGTCGGTGCTGGGAGTATTTCAAGGCGGTCTGGCTGTCTATTGAAGGCAGCAACTTGCTTGGCAGTGGAAGAGATTAGGGGATTCGCGAAAAATGATCTGCGTATCTATAATCTTGCGGTAGCTGGAGGTAGTGTCTTCGCGATTTGGACTCCCATCTGGAGCACGGCATGGACATACTGAATAATATGCGCGTCTTTGTGCGCGTCGTCGAAGCTGGAAGCTTCACTATGGCGGCAAACCGCATGGATGGCACTCCCGGCCAGACCTCGCGCGCCGTTTCGGATCTGGAGACGCACCTCCGAACCCGGTTGCTCAACAGGACCACGCGCCGCATCGCGCTGACCGAAGCTGGTGAGCGATATTACGAGCATTGCATGCAGATCCTCGCCTATGTCGAAGTGGCTGAGGCGGAAGCGGGTAACGCACACGCGCGTCCCTTTGGGAAACTGAAGGTTCGCTCACCAGTCGGGTTTGGACAACACTACCTTATAAAGGCGATCGGCGCGTATCAGAAGCAATATCCGGATGTCAAAGTTCAGTTGACGCTTGCCAATGGCATGCCGGATTTCATCGAAGACGGTTGCGATGTTGCGATCGTCGGTACGTTGGCGCTGGTAGATTCTGAGCTCATTTCACAGAAATTCGGCAGTGCCTTCAGCATCGTTTGCGCGTCACGCAGTTACATCGAGGCACACGGTATTCCGCATAACCCAGACGATCTCGTGGGGCACACGTGTATCCACCTGAACACACCTGAATTTCCAATGAACGTGTGGACCTTCGATGGGCCAAAAGGAAAGGAGTGCGTGCAACTCCGCCCGGCCTCGCTTGAAGTCAATACACCCGAGGCTCTCGCAACCGGAGTACGGGAAGGGTTGGGAATCGGCTTGATTCCAATTTACTCGGCGATCAGCGGGTTGTCCGACGGTGAACTTGCATGGGTACTACCCGAATACAAATCGCAGGAGATGGGTCTGTACGCGATGTATGCCTCGCGACGATATGTGGACGCAAAGATTCGCACGTTGGTCGATTATCTGAAGGATACGATGCCGGTGACACTGGCCAGCGATCAGGAAGCCGCTCGTAGATTTGCTCAGTGTTGATCGATCTCACGCAAGAAGGTTGGCAGAAGGAACGTTGCGGCTACTGTCATAGACGGTATTTCAGCGTGTCATACCGATACGTTGGCCAAAAGGGCGCAGAAATCGAATGAACCTGCACGTCCGGGCTTTACGGGACGACCTGCGCGCGGCTGTCGAATGGAACCACTCAACCGACGAAACAGCGGTGATTGCGATCGAGTTCGCCGTGGCCGATATCGTGCCGTCCGTGCAACTCACACTGGTCGAGCAATTTCTTAACCGCGTGCATACAGTTCTTGAGGCGTTAGCGCGGCTTCCAGCCCACGCCAGAGTGATTTCCCCTGCGGGCTCGACGCGCTCTTTGCTTGCGCAGACATTGGCTTTTCTTGACTGCCACGGCGAGGCCGATTTGATAGCGCACCTAGCACTCGAGGACGCGCACCCGCTCGACCGCACCTTGTCGATCTGCCGCGTGTTGAGCGAGGCATTGCCTCCAATGGCGTTGCTGTGTAACGGCGATGCAGATTCGACCTGGCAGAATCGATCTTGCGAGCGCCATACGAACTCCTCAAATCATCTCGTGCGGTCTCACCGCACACCGACGATGCCACGGTCTGAAACAAAAGATTTCAGGACTTTTCAGCGCCACAGGACGCGATGACATCGCTGGGCCGCTACTCTTGACGCATGTGCCACCTGGCCGTCATGCGTCCGAGGAGCAATGATCATGAAATATCGCGGGACAATGGTCGGTTTTAAGCGACCGGATGGACACGAGCTAGACGGCTACCTGGCCGCACCGGACGATCAGACCGGCGCACCTGCGGTACTCGTTCTTCAGGAATGGTGGGGGCTCAATGACCAGATACGAGGAGTCGCGGATCGGCTTGCGAGCGCCGGCTATTTCGCGCTCGTTCCCGATCTCTATCGAGGAAAGGTGACTGTAGAAGAGGAAGAGGCAAATCATCTGATGAATAGTCTCGATTTCGCCGAAGTTACTTCGCAGGACGTCGCTGGGGCGCTGCAGTATCTCGGAACGAAGTCGGACCGGATAGCCGCGATGGGCTACTGCATGGGGGGAGCGCTGACACTGCTTGCACTGTGCCATCACTCTCTGCTCTCCGCAGGCGTCGTCTGGTATGGTTTTCCGCCGCTCGAGTACATCGACGCGGCGAAAATTAAAGCCCCAGTTATCGGCCACTGGGCACTTCAGGACGCGTTCTTCGCTATCGACACGGTCAACGAGTTGGAGTTGCGATTGCGCGACGCCGGCGTGGATGTTCACTTCCATCGATACCTCGCCTATCACGCATTCGCGAACGATACGGCGGTCGGCCCCGAGCGCATATCCCGTGAGCAATTCGATCAGGTCTGGGCGGAGAAAGCGTGGGATCGAACTTTCACCTTCCTCGGTCGGACCATGTGGAAGCGACGGAGGCGTAAATGAATGTAAGCGGCTCCTCGGCACAGTCGCGGCGTCAAAGCCCAGAATCGCCACGGTCGTGTCCATCAATGCGATCTTGACCGGGCACGTGCGATCTACGGCGCGCCTCGTCACGCGCGAAGGCATGCCGCGCTTATGGCAGCCGAGTAGTAAGTCGGATAAGCGACATAAATTATGTATCGCATGCTGACAGGATCAATTCGCGCTCAACCACCCGGTGCGCCCGGTCGGACAGTTCCCTTGAGGACACATGCTGGCTTGCCGTCACGCAAGTCGCGGCGAAATGCGCCCGGACTGAAGCTCGTTCATTTGCGAAATGGCTCGATGAAACGCGCTCGGCTCCGTGAAATCGCCTTCGCAAAAACCTCCCGTGTCAACGACACGAGCGAACACATTCAGGTTGTGTGGCATGTCTATGTTGAATTCATTCCGTAGTTTAGGCTGCATTAATATGGCACTCAACTGAACAGCAGCGCTGCGCCGGTTCTGCCAAATCTCCGCGGAACCTGTCATCAATCCTTGCAACCCCACCGCAGTCATTTAGGTAGACAATAGACGGAAGTGCTGGCTGTGGGGTGCTGGGTTCTAACGTATAGCGTCGAATACCATCAGTACAATGGACTGAACAAGTGGGCTGAAAATTCGCTCCGATGGACACGGGTGCGCGAGAAGGTGAGGGAACGCGTCAACCGCAACGTTTCCCTTTGGTCCACGATCAGCTAAGCAATCTCCTAACGCGTTGCCGTTACTGCACCAACCCACAGCAGAAGCTGATGATTCGTACGCCGGCGTTCGTGGAAGCGCGTGATGAGTACTCCGATTCAGGAATGCCTCCAGATCCTTGCATGGTGCGTGTTAGCCGAGTGCGTGCTGTTCGGCAACTCGACGATACGCCGTGAACGCCTCGCGCGGTGGAGATGCGTTCGGGCTTCACCGGCGATTCTGGGTTTTGACGTCAAGATTGTGTCGAGAAGTCGCATCCCGTTGCGCTGAAACGGCCTGAAATTTTATGCTTCAGAGCGCGGCGTCATGGCGCAGTGGGACCGCAAGAGAGAATTCGAAGGGTTCGTATGGTGCTGGCAAGATCGGTTCTGTGGCTATACCAGCAGGAACTCGTCATGGACACTTGTCGGCCCACGCAGTCGTAAGTGTCGAAGTTTGAGGATACGTTTGAGGTGAGCAAAGAGTATTTCCATCTTCTTTCGCGCGCGACAAGATTGCCTGTATTCCGCCGTTGTCGCAATGCGTCTGGCGTCGTCGCGGGCTGCTTCGCAAATGCAGCGGGTGCTCTTGCGGATGGACGTATTCGAACGGCAGCGATCCTTCATCGAACAACCGGCGCATCATTGCGTAACGTACGTCCCGCAGGACAGCGATATTCGTTTGGCCAGCTTGTTCCAATAGAACTCTCTACTGGATAATGTGTTGTCCCTGCGTGTGGTAGTGTCCCAAACCAGAACATGGGGCAATCTCCGTCTGCATGACCATCCAGTCAAGCAACGTTGCGGAGCCGTGCGCCGTGTCGCCGATGAGCTGTTGAGGCTTTAGGTCAAACAGCCGCTCCACCCAATCAAACATCGTCCTGGTCGAGTCCACTTCGTGTGATCGGGTCGCGGGCGTTGCTTCGACGGCTACAATGATCCCAGTCTGCAGATCAATCAGATAGTTCGTCGAGTAGGCGGCAGTATGCTGCGCGGACCGGCTCGCCGTTCAGACTGTGGGAAGGCGGCGTTTCGCTGTTGCATCGACCTGAATTCCGCTTGGGTCTTAATCGGCCCATACCTTCGTTGACGAAGCTGTCTTTGAAGTCGTACGGTACGCTTAATTAATGAGCCACGCTTCCTGTAACCGCTTTTTGTACGCCGATGTTATTGGGGCAAGATAAATAGCTAGTCGGGCATCGAATGAAGGGCTAGACTTTTCATGATCCGCGCTGCCCTGAGGATGCATCATGGTCGTGCCGTCTCAGCCTGCTATCCTGTTCCACTTCGGCGCGACAACCTTTAACCCCGGGCGTCGCGAGTTGAGTCATAACGGTGTGCCCCTCCGCGTTGGAGGGCGTGCTTTCGACCTTCTCATGTTGCTCATCGAGCAGCGCGGCACGGTCGTTAGCAAAGAGCAAATCATGGAGGTGGTTTGGCCGCGAAGAGTCGTCGGCGAAAACACCCTGGAAGGTCAGGTATCGCTACTGCGACGCGCGCTACAAAGCGACCGCGACGTGGTCCGGACCATTGCCGGGCGGGGCTATCAGTTCGTCGGAGAGTTAGACATTGATGAGTCGCCCGCTCCAGATCGTGCGAGCATGGCGCCGACAAGCGTGCCCGCATTGCGAGGCAAGGGGCTTCCTGTTCACTTATCACGTCTCATCGGGCGTGAAACGCAACTCGCCGAGGTCGCAGATCTCATCCGGTCGCGACGCCTCGTGACGCTCGTCGGCGTAGGCGGCGTCGGCAAAACCCGGCTCGCGATCGAAGCGGCCCGCCAGGCGTCATCAACCTTTGCCGACGGCGCTGTTCTCGTGGAATTGGCGGCAACCGCGTCGGTTGACTACCTTCCGGCCACTGTAGCAGCCGCATTCGGTTTTTCGCCGGGTGATGGAACGCAAGATCTCGAAAAAATTGCGCCCAGCCTCCATGATCGACGGCTCCTTATTGTCATTGACAACTGCGAACATCTGATCGAAAGCGCGGCTCAGCTCGTTGAGACGCTGCTGCAGGTGACACCGGCCTCGATAGTGATCGCCACGAGCCGGGAAGCGCTGAGAATCGCGGGCGAGCGCGTATATCACGTACCGTCGCTCGACATGCCCTCGCATCACGACGTGGAAGACGCGAGATGCTTCGGCGCAATCCAGCTATTCCTGGAACGGATCAGCTTGGTTTCGGACGCAGAAATCGGCGCATACATACCGCTCATCACGCGTATCTGCAGACAATTGGACGGCATCCCCTTGGCGATCGAGCTGGCTGCGGCATGCACCGCAACCCTTGGAATTCAGGGTGTGGCCGACCATCTCGATGACCGCTTTCAGATATTACGAAACGGGGCGCGGACTGCCCTTCCGCGCCAACAAACTTTGCGCGCGACGGTGGACTGGAGCTACACGCTTCTGTCACCGCTGCTGCAGACGGTGTTGATCCGGCTCAGTCTGTTTGCGGGGGCCTTCACCCTGGACTCGGCGCAGCGGTTGATCGAAGGCGCCGACATGCCGCAATGTGAAGTGACGACCGCGATCGCCGAACTCGTCGACAAATCGCTGGTGTGCGCGGTTCCAAGTCTGCCCCAGATGCATTACCGGCTACTCGATACGATCCGCGCCTATGCGTATGACCGTCTCGTCGAAAGCGGCACAAGTCACGCCTGGTTAGTTCGCCATGCGCACCTTGTTCTGGACATTTTCCGAACTGCAGAAAAGTTTGCCAATGAACGACTAGAGCTCGACTGGACCCGAACGTTCGGGCTGTATCTCGACGATCTGCGAGCGGCTACCAAATGGAGTTTTTCAAATGACGAGACAGCGGTAATCGCGATTGAGCTCGCAGTGGTCAGTATCGCACCGTCCATGCAATTTGCACTGATCGAGGAATGTCTTCGCCACGCAAACATGGCTCTTGAGGTGTTATCGCGGCTTGACGTCCACGCCCGGCGCAATTTCCCTGTTGTCGAATGGGAAATGAAGCTGCAGGCGGCGCGCGGCGCGTGTCTGTTGTTCCAGAGTGCGGGCGCTGAGACTTGCGAAGCATTCGCCGCAGCGTTGGCGCTCGCAGGGCCGACCGGTGACGTCGAATATCAACTGCGAGGCTTGTGGGGTTGCTGGAGTCATGCGTACTTGAATGGGAAGTATGCAGAAGCGCTTTCGCTTGCGTCACAGTTTTCAGAAGTCGCGGAGAAATCCCGCTGGCCCGGCGACCGAATGGCGGCTCATAGGATGTCTGGAATAGCACATCTGTGTACTGGACAACTCAATGAAGCGCTCGGAGAATTGAACTCGATCTCCATACCGCAGGCGCGTGCCAGTCGCGCTGAGCGTATCAGGTTCCTCTATGACGAGCACAGTATGACGCGCTCCGTGCTCGCTCAGACATTGGCCTTTCTAGGCTGCCACGAAGAGGCGGAGTTGATGGCGCAGCGAGCGCTCGAAGACGCGCGGGCGCTCGATCACGCGCCGTCAATTTGCTATGCGTTGAGTGAGGCATTGTGTCTGACGGCATTGCTGCGTAACGACGATGCGGGGCTCGACCGCGCGGTGCAGATGCTCTCGGACGCTACCCGGCGACACGGCGAGTCGACGTGGAAGGCACGTGCGGAAATGTGGCGAGGTTTGATCGCACTGCGATTGGGGCAGATCGAATCTTATGATCTTAGCATCGCTCCTTCGTTGGATGAAATTGGCGACGCGCAGTATTGCGTCGTATTGACGGCGTTTCTCGCTGAAACCGCCATTGCATTGGCTAGAACTGGTAGACCCCAAGATGCAGACAGTTTGCTTGCTCGCGCAATCGCAAAGGCAGCAATTGCGCGAGATCTCTTTTCCTGGGTAGAGCTGCGGCGGGCGGAAGCGGAGGTTATGCTTCTACGAGGGAAATCCGACGCTATATTGCGCTCGGCAGAGCGCATGCTCCTGAATGCTTTGTACGTCGGGCGGCTTAGAGGGTTCGTGGCGTGGGAGGCGCGTTGCAAGGGTAGTCTGGAGCGGCTATGGAAATTCACGAGAAAGTCGCCGGCTACGGGCGATCTGGTGAGATCTGCGTTGCAGGTGCCCGATGAATCTTTCGATTCGATCGCATTGCGCGCCGATGACACCACGTCCTGATACCAGAAGATTTCAGAATTTTCAGTGCAGCAGGGTGCGATGACGTTGCCGGGGGGTCCACTCTCGACGCATGTGCCGACGCGGCATGCACCAACGGAGCAACGATCGTGGATTACCAGGGGACAATTATGCTTCGCCCGTCCAGACGGACGCGCACTTAACGGCTACTTGGCTTCGCCGGGCAATCGGGTAGGCGTTCCAAATTCGGATACCAAGTTAATGCCAATGCACGGCTGTAGATGAACGGATGCGAAACGCCGATTCGCCAGGCCCAAGTGGCAAGTCGCCCCGGATCGACTCCACCTTGCGACTGGCGCAAGTTCTGGTGATCAGCATCGCTGCTGGGTGAGGCGCTGCGCACCGGAGCTAGTCAGGCGATGAAACCGATGGGCCGCGACTTGGGGGCAGTCGTGGTGAGTCGGCGAGACCTATATGGATATTCTTGGCAAACGGCCATACCTCTTCCTCGCTGTCGACCGCGCGGAAACGACAGTCGATTTTCCCGTCAGCGCGAGGCGTGACATAGCGATTGCAAAATCGTTCTGCTAGTAGGCGACCAGGATTCGGGGCGCGCTCCTGCGTCGATCACGCTGCACGGCTTGTGGCATCTCATCGAGTTCAGTATCCAACTTGGCTGGCGCGGATTGGAATCCGGCGAGCGAGTTGAGGATAGGCATGATCGCCTGAGGATTGCTTGCATCATGCTTTCAGTGGTTGTCGCGATGGATTTCGCACAGGGTTTTACGTACCCATTGTGACGTTCGAGATGTTCTGTACGGTTTCGCAAGTGCTATTCTTCAAGCAACCGTACAGCCTAGTGCCATTTATCAGCATGGACCCAAATAATCTATCGCAAGCCGATCGTATTATTTTATTCGGACCCTTCAGGCTTGTACCGAGCGAGCGCGCCATTTTTGTAGGTGCGGAGAAGGTGAACCTCGGCGACCGCGCTTTTGACATCTTGGTCACTCTCGTCAGTCGCCCGACCGAAGTCATTTCCCACCGTGAATTTAGCGAGCTTGTGTGGCCAAATATCTCCGTCGAAGGCGTCAATTTGCGTGGGCAGATTGCTGCCTTGCGAAAGGTGCTTGGCAGCTACAGTAGCGATTTGCGCCTCATCAAGTCTGTACCGGGTCGTGGTTACTGCTTCGTTGGCGAAGTTTCCTATGAAGAATCCAGCGCAGATGCAAGCCCTCTGTCCAATGACATTAACGAGTCGGCCTCGAACGGCGACGACGACTTTGGAGGTATCACCGGTCGTCGTGCAGACATTCTTTCAATAGTCAAACTGCTCGAAACGAACAGACACGTCACAATCGTGGGGCCTGGCGGTGTCGGCAAAACTACGGCTGCATTAGTAGCGATACGTACTCTCTGCGCCAAATCCGGAATTGATGCGTCTTCAGTCGACCTCTCCACGATTACTGAGCCTACTCTCATACCGACAACCATCGCGTCTGCTTTAGGAATCATGGCAGTGTACGAGTCGCCGCTGGAAGCGGTTGTGAAAGCACTGTCGGGAAAAAGAAAGATTTTGTTTATAGACAGCTGCGAATCCGTCGCTGAGTCTATTGCCGTGGTCGTCGAAACGCTTCTCAGAACGGCCAGCGGGCTGACGATTTTAACGACGAGTCGCGAGCCACTTCGCACTTCAAGAGAATGGATCTATCGTCTCCGTCCTCTTCCTGTTCCGGACAGATCGGCGATCAACGATCCGGACGAGGCAACGCGGTGGCCATCTGTCAAGCTATTCAGTGAACGTGCCGCCGCTTGCCACAGCGAGTTCCAGCTGGAAACGGAGAATGTCAGCGATATCTGTCAAATTTGTATTGCCCTTGATGGCCTCCCGCTGGCCATCGAAATGGCTGCATCGCGCATCCAGTCATTTGGAGCAAAGGGACTACGCGATAACTTACATCACCGTTTTGAAATTCTGTCACAAGGTAAGCGTACAGCATCTCCGCGCCATCAAACGTTGCGTGCAATGATTGACTGGAGTTACGAAACGCTAACGGAACTAGAGAAGGCGACCTTGAGGCGCATCGCAATTTTCAAAAGCCAGTTCTCAATGGCGCAAGCGGTGGCAGTGCTTGGCGAGAACCTGGTGGATTTCGGCGAAACAGAAGGGCGTCTGGCAAGCTTGGTCGACAAGTCATTGCTGATGTCAGATGTGAATGGCTCGACGGTAGTTTTTTATCTATTGAATAGCACGAGAGCCTACCTAATCGAAGAATTGTGGGTTAATGGCGAGTACCACCATCTTGCTCGAATGCACGCGGAATTCGTCTGCTCGGTCTATACAGAACCCGAAACATACGTCGCAGAAAGCTCGAGGCTCTCCCCCCTTGCCTACGAACCTCGAATGATCGATGAAGTCCGCAGTGCACTGGCCTGGTCAATGCGCGAACAAGGGGACTTCCAGCTGGGAATCAGGCTAACCTGGAGTTCTGCGCCGCTCTTCTATACGCTTTCTCTTTTCGACGAATATCGTGTGTACATAGATAAGGCGCTCTCTGCTTTATCACATCACCATAAATCGGATCCCGATTCCGAGTTTCGCCTCCTGCTCGCACTGGCGAGCGCCGACTACCAGACACAATCTTTGCGCCGGGGGGAGGCCACAAGCACATACAAGTCTGTACTTGAACTGGCGAAACATTACGGCGATGTTGGCCGTCAGATACAGGCGCTATACGGAACAATTTGTACAACTGTCATGGCAGGGCAATACAATCAAGCGGCATTGCTAACAAAAAAGATGGCAAAGCACGTAGAATCTTATCCGGCACAGGAGCCCTTACTTCATCGTCTGCAAGCGCTCGTAGACGGACAATCTGGTTGCTTCAATCAAGCGATAATGCACACGCGTCAAGCCTTAACTGTCGCCCCAGCGTACGGTCAGGGACCTGAGCATCAAGACCGTACTCGCTACGATCATCGCGCGACTGTCATGGCTATTCAGGCACGTCTTCTTTGGCTAGTAGGAGACGCGGATGATGCCTTGACGGTTGCGTCAGCAAGCTTGGAACGAGCCCTTGAAATCGACCATAAATTGTCCATTGGGTGCTCACTCGCGTTAGGCGCATGTCCGGTAGCTTGTTGGCGTGGCGATATTGACAGCGTCGTACGGTTTCTGCAAATGCTAGAGGCAATTTCGCATGAGTTCCGACTCCTCAACTGTCGAGGTGAAGCACAATGCTATGCGTACGCCGTACTCGGACGGCATCCGTTCCAAGATTTGTCGCAAAAACAAGTTGACTTACTCTCCCCTGCGTCTCATGAGCTGCTCGCCACCGTCAGTGATGGTTATTTGACGCCACTCGCGATAGAAAGAGCGAAAAGTGGCAAAGCCGGATGGAGCACGGCAGAGATTTTCCGAGCCATCGGAGAGAGCCTGTTGCGCGACGACGTAAAAAGCCGTGGAGATGCCGAACGGATGTTTAATGCCGCTCGCAGAGTTTCAAAACGACAAGGGGCCTTTGCCTGGGAGTTGAGGGCAGCGACGAGTTTGGCACGGAGCCAATATTGTCGAAGGCAATTTAACGAGGCAGAAGAGCTCATCGGCGAAACTCTCGAACGCGTTAAACAAGGACATTCGACACGAGACGTTATGTCCGCTCAATCGTTGCTGAATGACATTGTGAGCCGCTCTAAGTTCGTTGAAGCAAACAGCCCCAAGTTTGGCGGAGGCCACAGCTCTTGATAAAATGACTGGTTTGACGGCGACCGCATGCAGAACCTGGCTTCGAGTTTCTCGGGGCAGCAACAGACATATCGCCAGCGCAGCCGAAGAAATGGCGGCCATGCAGTATCAGATCGGCTGCGAGCGTTGGCTAGGTAAGCAGGCGCGCCGAGAACAACAACTGCAATCAAAGCATGTACGTATGTCTCGTCCCCGAGTCGAATCTCTCACGACTTTCATATTCGGCACAAATATAATTTCCGCTCGCGCGAGACCGCTGCATGGCGGAGCCTAGCCACCGTACTAGGTCTTCTATATCGGGGCGAGCCGTCCCCACTTGCGGTTAGCTGCAGACGGGGCGGGTGGACCGTTTCGGGCGAGGCGTCCGCGAATCTGATGATTAGCCGCTATGTGGGCAATCTGCTTGCGACTTTTAAGGCGATGCCGGATGGCGAGTCGTATCCAGTCAAGGAACGCCTGGCTTCAAAATGTGAGTCGACGAACGGCTCCAAAACGCGCCGCTCACCCGTAAGCGCCCGGCAAACCCGTCTTGACGCATTGATCGACAACACGCTGGTGAGGCGGGGCAGATACGACATAATTCGAGGCATTGAGACTATCAATTATCGCGATGAGCTTCATAGCCATGGTGGCCTGTCTACTAGTTGGCGTCGCAGTCGTCACGGCCATTCTCGCTGCGGTGATCACGCGCGCATCGAAGAATCGCGGCAGCGAAGGCTTGCGACCGGGACGATACATTTTTTCGTTGATAGTCGTTCTTCTGACAGCGGCGTGTGTTTGGCATGGGCTTTTTTTTGCATCCCGCATGATGAATCTCGGTGCAGTCTTGGTCGTGGCAATAGCGTATTGCTACTTCTCACTCGCAAGCTTTACGATCCGCCCAAAGCTCTTGGGGATCATAGTCGGCTCAACTTTCATTGCACCACTCATCCTGACTGTGGTGACGCTACCATTTACCGGTTTGGCGCTCGGGTTCATCTTGCATGACGCCAACCCACCTTACGCGGAAACCACGACGAATGACGGCATGATTTGCCGCACCCGGGAATATGGAATGGCCGCGAGCGATGAGGGACAAGAGGTCGAGCTGATCCGTCCTATATATGGACTCGCGTATCGTAAGGTATTTTCAACTGCTGTTTCCTACCGTATGTCTTCCCAGACACATGGCGAACTCTGTGCATTCGCATCGACGCAATGGCGACTCTCGCCGAAGTGAGCGTCGGTTGTTGCGTTTGCGAGGATCATCCAATGTCTCACACCTGACGGAGCGACTGCCAGCGATGAGGCAGAAGCTCTTCGAGTTGACTTGCCGGCTGCGTAGGTAACCGTGTGAGAGCGTCCCTGAGATAGGCGTAGGGGTCGTGGCCGTTCATCCTCGCGGATTGGATCGGGCTCATGACTGCAGCGGCGCGGCGGCCGGCGCGCAACAATCTCAATTCGATCAAATTTCAATTTGTGTTGGAAGCGAAACTATTTCGTAGCAAGACGGAGATATTTTGGGAGCGGACAGATTGATAGTCTTCCTATTACGGAATGCATCCGTACAAGGAGAAAGTCATGAAGATGGCACAATTGTTCAAGTATCTTACAACCGGTGGTGTTTTGGTTGTTGGGATTACGATGGCTGGTATGGCTAACGCACAGGCCGACCAGAGCCCGGGAACGACCGCTTCGGGTGTTTCAGCTTATAGCGATCAGACAGCCGACTCGTCCGCACCGTCGTCGCCCGACGTGGTGATTCGCGGTGGATACAACGTGGGACGCGCACCGGCAGCGCAGGTTCCCGGCTGTACGGGTCCGGTCAGCTTCTGCAACATGTATAGCGGGAGCTGAAGAACCTTTGAAATGCGGGCATCACTTATTTTCGGTGTCTGTTAAGCATCAGGGGACAGAGCCTTCTAAGCGGGCAGCTTTCGTAGTGGAGAGGATCAGAGTATATTCGGGTGAGTTTGTCGGTCGTTTTTTCTTCAGATCGCCTACGGGAGGAACGTCTAGATCCCGGCGGCGATTGACGATCCTGTGATGTTTACGGAGTTGGAACGTTTTATCAAAGACAGGGGAACCGAGCGGTGTCGCTGTTCGACAATCCGCACCTCCTCGATTGATCCAGTCGATACGGCGGCGTATCAACGCCGCCTTGGGCAACTAGTGCAACGGCGAGATTTCCGGGAGATGCAGGTGCCGGCACAATTTCAGCGACCCGAAGATTGAGATTTCAACTATTGCGGTATCTGCTCTTACCCTGATCAATCGGCAACGGGCTGCGCCCCTGTCCGTACCCATCCGGCAGGCCACGGCTTCCGTATCGGCGGTGGCGAGGATTGGGTAGGAGCCATGCCAAGACTATATTCAACTACAGTATTAAGACCAGAGGGGGCGGCCGCGGGCCAATTTTTCAGACGACCTGGAAAAGCCTGCTGGATCGCCTGTGCCTCGGTGATGGATACGTAGGTTGGCGCCCATCAATACTCAATGTGCAGCGCTTGCAGCCGCCGCGCCGTCCCCGCCAGCTCCACCTGGCTTCGTGATCCAGATCAGCGGAATGATCACGATCATGATGATGGCCGACGCATAGAAGACATCGTTTAGACCCATCATGGCAGCCTCTCTGTCGACAAGGCTATTGAACAGCGCATATGATGATGCCGTATCGAGCCCCAAGAGGGAGTGGTAGGCGTCCAGTTGCTGATTAAACAACGGGTTGGTGGGACTGGTCTGCTGCGTCAGTATCTCGTGATGCAGAATCGTGCGGTTGTTCCATGCGACGTTCGCGAGCGACGTGCCAACGCCACCGCCAAATACCCGTGCGAAAGTCGAAAGACCGGCCGCCGCGGGTACCTTCTCAGGCGGCTGGCCCGACAGGATGATCACCGTCAAGGGCGCGAAAAACAGGGCCATCGGAATGCCCTGGAGCAGCGTCGGAAAGATGATATGCTCAATATCGATCCCGGTAATGAAAAACGACCGCATGTAGTAGACACCTGCGAAACCGATGAACGCAAAAGTCCCAAGGATACGTGCATCGGTACGCGGCAGGATCTTTCCCATGATTGGCGCGCCGATCAATGCGAATACTCCAATCGGCGCCGTGGCGAGACCCGAGTCGAGCGCGCGGTAGCCGAGGTAGGTTTGCATCCACTGTGGAAGCAACACCAGCGTGCCGAAAAATATCGCATAGGCAATCGCGATCGATATCGTACCGCCGAGAAAGTTTCTTTGCCGGAACAGTGTCAGATCGACGATAGGACTCGTCTCCGTGAGTTCCCATACGACGAAGAACGCTAAGCTAATCAGTGCGACGACTGTCAACACGATGATCGTTGTCGACGTAAACCAGTCGAGATCCTTGCCCTTGTCGAGCATCACCTGCAGCGACGCCACCCAGGTGATCAGCAGCAGCAAGCCGACGGTATCAACGGGCAGTTTCCTGGTCGGCGTGTCGCGCTCGCGATAGAGACTCCAGACTGCGCCTGCGGCGAATATGCCGACAGGGATGTTGATATAGAAGATCCACGACCAGCTATAGCTATCTGTGACCCAGCCACCGAGCGCGGGTCCGACAATTGGGCCTGTGACGGCGATCATGGAGAATATTGACAGCGCAAACGAAGACTTTTCTTTTGGCCAGGAGCTGAGCAGTAGCGCTTGCGACATAGGAATTAGTGGTCCGGCTACCACGCCTTGCAGCACGCGCGCCACCAGTAGCACTGGCAATGACCATGCGATGCCGCACAGCCACGACGACAGCACGAACAACAGTATCGATCCGACAAAAAGCCTCACCTGGCCGAGACGCTGGGTCAACCACCCGGTCAATGGAATCGCCACTGAGTTCGCCGCAGCGAATACTGTGATAACCCAGGTACCTTCATCAATCGATACGCCAAGGTTGCCCGAAATGGTAGGAATGGCAACGTTCGCGATCGACGAATCCAGGATGGTCATGAAGCCCGCGAGACCCACACTGAGCGAACCGAGAACGAGCTTGCCGCCGGTCAAGGGCGGATGGGGCGTTGATTGATTCGTCATTGTTTATCTCAGTTGAAAGCGTCCCGTTGCCGTGAAAGACACCCGTCTGCTCACATTGACTACATGCATGCGCTGACCCGTTACCTGTTTGCAGCGATAATGCGAGCGATCTCCACATCGGCTTCATCGCCATACTTTGCGAATACGTCGGTTTGATAGACAGTGTTCCGGACGTTACTGAGCGAGCTACCGCTTTCGTCCTTGATATTGACGTCTACCAGCGTTGACAGGCCGATTGCGAGCGGGTGCTCTTCGAGTTCTTTGGGATCGAGTGCGATCCGAACCGGCAGCCGCTGTACGACCTTGATCCAGTTGCCAGTCGCGTTCTGAGCGGGGAGTAGTGAAAACGCGGACCCTGTTCCAGCAGAAAAGCCGACTACCCTTCCGTGGTACACGACCGACGAACCGTACTTGTCGGCCGTCAGTTCGACCGATTGACCCATCCGCATATGTTTGAGTTGCCCCTCTTTGAAATTCGCGTCGATCCAGATCTGCTGAAGTGGCACAACCGAGACCAATGGATTGCCCGGCGACACGCGTTGACCGACCTGTACCGTTCGCTTGGCGACGTAGCCCGTCACTGGGGCCGGCAGGGTGTTGCGCGCGGCGGCCAGGTAAGCATCACGAACCCTGGCGGCGGCCGCGAGGACGTCGGGGTGGTTATCGATAGTCGTGTTAGTTGTTAGTGCGCGATTCGACGCGAGCCGTTGTTGAGCGGCGTCGAGCGTAGCCTGTGCGGACTTCAATGCATCACGTGCGTGCGAGATTTCCTCTTGCGAGACGGCACCGGCCACTCCGGTGGCCAGCCGTCGCCGCAGATCATCCTGCGTCTTTGACAGATCTGATTGCCGCTGCGCGACCTGCGCCCGATATTGGTCGTCGTCGACATACAGACCGTGTACTCTGCGCACTGTCTGTGCCAGGGTGGCTTCAGCCTGCTGAAGTGCGATGCGGGCGTCGGCTGGGTCGAGCACGACGACCGCTTCGCCTTGCTTCACTGTCTGGGTGTCGTCGGCATTGACGGCGATGACCGTGCCAGTTACTTGCGGTGTGATCTGCACAACGTTGCCGTTGACGTAGGCGTCATCTGTGTCCTCATGGAAACGTGCGACGAGGAGGTAATAGACGCCGTAGACTACCGCCGCGACAAGTATTGCGATGACCACGAGAGTCATCATGAGCTTGCGCTTGCGGTTTCCCTTCGGCTTTGCACCGGCAGGAGGTTGCTGTGACGTGCTCATAGATATGCTCCGTGTTCCTGCAATCTGCGCCGCTTGTCCAGTCGGTCTTTCTGGCTCTGCGCGTTGTGTCAGTTAGCTGCCTGCGCCTCGGATGTCGAAGAAGTTGGTACATCGGTCGGCACGACGAGACTGGCGCGTTTCGCGTCGAAGCCGCCGCCAAGCGCCTTGATAAGTCCGATCTGCAGGGCGCGGCGGTTCATCCTGAGGTTCGTCACTGTCTGTTCGGCGGCGAGGCGGTTCTGATCGGCGCTAAGCACCTGCAATTGTTCGGAGAGACCAGCCTTGTACCGGACCACGGCGAGTTCATAGGCTTTCGTCTGGGCATTGAGGGCTCGCTGCGCATCATCCGACTGTCGGTCAATCGAATGAATGGTTGCGATCTGCGTTGCCGCGTCCGATAGCGCGTTGATCAATGTCTGGTTGTAGTTCGCGACATCCAGGTCGAAATCCGCGTAGCTTCCTTTCAGCTGTGAACGTAAGGCGCCGGCGTCGAAGAGCGGCAGGTGGAGTGCCGGACCGAACTGAATCTGCCGGCTCGACGAAGTGAGGAAGCGACCCCAGCCGAACGCATCGAAGCCGAAACCGGCCGCGAGGTTAATGTCCGGGAAGAACTCCGCCTTGGCTTCCTTGACGTCGTGGATCGCCGCTTCGATCTGCCATCGTGCGGCAACGATATCCGGGCGGCGCGAAATCAGATCGGCCGGTAGGTTACTCGGCAGCACCACGGCGTTGCCGCGCGTTAGTACCGGCTTCGTTATTTGCAGGCCGCGATCCGGACCCTTGCCGAGTAGCGCACCAATTTGATAGCGCACTACAATTATCTGGCCGTCGAGATCGCTCAGGTTGGTCTGACTCGTGGCAATGTCACCTAGCGCAGTCTGTCTTTCGACGTTGGTATCGAGGCCCGCCACGACACGGCCGTTGGTGATTCGGCTAATGTCTACGCGATCGCGGATTTCCCGCACTATGATGTCGCGCAGTTCGTAGAGTCGCGCTAACTGGTTATACGAGTTGGCGACGGAAGTCGCGAGTGTCACGCGGACTTGCTGCAAGTCGGCCTCGGCGGATTTTTCCTGCGAGACGGCCCGGCCAAGCCGTGCGCGGTTCTTGCCCCACAGATCCAGTTCCCACGAGGCACTGGCCAGTACGTTATTCTCGCTGTACCACGTACCCCCGAACGGAGGCGGGACGATCGCGTTTTCGGAATACAGTTCGCGAGTCCACGCATAGTTACCGTTTGCCTTGGGATAGAGCGCTGACTTCGACGACTCGATGTAGGAAGAGGCCTTCGCGATACGTGCCTCGGCTTGGGCCATCGATGGGTTGCCTTGCAGCGCTTCGCCGATCAAGTGGGGCAGTTGCGGGTCGCCGAATTGCCCTGCCCAATCCGGCGAGGGCCAGAGGCCGCCTTCGGAAGGCAGGCTTTGGCTTGACGCGTACTGCGCCGGCACCGATATCTGCTTGTCGCTCTTGATGCCGATGTAGTTCACACATCCCGCGAGCACTAGCACGGACACTGCAACGGCTTTGGCTGTTGGGCGAATGCCGACCCTCAGCCAGGGCGAAGGAGTATTCATCGCGGGTTTCCGTTTCGTATCGCTGGTTATCGTCACCGGTCAGTAATCCATCGTTTTCCTTCACGACGATTCATTGCTTTATTAGTATCTAGGTATGATTTCATCGGCTTCGTCGCTGCAATTGGTATGAACCCGGCGTAGCATGCTTTTCAGGAAGCCGACTTCCTCGGGCGTGAAACCCTGCACCGCGCGTTGGAGTGCGTCGGTGAAAATATCTGGCATTCGCTCGGCGAGCTCGCGCCCGCTGTCGGTGAGTTCCAGCCGCACGACCCTTCGGTCTTGATAGCTACGCGTGCGCGACAACAGGGCGCGCTTTTCCACGCGATCAAGCAGTCGCGTTACGGCGCTCGTGTCGATCCGATATTCACGCGCAAGTTCAGTCGCTGTCGAGCAGCGGCCGATCGCCAGCATGAAGAGCATGCTGGCTTGCGTACCAGTGATGCCAAGTTCGGCCAGTGTGCGTCGCGTGACCATGTGGTTCAGCAGCGACTGTACGCGGGAAACCAGGTAGTCGATGTTTTCGGTGATCTCGTAAGCTTGCAACGTTGGGCCTTACAGGGTAAAGATTGACGAAAGGGACATGGTCTGCAACGTTTCCTTGGGAACGTCGGCGACGCATACCATGAGCATGTCGATAACATCTACCACGATGTTGTTGTGGGCATGGTTCGAGCAGTGGAAGAGTACGTTGGTACGCTCTCCCTTGAGTTCGCCACGTCGCTCGTCGATTTCGATCACCTATGGGGCAACGTCCCGCAGAGGCCGATTCGTGCCAATTGGCACCATCGCACCATGGCGGCGCGGTCGCTGCCGGGTTGCCAACAGTCGTCGAATGAAGTGTAGAGCGATAAAGAGCGTCGGTGGTTTAGCGTGAGTAAATAGAATTTTCATTCATCGTCAACAATGGACGAGTCCGTTATCGCATCACGCGTCTGCGTCGTCTTAACCCAAGTCGGATCGCAACCGGCCGCTTTGGGCGGATATGAACGGCACTATTCACTCAATGTTAGGCGCCGGCATTGCTGTCGCGCTCGCGACAGCCATGTTTCGGGGGACATGCGTTAGCCGTGAGGAAACGTCTGTTGAAGTGTGCCTGATTGGCGAAGTCGCATGCTCACGCGATTTACGCAAAGAACGTTGGTTGGTCAACATCAAGTCCTTGGCGGAGCAGGCGGCGAGCGATCAGAAATCGATATGAGGACTGTCCAGTGTGTTATTCGATCGCGTGAATGAGGTGCCCGGCGGGCATGCCGCATTGTTTACCTTCTTTGAATTGTGTTTAAACATCACGACGATTTATCCAATCCGCCCCAAGCGCCACAATCTGCGCTATTGAAATTGGGTTGGTACGGGCCGATGCGGAAGAAAATGATCATGGTATCGACTCGAAATTCGGACGTCTCTATTGAGGAAATTCGCATTACCGGTTATGTGCAACCTATTATTCTGCGCAGCTATCAACCAGCATCAGACAGCGCCGCTTTTCCCGTGGTGCTCTATTTTCATGGCGGTGCATTCACTGGAGGATCGCTCGACGACGCGGGCATCACGGCTATGACGGTCGCGTGTCGGACCCGAGCCTGGGTCGTATCGGTGGGCTATTCGCTGGCACCACAGTTTCCATTTCCTGTCGCACCTGAAGACGGATATAGGGCGCTGAAATGGGCGGTCTCCGGAACCGGTTCGCACCGCGTTGCCTCCAGGCTAGTGGGAATCGCAGGTCACGACGCAGGCGGCAATCTCGCGACGTGCGTCGCGGCCATTGCACGTGACCGCGGCGAAGTGACCATCTCGGCCCAGGTACTGATTGCGCCATTGCTCGATCCGAGCATGACACGCATGGGTTCCGAGAGTGGGATCGTTGAAGCGAAAGACATGAGCGAACTCGCGCGCTGCTATCGGGCCTATCTACCGAGTCCAACCCAACATTTTCATCCTTATGCAGCGCCTCTCGACTCGAGGCGACTCCACGGGTTGCAGCCTGCCTTGATCGTTACGGCAATGCAGGACCGGTTGCGCCGCGAAGCCGAGAAATATGCCATCGCGTTGATCAATGCTGGCGTTTCGACTCAAGTCATCGATCAGGCCGACGCGTCGCACGACGAGCTTGCTTCGCATCCCGCGGTGCTCGCCGACGTCATCAGCTTCTTGAAGAAGCATTTGCACGCGCCGACTGTCGTCAAGCGGCCCTGAAAGTCGTCGTTATTCCGCGTAGCGGGATCGGACGTCTACGCATAGGTTCTTGGTTCGAGAAGAAGGGGGCCTAACATGAGCTTACAGCGTAAGCCAATTCGGGCTGCCTCTCGCCGTGGCTACCGACGTCTCGATCGACGGACCCGTCGCCAATGGTCTAGGCGCATTGCCGCGATTGCGAATTTCTATAAGCGTGCGTACGCGCGATTTCCTGGCCCGGACTAGGAGCGAGGACGCAAAAATTTCTCCTGTCCGTTTGGAAGAAACGGACAGGAGTCGCATATTTGACGCGCTCAGCGGTCTCCTGTCACGCGCAATTTCCAGTCGACGATTGTATGGTTGCAGGTGTCGAATTGATTGGACGCCGGATTGCTACGTACTTACTTTCTGATTTCGCGTGATGTAGCCGGGCGCTATTGCATAGGAGACAGTTGGGGTATCATGAGGATGGGAATCTGCGTTCCTGAATGCAAAAAAAAGCCCGCCGTAACGGGCAACCGTATCCAGGGACACGGGAGGAGCCATGATTTTCAGCCGGAACGGATGATTCTTGAAAGGCCTGTGCAATCGTAGTTGAGGATTCGCGGCGATGCGATCGACGACCGTTCGAACCGGTTCGTCGTATCGTGGCTTGCATCGATAAGTCGCTTTTCGGGGACCGCAGTGTCGGGTAGCTGCTCCAAGGGGAGTTTAGACGGTCGGCGTCGCATCGCTAGTAGGCGCAGGCGAATTCAATTGTGCGCTGGGTTCAACAATCAACGGTGCGCCTGATTACTTTGACGTGTATTCGCCTACTGGGACAATCTCCATGCGCTGATGGCGATAGCCGTTGTTCAAACACCGCGAATACAGACTTCATCCGTCAGCCATTCAACCTTGGCAATCCCGTAGCGTTTTACCCATTTCCCTTGAATCCCGGAACCGGGCGGCGGAGTCAGTGTTTTACAAATGGAGTCCGCATGCGGATCTGTGAGATCAATCATCATGCGAATATTCAGACAGACAGGCGCGTTTGAGGTTGGAGACCGGCTAGCAGCACCGGACGCTGAGCGCACTGTATCTTCTTGCGACATTGAGCGGCGCACCCGAGGCGACTTGCCGCCAAGTCCAATCTCGCATCGACGCGCCAGTTGTACTGCTAGCGAGAAGTAAGCTGCAGTCCTCCGCAATAGTCACTGGCTAAGGGAAGTCAAGTGATCAGGCTGAGATTTTTCTTGTAACAGCTCTGGGCGAGGCACCTGCGGCGTTCAGTATCAGCGCGTCGACGCGGCCGAATGCATGAAGTGTCCGCGCAGCGAACTGGTCAACGCTTGCCGGATCGGAAATATCACAGGCGATCGCCCGGACGTCGATGCCGTCTGTCTCGTGGAGCTTTGTTGCAACCGAATCGGCGGCGTTCTGGTCGCGCCCGGAAATCACCAATTTTGCGCCGGCATCGCCTAGCGCACGCGAGATCGACAGTCCCATGCCCTTGGTCGTGCCGGTTACGACGACCACGCGGCCGCTTAGATCGAAGAGCTTATGAATGATCGATACTTCAGTTTTTCACATCGCGTTAAATAGGGATCGGCGAATGGGCCGTATGACTAATTCATGGGTGCTCCGTAACGACGCAGCATGAGGAATGGTTGCTTGTGCTCATTGAAGATAGCGTTTTTTTTGCCAAGAGCGAATGGAAGGGCACACTTAGTGACCTGAATTGACACGATACCGACAGAGGACCAAAGGTGTTTACCGCCGAGTGGGTATTTAGAGTGCTTGGACCGTTGCGGAATCACTGGAGCTTTCCCCGGTGGTGGACATTGCGCGTGAAAGATCGCCCACGCCAGTGGGGTGGTCCGGTTCGGCTGGACGTAGCGGCACTTCTTTCCGCGCCTCTCTCACGAAGAGTGGAGCATTTTCGAACACTTCAGCAATCCAGTCGACAAAGGCCCTTGCAGAGCCCGACAGATGCCGGTTCTGCAGATAGACAACGGAAACAGGGGTTGCGTTCGGCTTGCAATCCGGCAGGATTTCTACCAGTTCTCCTGAGCGAAGGTACGGCATGGCCATGAAGCGAGGCACCTGGACGATGCCGAGCCCCTTTAAGCCGCATGCAAGATAGGCTTCCATGTCGTTGACCGTCACGCTTCCTCGCAGATTTAATTCGATCATTCTTTCGTTCAGTTGAAATTGTAAGTCGGTTGTGCGTGCTGCCCCGGGGCACAGGTACCGCACACAAACATGCGCACACAGATCGTCGATTGAATGTGGAACACCATGGTGTTCCAGATATCTTGGCGCTGCTGCTGTCACGCGCTGCAGTGTGCCGATGCGTCGCGCCACGAGACTTGAATCCACGAGTGATCCGAGCTTGATTGCGCAATCGACTGCTTCCTGGATTAGGTCGACAGGCTTATCGCCGCAACCGATGATGAGCTCGATGTCCGGGTAACGGGCTCTGAAGTTGTCCAAAGCTGGAATCAGTAGGGTCTTTCCGATTGACCCTGGGGTGTCGATGCGAAGCTTGCCTTGCGGCATTTTCCCAACGATCGACATGCCGCCCTCCATCTCGTCAATATCCGCCAGTATTCTCACGCAACGATCGTAGAACTGCGCGCCCTCGGGTGTCAGGCTGAGCCGTCGTGTCGAACGCTGTAGCAGGTGAACCTTCAGATAAGTCTCAAGATTCTGAACAATGACTGTGACCGACGCTCGTGCGAGATCGAGCGTGTCCGCCGCGCGTGAAAAGCTTCCGCTGTCGACGACCCTTGTGAACACCAGCATCGCTTGCAGCCGATCCATAGTAATTCTCCCTTGAATTGCATGGCGAGATCGTGTCGCAGTTAACTCGATAACATGGATCTTCCGAGTCACGGAAGTCATTCGACTCTTATCAATGAGTTTAAACAAGAGGATGCGGTGCCCTCCATCCAGGGCATGTCTGCCTGAAGATCAATCTTCAACGGACTAATGTGGGCAGGCAGGATCATGGTATCCATATTCATCCGTGTTTCCCGATTTCGCGGTCGCGTGCTGAGTCGTTGCGTGGTAATCCTTGGCAACGAATCGTATAGCGCGTGGCAACTCGTCCTGAGTGCAGTGAGCTCCTAGAAGACTGTTCGTTGGCTAGATGGAAACGGCGATAGCAAAATATTACGCCGAGATTTTTCTCTCTGTACTCGTATGATGAATACTGAATCGTCCCGACTATGGTGAACCTATAGAAGACTCTTCATCGAATAGACGGGAAGGTGGATATGGTAAAAAACTTCGCAGGAGTCGTTTTCTCTGGAGTGACCGAAATCCGGTTTTTTGCTTGAATCTGCGTATTTTGTAGAAAACGCAGATGAGATCAAATGTTCCACTGGTGCGTGTCGCGAGCGTCTAGCCCCTGTGTCAGGCAGCCTCGACGGATCCAGCCCAGACGCGTCGCGGCAGAGTTGCCGGCTTGTCCGATCATCTGGACTTGGCGCACACGCTCATCCTGCTTGGGAGGCCGCCTCGCCCAGCATTCGCTCGGGTGAGGCGGCGACGTTTTGCGTGCGCCTTCCGGATCGAGCAAGCCGTTTGATTGGCGTGTTCGAGCGGAAACGTTGATTCCACTCGCATAGGACGGAGTGCGGCCGCTGGATCGAAGCTACGCGTCATGGCAATAGGCGCAAAAATATGCAACTCTGCGACAATTCCGGAACACGTAATCGAGTGCTGCTCGATAATGGCGCGGAGGCTTTGCCACGACACTACGCTCCGTTCGTCAAGGAGATCTGGCTGGCTTTCGTTCTGTGGCTACGAGTGGTTGCGCACGTAGCTTTGCGCGTAACAGAATGCCCGATTGCAGATATGCCTACCGAAGGTGCCCTATGGATTACCTTGATAGCTTGCGTGTTTTCCGCTCGGTCGTTGAAGCGAAAAGTTTTACCCGCGCAGCAGACATGCTGGGCATAGCCACGCCGGCTGTGTCGCGCGCCATAACGACACTTGAGCATCGTCTGGGTAGCCGTCTGCTTCATCGGACGACTCGACAGGTTTCGCTCACCGAAGCAGCGGAGCATTTCTATGACGGCTGTTGCCGGATTCTCGATGAACTGGAGGTGCTGGAAGCTGAAGCGTCAAACCAGACACGGGAGCCAACTGGCGTGCTTCGACTTGTTGCTCACACAACTGCGACCGTAAGTCGGCTCGTGCCACTTATTTCAGGCTTCAAGCGGCAATATCCAAAAGTAAGTCTGGACCTAACTCTTACCGAGCGACCTGTCGATCTGGTGGCGGACGGCTATGATTTAGGGATTGTTATCCCCTTTATGTTGAGCACCGACACCGTGGTGACTCGACTTCTGGAACGCATGCCGCTCTCGGTCGTCGCGACGCCGGCATATCTCAAGAATCACGCGGTTCCTAAGCATCCGTCTGAACTGGTTGATCACACGTTCGTCGCGATGTCGCCCGCACTTCGCAAGCCATCGTTGACTTTTCGCCTGGGTGACGAGGATTTGACCGTCCCGTTGAAGTTCGATATCGCTTCGAACAACCCGGTGTTCAACCGGGAAATGGTATTGGAGAGTTGGGGCGTCGGCGTCGTGCCCGTAGCGTTGGTCCAGGAGGAGCTGGCTTCAGGTAAGCTCGAGGCCATGCTTGAAGACTTCGAAATTGTTGACGGAGATATTGAGCTTCGACTCGCTTATAACTCACGAACCCTGCTGCCGGCTAAGGTGAAGGTGTTCGTCGAGTATGCTGCGGCATTTTTCGACGAGGTAGCAGGGGCCCGGCGTGTGCGGGCTAAGTTGGAGGCGTGATGCTTTGCCTCACGGGTGCACGTTCTGTTCAGCGCTTTAGCGCTAAGCTTATGAAGGGCGTTGAAATGGGTTTGTCGCTCGGTCGCGCGAGGTCGCTAGAAGTACCTGACCAGTCCACGATTCCGAAAGTTGGACAAGTGGCCGCCTAGCTCTCCGCCTCATGTCGACCCGTTACCTCCGATGGTTTTCCGTTATGAAAGAAACTGATGCACGACGAGTATTGATAGTCGGCATCTGTGCTACTAATCTGTGCGAATGCACATCCAATCCCTCGAAAACGACGACTGTTTCGCTGTTCGTCAGGCTGCGCGGCATATTTCGCAATTGTACGAGCGACATCTGAGCGGAGCGGGTATTACGCCGACGCAGTTCAGCATCCTTTGTGCGCTTCGATGTAGCTCAAGGCTGACGATGCTGGAATTGGCGCAGGCGATGGTGATGGACCGCACCACGCTTGTGCGCATACTTCGGCCGTTGCTGCGCAATGGATTTGTCGCAAGCGAGCAAGACGGACGGGTGAGGCGGCGTCTTCAACTGGTTCTGACTAGTGGCGGCCACGCGAAGCTACACGAGGCCGTGACGCATTGGAGCGCGGCTCAGGACGAGTTCGAACGCAAGTTCGGGCGCCAGCAAGCGGCGTCTCTGAGGCGTGAGCTTCTCCGCCTGACGCGCGACGTCTCGAAAGAATGAAGCTCGCCTGAGCCGCAGCGCGATTCGGAAAGTTCACATTTTCGTTAGTCAATCCGCGTATTGCACGTTCCCCGTAACGAACGATTTGCAGGGTGGGCCGATACATTTGTCGTCGCGCAGGTTCGTGCGTGCGTTGATGACGTCGCCGCTGAGGTCGTTGCTTCAAGTACCACCGGCGGAAGAAGTGCGTCGAAATGTAAAACGGCCAGCACAATTCTATCGATGCGCATGATGTATGCGCGCTAGCAGGCTTTTCACAATGCACGCTCTTAATGCATGGTACCCCCCGTACACTGCTTTGTTCGCCGCAGAACAATAGTGTCTTTTGCGAAGCCTGCTTTTTCAGAACGTTATTGCTCGCTAAACTCGATGCACGAGTGAACCGGTGCGCAGGGCAGTTTGAGTTTTGCTAGCGAACTGCGGAGCACCCGATGATTTGCAAACTTTCCCATGCGGCAATAGGCGAAATCTCGCACCGACTAGGTGTTGCATTTGTCGTCTGCGACATATGTGAAGGGGCGGTTACGACCGGACTTTCGTACGAACGTCGGGGCGATTCGAGAGACAGGAACGCAAGGAAAGAAAGCGATGCAAGCAAGTCGGAAGGTCCGAAGTCTACAGCTCGGGATAGTGGTGACAAGTATCCTAGGCTTGTTCGGTTGCGCGACCAACTTTGACCGGACGCCGGGAGATCCCCTGGAACCATTGAATCGCGCGGTATTTTCATTCAACGATCGCGTGGACACATACGTCGCGCGTCCGGTGGCCGTGGGATACACAAAGATAACACCGAACCCAATTCGCACGGCAATAAGGAATTTCTTCTCGAACATCGGCGACGTTGGAAACTTCTCGAACGATGTGCTGCAACTGAAGGGTACCGACGCCACCGAAGATCTGATGCGTTTTGCGTTCAATTCGACGTTCGGGATCGGTGGTCTGATCGACTGGGCGACACCTGCCGGTTTGCCAAAGCACAATCAGGATTTTGGTCTGACGTTGGGGCATTATGGCGTGCCTTCCGGTTTCTATCTCGTGCTACCGTTGTTCGGCCCGAGTTCCCTCCGCGACTCAACGGGCTGGATATTTTCGTATTTCACCACACCCACAAGCTACCTACCGGCGGAAGCCAGCGTGCCCCTATTTGGCGTGAACTTCATAGGTGCTCGAGCTGATCTTCTCGGCGCGACGGATGTGCTGTCGCAAGCAGCATTGGATAAGTACACGTTTGTTCGAGATGCTTACATGCAGCGACGTCGCTATTTGCTGAACAGCGGCACCGCCCCGCCGAACTACGTCGACGCCGATGTCGAACCGACAGAGGTTTCAGATACGAGTCAGCCTCGGACGGTGGGAGTGACGCCGGATTCTCGGAGTGGACGGACGCAGCTGTCCGGCGCTTCGACCCCTTCAGGAGACGCTGTCACCAAATAGGAATAAATCCTTGCTTATGCTCGATCCGGCGGATCGCAGATCTTCTGCTGAATGCTCACCGTCGGCTTCGACCCTAGGCTGAACAGTCAGCTACTTTCGCGACGGGATGTCACTGAGAGCTGCAGTAGAACTCGATGTTCACGATTCGAGCGACGCAAGGTGCCGGAAGAGTTTCCGTTAGCCTGGAGAATGTGAGCACCTGGACCACGGGTGATTGCGTCGAAGAACAGTGAACAGGCGATTTCCTGTTATTCGATTGCTGGAAGCAGGGGTGCCGCAAGGTGCCTTGCGATTAGATCGCCCTTGTCAAAGGGCACCGTGCAGCGAGGTGGTCCATGTAGAAAATTTGTCTACTCAGCGGGAACACTAAACAGCTAGAACAACGCGTATCGATTTGGCGAAGTTGCTCGGGCGCATGGGGGACATGTCGATTAGGGTGAAGTTTCTGACAAGATGGCGGCAGTGACACCGTTGTCCATATCCACGGATCATCTGGCAACTGGTTAGCAATTTGGGCACCCGCGACTTCGCTTATAGAGTTCGGCCGCCTGATTGAAGTCTCCGCAACTTGGCGCGCGGCGGGCGCACAACAACCAAAGATTAATTGGCGAATGCTAACGCCAGCGACAGCACCTCTGCTTAGGGTTGTCCATTGACATCGCAATGGACAAGGTGGGCGCACCTCTGACTACCAAAACAGCGCTAAGCGGGGATCCCAACCGAATCTTGTGCTCGAAGTTCGGCGCCGACGTGCACTCGCTCGGCTAGCATTTTTCAGTCGAACAATTATCGGCTTTCGATGGGCAGAGCATCGAGAGCAGGATGCACTGAAGCGTGATTTTCTTCCCGGCGCGCTGGCCGCACGAAGGAGGGCTGCCGCGTGGCAACCTTTGGACATTGTCTAGGTGGACCCAGAAGCAAGCGGAAGTGCTTTGGGTGAGTGAGCTCCACCGAACATCCGGTCCCCTAAAAATCCTGAGCATAATGTTGGCATGGACACGTTGAGTCGGGTCATCACCAATCCCCGTTTTTAATGGTTTTACCCTTAAGAATGGTAACAATGCTTTCCTTTCGGGCAGCTTAATTTTAAGCATTAACTTACCTAGACTGTAGTCACTGGCTACGAACAGGGCTGTCCGTAGCAGCTAAACGAAATGTCGAGGTAAATTATCATGAAAACCCTTATTCAAGCAGTTGCTATCACCGTAGCACTCGTCGCTCCGCTTGCATCCTTTGCTCAGTCGAACGCACCGAAAACGCGCGCTGAAGTGCGTGCCGAACTGATTCAGCTCGAAAAGGCCGGGTATAACCCAGGCGCCAGCAATGACGCAACCTATCCGGCCGAAATTCAGGCTGCGGAAGCGCGCGTAGCCGAACAGAACGAAGCGACCGCTGCAGCAAAGGCTCGCGTCGTTGACACTAGCGGCTTCGGCGGCACGGTCGTGGGTTCGTCCGTATCCGGTGCCCATCGATCGACACCATCCAACGACGGCATGAAGCCGATCTACTTCGGTCATTGAAGCATTCGCGCCACATGCTGCGAATTTCCCGCATGAGGTCGCGCAAGATCTCTTGAACGCGCCGAACCTTTGGGGGGCAACTCGTCAGAAGCTGTTTTGAGGAATGTACGGGAATCTCAGGGCTGAGCCTGAGTCCCTCACGGGTGATATAAAAGGGAGATTGCCTGCCCGATGAAGTTTGAGCGGCTCCTTACATGAAAAAGGGCGCTGAAGCGCCTTTGTCTGCTTACCGCCCGATTTAGGCGAGCCCTTCAAGCTTGGTTTCAGGACAATCTGCAGGAGCTTGGCGGCCTTGCCATTAGGCTGTCGCTGTTCACTCTCTTACTTCTTCACAGTCGACGCACTGAGTGCAGAATCGATCTGATGCGTCAAGGCTGTGCGCGCAAAGCGCTACCGGCGCCCTTGGAGATGTGTCGCACTTCGGTGCAAGGTTCTCTGCAGCCGCGTTCAAATTGGGATCGAACCAACGCATGTCACCAAACCGGCGCAGATCTAGTTGCCCGAGACCCTTGGTATCGAATAATTCTTCCGCGCTCTTCATCGTCTCGGCTGCATCACAATGGGACCATGCGCAAAATGCGCCATAGCATAGGGGATCGTTTCATTCTGCCAGAATGCAGTCATGGGCGCTTTGAACGATTGGTTGAAAGAAGTTCGCGCCGACGGGCTGGTATTGGTGCGCGCGCGTGGCGGCCCCGTGGGAGTTCGCTGCAGAACCCCGCGACGCCGTGGTGTTCCATTTCGTGGCGGAAGGGCGCCTTCGTGCGGCAACCCGACACGGAAAGCTTGGAATTGCAGGCTGCGAACTAATCTTGATTCCGCGTGGCTGCGGGCACGAAGTGGCGTATTCGCGGCGGGGAAGAGCTATGCCATTGGAGGCGTTCCTGGCTAAGCGTGATGGCATCGTCGATCGTAATCCAAGGGCAGTCAAGCTGATCTGCGACCAGTTTGACATGGACCAGCAGCTGGCACTTCCCGCCTTACGGGCTTTACCACGAGCCGTTTCACTACGCACTGGTACGGAACGCGGATGTTCACCGCTGAGCGATACACTGCGCATGCTCCGTAACGAAGTGGAGACACTTAACTTCGGCAGTAAGATCGTAGTGCGCAACCTGCTTTCATCCTTGTTCATCCACTTCATGCGCGATTCGGTCGACACTACGTCTCCGGTCGCCAACGACTGGTCTTCGGGCCGGCGGTCGCCCCATATGGCGAGGGCCTTCCCGCGCATTCATGAAGCACCGGAATGCGCGTGGACACTAGAAGAACTCTCCCAGGAAGCTGGTTTGTCGAGAGCCGCTTTCGCTCGCAACTTCAGCGCCTCTGTGGGTGAGCCGCCACATTGCTACCTGATACGCCGGTGTATGGGCGTTGCTGCTCGGTTGCTTGAGAAAACCGATCTGCGACTCACGGAGATCGCATCGCGTGTCGGTTATCGGTCGGAATTTTCGTTTAGCCGCGCCTTCAAGTCGGCTCGTGGCATCTCGCCAACTCAGTACCGCCGCGCAGCGTCGAATCGCGCGGGAGCGCTGCGAATATGAAGCTACTTGTTGCGATGCCCTATAAAGCGTCTGTCGGGCCGTTCCGCATGGCTGCAGCTTATTGAAGTGCGCCAGAAATTTCGACTACTACTATCCATCACTTCATCTGCGAACACACCGGGAGGTTTGGCAACGGTCCGGGACAACAGAAGTACACCGACGACACGAGAATACAAACTGGTAGCCGCTGAGATGTGCAGTTCCGCGGCGTTGGCTGCGGTCAGCGCGGTACCGTGCTCGACGCTGAGAATCGCTTCCAGATGGGGAAATTTTGTTCGTTGCATAAAGGCCAATGCTTCGCGTGATCTCCGACGAGAGCCCCAAGGGGATCATGACCATATCCGAAGTGCCGGGATCTGGTTTCTCTCGCGGTTCGAGTGGCGTAGCCGCGCGTGCGCACTGAGAGATGGTTAGGTCCACGTGGGACCGTGTCGCGCCGATCGCCTCCCTCTATTGACAATTGCTGGCAATGGCAAGAGCGCTGCAAATGACGTGTTTTTCAAACCTCGTCCATAATCCGAATACGGTGCTCGAGTGAATTAAGTTCTTGTCGGCCTGTCAACCAAGCACGATCTCAAAGGAGTTTAAAGTGACAACATCTCAAACCCAGAGGTCAATTGTTCGCGTAACGATCAACTCTGACGTCAAGTTTGAAAATTTTGTCAAAGCCTTCCAGGAAAGACTCGGAAAATTCGATCAGGCTGCAATTGCGGCTTTGATTGGGCAGCCTCGCCAAGCGGCGGCTGCAATAAAGAGCATGGAGGGAGACCAGGGCTTGATGATATTTTTTACGCTTGACCACGGTCGTGCGCTTAACATGGTTGGGAAAGGTAGCAAGGCGCTCCGGTTCATATTGGGAAACCCGTTGGTAGCGATACAAATGACCAAGCACGACCTACGGGCTGGCCAGTATGTCCCTTTAACGCTGATTGCGTACGAGGACAAAGAGAATCGCCTTCGCATTGAGTATGATCAACCATCTTCTCTTCTCAACGTCTGCGAGAGCTCAGAGATCGACGAGATCGCACACGATCTCGATAGGAAGCTTCTCTCAGTAGTGGCGCACGCGATCGAAGATGCCTCAAGATAGTAGCAGGCGAAGTATCGAGGGTACTCTCGCATCATCCTGACGGGCTGCGCCGTACGGCGCACGATCCCGGTCGGCACACACTGTCTATGTAGGTAGATGTGTAGATCGTCTGGCAGGAGATAGTCAACGGCGAGATGGACTAGGGAAGGGCTAGCGGACCTAAGCTGGCGCATCTTCTGGCGCGCGGCGAGCAGCCGAGCAGTTCCGCAGGACCCGTCAGGTGTGGAGTTTACGCAAACGGAAATCGATCGGCTGGAGGCTATCCGGCTCGTGTCGGAGATCCTACGCCTGGCAGCTCGATGACGTGGCGAGGCATGAGACGGCTGACGGACGCTCGACTCGGGTACGAACTCGCGGTGAAAAGAAACGGGCAATTACGAGGCTGCAGTGACGCATACGTTTCAGGCGACTCGTTTGGAAGCTGAAAAATACGATCTATGCGCTTAAAAGTGAGAACGGAAATCGATATAAGACCAGATTCGACATGAAATATCGGATTTATCAAGCTATTAGCAGAATTTAGCAATGCTTTATTCGCACTCTCGTCCTCGGACTGTCAAGATCTCGATAGTTCTTTCTATTTTGACCGGTTGCAAGAGGGGTGGCCATGTACGGAGAGGGCGTTGGTCCTTTAGGCTGCCGATCGAGCTGTTCCACGCTTCGCTTGGGCTAAATGAAACTGTTACAGACAACATTTTCATTGAAGGCTCGCGGCGACGAACGGCATGCCTAGGATGATCGGAATTTGCTCTCTCTAGGCTGCGTTCACGACCAGCGGAGCGGTACACGAGAAAAATGTTAGTTGTCTAATGTACCGCTGACCGTTTCATGATTTGAAGCCTAGGTTCGAGGTCAGTGACAAGTGAAAACGCACTGCTGTATGTTGCTGGCGATTTCGAGCCGGGCACTTCACCGTCTATCAAGACGGACCTGAATTGGTCGGTGGTGACCGGTGCTGATGTCTCGCAAGGCTAAGAATCGACGCCAACACTTGGACCGAATCGCTAACACACCGTGCGGTCGTTCAACCGCGATTGTTGCAGATTAGACAAGCGTTTTTCGCCGGGTTAAGTATCGAGCCAAAAATTGGTTGAAGTCAGACACTTTGCCGCCCTTTGTTGAGATATACGCAACAAATGAACCAGTCCACACTTCGCCCGTTTGTGATCTTTCAACATGTCTGAAGAGAAACTCAGCAGTGTTAATGGCTTCACGCCGGACCTGACGCGTAGGTGCGCGCTAAAGACCCTCGCAGTTGCCACTCAACTTGCCATTTTCTCACCGCTGGTCTTTCCGGTTGCCGGACTCGCGCAGGCGTCGAACAATGCCGTATCAAAAGTGCCAACCCGCCCCCCGGGCGCAGACCCCGCAAGTTTCCGCGGATCCGAGTTTCTTGCCCTGTCGGTTGCGCTGACCGGCCACACCTCCATGGACTCGACGGTAGGTATGCGGCTATTCGCAACGCTATCGACTGAAGACAGTAGTTTCCCCGATCGTGCAGCGGCGCTTGCTCGTCAGACACGTGCAGGTCAGACGCCGCAGCAGCTGTTGACGCTCGCGAAAATGGCCGGCTTGCATGACGTCGCATTGGCAATCGTCGCGAGCTGGTACACGGGAACAGTCACACGCAACCATCATTCGACGATGGTCGCGTATGCCGATTCGTTGATGTACTTAACCGTCGCGGATGGCCTTAGCCCGCCGACCTATTGCGCCAACGGCCCGTTGTGGTGGGAAATACCGCCACCTGCTGCCGGCGTCTCTACGCCCGCTGAAGCCGAAAGAGCACGTCTTCCTGCGTCTGTTCCTGTCATAGACAAACAGGCATGACCATGGCCTCGCCGACAATATCTTCAAGTGGCGACGTTGTCGCGGACGTCGTAGTAGTCGGTTCCGGCGTGGTCGGCGGATTGATCGCCGATCAACTCGCGAGAAAAGGCCACTCAGTGGTGATTCTCGAGGCCGGATTACGAATTGATCGTGCGACTGCGGTCGAGAATTGGCGCAACATGCCGTTTCCGAATCGCGTCGGCTCGGACTTCCAGGGGTTGTATCCGCAAGCGAAAGGGGCACCCGCACCGCTGTACTTTCCACCAAACGATTACGTCGCGTTGAGCGGCCCAAGCGCGGGGTCGTTCCAGCAGGGCTATTTGCGCACGGTTGGCGGTACGACTTGGCATTGGGCTGCTTCGTGTTGGCGGCATTTGCCGGTGGACTTCAAGATGCAATCGACATATGGCGTAGGCCGTGACTGGCCGATCTCCTACGGCGATCTCGAGCCTTACTATTGTCGTGCAGAGGAAGCGCTCGGAGTCGCAGGTCCGAATGATCCGGAACGGCAGTCGCCGTCGGAGCGCAGTCGTCCGTATCCGATGGACATGGTGCCTTGGGCTTATGGCGACGCTCGTTTCGCGGAGGTCGTCAACGCCCATGGATATAAGTCAATTCCGATCCCGCAGGGCCGCAGCACGCGCCCATGGAACGGCCGCCCGACTTGCTGCGGCAACAACAACTGCCAGCCGATCTGTCCGATCGGAGCGATGTACAACGGCATCCACACGATCCAGAGCGCAGAGAAGAATGGCGCGAAAGTCCTGGCGGAGTCGGTCGCGTACAAGATCGATACAGATGACCAGAACAATATTACGATGCTCCATTTCTACGGCGCGAATCATCAGTCGCACACTGCCAAAGGTAAGATTTTTGTGCTTGCGTGCAACGGTATCGAAACACCGCGCCTGTTATTGCTTGCGGCCAACGCGCGCAATCCACGTGGCATTGCAAACAGCTCGGATCAGGTCGGTCGAAACATGATGGATCATTCTGGGTTTCACTGTACGTTTCTCGCGAACGAACCACTGTGGCTTGGTCGCGGACCCGCGCAAAGCAGTTGTATTGTCGGTCCGCGCGATGGCGCATTCCGGTCGAAGTACTCGTCGAACAAGATGATTCTGAACAACATTTCACGCGTCGCGCCTGCTACGGAGCAAGCGTTGCGACTTGGACTGATTGGCAAGGAGCTTGACGATGAAATTCGTCGCCGTGCTATTTTTGGTGTCGACCTGTCGATCAGTCTCGAACCACTGCCGGATCCGAAAAACCGACTGACACTTAGCAGAACACGCCGTGATCCGCATGGGCTTGCTTGCCCCGATATTTACTACGATGTCGGCGATTACGTGCGCGACGGCGCGACCGCCGCGCACGCGCAACTTAAACATATCGGCAGCCTCTTTGACGCGGTCGAGTTCAATATCACGAAAAGTCTGAACGCAAATAACCACATCATGGGTGGCGCAATTATGGGTTCAAGCGCAAAGGATTCGGTCGTCGATGGGAATTGCCGCGCACATGACCACGCGAATCTGTGGCTGCCGGGCGGTGGTGCTATGGCCTCGGCTTCGGTCGTAAATACGACGCTCTCGATGGCAGCGCTCGGGATCAAGGCGGCCGACTCGATCGAGCAATCTCTGCGGCGAGCATGAGATGAGTCAGGAGTTGTCAAGCTCGAGTGGCGCAGTGGTGTTGACTGTGGCGGCAGTCTCATTCAGCGTCGGCTGTATGCTTGCAATCCATTCGACCGGCGCGCTTGCACAAAGCGTTGCTAAATCCGGTGCGTCCGTCGATGCGCATGATACCGAATCCGAGCTCATCCACAGGGGCCATTTGCTCGCAATTGCTTCCGATTGCATGGCTTGTCACACAGTCGCAGATAGAGGCAAAGCGTTCTCTGGGGGCTACGGAATTGTATCGCCAATAGGCACTATCTACTCGACCAACATTACACCGTCGAAGAAAGACGGAATCGGCGACTATACGGAAGCGCAGTTCGCGCGCGCATTGCGCGATGGAGTGCGAGCCGATGGGGCACATCTCTATCCGGCGATGCCCTACACGTCTTACGCCGGGTTGACTGATGTGGACGTTCATGCTCTGTACGCATACTTCATGAAGGGCATTGAACCGGTCGACTCAGTGCCACCGAAAACGACGTTACCGTTTCCGTTCAACATCCGTCAGTCCATGATCGTATGGAATCTTCTGTTCCTCAAAAAGCAGCGCTTTGCCATTAATCCGAATCGCAGCATCGAATGGAATCGCGGCGCGTACCTGACTAACGTGCAGGCACATTGCAGCGCATGCCACACGCCGCGAAATGCATTGATGGCGGAAGACCTCGACCGTGCTTTCAGCGGCGCCCAACTCGGACCGTGGTATGCACCCAATATCACGTCCGACCCAGTCAGTGGAATAGGTACGTGGACGGACGACGAGCTGGTTGCATATCTGAAGACGGGTCATGTGGTCGGAAAAAATCAGGCGGCGGGCGGCATGGCCGAGGCAGTACAGAACAGCTTGCAATTGCTGTCTACCGACGATCTCAAATCCATCGCGGTATATTTACGCAGCGTACGACCAATCCGCACAGCGGGTGAGGGCACACCCGCATTCGGGTACGGAGGGCGCGGCGACGCTGCCGCCTCGGTAGATGTTGGTCCGAGTGGGACGTGGGTAACTGCGCCAACCTCCGGAGCAGTGCTATACCGCGGCTATTGCGCTAGTTGCCACCGTTCGGACGGTTCGGGCAGCAAAGATCAGAGTTATCCGTCCCTGTTCCATAACACTGCGACCGGCGGTGCAAATCCTTCCAATCTCGTCGCCGCAATCTTGCGCGGCGTAGACAGGAAGGTCGGCGATACTCATGTGCTAATGCCGGACTTTGGGGAAGACTCGTACGTGCAGCCGTTGACCAACGAACAAATAGCCGCGATATCGAATTATGTCTTGCAGCATTTTGGCAATCCGTCGGTCAGCGTGACTCCGACGGATGTCGCTATAGCGCGACGGGGTGGGCCGGTGCCGTTTCTTGCGTGGATCCAGCCGTTCATCTTGCCTGCATGTTTTGTGCTCGAGTTACTGGTGATCTGGCTGGTAATAGGTAGAGATGTTTGGCGAAGACGACGTGCAAGAGCTAAGGCGAACGTTCAGGAAATAGCTCAATGATTCTGCAAGGAGTCGTCTGCGACGTGTCGGGCGCACGAGGTCGGCTGTAAAGGACACAGCCCGAACGCCACTATCAGACTGCGTGATTGATCGGTTACTTTTTGCGAACGATTTTTGGGAGAGTGTCATGTTCAAAGCTACCGTCTCTCCTGTTTTCTTGCTTGCGCTACTCGCAGCTACGAACTTGACGCGAGCGCAACAGGGCCAGTCGACAGCGGTGCCAGCCACTCTTCCATACGACATTCCGTACGGGCCCCCGATAACGTTGCAGCAAGCCAGGACTGTAATCGGCGCGGCCGAAGCAGAAGCACGTCGTCGCAACTGGCAGTACGCGGTGGCGGTTGTCGACAGCGAGGGAATGTTGGTGTCCTGCGACAGGATGGATGACACACAGCTGGCATCCATCGCGATAGCAGAGGCGAAGGCGCACGCGTCCGCGCAGTTTCGTCGGCCCACGAAAGCCTTCCAGGATGCGGTTGGGAACGGCTCGATGGCCACACTTTCAGTTCCGGGCGTTCTGGCGGGAGAGGGAGGCATTCCAATTGTTATCGGGGGCAAACTCATTGGTGCAATTGGAGCCAGCGGCGGTGCCGGCGTGCAGGACTCGGTCATCGCCGAAGCCGGTGCGGCCGCAGTTAAGTGATCAATCGATGGATCATTAAGGAGTCGACGGGTGAAATTACCTATTTCGAGATACTGTCAGTGGGCGCGAGCAATGTTCGGCTTTGCCATCGTCGTCGCGGCCAATACGTCCTACGGCGCTGATTGGATCATCTCCGGCAATGATGCGAAATATCAGCGTGTCGAGGGGCTTGATACATATCCGGAAAATCCGAAGTCCGACACGTTGACGCTCCTTGACGCAAGTCATTTCCCGCCTCGGGTGGAACGGCAGGTAGAGGTGGAAAATGGCGTTCAGGGGCCACCGCAGGCCGTAGCCATAACGCCAGACGCGACGATCGCTTTGGTCGGCGCACCTACGCGCTACGACCACGCGACCAGCCAGTTGCTTATGGATACTTTTGTGCAGGTCGTTGACCTGAAGAAACGGGAACCTACGGTCGTCCGCATCGAGGTGGGTAGCCATCCGCAGGGCATTGCAGTCAACCGCGCGGGCAGCCTGGCGTTGGTGGCGTGTGTTGACGGTAGCGTGGTTCAGCTTCGCATTGAGGGCACGCATGTAAGCCTTGCGGCGAGCCTGCGGGTAGGCCAAAAACGTCTGGCGGGTGTGAGTTTCACGCATGACGGACGGCACGCGCTGGTCGCATTACGTGACGAGCAAGGTGTCGCCGTATTGGATGTCGCTGACGACAAGGTAACGGACAGTGGTTTGCGGCTGTCAAGCGGCGTGGCACCGTATACGGTCGATGTATCAAGCGACGGGAATTGGGCGGTTGTGAGCGATGTTGGCTTGGCGGGGTTGCCCTCTTACCGGGGGACCTTGGTTGGCGATTCTGACACTGTGACTCTCATTGACGTATCCCATGAGCCGTTTCGCGCGGTACAACACGTCAGTGTTCCATCGCTGCCTGAAGGCGTAGCGATTTCCGCCGACGGAAAATGGATCGGGGTGCAATCAATGGACGGCTCAAATCTTCGGGCAGGTAACCCAGGACGTCGCGCTCAGGGAAAGATCGTATTGTTTGCAATTCGTGACGGACGAGCAGTAAATGTGGCCGCGGTGGCGGGCGGCCAGGCGTCTCAGGGGATCGTGTTCACTGCGGACAGCAAGTATCTTATCGTTCAATACAACGTTGAAAAGCAGCTCGCGATCTTCGACGTGAACGGTGGAAATCTGCGCGATACAGGTCAAAGGATTGCACTAAGCGGTGGTCCTTCATCGATCCGTACGACGCCACGTTGAAGAGAGTAGTCTTGCAGACCTAACTTCAGACTGTGCGGGTTGCGATTTCGCCGTGGTGTGGGTTCAATTAACAGGAGGTCGGAATGAGAGATGACGTGACGGAAGCAGTCCAGACATTCGAAGGTATTCGGGTTGAAATCAGTACGCCGGTACCGTTTGACGAAGTTCTGAGCCGACTCAGGAAACTTTGCGGTAATGCAACCATTCCAGAGCTGGTTGCATTAGCGAGGGAAGATATATCAGAAGAGCAGTATGCTACAGAGGTTGAGCGACGTTTCGTCGGAGAGAGTGGGTTTATGCTGTTCAGCGAAATCGATCACGGCGGGTGGATCAGCAAGTTTGGAATCAAGCGGCGTTCGCTGAGATGGATACTTGGAAACCCCCTGATCGCTATCACGATGATTCGCCATGACATCACGGCAGGTCTATTTGCACCCGTCGAACTGCTACTCTCGGAGGCAAACGATGGATCTGGATGCATACTTACCTATGTCAAACCGTCATCACTCATAGTCATCAGAGAAAATGCGGAGCTTGAAGTGGCAGCGCGAGCTCTCGATAAGAAATTCGAAGCACTGATTGTGGCCGCAACGGCTCGTGGTTAGGGATGTTCCGATTGGCAATACTCTGGGACGGCGCTTCGATCGTGCACCTAGCTCGAGTTTCATGCGAACGATGAGGCGCGTCTGGGAGGCAAACACCTTTACTACCAAGGCGCCCCAGCACTGGCAGCTTGTTGGATGTCGATGCGGACATCGTTTGAGATTCTCGGACGTATTCTTAGGCGCCTACCGAGAGATCCGGAATTGATGTCGCGCGAAGGAAAGATTCTGGGGTGGTGATCCCATTTTGTCTTTCCAATAGCGATGTACATCAAGAGGCTTCCTGCCTGGGATTTCGAGCCATGAGTCCGTCTAGTGCGGGAGCGACTCGTCGAATCACGTTAATTGGCGCGGTGGGGGGGAGCCCCCGATTGGACCTGCGCACAAACGACAAGGGCATCAGACTTGACGCGCTGAGCACAGAAACATCGGGGTTACCGTGATAGTCAAAATTGATGTCGTATCCCGAAGCTAACAATGACTTGTGATTGGGTCGCTGACGAGTGACCGTTGCCTTTGTCCGACACGGACGCAGTCGCCGGAACTGGATTGCCCAAAGCGTCGAGCGTGCCTCCAGAGGCGTGTTGATACCCGCTCAATACGTAAATGACCGAGCGCTTTGTCAGGTTGTACATTGCACCTATCGTTACATTGTGGTATTGAGCCCGGTCTTCGATGCCATCCACTTCGCCGCCTCGCGTATAGCTGTATCCGCCAAACACCCGGATATTCGGTCGAATCTTCCATTGGGCAAAGACGCCCGCAATATTGAAGGTCGCAATACCGTTGAACAGGGATTCTGCGCCGGATCGATATTGCACATTGCTGTAGTTCAAACCTACGAGCGCCGAGCCGAAATCGTAGGTTACGCCTGCCTCGACGATTTGCTGAGATTGTGCGCTGGCATACCCTTCGTTGATGGACGAATTAAACAGACCATCGTCGGAGCCATTCCACTTGCCGAGTGTCGTGTCCTTCGGACCACTCTTGCTGTTGTCCGAGCGTTCGTAGCCCACGCTGATATTTAATGGACCGTTGCCGTAACCGGCGCCGACGCTCCATGTGTTCTGCTGTTTCAGACTGCCCGGCTGACCTCCGAAGCCATACAGCGCGCCAAATGTGAAGCCGGAATAACTCGCGCTCATGTATTTGATTGAATTATTGACACGCGCGGTCTGATCCAGGTCGTCGATGTCGCCGGGATGAGCACCGAAGCCGCCAATGTAAGCGATCGGGGACACCGGAGCGAGAAAGTCGTTCAGCGATGTGTACTGTCTCCCCAATGTGATTGTGCCGTACTGCGTGCTTCCGATTCCAACGAATGCTTGGCGCCCGAACAAACCGCCATTCTGTAGGATCTTGCCATTCGTGACGTCGAAACCATCCTCAAGTTGAAACAGGGCGTTCCAGCCGCCGCCGAGATCCTCTTTGCCCTTCAGGCCCCAACGGCTGCCTGACTGATTCCCACTAGTGACGCTAAAATTCGAATGTCCGGTGTATGCCCCGGGCGATCCGGTCCGCTCATTGCTCCGATATGTGATGCCGGCATCGACAATGCCGTATATCGTGACCGAGCTTTGTGCCGATGCGATTCCCGCAAAGGAGAATATCAAGGCCGAAGCTACCCACTGTTTTTTCATCGTTGACATGCCTCCTGTAAACCTTCAATTCGGATAACCCGTCAAGACGGACCTTCTTCTTCGGGACAGTCAGCCGGCCACACCTTCAAAAAAGTGACTTGATTTCCCGTGATCGACCCGTAGGCCTGAGGTGTGAGCTCGCACGAACCTCGTTGAGTGCTCTCGCCACGTTAGTGACCTTGCGCGATGTTAGGTGGCATTTCGGGTGCATGCACCGTGACCGTCTTGCGGACCTTGGCGACATCCGCCGCGCTGACCGTCGAACCGGTGTTGCCCCAGCTAGTGCGCACGAAGTTCGTCACGTCAGCGACTTCCTGATCGTTCAGGCGCCAGCCGAAGGCCGGCATCGTGAACGAGGAGGGCGCGGTCTTCGTGCCTTCGAGCGTGTTGCCGGTCAGCAGCACATGAATCAGCGAGGTCGCGTCCTTGCCCTGCACAACCGGATTACCGCCCAGTGCCGGGAAAACGCGCGTGTAGCCGCGGCCGTCGCTGCGGTGGCAGGCCGTGCAGTTGTCGCGGTATACCGCAGCGCCGGGTGCGCTGGCGTCGCCGGTGCGCAGGGCGCGACCCGCCGTATCGTCGTACACGTACGGCGTTTCCTTTGGATCGGTCGACGGCAGCGTCTTCAGGTAGCGTGCGATCGCGGTCAGATCGGCGTCGTTCATGTGCTGCATGCTGTGCTGCACGACGTCGGTCATGCCGCCGAATGCCGCGCTGTGCTGCGTGCGTCCGGTCTTCAGGAATTGCACGATATCGGCTTCGCTCCACGAGCCGATGCCGGTGCGTGGATTAGCGCGCAGGCTCGACGGGACCCAGCCGTCGATCGCTGCGCCGCCCGCGAGAAACTCCGAGCCGTCGAGATCGCTCAACGCGCGTTCCTGCATCGTCACTGCACGCGGCGTGTGGCAGGCGCCGCAGTGGCCGAGGCCCTGCACGAGGTATGCACCGCGTGCGACCACCGGGTCGGCATAGTGCTTCGAATTGAACGCCATGGGATCTGGCGCGAACAGATAACGCCAGATGCCGAGCGGCCAGCGCATCGACAGCGGCCAGACGATATCGACCGCACGGTTCGTCTGGTTCACCGGCGCGACACCTTGCGTGAAGTACGCATACAGCGCATGCATGTCGTCATCGCTCAAACGTGCATACGACGGGTACGGCATCGCCGGATACAGCGTGTCGCCATTCGGCCGCACGCCAGCACGGACCGCGCGATCGAACTGCGCGAAGGTCCATGAGCCGATACCGGTGTTGCGATCGGGCGTGATGTTGGTCGAGTAGATCGCGCCGATCGGCGTGTCGAACTTCAGGCCGCCCGCGAAGGGTTTGCCCGATTGTGCGGTATGACACGCGATGCAATCACCCGCACGCGCGAGGTATTCGCCGTGCGCGATCAACGCCGCGTCGGATTGAGTTGGAGGCGTTGCGGCTTGCGCGGCGAGCGGAATGGCCAACGTAGCCGCCACGCAGAACGACGCTGCGCGCACGCGTCTGAATGCCTGACCCAGGCGTTTCACATCGATGTTTTTCTTCATACGCTCACCAGCGGGCCTGGGTTCTTCAGATACTGCTCGCGGATCGCGCGCGCCGACCAGTAGGCGAGCGCCGCGACGAGGCCAGTCGGGTTGTAGCCGATGCCTTGCGGGAACGCCGACGCGCCCATCACGAACACGTTATGCACGTCCCAGCTTTGCAGGTAGCGGTTCAACACGCTCGTCTTCGGATCGGTACCCATGATCGCGCCACCGACGAGGTGAGTCGTCTGATAGCGGCGCGAATCGAAGTGCGCGCCGAATTCGCGCGTATAGACGCCGATGGACTTCGGCCCCATCTGTTGCGCGATCTTGTGCATCTGCCCGGTCACGTATTGCGCCATCTTGATGTCGTTGTCCTTCCAGTCGAAGGTCATGCGCAACAGCGGCTGGCCGTATGAGTCGCGATAGGTCGGATCGAGATCGAGGAACACGTCGCGGTACGACATGTTGGAGCCGTGCGCATCCATCGAAATCGTATGCGCATAGTGGTCCTTCACCGACTTCTTCCAGTCCACGCCCCAGTTGGGCGTGCCGGCCGGCGTCGCGATGCCGCTGATCGGTTTGGTGCCGGCCTGATTCACCCACAACGGCGAGCCGCCGACAAAGCCGAGCGGACCGTGATCGAAGTTGTCGGCATTGAAGTCGTCGACGGCGACGCCGTTGCCGCCCGCGCCGATGAACGGATTGGTGAAGGTGTCCTTGTCGAAGAACGCGGTGATCGTCGAGAGGTTCTGATACGCGAAATTGCGGCCGACCACGCCTTCGCCCGAGACCGGGTCATACGGCTTGCCGATGCCCGAGAGCAGAAGCAGGTGGACGTTGTGATACTGGAACGCCGCGACGATCACGAGATCCGCAGGCTGAAACACTTCGTTGCCCGCCGGATCGACGTACGTCACGCCCTTGGCGCGTTTTTTCGTGTCGTCAAGTTCGACGCGCAGCACGTGGCAACGCGAGCGCAGTTCGAAATTCGGCGACTGCTTCAGCGCAGGCAGGATGTTCAGATTCGGCGACGCCTTCGAGTACATGTAGCACGCGTAGCCGCTGCAGAATCCGCAGAAGTTGCACGGGCCCATCTGCACGCCGTACGGGTTCGTGTACGGACCCGAGGTATTCGCCGAAGGCAGGCGGTACGGGTGCAGTCCGAGTTCGCGCGCGGCCTTGCCGAAGCGTTCGGCCGAGTAGGTGTTCAACTGCGCGGGGAGCGGAAAGTTGTCGCTGCGCGGCGCGTCGAACACGTTACCGTCGCCGACCACCTTGCCGTTGACCTTATACGCCTGGCCCGAGGTGCCGAACACTTTCTCGGCGAAGTCGAAATGCGGTTCGAGTTCGTCGTAGCTGACGCCGTAATCCTGAATCGTCATGCCGTCAGGAATGAAGCGCTTGCCGTAGCGCTCTTCATAGTGGCTCTTCAGACGCAGCTCTTCCGGCGTGATGCGGAAATGCACGCCCGACCAGTGCAAGCCGGCGCCGCCGACGCCTTCGCCCGGCAGAAACGCAGCAAGCTGCCGATAAGGCAGTGCCGTTTCGCCGACGTTATGACGGATCGATACGGTGGTCTTGGAGAGATCGAGGAACAGCTTCTTGCGGACGTTGTAGGTCAGCTCGTCGATCGTGTTCGGATACGCGCCGTCCGGATAGGTGTCGCGATACTCGCCGCGTTCGAGCGCGACCACTTTGAGGCCGGCTTCGGTGAGTTCCTTCGCGAGGATCGCACCGGTCCAGCCGAAGCCGATGACGACCGCGTCGACGTGCGGTTTGATTTGTGTGGTCATTAGCTGCGCTTTCCTTCAATCGACACGGGGCCATACGGATAGGCCTCGCCGTTCTGGTTGACGAAGTCCATGAAATCGGCTCGCGCGCCGGGGAAGCCGATCATCTTCCAGCCGCCCATGTCGCGATTGCCGCCGTGGATCGGGTCGCAGAAGTAGCCTTCGCGGGTGTTTTGCAGCAACTGGCCGAAGAAGACGCCGGCCGGCACGTCCGCGAGTTCGATCGAGCCTTTCTCGAGCGCGGTGAGCACGGTGTCGCGCGTGGGGGCGTCGAGGGCGTCGAACGGCTTCGAGTAGGTCTTCGTGCAGTAGGCGTTGACCGAGGCGATGCCAAGCCGGTACAGATCGCGCGGCACGAGCTTCAACTGATAGCCGAGTTCCGGCGCGCCTTGCGTGAACGGACCTTGCATGTACCAGAGCGCGCCGTGCGCGTACGGCGTATCCATCTGCCGGTCGATGAACTCGGGCACGCCGGCTTCGACCGCTCCCGGGCCTTCGCTGTCCGACGGAATCAGGCGATCGACCGCTGCGTGGATAAACGCCCATTCCTTCGCGTCGAAGAAATGCGGCTTGTAGTCGACGCCGGAGGGTTGGCCCGCGGAGGCGGCGCCGCTCGCGCCTTGAGCAGTCGTGGCGGTTTGCTTGACTTCACAACCGGCGAGAGTCCCGGCTGGAACCAGCGCAACAGCCGTGCGTAAGAAGCCGCGGCGGGAGGTAAGAGGGAAATCGGACATTTATCGAGTCACCTGAGTACTGCGCGCTAACCGGTCGTGCTCAACCGTTCGTTGTCGATAAAGTAGTTTTTAAGACCGAATCCAGCCGTACGCGATTTCCAGACAAAACCTCTTCAGAAATGAAATGACTTCTATGAAATGCCGTCTCACACGGAGACCGCGAAATTGCACGCCAAGAATCTGTCAGAACACCCAATCAGGAGAAGAGTCCTGAACGTACTGATTCAACGAAAATTCGTTCGCGCAAGTTTGACAATTTCATCAAGTCGTCCATCAACGATCGCTCGAAGCATGTAGAGGAGAGGCTAAATGCCTTCGCGTGAGCCAACTGTACCTTGGACGACATGCAGCCTCATGCTAAGAAGCCTCGACGTCTACTAATGCGAATCGTGGGCGAGCAAAGGACTTCCTCAAGGCATCTCCAATATCTGCAGCATTTTCGACTCTGATGCTGCAGGGGCAAGTGCTGAGCGTGATTGATGCGAAGTCAGTCATCGCTACCTCGCCATTTGAGTGGAGGTAGCTAGCCGCTTCGAGTTCCATCGATACAAGCTCCAGGGATATTTTTATATACAACTACCGACGTCGATTTGTCAGTTCGATGGGACCTTAGGGCCTCGCATCGCCTTTCGCCAAGGAGTACGGCGTGTCCGGATGTACCGGGTACCATTGCGATGACGCATAGATCGTTGAGACATTGCGGGGATCTGATGGGGGGCCGGACGCACTTGCCGCGAGATCGGTCTGGGAACCCATACCGTAGATCGTAGAGTCGAGAAGAACAACGGCTGTCGGGTTTCGCAAATCAATCCAGAAATCGCGCGAAGATACGCCGACGCTCGTGTCCAAGAGTGGTTGAAACGCCTGAAGAAGACCATAGTGGCTCCCGAAGTTGCTGTCTGGTGCCGAGGAGATCTGGCGAACCACTTCTTGCGGAGATCCGACCTTAGCCGACAGCAATCCATGAAAAACGTCGACCGGGAAGAACCGTTCGAGGTTAACACCGCAGATCCTCTTCTAGTTTGGTCCGTCGTCTCGATCCGTAACAGTAAAAGCTTGCTAATAGTCGCTAATGCCGTGTTTTTAAATCCCTCATCTGAGTGAGACGAAATCTACTTTTTTAATGACACCCCTCTCGATATGCTGTGACCATGGACCGTGGCAGATAAGCGACGTCGTCAGAACTCAACACGCCGCGTTCAACTGCTCGATGTCAACCGGAGGTCAGCGACGGTTCTAGTCCGACGGTTGCATATCTGTTATCTCTCGCTAACAGAGTGCGAGAATCAGAGGGCACGGCTCTTTTGGAGGAACCCTTGAGTCTAGAGCCGGTCAGTTAGGCTTACCGGACGCACCGAAAATACACCCTGATCCTTGTGATGTGCGTGGCAATGTTCTACTCCACGATCAATGCGGTCCATTGTCGCATTGCACCTGACGCCGGCGACACGCCCAATGAGAAATCGCATCTCCGACTTCTGTGGATAGTCAAAAATTATATTGGAAGTAGATCTCGCTGAAATTGATGCCTGGGTTTGGATGCTTGATGCCTGCATTCGATAGGTGCTGGAATCGAAACGCGACCTGGTAGTTTTGGCGTTCACCGAACTGAAAGCCAACGCCGACGAGGTCAGCGAACTGGAATGATGAAGAGAACGTGCGGTCGTCTGTTTCGCGAACATGAGAGAGGAGTCGTACACCAACTCCCACCTCGACGTATGGTCGGAACCATCCGGAGCTTCTAATAAACCTGACAACAGGAGTGACGCCAAATTCCCAGATGCTTGACCGGGCCCGTCCAGACTCGTCAATGTTCCAATAAGCAGCGTGCGCCTCGCCCACGACCGTAAAGTAGTATCCGGCGATATTCCACCACGAGACACCTGGATCCCAATCCAAGCCCAGGTCACCTTTCTTCACATCGTGATCTGCAACGCCACCGCCAAGCTGGATGCCAAATTCGCTTGCTTGAGAACCTTGGGAGCCTGCGATGAGTATGCATAGAAGCACAGTTCTGAGAAATGTCCGCATCAGCTAGCTCTGTCCTTCTTCATAGTCCTCGATGTGGAGGGGCGGCTTGTAACGGAGGCGATTATTGGGGCATGGGGCTGGTCCTGCCACTCCAACCAGGCATCGCTCGTTTCGCCTGCCTTCCAGCCTCAAAATGAACCACATTCAGATGTGGTGAGTTGCCCTGTTGACTTGCATGGCGTCAGTCCGAACGACCGTTATGAGCATACGTTTTCGTTTTGCCTCTCTAAGTCAAGGCTATCGCTAGATAGCCATACTTGCCAAAGCAACGTCTGGTATGAATCGGTTCAACGTACGTGTGTAACTACTTTCGCGCTTGACGGGCCGGTTTTGCTTCCCGCCGTCGCCGAGTCATTTGTGAGCGCGCCGCCGCGCGCGCCTTGACGGGCATATCTTCGATTGGCGGAACGTGTACGTTGCGCGCGAGGATCATAGCCTTGGCATTGATCGGCGGCGGAGAGCCACATCTAGGTCTGAAGACCGAATCGCCCGGACGGATTTCTTCGCCACTCATTTGGCAGATCCCCTGTTCCTGGGCAAACCTCAGGCACCACGTCTGAGCTCCATAGTAGCCAATGGTCGGGTTGCACCACATGACGGTGACAGTACGTTCTGTGGTGCGCCCTGTGACACTCACTTTAGTCGTTGCAGACGAATCAATTGCTTGAGGGTCGGATTCTTTGACCCGACGAAATCTCTCTAGGCCTGCTTTCTCGTCGCTACCGACTTCGAGGAGCCTCACTACATGAGTCCACGGATCGCGGCTAGCGTGAAGGGCTGCCATCCTGCTTTCCTGTTCGGTAAGTATTCGATCTGACGATTTCTCGATATTTCCGGTGCTCTGCGTGAGGGACTCGGATTTGTCCGGTTATTGCAGAGATAACTGATCCGGATTGCGTATGACCCACGCCGTATTGACCAATTCTTATGCTTGAGGCGAACTTGAGGTGAGTAAAAGCTTGCTAAATTTAGTTAAGTTGTTTTTAAGGAGTCTGTTCGTCTTTAAACCCCCAAGATGACTGGACTAATGTCTACTGCCGGGAAGCCTATCGCGAATAAACGCAACGCAAATTAGCTATTTTTAACGCAGTCGACTGCGTGATCGGACTCGCCAGGTCGTTGGCTCGCGGGTTTCCATGCCGATAGTTGTGGCAACGCGTCTATCGTCGTCCGTGTGCCTCGTCTGACAATCTTGCCTAGCTCGTTCGTCAGCTTACGTTGGTCCTCATCAACAGCGCACGTAATTTTGTTACGGGGCTTCCTGGAAATTAGCGTCATTTAGCAACGTTTTACTCGATTCTTTACGCCAATACTGACATTATTTTGTGAAAAATGTCTTGCGATTATTGAGTGGCGGGTGACGTTTTCGTAAATCGGTTATTCCGCTCCCGCACCAGCCGGGAAATATCGTTCATTCGGGGCAACTGGAGATGAAGATGAAGCGAAAGGGATCTGCTGTGTGGCAAGGAGGCGTGCCGCAAGGAAAGGGGACGATTTCTTCGGAGAGCGGAGTCCTCGATAAGGCGCAGTACTCGTTCAGTACTCGATTTGAAAACGGAATCGGCACGAATCCGGAAGAGCTCATCGCAGCGGCGCACGCAGGTTGTTTTTCGATGGCTTTGTCAGCCGAACTGGGGAAGGTAGGCATCACTCCCGACACTATCGCAACAACGGCAACAGTGACGTTAGACAAGGTAGACGGTGGTTTTGCGATAACCACTGTCGATCTTGATGTGACTGTGAAGATTCCGGGCGGCGATAAGACCGCTTTCGACAAGGCGGCGGCCGACGCGAAGGCTGGATGTCCTGTTTCGAAAGTCTTGAACGCGAAGATCACACTGGACGCCAAGCTTATCGTGGATTAGGTGCGGGCCAGTAAGGTTGTGATTTTTCACCGTGTATGATCGATTCGTGCCGCTGTAGTCGGCGTTGATTCTCATCGCATATATGTTGACTAGGCGGTCGTTGTGTGTGCTGTTGGCTCTGTCACCTCCGTGCGTCGCTGGCATGGCCTTGAGCCGCCTCATGGCGGCTCTATTTTTTTACGTACGTCAAGTGCTCGTTAGAAGTCCCAGTCATCGAGTGCCTTGATAGTGGCTTTAGCCCCACGGTGGCTAGCCGTTGGTCTGTTTCCGGGGGGCAAGTGAAACCCGGCTGAACCTTCGAAGTTTCGTTGAGAGGCCGCCGTAGTCTGACTTGTCTACGCAGCTAGGAAGAGACCATACGGAAATTTTGGGAAATGCGTAATCCTTGACATGCGAAACGAAAAAGGACTCGTTTTCTAATGCGATGGACTGTCCTAGCTTTGTTCCTGTTGTGCGCGGTTTACACGCATCGCCGTGGGAAAGCTCGCCATGGGAGTTTTTTTAGACAACTTGGCGATCACTCTACGTTTATTGCACCACTGAATCTATTCGTTTATCTTTTCTCGTCTGTACCCAACACGCCATTCGTTTCGACGCAGTATTTCCCGGAACTCGCGGTGCTACGGGAGCACTGGCGAACGCTTCGCGAAGAAGCGCTGGCTTTGAGTGACGCCAGCAGGATTAGGGCGGCAGACCAGTACAACGATATCGGCTTTAATTCTTTCTTCCGCACGGGCTGGAAGCGGTTCTACCTGAAGTGGTACGGCACTCCGCATTCATCCGCAATGGAGCTATGTCCTCGGACTATCGAGCTCCTAGAACAGGTTCCGATGGTAAGAGCCGCGATGTTCGCGATGCTTCCATCAGGTGGAACACTCAATCCCCATCGCGACCCGTTCGCCGGATCGCTACGCTATCATCTCGGACTTGTTACGCCAAACGATGACAGATGCGCCATAGTCGTCGACGGTATTAGCTATTCGTGGCGCGACGGTGAGGATACAGTTTTCGACGAGACGTATCTCCACCACGCAGCAAACCGAACGGGATATGACCGCATAATTCTATTCTGTGACATAGAACGTCCCATGAAATACCGATGGGCAAAGACGATAAGTCGAATGGCCGGTGGTCTGCTTATGCGCGCGGCAGCGTCGCCGAACGAAGTTGGTGACCACACTGGTGGTCTGAACCATGCATTTCGATACTTATACGCAATCCGGCTAGTTGGGAAGCGTCTGAAGTCCTGGAATCGTATCGTCTACTACATCGTCAAGTGGTGCCTGTTTATTGGAGTGGCTACCGCCGTTCTTTGGCACTGAGAGTTTGCGCATAATAATTGCCTCCTTCTGAGGAGCGTGCACGACGGACTCCGTCACCATGACGCTAAAATTTCGATACGGCGCGACCAACTAGCATGGTGTTTCGCTGGACCAACGATCGCAATGGATCTAGTCATCGACGATGAGCGTATGAGGCGTCCACTCTGCCTTCCCGGTGGACGTCCTGCCCTTTACAAAAACGCGTCGCACGCCAATTCCGAGTGTGGTATTCGCCTAGGGGCCGCCGACGGTTCTTAAAGTCCTGGCACTGCTTGAGCCAAATTTCTGCAAAAGCGGGAAGGGCATTGCCCGACATTCGTCAGACGTATCGCATGCAAAATGATTCGGTAGTAGCCCTCGCCTGTGCCTTCCGGCGCTTGTCCTGCAGGGACTCACAGAGAGGGCCAAAGTCTTTGCCCGATCCAAAGCCTATGTTTTTGCGGACCGCTCGACCGCTGGCGGCGGCGCCCATTTCTCAGTAGTGTCGTGCTGGTCGCGGCGAGCGAGAGTCTAAAAATCTGAACGTATTAGGGCTGCGGAGTGGCACGCCTGGCATGCCGGGGATCTCACACTCAAAAACAGCATCACCCACCACATAACCTCGGATTCTGACAAAAAACCGGTCGTTTAGAGAAACGTTGATTTCTAGTTTGCGGTGAAATTGCCCTGTGGTTGTCCCTGATGTGCTTGTGCACTGTGACACGACGAGGGGCCCTCAGGGGGCGCAGTTTTTTGCGAGCTCGAAGATGTTTGGGCGGCTTGCCATCCAGAACAAGAACCGATTGGATCGAGCAGCGCCTGACACCGCGGCCGATTCCGATGTCTTCGATGGTGAAACCCAAACTTTGAGGCTGCGCCGTCGGTCTTTCACGACCGAAGTGACCTTGTCTCCTCGGTCGTCAGTTCGCGTTGACAGCGCGCTTGGGTGGAGTTCGTCATGCACAACCGCACAATCGCATTTGGACCGTTCCGCTTCTATCCAGAGCCAGGTCAATTGTTTGACGGCGAAAGGCAAGTTCATCTAGGTCACAGAGCAATCAAAATCCTTACCCTTCTGGTCGAACGAGCCGGAGATATCGTCAAGCATGACGAACTGGTTTCGAATGTGTGGCCAGAAACGGTAGTTGAGGACAACAATCTTCGTGTTCAGATGTCCGCCCTTCGTAAGGCGCTTCGAGAAGGAAGCCGGAACGCCGAATACATCTACAATGTTCCCGGCCGAGGCTATCAATTCTCTGCCGACGACATTCGGCTTCTATCCGCTAATGGACAGTCGGAAAGTCCTCCAGAGTTGCCGGCTTCACTCAACGTTCTGTTTGGACGCGACGAGGCGGTAAAGACGATCGGCGAGGAGATTGCAAGCCGCCGTCTCGTCACAATTGTTGGGTCAGGGGGAATCGGAAAGACAAGCTTGGCGATTGCAATTGGGAAGCAGATAGCGGGAGGATTTCGTGGCGGGACGTGCTTTCTGGATCTGGGATTGCTCAAACAACCGAGCGAGATTCTTTGTGCACTGGCTAATGCAATAGGCGCTAGTCAAGAGAACGCGCCACAGTTGAACGACTTTATGGCCTTTCTGTGCGAAAAAGAGCTTCTGATAATCATAGACAACTGTGAGCATTTGATCGACGATGTTTCTGTCCTCACTGAGACGTTGCTCGAAGGTGCACCCAAAATCAGAATACTTGCCACAAGCCGCGAGCCTCTGCGCGCACGCGGCGAGTGGGTCCACCGATTGGCGCCACTCCAGTGCCCCCCACTGGACGAAATGCAGATAAGTATTGAGGATGCTCTCGCATTTCCGGCAACCAGGTTATTTGTGGAGCGGGCGCAAGCTACGCTTGATAGTTTTCAGTTTACGGATGCTGATGGGTCGGCACTATCCTGGATATGCAACAAGCTGGATGGAATCCCCTTTACGATCGAACTTGCTGCAGCAAGAATTGATGGTTTTGGTTTGCATGGTCTGATCGCACAGTTGGAAAGCTCTTTTTCTGTCTTGACACGTGGGCGACGGGGGGCCGTTCCGCGGCAGCGAACACTTAAAGCGTCGTTAGACTGGAGCTATGAGTTATTGTCAGCAGGCGAACAGACCTTGCTTCAGCGGTTGAGCGTATTCACAATCAGTTTCACACACGAGGCCGCTATCGCGGTGATTTCGGGCGAAAACCTCTCCGCCAGTGAAGTAGCGGTCGGAATTGCCGATCTTGTTGCGAAGTCGCTTATTAGCATGAGCCTCTCGGGTGGTCAGACATCGTATTGCCTTTTACGTACGACTCGATCTTATGCGCTTGAAAAATTGGCCGCTTCTCCGAGCGCTGATGCCGTCCGAATTCGACATGCGACTTACGTGTCTCAGATCGTCAAGAAACTCGAATCGCGTTGGGGCGCTGTCCGTTACGAAAGCCAATGCACAAATCGATCGCTAATTGACGAGTTGCGATCTGCTCTGGCCTGGTGCTTCTCAACGTTGGAGCACAACAGGCTCGGTTGGGAGATCCTTGTCGCGTCATCTCACATCTGGTTTCATCTTTCTCTACTTAATGAATATGTCTCATTGGTGAGAACGGCACTCAATGACCTGGAAAAAGCTGCGAGGCCGAACGGTGTATTGAAAATGAGACTTCTGGTTGCCGTTGCTCCTGCTTTGTATCACTTGCATGGACCGAGCGCGGAAATCCGCGACTCTCTTGAGAGAGGATTGGCTCTCGCGAAGACGAATCATGACAAGAAAACGCAACTTTTTGCGCTTCGTGGATTATGGGCCTATCACCTTGGCTTAAGCGAATACGAACAGTCCCTTGCTTGCGCGGAAGAGTATGGTCGTTCCGCAACGACGCAGACGGACTCGCCGTTTATGTTCCCGACACTCAAAGGAACGACGTTTCTTTTCAAAGGCCAGATTCGTCGCGCGCGAAAATATTTGGAGTACGCGTCGAGCCAGTCAGATCCCCACATCAGTCCTCGAAGAGGATCGTACGATTACGACCACCAGGTTGTGCAATCTACAATGCTCGCCCGCATCTACTGGCTGGAAGGCAGGTTTAAAAAAGCTGTCGAAATGGCAGAGGCTAGCTTGCAGGAGGCCGTTGAATCGCAGCGAACGATATCTATGATTTTTGCGCTGGCGCAGGCCGTATGTCCCGTCTACATGTGGTCAGGAAATTTTGACCTCGTCGATCAGCGACTTTCCGAACTCGAACGTCTGTGCATCACCGTCGAGTTTCATTATTGGTATCAGTACGTGCAGGTTTTTCGCACAAGCTTGGGACAGAGATCAAAAGTCTCGCCTGCAGGTCGGCTGGCGACGAGCGATCTGAGATCTGGCCCGTGGGGTCCAAGGCAAATCGAGGAGTCTAGCGTTTTACCGAATGGCTTTGTTTCTTCCGCGCTGGTTACGCGAGCGCAGTCGAACGATCCGATCTGGTGCTCTGCTGAAAACTTACGCTCTGCAGCAATGAGGCACTACGATGAAACCGGAGTGGCGGGATTGGGTAGAACACTTGACCTGTTGAACAAGTCGCTCAATATTGCCAGATGTCAGGGCACGCTTGCGTGGGAGCTTAGGACATCGACATCTCTGGCTTCTATACTTCGTCAACAGAACAAGCGATTCGAAGCAAAGGACTTAATCGAGCGGGTGTTGGATCGATTGTCCAATGAACAGAACATAGGGGATTTCGCACAAGCACATCTTTTATTTGAGAGCTTGTCGTGAAATAGCCAATCCTGACTGAGCCGGGGGGGCTGGGAGGTTAAGGCTCGTCACGCGCCATGTCGACGTAACGTGAACCAGTGCTTCTGAAGCTGGGGTCGTACTTAGACGTTGAGTTTCAGACGCGGCAACTTCTCGCAGAAGGAAAAATGCGTGTCTCCGAGCAATAAAGCCGTGAATATGGAAGCTAAAATATTCAAAGATTCCGCTAACCTTCGTGCCCTAAAAAGGGCGCGGAAGTACTTGAATCCAGCATACGTCTCCAGGCGCCGGGGGGAACACCAAAAGCTTTCACGAAACGGCCGTTGAAATGGGCCTGATTAGCAAACCCGCTCATCGATGCGATATCGGAAAGCGACAGTCGTGTCTCGAGCATTAGTTGTTTGGCACGCGCCAACCGTTGTTCTATCAGATACTGGTAGGGCGATAGCCCGACGCTCTGTTTGAATGCGTAAGCGAAATGACCGACCGACAGTCCGCACTCAGCCGCTAGGTCACCCACTGTGAGATTCCCAGCCAGATTCGCGCGGATAAGATCTTTGGCGCGGCCTTGCTGCCAGGCGGCTAGACCAGCCTGACGGGGTTTTGCGACAGGGACGGCCAAGTCGCCGTATAGGCTTAGCACGTGGATATTCAGAGCGCGAGTAAGCGTATCGACAAAAAGCGTGGAGGCACTAGACGGATCATCCAATGCAGGCAATAGGCACGACGCCAGATGACCCAATATCGGATCAAGCACGCCGGGGTCAGGGCATCTAAGTTCTTCGATCCGACGTGCCCCTGCGTCCTCTACGATTCTGCCCAAGGCCGCCGCCGGAATCCTGAAAACCATGCAATCAAATGGGTCGTACAACTCGGCATGTGGTTGATTATCGAAGTGCGTGAAGCAAATAGCATTCACTGGCATCGGTGCGGCGCTCGCCAGGCGCTCGCCGTACCACATGCGGACTGAACTCATCGAACGCAACTTCACGCCGAGGAAATAGGAATCCTCCCGCTCCGGGACCGGCATATAGCCAAAGTTCTTATCTTCATATCGATATCTGACTGCCGTGGCATGCAAGCTATCGATTGTCCCTTGATACAACACTGGGGAAGAGGGGGCCACAGCGTCATGCGCGGCAATTTTTGCGTTCAAGTTGTCGTTCAAAACAACCTCCGCCTGGCTGGTGATAACGAACCAATCAGTGATTCTTCGATAAATGTATCCCAAAAAAGAGCAGAGGGTACAAGTGCGCGTAGTGATTGCTTAATTCAAACGGGAACTAGCCGCTAGCCGGAGCGCGGAAGGGCGGTGAACCGCTGGGCTAGGCAGCGCCAACGCTTGCGCACCGCGATGTCCAGCCGAGTAGTGGGCAGTACATATTTCGACACGTTCTATTTTTCTGCGAGCGCTTACTTTAAGGCAACCCAAGGCCCAGACTGCAGTCACGGAAACGGAAAGGTGTGTTGGCGTGGAAGCAAACTCTAGAGGTAAGCACACAAATTCGTTCAATCACTGTTCATCGCAGCTGCTGTTGAAATTCCGGCTGTCTCATCCTTTGTGCAAGCGAGCCAAGAGGTAACCCCAAGCAATATTCAGGTCGCGCAAGCTAGCGTAAATCCACGTGGTGGGACTGCTACCGATTCCAGCGGAGTCGCCGATGGCATATCAGCGTCGGACACTCATCACCAACTCGTTAGTTCTGCAGCGCTGTCGCCCGCGTGGGCCACAAAATTTAGGCTAAACCAGTTTCCTCGCAGACAGCGTGTCTTCAGGCGTAACGTCAACAGTTTGACGACGGCTCTCGTGGTACACCCGCTATGACACCCTCCGGCACCCACGATGGTAGTAGCAGGTCGGTAGACGGCGCGGTTCGCGCATACCGGGGCAGTTCAAGCTGATCGGCCGCGAGCGTAGCCGGTAGTTCGTCGCGTAACAACTCGACCCAAGCGCGGACCTTCGCATCGAGATACTGGTGCGAGGGATACAACGCGTACAGATTCAATGTCTGAGATGTGTACTCAGGCATGATCCACACCAACTTCCCGCTGCGCAGATCATTGATCGCCGAGTGAACCGGAATCAGGCCGATACCCATCCCCTCACTCGCCGCTATCGCCGCGGTCTCAGTCACATTGACACGAAAGCTTGCGGCCCCATGTGAGAACGTCTCTCGGCCGTTCGGCCCGTCGAAAAGCCATTGATCAGCTGGAGACACTGGCGTCACCGTTTGCAGGCACGTATGTCGTTTGAGATCGGAGGGTGCCTTCGGCACGCCGTTGCGTTTCAGGTATCCCGGCGATGCGCAAGCAATGCTGAATTCGCTCCCCAATCGTTGCCAAACCAAGTTCGAGTCGGGAAGACTCTGCATGAGTGCGAGTGCAACGTCGTAGCCTTCACCCAGCAGATCCGGGGCACGTTGTGCGAGTGTCAGATCGATGTGCACGTCCGGATGACGCTGTTGGTAGCGATGCACAATCGGCACGAGGTAGTGCTGCCCGAAGCTGTTTATCGCATGAACTCTCAGCTTGCCTGTCAGGTGAACCTCAGCACCGCTCGCCTCGGCTTCTGCCTGGTCGACATATGCCAGAATTTGCTTGCAGCGTTGCAGGTAACGCACCCCGGCCTCGGTTGGCGCGATGCGCCGTGTCGTGCGATTGAGCAGGCGCACTCGCAGATGGGCTTCGAGATTGGAAATCGCGCGCGATGCATACCCCGTTGTCGTGTTGAACTGCCGCACAGCGCCGGTAAAGCTGCCGACTTCGACGACACGGACAAATACGCGCATGGCCTGAAGCTTATTCATATCTATCCTTGCATAGAGGGCGCGATTGTTACACGGATTTTGAACGCGTTTATGTCCGTCATTGCAAGAATCCATTGCACTCTATAAGCCACGCGATCGAAAATACATTGTTGATCGACTCTGAAGTGTCACCCCTCAAGTATCAGGGTCGAAGAAGAAAGCCATCGCAACCCTTTTTGCCAGAATGCGTCAATTTGTTCGGCAGACTAATCTACTCCGAGCAAGTGACGTCGACACGATGGTGTCTACTCCGGCACCCCCAATTAAATGGCATGGTTCCGCTTGTTATGCCGGAGGTAACAGTGAATTGTCTACTTGGGGCTTTACCCGGTTGGGCTCAGGACGGTATGGTGCGGCCGTTGGGTTGCGTCGAGCAGCAGAGGCGATTTTCTTCAACGCCAACAGTGTCAAAGCTCGCTTTGGTATTTGGTACTCACGCGCAGTGATCCAAATCATTCGTTCTACCATTCACTTCGCCAATGGCAAAGTGGCGCGTTCCTTCGTTAGAAAGGCTCGGAAAAAACACCTTCTAGATGCAAGAATTTCTCACCCAACTACTTTTACCGTGTGCGGCTGCCGCCATTAACGCATTGTTGTTGCTGTGGACGGCAGGTCGACGTCGGCCCGTGCTCTATGTCGCCAGCAAGTGCGTCGCGTTTGCGGCGTTGACCGCCGCATTGCTCGGTTACGGCATCGTTCCGACACAAACGGCACACCGCATGGCCTATCCGGAAATGCAATTCTTGCGCGGTGTTCTGGAGATCTCCTGGTGGTTGCTCGCCGCAGCAACCATCATGTCCGTTGTTCGAACTTATTATGCCGTTGGTTCTCGTTTGCGCCAGAACCGGTTCTTGCTGGACGTCATCGCGACGCTCCTCTATTTGGGTTCAGCGCTTGCCATCATTACCGACGTTCTCGATATTCCCGTGAAGGGGGTACTTGCGACTTCAGGCGCTCTTGCCATTGTGCTAGGACTGGCGCTACAAAGCACGCTTTCAGATCTGTTCTCAGGTTTGCTGATCAATGCGACCTCGCCATACCGCGTTGGAGACTCCGTGATGTTGGACGACTCAACCCAAGGCGAGGTTGTCGAAATCACCTGGCGCGCAACCCACATCGCAAAGGCCAACCGGGATCTGATCGTTGTGCCGAACAGCATCATTGCGAAGTCCAGAATTATCAATCTGAGCGTTCCCGCAGGTCCTCACGCCGCGGTCGCAAAGTTCGAGGCTCCGACCGAGATCCGCCCCTCTGATGTTTCCCATGCGTTGGAACTTGCGATCGAGACTTGTGTTGGAATAGCGGCTCATCCGAAGCCGGTAATCGCCACGACAGCTATCGGCCGTAAGACGACCAGCTACGAAATTACGTTCTTCCCCACTGGTCAGCGGTCTTCGACCGAGCTACTCAACAAATTCTACGATGCCGCTCACCGCCATCTGGAGTCATTCTCGGCGCTGACCGACCCCGTGGAGCGTGCGAACAATGGCTTGGAGCCGACACTCGTGTACCGTCTTGTCGAAGCAATCGGAGTGTTTGGCATGCTCTCGCGAGAACAACGTATGCAGTTGGCGTCGACGCTGGTTCGGCGTGAGTTCGCGCCCGGCCAGATTGTACTTGCCGCCGGCGAATTGTCGCAGGCGATCACCATCGTCGCGTACGGGACCGTCGGCGCGTCATTCTCGGCAGATGGCGACCCGCGCGATGATGTCGTGCGCTTCGGTCCAAGAGAGTACTTTGGAGAAAGTGGACCCGTTGCTGGCGTTGCGTCGGGAGTATCGTTCGCTGCGCGGACATATGTTATTGCCTACGAGCTTCCCCGGCACGCGGTCACCAGCCTGCTGAAACAACATACAGACGTAGCGCATGTGCTCGCGGCCACGCTAGTGGCCCGCGAACGCAAGGGGCACGCGCTTATGCAACCTGTTGAAGAAATTCAAAGCTCAGGCGTTGGCCTTGTCGACTGGATCCACCGTTGCATCAACTCCATTCATCATAGGCATATCTGAGGCGGGTTTGAGCGGGGATATTGACCGCCCGTACAGATCAGGCAGGGCTCGTCACCGTGCTACTGCGAACCAACGCAAGCGGAAGGTTATTGAGGCCGCGACAATGTTCATCTAGCAGAAGTAAGTTGCACACGGCGCCCAGAACCGGCGGTAGCCTATCCTGCCATCACTTTTCGAATGTTGTATTTCGGCCGTGGAATTTGGCATTTTCCGCGAGGTTGATCTGCTGAGTCTGAGAGGTCACCCGTGCGATTCCGTTGGTTCTGTGCCGACAGTCTGTTAGCGTGTCCAGTCGATTCGGATGATTACATCTCGCGATGTCGAGGGATTGGCAGTGGCAGTCTGATGGCTCTGAGCCCGCAGTTCGCGAGGTCATCCGGGTGAATTTACACAGGGCAATACTGCAGGTCGCGCTATCGTGTCGCTTCAGTCTGACGGGCTATCGCCATATGTCGGCTAGCTCACGTTGCCGGTTTGTGATCTGGGCGTGAGCAGTCCGTAGGGCTACCCGATCAAGTCTGCCGGTATGGTCGCTTGAGTCTTGCAGGTGCTGCGTTTGCGGGATTGCTCACTACGCGATTCACGTTCGAGGGTGAAGCGGGTGTGCTCGCGCGCCGCCGCGCAGCAGTTTGATACCTCATACACCAAAGTCTGCGATGTACCCTATTGAAGGCTGTCGATTCGAGAACGGCATCAAAAATATTTCTTTGTTCCATCGGTTTCCTGCGTGTTCCGACTGATTCCGATCGTGTAGTTCTATCGTCGGAAGGGGTATTGACGAGCCGTTTCACGATTCGCATGATGGTCTCGATGGCGACGCATGGGAGCGAATCGTGCCGGTTGCAAAAAGCTACACACGGGCGCAGTGGGATGAGTTTGTCCATGCCCTTGAGGCATTACCGGAGAAACCACGGAATGAACAACGCGTCACGGTCAGCGATGCGATGAAAGAGATTCGGGCACATATCACTGCCACCCAGGCAAAAGGCTATACGCTCGAGGAAATTGTTCAGGAGGCTGTGCGTAAGGGGCTGGATGTGAGTATTGGCGCAGCCAAATATGCGCTGTATCGTCCAGCATGTTCCGACGCGGCTTCCAGAACGGCCAATCCGCAGGGAGCGCGGGAGGCCGACCAGTCGTCCCCTCCTAAGAAGGCTGTAAAGCGAAAGGGCGCGCGCGTGAACGACGTACATGACATCAAACGACAACAAAGGGGAAGGGACGTAGACCAGCCGGGATCAATGGAGATTCAGGACACGTTCTCGTTTGAACTCAGGCCTGATATCGAAAACCTGTAGGAGAGTGGTCATGGATACGACTCACCCGATTTATCTCGTCGGCGGCAGCAAGGGCGGTGTTGGAAAAAGCATGGTGACGCTCGCCCTGGCTGACTACCTGCAGCGACAGGGTATTCACGCGGTACTGCTGGAAACCGATACATCGAATCCTGATGTCATGAAAGCGCTCAGGGACGAAATCAGGTGCGCCGCCTATGATCTCGACGACGCAGATGGCTGGATCGGATTCGTCAACTTCTGCGATACACACCGGGACGCAGCAGTGATCGTTAACACCGCAGCACGCAATCAGACAGGGGTTGCCCGATACGGCGGGACGCTGGCCCGTACGCTGGATGAACTGGATCGGCAGCTTGTGGTGCTATGGGTGATCAACCGGCAGCGCGATAGCCTGGAGTTGCTGCATATTTTCGGACAGACGTTTCCGGATACCTTGACGCACGTCGTTCGCAACGGCTACTTCGGTGCGCCGGACAAATTCACGCTGTATCAGGAGTCACAGCTTCGCAAAGCCATCGAGACGAAAGGGCGCTCGCTCGACTTTCCTGATCTGGCGGATCGGGTTGCGGACGAACTGCGCAGTCAACGCATTTCCATCCGCAAGGCAGCAGAAATGATGCACATAGGAGAGCGGGCGGAACTGCTGCGTTGGCGGGCGCTTTGCAATGCCATGTTCTCGAAGGTGATCAGGGCCGACGGGGCGACACGTGAGCAATAGCCGGTCGCAGTCGGTCGATCCGCTTATCCGCCTGTTTCGCGAAGTGTGCGGCGATGTTCCGGACGTGGCCAGTCTTGCGCGCATGCATCGGGTGTCGAGCGCGCTGAACCTGCATGACAACGACGCGCTGTGGTCAATTATCGCTGCACTCGAATACTATGCGCGCCTTTTCGAAGCCATGCCGGAGCGTATCCGGTGGGCGAGCGAGGGGAGCTTCGAAGCCGCACGCCGCGAAGTTGGTGGCGCAACCGATGCGCTGATGCAGCAGCATCGGGATGCGCTGGAGCGATGCAAGGCAACGATCCAACTGGCGGAAAACCTGATACAGGAGCATGAGGCGCGGTACCGGGCAGCACTCGCGCAACTCAATGAGACCGGAATGATGGCCCTGGCTGAGCGCATGTCAAATCAGGTAGCGCGAAAAGCTGGCAACCGGTTGATTGGTGTCGCAGCGGTGTCGGCCCGTGAGCAACGCGAGCGACTGGACAGCGTTGTGAGCGCGTTCGGGCAAGCTGTTGAGGTAGCGACGGCGCGCGTGGAGACGATGGCTACACGTACGGAAAGGCGTTTTGCGCGCTCGATGCGTCGGTTGTTGCTGGTGGGCGGTGCCGTCCTCTGCCTGCTACTTTCAGGCGGATTGGTTGACTGGTGGAGAGGATCTCATCTGGTGGTTGCGGACTGTCGCACGGTGCAGTTCCGGCAGGCAGACGGCAGGCCGTGAAACGGCCGCCGTCTGCCTTGCCCGGTTACCTGGGCAACGAAGCGGGCTTACGACTCGTGCCGGTCAGCGTGCGCGATGCTCACGCTGGCAGCGGTCGGGAAAGGCCATGGAGGCACCTTACTGCGGGTGAGGGGAGACGCGTCTGCATCGCCAGACGTATTGTTGACGTGCTCGTCGTCGTTGTCTGCATCCGGTTCGGCGTCGGCGTCCTTGCTGTCCGGTGTCTCGCCTGCGCCGTCCCCGGGGTGGGCATAGTCGTCGTCTTCATCGTCGTGGATATCCCATGAGTGCGAGGCCGGGATTTCCCGATCGGTGAGGATTTCCGGGAGCCATGCGGCCTTTGAGAGCCGCAGTTCGGCGGCAGCAGCGGCGTCGGCCTTCTTCATCCTGCAGAGATCGGCGGCAACCTTCGGGGACACGGCGGCGGACACGACTTCCGCGATGCGCGCCTTGCTGACATGATCGAAATACGCGGCGCGGGTTGGCGTCCAGTATCGGGTCATGTCGAGGTTCAGGGCGCTCGCGAGCGCATTGATCGCATGCGGCTTTTCCTCGCCCGCGATGCCGTCGAGCAGCGCGCCCGTGCAGAACGCGAGCAGATCGAGCAGCGTCGTGCCGGGGTCCTGCCGGACGAGCCACGGCAGCAGGTCGGCGCATTTCGCAGGTAGTTCCGCGATCCAGCGGGCACGCTGCGTCTCGATGGCGCACCACGCGGGACTGGCAGCCAGGTCGTCCGCTGCCCGCAGCAGCCTGTCATGGTTGTTTTCGCCGGAAAGCGCCAGACAGTCCCGCGCGGACGTGTGGCCGTATTGCTCTGGCAGGGTCGGCGGGATCAGTTGCCGCAGGAGTGCCGCGAGGGCGACGGAAGGCTGCTCGACCAGTTCCGCACGGATGGCCGCGGTGCGGTGCGCGGTGAGCCGCTGGCAGAGTTTCGCGCTATGAACGGGCCTGATCTTCGGTGCCGGCGAGCCAGATGTGTCCGCGGCTTCGGCTTCCGTCGTGCCGGTGACAGTCGCGCCTGCCGCGTCGAGCGCTGCACTGTTCTCGCGCCGCACCAGGCCACGCTCGATGAGCAGTTCACCCTGCGGGCCGACGATCACGAACGCACCCGCTTCGGCCATCTGCTGCGCGTCCCACACCTCCGCGCGGCTTTCGAGTGCGAGGAGCGCGGCGTTGACGCGTTCGATTTCCTCATTGAGCCGGTCGGCTTCCTCGTAGGCGTTTTCATCATCGTCCGACAGTGCTTCGAGCTTTTCGGCCACTCCGTCCTGCTGCGCAGTGAGCGAATCCATTTCACTCTGCTCGTCCTCCGTGTAGGGGCGCTGGACCGGGCGCAGCCTGCCGTGACGGTTCAGTTCAAGAAAGTCGCGTTCGACGCGGGTTTCGGTCCAGCCCCATCCCTCGGCACGGACTTCTTCCGCCGCTGCGTCGAGCTTCTGCGCGACGAGGCGCTGAAGCAGTTCGGCGTCGGCAATATAGCCCGCGTTCTGATCGTCAGTGAACAGGTCGCGACGCACGTATCCACCTGCTGCTTCATAGACGGTCAGGCCGATGAAACGCACGAGACGGCTGCGGCTCGCGTCGATCTCGGCGCGCGTGATGGCCTGTCGCAGATAATTGGGTTGGCGTTGCCACTCGTTTGCATCGAACCAGATGTGTTCCTGCGTCTCGTGATCGTCTGCAAGGGCGAGCGCGGCAAGCTGGTCGAGCGTGATCGCGTCCTCACGCAGCAGCGCGAGCAGCCTGCCTGATACGTTGGCGAGCTTCATGCGTCGTTTGACCGTGATCGGCGTGGCAGAAAACAGCGCGGCGATGTAATCGATGCTGCGGCCTTCCTCGGCGAGCAACCGGTACGATCGCAGCACGTCGAACGGGTCGAGCCCTTCGCGTTCGCTGTTCTCGATCAGCGAAATGGCGAGGGCTTCGCCTTCGCTGACGATCCGCACGGGAACCGGATAGTCAGCGGCGATGTGTCTCTGTTCGAAAAGCAGGTCGAGCGCGGCCTCGCGGCGCTGGCCCGCGCAGACACCGTATTTGCGCTGTTTGCCGCGCGTCCCCTTGATCTCGTGGACGACGAGGTTCTGCAGCAGGCCCTTTGCGCGGATGTTGACCGCGAGGGCCGGAATACCCGTGAGCGGTGCCGTGCGGGCATTGAGCGGTGAGGGGCTCAGGCTGGAATACGGAACGGTCACGACCGGCTGCTCGTTACCGAAGCAGGTTTCGAGTACGGGCACGGTTTCGGTGCCGTTTACCGAGGAAGTGGTTTGAACTTCATGGGCTTGCATGATTGACTCCAGAAAATGGGAAGGGAAGTTCCGGGTCAGGGCGCTTCCGAAATCCATCAGGAATTGACCCGGATAGGAGTCCTGATGGAAAGACGTGAAGTGGGGCGGCGGGTTGCCGCCCCTGCTGTGCTTATGCTTTCATCTGGCGCATCGCATCAGCGAGCATCCAGAGGGCGCGGTTGAGCTTCACGTTCTGGTCGATGCCGGTGATGGGTCGCGTTGACATCGAGCGGCCCGTGCGCGTGCGTCCATGCAGGCCACCCTTCGTGAGGTTTTCCTGCACGCGGTTGAAGACCGTCCAGAGGTCATCGCGACGATCCTCGAAGCGGCGCGGGGCGAGTAACTGGTTTTCTGTGATCGGGGCGGGGGTCTCGGCGTCGGTCGGGTCGTAGCGCAACGCGAGCGCGGAGCGGGCGAACGCATGCCGTTCGTCGCGGTCGAGCGTGACGTCGCGCATGCCGTCCTTCTGCTCGCGGATCAGGTCGAAACCGTTGAGCACGTCGAACGCGCCATTGATGACGTTCTGAACGATGTTGCCTTTGTGCGGCACGCGGATATCAGTCACGTTGTCGCCTGCGACTATGCCGTTCTGGCAGACAAAGCGCAGCATACCCGCGAGCATCTGATAGCTGCTCGTGCCGTCGTGCGAGTTCAGCAGCACGATTTCATTGGCTTCATCGCCGTTGAGCTGGTCGGCGTGACGAAGCCGGAGCATGTGTTTCGTGTATTCGCGCTTGCCCTTATCGCGTACACGGGTCTGGCAGACCATGAACGGCTGGAAACCTTCGTTGCGCAGGCCGCGCAGCACGTCGATGGTTGGAATGTAGGTGTAGCGCTCCGAGCGGCTTTGGTGCTTGCCGTCCGCGAAGATGGACGGGGCAACGCGGCGGATCTGATCGTCCGACAGTGGCGAATCGGCGCGAAGCATCGGTGAGCCGTAACGGAAGGAGGAAGCGAGTTGCATGGCAGTCTCCACAGCAGAAAGGGTTGAGGACCTGAGCCGGGCGAGGGGATGTGCCTTGCCGTCGCGGTTGCACACCTCCCGGTGGAACCCGGGGTTGGCTTTGCTGCCGCCAGGCTCCCTGGTTTCCGCCCGTGCGACTTGAGGAGCCGATAGCGGGCGCGCGTCAAGGAAAAAGGCGAGGGAGGGGTGCGGGCAACACGGTCCCTTGCCCCTTGATGCGTGCCCGTTATCGGCTACGGTCGCGGGTCAAGGGCGGGAACCTGGGAGCCCGGTGCATGCCATGCACCGGGTTGACCGGGCAGGGATGCCGCGCGGCCGACGCCGCCGCGTGGTTGTGCCGGCCATGCTCGGGTAGAAGGCGACGGAGTTGACTGCTGCGCCAGGGTTTGATGCCCGACAGGGGCGAGGCGCGGGACGCGGCACGGCGCACAGCGTGAAGGCGGTCCCGGTGCGTAAACGTCGGGGGCGTCCTATCGGTATGGGTGGTTATCGATGGGTTTGCGCGCCGCTAGACTTCTCGCTCCGGTTCTTCGTTCACGTTAGCCGTTGAGGCGGACTGTCCAGGGCGGCGAGAAAGGCATTCGACCCAAGTCCAAGCGGCGTACCGGCTTCGCTAGCCTCGCCGCCGCATTCGCCGTGGATCGATCCCTGCGTACGCGAGCGGACGCGGCGCTCATGGTGCCGAACTCCTGGATCGCATTGACCATCTGCGACAAGCCCGGCTGTTCCAGCGGGTAGTACCCGGCATTCTCCAGCGTCACCTTACGCATCGGCACTCGCCGGATACGCTTGAGGAAGATTTCGGCCAGGTGCAGCGGCGTCCAGCGGTCCTGCGCGGGCTGCGTCAACAGGATAGGACAGACGTCGAACGCCTCCGGCTCCATGATGGGCACGCACTTCGTGTATGACGCGAGGAAAGCGAGGGTCACCCACTTGCTGGCGGAGGTGCGGTCAGCCAGGCAGACCTTTAACGCGGCCGGAACGTTGACCAGCGTGAGCATCTTACTGGCGAGCGCCATGGGCATGCGCAGCCGCCGCAATGGCGTCCTAGCGGCGAGCACGGTGAGCGGTATGCCGACGCGGCTGATGAGCAGGTTGAGATTGGTCTCCTCGCGCACCTGCTGCTCGCGCTGATCCAGGAAGGTCATGCCGACAATGGCCGCGACCGTCTTGTTCAGGGCTGCCACGTGGTAGGTCAGCATACCGCCGGCGCTCAGTCCGTACAGCACGATACCCGATCATCTGCCGCGCGAGACGCACGCATATCTTCCAGACTCGGCCGAGCGTTGCCTGCAATGCGGTGCCGCGATGAAGCAACTCGGCGAAGACGTTTCTGAGCAGCTTGAGTACGTACCGGCGAGCTTCAGGGTGAAGGTCTACCTCCATCGTGATGCGGTCGATTTCCGCAAGAGCATCAACGGGCTTGCGGCGCTGGTCGTGCAGTCAATGAAGCTCGGGAATTCCTAGAGAATTGCTTTGCAGATCGCGGTTGAAACTGGATGACGAGGCAATTGCGACGGCGCGAATCTGTTCGGGCATCAATGATATGAACGCACCGATGCGCGAGGCGCACAAATAAGCCATCACCCTCAGCAGCAGGGAACTCGAGGCTGAAGCGGCTATGAAATGAGAAAGGCCCCGTCGAACTCTCGCGAGGCTTTTTCTTTGGAAAACCTAGTACGCCCTTTGAAGCGAACTATAAATCGGCAGGATTGCCTGTTGATATTTTCGGTAATGAACCGTAATAATCCGTTTCGCATAATTTTCGAAATATCGACACAGCGTTTCGTCTGGACAAGGCAGAATCCAGAAACTCGCGTGGATACCAACACATCGCAACGGTTTTTCTTTCTAAAAGCTTTTTGTATCCTAACAGAAAGTCGAGCGAAGGGTAAATCCCAAATAAACGTGTTTCGCTGTTTTTTTAACTGTCCGTCATTGGCCCTCCCGACAGGGCGCATGACGTAATCGGATCATATTAGAGACATGAACGATTTCAGCCCGAACAGACAAGCGTTGTTGCGCGACTTAATCGAAGCGAAATGCATATTCCGTGCACCGCAACACCGGCTTGTCTCATCCAGTGGAAAATCGCTTTCGTGGCTGATCGATTTAAGACCTGTCTTACTGTCGTCTGAAGGGCTCGATACGCTCGCTGAATTATTTTGGGCACGTTATGCGAACGAACAGCCGTTTCAAGTCGGCGGTATGGAAATGGCTGCTGTTCCGCTCGTGGCTGCAATCCTCATGAGTGCCGCGCAAAAAGGTTACAACGTCAACGGCTTTATCATTCACAAGGAGCGCAAAAAGTATGGCCGGATGAATGCGATTGAAGGTGGCGTTTCCGACGCGCCGGTTCTGCTCGTGGATGACATTTTCAACAGTGGCGCAAGCGTCGAACAATCGAGGGTCGTACTCGCTGACATTAACCGGACGATCTGGAAAGTATGGGCCGTGATCGATTACGGATCGCACACGGGATCGGACTGGCAGAAACGGCACGGTGTTACTGTCGAATCTGCGTATGCGCTGGCGGATTTTGGCCTGAAACTGTCATCGCCTAAAAGCCTTGCAACGCAGCTTACGTTTATCACGCGTTGGGTCAATAAAGCCGCGTCCGCAAATCATCATTACGTCGTGCCCAAGTCGGCACCACAGGCGCAAAACGGCCTTATCTACTTCGGCACGGACAGCGGCGAAATGCGTTGTGTCGATGGCGCAAGCGGCGAGACGCGCTGGAATTTCAAAATCGCGACGGGAAAGCACAAGGGCATTTGGTCTACCCCATATGTGACGCCTGAATCCGTTTTCTTCGGCGGCTACGATGGCAGCCTGTATGCACTGTGCGCCGAAAGCGGGCGCGAACTCTGGCGCTACGTTGAACCCGACTGGATCGGTTCATCCCCGGCCTACGCCGCTGATCTGAATTTCGTCTTTATCGGTGCTGAGTACGCCAGTCCAACGCGCGGCGGGGGTGTCGCTGCCATCAACGCGAAAACCGGTCAGAAAGTCTGGGAATTTCCGGTGCGGTGCTACGTCCACGGCTCGCCGGTCTATGCTGCTGACCCTTCGCTAGTGCTGTGCGGCACGAACGACGGCGAACTACTGGCGCTCGATGCGCGTACCGGTGCCCTTCGCTGGAAATTCCAGACGACCGGCGCAATCAAGCACGCGCCCGCGCTCGATCCTGCCCGTCGTCAAGTTGTGTTCGGATCGTTCGACGGCGGTATCCGTGGTCTCAGTCTCGATAGCGGCGAACTGAAATTCTGCATACAGACCGGAAATGCGGTCTACACCACGCCTTTAATCGACGGTGCGCGCGCCTACTGCGGCTCGACGGACAAATATCTGTACGTGATTGATCTGGCGACAGGCGAAGGTATCGCGAAGATCGGCGCGCACTCCAAGATTTTTTCGTCGCCCGCCCGTATCGGGCCGTGGATATGGTTCGGCAGCACGAATGGGCGCGTACGGGCAATCGAGCCGGAAACGTTTGAACTCGCCGGTGTGTTCCAACTGCCAGACGCCATTACGAGCGCCGTCGAATACGATCCAGTCAATCAAATGCTGGTTGTCGCCAGTACGGCCAATCGCCTGTACGGCATATCCGTGACGCCGCCGCTCGCACCTGCACAAACATCGGTCGGTCAACCGCAAGCCAACGTAATCGCGATGCAACTGGCTCGCCTTGTTGTTGATGCGATTGTGAACCGGACGCCTTTGCCTGACCCGGATAAATATAGACTGGCAGGTACGGTGCCCCAGGGCGGTGTGTTTGTCAGCCTGAGAAACCGGACGACCATGCAACGCGTTGGACGCGGCGGGCAATGGACGTTCACCGCACGCGATTTGTCGCCCGAATTGTCGGTCATCGTCGCGGCGATGAAAGCATGCGCGAACCTGCCAACCGATTCTCTTCGCGATACGGCTGTCAGCGTGAGCCTTTTTGGTCAGCTTGAGGAAACCACGCTCGAAGCGTTGAACCATGAAAAGTTCGGGATCGTGGTACGCGCCGCAGCAGGTGCGAAGCTTGGCGGCGCGTTGCCGAATTCGCCGGAATATTCCAACGAACACGGTCAATATCTTCATGCCCTGCGCAACGCGAAGCTAGCTCAGTGGGAAGGGCACATGCTTTATCGGCACACGGTTGAACGGCAGGCGGAAATTTCCGGTTGGCCGATCTACGGCGCGCCTTTTCCGTACGAACCGGCTGAATTAACGCGTTTCGTATCGTGGCTGCTTGACCCGCAGCAGTACGACGAGCCGGAGCATTTCGACCTCGGTTTGAGGGATCGACTTTCGGCGGTTGCTGTGACGCGTTGCGCGGATAGCGCGTCGTGCGATGACGCTCGCCGTCAAGCCGTCGGTGCAGCGTTCACCACGGCTCTGTTGCCGGTCACGGGTGCCCAGACCTTGGATGACCTGAAAGAAGCAGTTGCAGGCCACCGTACGAGCGCGGAGCACGTTTTGTTGTCGCTTCTGTTCAAAGGCCGCAGCATTGGGGATCGCGCGCGCTGCCGCGGATATTTCCGCATAGATCGCGATGCGTTGATCTGTGAAGGCGACAACGAAACGCGGATATTTCTGCCTGTCTCGACCATGCAAAGCGGGATGGACGAAGAAACATTCGTCGCGTCGTTGCCCGATTTTCCAGCTGCGACGTGGAAAATTGCCCCCTGCCTGACTTGGGCGCTTGCCGAAGGCAAAGCAAATCCGCTTCCGATGCGTGGTGCGTTTGTTGAGCAGGCGCAATGCGACGACGCGAACACGAACGTTGGCATGCGTCTGCCCTAAGCACCGATTCAAGGATCAATGGCTGCGCGGGTGCCATTGGGGTTGCACATTTCAAACCCGCTTTTTCAGGAGTGAATCAATGCAAACGATTGACGATCTGGATTTGCTGCGTTATGTGGCCGGTGGTGATGGAGATGGCGGCGATGGGGACGGCGATGGCGACGGCGGCTATGGCGACGGTGATGGGGATGGCGATGGCGATGGCGATGGCGACGCGTCAGCCGATGCGGGCGTTTCCGACGACGCAACGTCGTTGGCCGATGCCGGTTTTAATACCGGCGATAACGATGCCATTTCGCAAGCCGAAAATAACGGCCAACTCGCAGAAGCGACGAAGGGGCTGCAAGACACGGCATTTGGCGGTTGGGCACCCTCTGCAGTAGCAGGCTATGACGCCGCGCAACAAGGTCTTTCTCTGGGCCAAGCTGAAACAGCAAACCTCGCATCGTTCCAGTCTTCGCCGATTGGTTTCGCCGCAGGCTATGCGGTCGGTGCTCTCGCGCATGGGATTGGCGTCGGCGGAAATGGCGGCGGCGGTCATAACCACTAAGCCGTCCCCTGACGTACTGGTCATGAATTTCCGGTAAATCGGATTCGTTGCCTGATCGGTGAATGATGGTGCGCAACTGGTCCCGCGACTGGCCGCCTTTCTTCATCGGTATAACGCGCTGTCACGATGTTCCATAGCGCAACTACGCTGTAGCGCTGTCGCCACGCTGCAAAGCACTGTGCAGAAAATAGCAACCGCTGTTCTAGTCGAAATGTGCTCATGAAAACCAAAAACGATTTTGCACGTGCTTTTGTTGACCTTGCCAAGTTGGGCCGGACCGACTGGCGGGCTCTTGCACTGACCATCTTGATTCTTGCGCTTCTCAGTGCCGTGGGCACTCTCGGTTCTTTGATGTTGCCCATTCCGGGAATGCAGGCGTATCGAAACCTGTATTTCCATCATTTCAGCTTCACTCTAGCCGTTCAAAATTTACTCACTGACGCGGGCGGTCCGGTTGGTGTTTTGGGCTTCTGGCTTGCGTGTAAATTCATTTTGCGACGCCCGTTTGCTTCGCTCATTTCGGTCGATCTGAAATTTAGCGCAAAACGCTTTTTGCTCGGCGTTGCGCTCTATCTGCCTGCCTTCATGGTCGGCGTTGCGCTCATGTGGATTTATGCCGGGACGCGCTTCAGTATCTGGACGTCTCCGGTTGGATATTTTCATCCACAGCAAGACACTTTGAGTTTCAGCAGGATTTTAGGATTATTCGTCGAAAGTTCGATGATCGCTTTTTTCGCGTTCGGCGAAGAACTATATCTGCGGGGATGGATGACTCAGACCCTTGGGCAATATATTCGCGTCCCGGTCGTCGTCGCGGTACTCGTTGCCATTTTGTTCGCGATGTTCCATGCGCAATATGGCTGGTCCGTAAAGATGGTCATGTTCTTTAATTCCGTGGGATTTTCCGTCCTGAGTTTGCGGGATCGACGGCTTGAGCTTGCGATTGGGGCACACTCCATGTCGAATATTTGGGTGACGCTGATGCCGATGATCTTTACCGGTCCGCATTCCAATGCGAAAATCCTGATACCAGACGCAGCTGTTTTCGCGTTGACAAAAAGCGCGCTGCCTTTGGCGTTGATGTTTCTCTTTTTGCAGAAGACGAACGGATGGTTTACGCCTGCGGGCGAACGCCTGTCCAATAACGAAAAAGCTGCTTCCGAGGAGCACTGCGCATGAAAACGAAATCCTACTCCTTCATCGATCTTGCGAAGTTAGGACGAACCGAGTGGTGGATTCCCGTCTTGACGTTGTTAGTCATCGCGCTTATCAGCATCCTTAGTACGCTGACGGTACTGGCCTTTACAGGTTGGTCGGTTTATTTCACGCATTTCAATGCGGCTGCCCAAATGAAAGGCTTGCTTACTAGCGGGGGGACTTTGGTTGGTGCTCTAGGATTCTGGGTTTCGTGCAAATACTTTATGCGACGCCCGTTCCGCTCCCTGATTTCTGTTGACCTGACGTTTAGTGTTCGGCGCTGCCTATCTGGTGCGGCGCTATTTCTGCCCGTCAATCTGATTGCGCTCACGGCTATGACGCTTTACGCATCGGCGCGATACGGCGCGTGGATGATCCCATTCGGACACTTGCGATTGCCGACTAGCGGTCAAATTTTCGCGGCGGCGGCTGCGATCATCGCAATTCCGTTCTTTGCATTTTCGGAAGAACTGTTTTTCCGAGGATGGTTGACGCAGACACTTAGGCAATATGTCCGCTTTCGACTCGTCGTCGTGACAATCGTTGCGCTGGCTTTTGCGGTCTATCACACGCAGTACGATTTCCACATGAAAGCGATGCTGTTCATGTCTTCGTTCGGGCTTTCGGCTTTGAGCCTGCGCGATCAACGTCTCGAATTGGCTGTCGGCGCACATGCGATGCTGAATATCTGTGTGTCGCTGGAAATGCTGTTTTTTAGCGGAGGATGGCATACGCAAACGTCGGCACCTGTAACGACGTTCGATTGGTTTGCGCTCGCCGCCATCAAGAGCGGGTTGCCTTTCGCGCTCATGTACTGGGTTTTGACAAAAACTAACGGCTGGTTCGCGCAGAACCTGCAACCGAAGTTGCCGACTTTCAACCCGCGTGAATATCAAGGGCGCGCACCGTGACCGCTGGACAAGCCATGACGACAGGCAAGCCATGAGCGATATCTCAACCGTTCCGGACACTGAGCAGGCGGAAGAGGCACAGGAGCCGCAACAGCAGAATAAGCGCGCGTTGCTGTTCCGGCCTGCCGCGCTCGAATATCGCAAGCATCAATGGCTGGGTGAAGTCGTGCTGACCGGTTCAGCACGCCGCCTGTCCGGGAGCGTTGTTTTTTTTGCGATTGCCGTCGCGGTCGTGTTGTTCCTCATTTTTGGTGAGTACACACGGAAAGAAGAGGTGCAAGGCCGCGTCATGATTGACAACGGCGCGGCGGAAATCTATCCGCCCACTGTCGGCACGGTGCTTCGCGTGCTTGTCAACGAAGGTGATGCCGTGAAGGCCGGTCAACCCTTGCTCACGATTTCGACCGAACGAACAAGCGCGGTCGGCAATTCACGGGAGCAAATCAGCGCTGAATTGAACGCCCGCCGATCCAGTCTCGAAAGCGATGCGCGGCATATTGGAAGCATTTTCGAGCAGAACATAGCGATGCTCAAGGCGAAATCCATCGAGTTGAGCGCGGGTATCGAGCATCTGGATATGGAAATTACTACGCTTGACGCGCGCAGCAGGTTGGCCGAAATCGACAGTGCGCGGTTCGCACAGTTACGGCATGACGACGTGGTATCGCAATCGGAATACGAACAGCACGAACAGAGCATGCTAACGGGTCGCGCGCAACTCGAAGACTTGCGTAGGCAGCGCACGGCCTCTCAGGTGGAACTGGCTCAGGTGAACGCCGATCTTCGAAACGCGCCATTAGACGAACAAAACCAGTTGGGAACCATCCGGCGGCAAATGCTACAGGTGGACGGTGAACTAGCTGACAACGAATCGAACCGGGAAATCACTATCCCGGCGCAGATTGCAGGCACGGTAACGGCGCTGCTTGCCCGTCCGGGTCAGTCGGTCAATGGATCGACGCCTTTAATGTCACTTCTGCCGCAGGGTGGAAGCCTTGACGTGAAGCTATTTGCACCAAGCAAAGCAGTCGGTTTCGTAAAAATCGGTGCGCCGGTTGAATTGCGGTATGAGGCTTTCCCGTATCAGAAATTCGGAGCATACGCGGGCAAGGTCACGCAGATAGCGCGTACCGCACTGAGCCCGGCGCAGTTGCAGGCGCAGGCCGTAACCGATACGGGTGATCCTGACCGGTCCGAAAATCTGTATCAGATTACGGTCGCGCTCAATTCGCAGACCATCAATGCGTACGGTGAAGCCATCCCGTTGCAGGACGGCATGCGCGTGGACGCCGACGTGGTACTTGACACGCGCAAGCTGTACGAATGGGTTCTGGAACCGCTCTACACGCTCACCCGCCGCTCGCCCTGACCGCAGTTCACGCTTCACCTAACCCAATTGACCATGAATCGCCAACTTCAATTCGGATTTCGGCGCAGCATTGACGCGCAGTTGCAAACGGAAGCCACGGAATGCGGACTAGCCTGTATAAGCATGATCGCAACGTTTCATGGGTACGACACGGATTTGCCGACGTTGCGGCGGCGCTTTTCGCCGTCGCTCAAAGGGCTTACCTTGGTCGATCTGCTTAAGATCGGCGCAGCGCTTGATCTGGCCGGGCGTGCTGTTCGACTTGAACCGGAAGAGCTTCACATGCTGCGCCTGCCGTGCGTCCTGCATTGGGATTTCCGGCATTTCGTTGTGCTCGAACGCGTTGGCCGCGATTACGTGATGCTGGTTGATCCTGCACTCGGCGCGCGGCGCATGTCCCTCAAGGAATTGTCGCTGCATTTCAGCGGCATGGCCCTTGAACTGGTGCCGACACCGGCATTTCAGCCGCGCCGGGAGCGACAGGAAATTGGCTTGCGTTCCATGATGGGACGCGCAAGCGGTGTCGGTCGCGGATTGCTCAAAATCTTTCTGCTCGCGCTCGCACTCGAGGTTTTCACCATCGTCGCGCCGTTCTATCCAGAATGGGTAACGGACCAAGCGATTACGACCGGCGACCGGCATTTGCTTGTCGTTTTGGCACTCGGCTTTGGATTGGTGATGGTGATCCACGTAGCCACGGAAGCGATGCGCTCGTGGGCCGTTACGACATTCAGCACGCTCGTCAATGTGCAGTGGTTAGCAAACGTGTTCCGCCATCTGCTCCATCTGCCGCTCGACTATTTCGGTAAGCGCCACATCGGCGATATCGTTTCGCGGTTCGACAGCGTGAACACGATCCAGCAAGCACTCACGGTCGGCTTTGTCGAATCTGTACTTGACGGCCTCATGTCGATTGGCACGATCATTATCATGGTCGTCTACAACGCCCGACTATCGATTATCAGCGTGGTTGCTGTGCTGCTCTATGCCATTCTGCGAGCGTGCATTTATGGCGCGCTCAGAATGTCAAACCAGAAGCAGATTGTTTTTGCGGCGCGCGGGAAAAGCATGCTGATGGAATCGGTCAGAGGCATCCAGAGTGTGCGCCTGTTCGGCAAGGCTGAGGATCGGCTTGCACGATGGCTAAACGTCGTCGTCAGTGAAAAGAATGCTGATTTGAGAACGCGCCGCCTGCAACTGATCGCGAGCACGGGCAACCGTTTCATTTTTGGGCTCGAAGCGATTCTAGTGACCTATTTCGGCGCGCTGGCAGTCATTGATCGTTCCTTGTCGCTCGGCATGCTGTTCGCTTTTTTGTCCTATCGCGGGCAGTTCACTGCCCGTTTCACAGCGCTGATCGACAAGCTATACGAGTTGAGAATCCTGAAACTACACGTGGCTCGGCTCGCGGATATCGTGCTTACGAAACGCGAACGCGAAGAGGTTAGGCGAGCGCCGGATAAGGATGAATTCGCGCCGACGCTTGAAGTCAAAAATCTGTCCTACAGCTATTCCAAGAATGGACCCAAGATCATCGACAACTTCGATCTGCGCGTAGAGGCAGGGGAAGCAGTCGCGATTGTCGGGCCTTCGGGTCAGGGCAAAACGACGCTGCTTAAACTGCTGGCGGGTTTATCGATCCCGCACTCCGGAGAAATCGTCGCGGGCGGTATGTCGATTCGACAAATGGGTCTCGCGAACTATCGTTCGTTGATCGGTGTGGTTATGCAGGAGGACCGGCTGTTTGCCGGATCGATTGCCGAAAATATCAGCTTCTTCGATCCGTCGCCTGATTTCGCTTGGATTAGCGAATGCGCAGAAATGGCATCCGTACATGCGGATATCCGGGCGATGCCGATGGGTTATTACACCTACATCGGTGATATGGGTTCGGCACTGTCTGCGGGGCAGCGGCAACGCGTGATGCTCGCACGTGCGCTTTACCGTCGTCCGAAAATTCTGCTGCTCGATGAAGCAACGAGCCATCTGGACGTCAAAAACGAGCGTGCCGTGAACGCGGCCATGCGCAAGCTGAATATCACGCGGATCATTGTGGCGCACCGGCCCGAAACCATCGCATCCGCGGATCGTGTCATCGAGCTTGGGCGCGCGCGGGAAACGGCATGACGAAAATTCACTTGCTGCGCTCGCCTGTCGGTCGTCTTGCCTTCACGCTTACCGGTATCGTGCTCGCGGCTATACTGCTTGCCACTCCTCTTACTCAGGCACAAATTGATCCTTTTTCGACGCGTGCCGGGCTCGAAGACGTGTCGCCCGAACTGAACCGGATGGCGCGCGATGCTGGTGCCTGCAACCCGACGAGTTTGCAATCGCCTGTTTCCATATACGAAGCGGTCAGCCGGGCTTTGTGCAGTGATCCGACCGTGCGCGAAAGCTGGGCCAATATGCTTTTGAACGCGGCTCAGGTCGGAGTCGCAAAGGCTGCTTGGTTGCCGACGCTCGACGCAGACGGAACCCGCTCGCACACGACCGAAACGCAAACCATATCAGGTCCAACGCTTCCCGACGAGATTGGCCGCGCGTCGGATCGCTACGCCGAGTTGAAGCTGTCATGGGTGCTATTCGATTTCGGAAGGCGGGATGCCAATCTCGCCTACTACAAGGGCCTTCTTGAGCTTTCCAAGGCTGCGCATACCGATGCACTACAGACCGTGTTCGAACAGGCTGCGGGGGCCTTCTATGCGGTCTGGGCCGCAGAAAGCACGCTCAATGCGGCGATCAAGGCCGAAGCCAACGGGCGGCGAAGCTATGAGATTGCCCAGCACAAACATGTTGCCGGTGCGGGCACGCTCAACGATGAACTACAGGCCAAAGCGGCATGGCAGGAAGCGATTTATACGCGGGTTAATGCAGCCGGTACGCTGAAAGCGGCGCAAGGTACCTTGTGCCTGCGGATGGGAATTCCGGTCGAAACTGAGGTCAGGATAGACGTTGACTCAGGCGCACAGCCGGACGTGAATTTCACGTCTTCAATTTCCGATCTGCTCGCGCTCGCGGAATCCGTCAATCCGAAGCTGCGAGAAGCCCAAGCGCAAATCCAAGCTGACGAAGCGAACGCAAAACTTGCACTGCGGCAGGAAATGCCGACGATTTCCCTGTCCGGCTCGCTGAGCAACGATAAATCACTGGGCGCATTTCCGCGCGACACGCGTACAGGTAGCAAATATGTCGGAATTCAAATCAGCATCCCGATATTTGCTGGCTTCGGCGAAGAGTACCATCGGCAGGCATCCGAAGCGCAGGTGAATATCGACCGCGCGAACCTGCATAAAGCCGAACTGGAAGTTGCTTCGGCAGTTTGGCGAAATTATCAGGACGTGATAACGAAGACGGCAAACGTACAGGTTGCGGCGTCCACTCAGGAAAGCGCACAGGAGGCATACGATGTTGCCAGCAAACGTTATAGCGCAGGTGTCGGGCCGCTGCTCGACGTGCTGAATGCTCAGAATACACTTGCGACCGCACAACGTCAGGTAGTCCAATCGCAGGCCGACTGGCGCGTTTCGCGGCTGGTGCTCGCGTTTTCAATTGGTACGCTTGACGGTGAACGTTGGGCACCGCACGCCGAAGCTCCTTGACGGCGGTCCGAAACACATCGTGCCGCTGCTTCGTGCATCCAAGGTCTGCGCGCCGGCCATCGTCTACCGAGCCGTCAAAGGGAGGGGAACGAGCCATAAAAAAGCCGCCGTTCCGAAATGGCGGAATTTCTATTTCTGCTGTAAGCGGTGCGGCTCAGTGCAGTGAACACTCACGAATTTCCAGCCGCCCATCGTCTGTTTCCAATGGTCCGCTACCCAGCGTTGACCATAGCGAACGTGTGGCAACTCAAGTATCTGTCGAGGCGGACGACGTCATCGAAGGCCAAACCTCCGACAGCAGCTTTCGGCGAGCTATCATCACCCTTGCTGGAGCGCGTGTTCTCGGGACCCTGTGCGCGCAAATAATGCTAATACCGGCAGCGCTGATTATCGTACGCGTCGCCGAGTTGATTTAGAGCTGAGTAAACCGTCCCGACACGGATTGACCGCTGACGGGGAAAGCATGGCGGCTTCCGATTCATTCGCGTTGCCTCCTTTCGGCGCAGGCCAAGCCAGTTTCCGCCGTTCGCCATACGGACCAGACGGTTGACAATCGGAGCGTGGATCTCCACGGCGATCGAGATGACAAACGCTACAACGAACGGAGCTACAAGCGATGATCTCAAGAAGCATCCGCCGCGCAACAGCAGATGACGTGCAGGCTATTACGCTGATCCGAAACGATGCGCATGCGATCAAGGTGGCCCACGACGATTATGCATGGGGCAAGGATGGCGATGGCTTTTCCGAAAGGTGGGTGCTGAACAGTCTCTCGCGAAGAGCGGTGTATGTTGTCGAATAAGACTGCATGCCGGTGGGGACGTTTTCTCTGGATTGGGATGATGAAGCGTACTGGGGACCCCAAGAACCAATCGCCGGCTATGTGCGTGGACTTTCCGTGAGAAAGGGCTTCAACGGCCGTGGACTTGGCAGCTTCATTATCGATTGGTGCGTAGACCAGGTCAGCATTCTGAACCGACGTTATGTTCGGCTCGGCTGCGACGCGAGAAACACCAAGCTCTGTGCCTACTATGAAGCGCTTGGCTTCGTCCGGGTAGGAGTGACGCCAATGCCCGAGCTTGGCGACTATGTCGATTCACTGTATGAAAAATCGGTGAATCCGATGCGTGGGTCATCAGGATGCTAGGCAGCGCCGGCGCTTTCGGCGCTGAACGGCCGCTTTGAAGCAAACTGAAAGTCCGAAGCGGGTCGCGTGCTGTCGACCACCGCCGTCCAAGACCAAAGCGGTTATGCGATTCGCATGAGGCGGTGCCCGGCCATGAACGGCCGGTCGAGCCCGTCGACTAGTTTGGCTGAGCGACGTCTCGTCCGGCCTCGCTCAATGGCCGGTTTGCGGCGAGCAAATCACAGAGGGCACTGCCTCGACGCGGCCACAAACGGCCGTTCGGCCCAGACGCTTATTTTGTCGAAAATCGGCGCCCGTGGAGCGCTATCGGAGATTTTTCCGCCGCGGCATCGAGCGTCTCGTCTAGCCCCTCAATATCGACACCAGTGACGATTTCTTTTTGCATGGTTCCGCGCGAAAACGGTGAAAGCTATATTGTCCTAACGTGATATTAACGACGGAGAAAAAGCCATGGGTAATGTGCCCGAGCGTGCGCCGACGCCACCACTTGTCGTCAACGTCGGCGACGTCCAGGAAGTCGAGCAACTGGAGGGGGAACACTGGGGAAGCGCATGGAAGCCGCTGACGCCAGCTCTCGATGGTAGCCCGGGGCGTCTTGGCGCTAATCTGTCGCGCGTGGCACCGGGCAGAACCGCTTGCCCCTTTCATACACATGCACGTGAGGACGAGGTGTTCTTCGTGCTCTCCGGTCGAGGCGTATTCCGCCACGGCGAGACAGTGCAGGAAATCCGGGCTGGCGACTGCATCTCGTGCCCTGCGGGCACCGGCGTCGCTCACCAATTGGCGAATCCGTTCGACGAGGACCTCGTCTACTTTGCGGTCGGGCTGAATGATCCGCACGAAGTCTGCACGTACCCGGACAGCGGCAAGGTAATGATCCGCAGCCTGAAGGCCGTCGGACGGCTGGTAGAGGCACCTTATATGGAAGGAGAACCGACCAGGCCGAAAATACTGGATCTGGTGCAATCATTCGGCGTTACGGCTGAAAACACAGCGGTCGACAAACATAATGGCGGCGAGCGTTAGTGGTACGTTGTAGGATCACTGTCGGCCGAGGGTGTGTCAAAACTCAGGCTCACGCCTCTCGTTCAAAAAGTCGGCTTTCGAGAAGGGCCTACAACGGCTTGATGGCGTGTCGGGAAGGGTAAAGTGACCCCTCAAAACATTCAACTTTTGCGTTTTGACACACCCTCGGTAGAGTCGAGTTGTGGCGCGGTAGCATTAGGTTCGGTTTGTCTGTTTCCGCCTCTTTCGTTTGGCGGTGCCCGAATATCCTAGCCTTAACCCCGTTTCCACAACCCGCTCATCGAACCGGACATGCAGATCTCCCGCATCCGGCTCTCGGACAAGACATCACGCCTTCGTACACGGCAAGTCACTACCAAGGCCCTTGTAGACGAACGAGACCAAAGTGCCCGTAGAGGTGCGAGGGTGGATAGCTCCCGCCCCGGCGACGTCTTACCTTGTGCTTGGTACGCAACCACCGGCGCAACCGCGTGCTGGTATAGCTATCGAGCGCCCGATATGCGCGACTGACCGTGCCTACCTTGAAGTAGTTCGCCCAGCCGCGTAGCGTGCGATTCAATTTGCCAATCAGCTCCGTGGTATCGAGCCACGTCATCGAAGCGGCGGTCAGCGCGTGGATCTTCTCGACCATGCGCCGGATACTCTTCTTCGACGGACGCATGCCCATACGGGCCTGTCCAGTCGTCGCCGAGTACATCCGCCCAAACGTGTAACCCAGGAAGTCGAATTCGCCTTCCGGAACCTTGCAGATTCGTGTCTTCTCCTCGTTGACCGTCAGCTTCAGCTTGCTCATGATCTCGCGCATGCGCACCAAGGTTTCTTCCGCTTTGCCCCGCTTGCACAGGATCACAAGATCATCCGCGTAAGTCACAATGCGGCTGCCAAGACTGCGCTGAAGTCCGAGCTTCTTCCATGCCAGCACAAACCGGCGCATGTAGATATTCGCCAGCAGAGGTGAGATCACGCCATGGACGCAAAAGATAACTTTGGTCGGCGTGAGCGCCGTGCGGAGATCCGGGCAGGCGAGAGGGGCCTCCATTTCCGCCGGCCGGTCGTGTGGCGGTGGGAATCGAATGGCGAATGGT
>NZ_WOEY01000168.1 GCF_013177695.1 Paraburkholderia solitsugae | reverse complement strand
GGAACAAAATTATGCGAACCAACGACGGTCCAACTGCGGAACGGAGCGGTTCGTGAACGCCAGTTTCGCCGACTTGGATATCCCGCTGCGCGTCCTATACTAAAAGGGAGCCGCGCGGAAGCCGGCCCCTGAAGCAGAAGCGGACGAGAAATCGTTCATTGGGGCGCGGTAGCGGGGCCACGGAAACGCCTGCGTGAATAGCGCGGGCGTTTTCTTTTGGGGGCCTGATGAACGCCACGCCGCAAGTGTCGGCATGCTCACCAGCGCCGATCTTACAGGCCCCAAGCCATTCAGTGGCATCGTCTCGGGCCCGGGTCCTCACTAACATGTGCGAAGTGTGGCCACGCCCGCATGAGCGGGTGCACGACAACTTGCCCCGGTCATGCGCCGCGCAAGCGGGCAAATGCCCCGCTTTGTCATGCCCGTTGGTCAGCGGTCCTGCCTCGTGTCCCATACCCGGAGCACGAAGATTGTGGTCGGGGGATCGGCGTAGGCGGGTTTGATTTCGAGATGGATTTCATATCGCCCGCCCAAGCACACCCACTTGTGAACCTCGCGGGGCGGCGGGCCGTCGTACCCGTCCAGTTCTTCCCCGAGCCGATGGTGGTGGTCCTCACCCAGCTTCTTCGCTTCGGCCAACAGTGCCTTAACTACCCTTCGCGCCACTGCGACGTCGTCGTAAAGCTTGACGTGCTCAGCGATTTGACCGAGGTCGGACATGGCCTTGCTGGTCAGTTCAACAGGCACGGTCATGCGCGCGGTACCGGCCGTTCGTTTTGCGTCCCGAGGCTATCCGCCCACGCTTCGGCTTGCTCCATCGAAACCACACGGCCCGCGTCAACGTCGTCCAAGCCCTCCTGGATCAGGCGTCGCTTTTCCTTTTCACGCGCCAAGTACGCGATCAAGGCTTTCTTAATGATCCATTGCTTCGGGCGTTCGATCTGCTCGGCCAGGGCGTCAACCTCCTCGGCCAACGCCACGGGTACCTGCGCAGTCAGGGTCCGGGTTGTCGCTGTTGCGGTCATTGATACCCCAATTATGAGTTTCTAATAGTTTCTATTGTAAAACAATAAATTGACTGTGGCGAATCACCTGAGGGCCTGCGCCTTCTCGCAAACGCTGTCGCACACGCGTATCGGAGATGCCTCGCTTTTATGGCCACGTGGACCATCCGCCGCCGTGCGTCAACGTGGTCCCGAAAATGTTCAGCCATCTGGCCCACGAGCGGTCAATTCCGCCCTCTTAACGTCTGATGCACGGCTTCAACATCCAGCCCTATTTTTCATGCTGACAAGTCGCACTCGGCGGCCTGCTCCTATCAGCGAAAGGCCTTGCTCCCGTCCTGCGAGCTGTATTTTTTTACAGTACTGGAGGGATGATGGAGCATCTGGTCAGGGTTTACAACGAAAGGGACCGCCGAACGCTCGAATGGCTGCGTCGGCTCGTCGGTGATTCCGCGATTGCTGTCACAGTCGCACGGTGTGCCGGATCCGGCAAACCTTATCTCTCTGCCGTTTGCAAACACCTAGGTGTCAAGACCCCGGTGTTTTCCGTTCCACACCGACAAACTCCCAGTCCGCTGGCCGAAGAGTCTCTTGCTGCGATCCGAAGCATTCTCGCCGCGCGTTCAGCGTCGATGGTTTCGAAACTCGACGCTATGCGTTAGCGGTGGTTCCCGCTGGCTTGTATCAGCGTCAGCGAACAGAGCTGCTGCCCCAGTCTGGACCAGGACGATCCGCGAAATCATGTCGGTCATGGACTTAACCCGCCGTTGTCGATGGCTTGCTGTCCAGTTTGGGGCAAGCAGCGAACCTATCCAATATGCACTACTAAAAAAGACTGAGATTTGTCCGCTCATGTCGAGCTTTGCACGTTGACGGGCGCGTGATTGACCCGCTGCGCCCACCTACTTGTTGGGCGCGTCCCACCTGCCTGGCGCACGATGGACGCCGAGGGACACGCGTGGCCTTCGGTCGCGCATCCGCCTCAGTCCGGGTCTCACACAGAAAGGTACGGCGCCCTTTTCTCGATCGTATGATCCGCAGGATGCGTCCCGTCGTATCGGCTTGCCACATCCGCCGTACACGTGACGGACCTGCGCTCACGACAACGTCGAAGGTTGTTGTAGGGAAATAAAATTATAATGGCGCTGCCCATTCATTTTCGGATCGGCCGCATGATGTGTCCCTCTCATGCCGCGCAAGAGCATTGGGCATCCTGACCTTCTGGCATCAGACCCGCTGCTCCGCTCAAGCCGATCCATCGTATTCAGCCATGCATACTCAGTTCCGTTTTTCCTCCGCGGCTTTCGTGCTTGCGCTAGCGAGCGCACTGTCTGCGTGCTCGACGCCGAAGCCGCTTTACCAGCAAGAACAGTTCGACGCAGGCGATAGCCCCTATATGCACAGGTTCGGCGCGAAGGCGGAACCCGCTTGTGAAGCCGCCCGCCGTGCATTGCTCAGCCAGGGCTATATCGCCAGTTCGACGAGGCCCGATTCGGTCGATGGATCGAAAAATTTCCAGCCCACCAGCGATTCGCACGCGGTGATTGAAATCCACGTGGTCTGTACAACCGACGACCCGAAAAGCACCAGCAGTACGGCGTACGTGAACGCGGTGCAGGATCGCTATGCGCTGAAGAAGAGCAACACGTCGGCGAGCGTCGGACTGAGCGTATTCGGATCGCTGTCGCTGCCGATCGGCTCGAGCGATGACTCGATGGTGAAGGTTGCGAGCGAGACGATTCCTGCTGGGGTTTTCTATCAGCGTTTCTTCGCGCTAGTCGATCACTACCTGAAGGCCGACTCCGCCCAGCCTGCCGCTGTTGCCGCCGCTGCAGCGCCAAAGGAGGCGCTGCCATCGATGAACGACGCCGTGCCGCCAATCGGAGCAGCCCAGACAGGCAGTGATCCGGAGAAGGCGACGAGCGGCAAGTAAACGTCGACGGTACCGGGCGCTCGAACCTGCGCTCGAGCCACGTTTCGTCCGCTCACTTTCCCGCCTTGCATCCAGCGACGAAGATGCGAACAGCCTGACGTGCAATGTTGCCGCGCTCGGACGCGCCGGGGCGCCGTTTTGTGGCGCAAAGCAGCCGCGTACGGATCCCGCGCAGCATCGGGCGCAGGAATTGCCCGGTCGCGAGAACCACGTCATTGACCTGCAGCGTCCCGTTGGGCCACCGCCGCGCGCAGATAGTCCGAAAACCGGCTCCGTGCCGCGCGGTCTGCCCTGTTTGTCGATGCGCTTTGATCAGAAGCAAGCTGTGTAGTTCGAACCATCTCCCGGCCATGTGCCGACGTCCTCCTGGTGGAGCCCCACGTTCTCGAGCGCGCTCGGAGCGGATTCGCATCGGGCACACAGTCGCTCAGCTGGGCAACCCACCGTAATGCGCCATTGTTCACGACCGCCAGTTTGCAGGCGGACGATTTGTCAATTTGCACTACTAATGTTCTCTATGTCGAATCATGAGACCGGCGGTGTGACGCGCCACTCATTCACATAAAGGAAATGATCACTTTCATTGGTATGTTTGGAACTGGTGCGTTTTTCGGGCATCCGGCGACAGTACCTCAAGGCTTCCAGCCGGATTCTGCGCAACAGATACGGCCACGCATGCGACGCAACGGTTCCGGTTGGTTTTTCCTTGCAAAACATTACTCAGGCGTCGATAAACACTGAGATTCGCCGTTCATTTTGTTGCGCAACACCTCGCCACAGGTGCCAGGAATCGAAAGACACATTCTTATTGTGAATTATTGAATGCACTATTCTATTTTTTATAACAATCAAGAAAGAAAAACGTAATTTCCATGTCTACAGAAAGACGGCATCATTGCCGCGAACGCCTGCGCTGCAACCTTATCCACGCACTGCTACAATCCCGCATTCATCGTTGAGCGTGTGTCTTTTCTCGAACCACGCCGCAATTGAAATGAAGGTGCGTACGAATTTTTTGCATCTGCACCGGCACAGCCCATACGGTTTAATCTGATTAATTGCAATCGGATCTGTATAGTATCGACCTAGAGATCTGCATAATGTTTTCGTCAATATTACTGAGCATTACGGAGTTGGTTTGTCGCTGCCTAGAAGGTACCCGGCAGAGGTTGCACCGCTTCACATGTAAGAGAGAACACAGAGTCGCGTCGACTTGCGCACCGACGAAGTTGATGTCGCCATCTTTCAGACCAGCTCTGCGGACAGTGCATGCGAGCATCAGCCAATGACGGCGCATTCAATACAGGTATCGATCTGCCTGCTTGTTCTTTCGTGCGGCCTCGGTTCCGTGTATGTAGCCATCGCTGCCGTCGCGATGCCCTTTTTCGAAAGATCGCGCGTCAGCGCAAGGAGCGACCGTCAGGTTGGGGGCGTCAGCGTACTAAAGCCACTATGCGGGTTGGAACCGCGCTTATACGAGAACCTTGCTACGTTCTGCGAGCAGACGCACTCGAACTTCCAGCTTCTGTTTGGCGTCTCATCCTCGAGTGATCCGGCGATCACCATCGTCCGACGGCTACAAGCTGCGTACCCATTGCGCGACATAGAGCTCGCAATCGACGCACGGGTTCACGGCAGTAATCTCAAGGTGAGCAATCTGATCAACATGGCGGAACGAGCGCGACATGACATCATCGTCGTCGCCGATAGTGACATCGCCGTCAGGCCAGACTATCTGAATACAGTGGTCGCTCCACTGACCGATCCCACTGTCGGTGTAGTCACATGCCTGTATATGGCTCAGAGTGTCGGAGGCTTCTGGCCACGTGTGGGTGCGTTGTTTATTAATGAATGGTTTGCGCCTTCTGTGCGAGTCGCGCATGCAGGTGGCTCTCGCCGCTTCGGTTTCGGCGCCACGCTGGCGATTAGACGCGAGACACTCGAGAAGATTGGGGGCTTCGAGGCACTTAAAAATTGCCTCGCTGACGACTACTGGCTCGCCGAGCACGCTCGCGCCCTCGGCTTGCGAACTGTGCTGTCTCCGGTGATGGTCGCGACGGACGTCATTGAGCCCACGTTCGCGACGCTTTGGCAACGGGAAACCCGCTGGCTGCGAACGATACGGTCGGTCAATCCGTGGGGCTTCGCCTCCCTTTTCATTACGTTTCCGACACCGTGGCTTCTGTTCAGCACCGGTATTGCAGTGCTGTTCGATTCAGCAAATGGCGCTTGCTCCCACCACCTGGCGGCCGCGATCCTGGCCGCAAACACGGTTTTTGGCCTCGCTGCGCGAATTATCTTGCACGGGCGCAGTGCACGTCATACGCGGACATTCTGGCGCGATCTGCCTCTCGTGCCTCTGCGCGACTTGCTTCTTACGCTACAGTGGCTTGCTGCGACGTTCGGATCGTACGTGGTTTGGCGTGGAGCGCGCATGCCAGTCACGCAAGCCATCGAATCTGTACGCACCTCAAACACGACAGCGATGAAGGCGTCCGATGGACGATGATATTCGTACACTTGCCGTGCGATCAGCATCCTTATCGTCCGGTACATGATTTACGCTTTAGGAGTGCTCGTGAAAACATTATTTTTGCAGGCGCCGTCCTACGACGGCTTCGATGGTGGCGCGGGTTCGCGCTATCAGGCAAAACGCGAAGTGCGTTCGTTCTGGTATCCGACGTGGCTCGCGCAGCCCGCGGCACTTGTCCCCGATAGCCGTGTACTCGACGCCCCCGCTGACGGCCTGTCCGTCGAAGCATCGCTCGATA
>NZ_WOEY01000167.1 GCF_013177695.1 Paraburkholderia solitsugae | reverse complement strand
AAGCAAAGCATGCGCGAAAAATCAAGGTGATAATGTGAATTACATGGCTACATAGGACTACTAAAAAATTGCCGAACCCTACAACTGATGCGGGTTCCAGCAATTTCAGAAGCTAAAGCTGGGCCTAGGCCAATTCCTTGGCTATCCCGCCCGTCTAGCCATATAAATCTGGGAGTCGGGCAAGGTCCTGGCAGCATGCGTACTGGCCAGCAAGCGCACAGCCTGCTGATACCAGGCGACATAAAACAAGGAGGGAGACAATGGCAACATCGCAAGCGGCCCCCGCTCGGTGGGTCGACAGCAAGCGCTATCTGTGGCTGCTCGGAGCACTCACCATCACCTTGCCGCTGCACGCCGCCAATCTGGCGTTGCAGACCGGCTGGCATATCTTCTGGTGGTTCGGGCCGATTTTCGTGTTCGGCATTATTCCGGTGCTCGACTATGTGATCGGTGACGATCCGAGCAATCCACCCGAGGAAGTCGTCCCCACGCTCGAACGGGAGTGCTATTACCGTCGCGTGGTCTATCTCGCTACCTTCATCGAATACGTGTCGTTTTTCGGCGCGCTGTGGATCGTCGGCACGCACGCTCTGAGGTGGTACGACTATCTCGGCTTTGCGCTCTCGCTGGGCGCGGCGACCGGCGTGTCGATCAATACCGCGCACGAACTTGGCCACAAGACCGATGGCTTCGAACGATGGCTCGCTAAAATTACGCTGGCGCCGGTCGCCTACGGCCATTTCTTCGTCGAACACAATCGTGGACACCATGTGCGCGTGGCGACGCCGCCCGATCCGGCGAGCGCGCGCTATGGCGAATCGTTCTGGCGTTTTCTGCCGCGCACGGTGTTCGGCAGCATCGCGTCGGCGTGGCGCCTCGAGAAACATCGGCTCGAACGCCTCGGCAAGTCGCCCTGGACATGGCGCAATGAAGTCCTGCATTCGTGGGCGATGACTGTAATGCTGTGGGGCGCGATGATCGCGCTGTTCGGCAAAACGGTGATTCCGTTTCTGCTGATTCAGGCGGTATATGGCGCCTCACTGCTCGAAGTGGTCAATTATCTGGAGCACTACGGGCTCGGCCGTAAGCAATTCGCGAGCGGCCGTTATGAGCGCTGCCAGCCGCAGCACTCATGGAACAGCAATCGCATCGTGACAAATCTGTTTCTGTACCAGTTACAGCGTCACGCCGATCATCATGCGAATCCGACACGCTCTTATCAGGCGCTGCGTCATTTCGAGGGCGCGCCGCAATTGCCCTCCGGTTACGCGACCATGATCATGTTGGCGTATGTGCCGCCATTGTGGTTTCGCGTGATGAACCCGCGCGTGGTCGCGCATTATCAAGGCAATATGGCGCAGTCGAATATCCGGCCGGCAATCCGTGAGCGCGTGTTGGCGCAGTTTGCCGGCTAGCGTGGACTGCTTCATGCATAGAGAAAGCCGCCCGGGCAATGCCGGGCGGCTTTTTTGTCGAGCTTATCGAACAGCGGCAGCGTGGCTTTAACGCCGGTCGATTGAATACTTGCCGGGCCCGGTCACACACAACAGGAACAGTCCACCCATGATGCTGATGTTCTTGTAGAAGTTGATCATGTTTACGTACTGCTCCGCACCCGTCATGTTCCAGTAATGGTGGCCGATGATCGCCGTGCCGAGCGTATAGAGCGCCAGCAGCAACGCGAGCGGCCGCGTATAGAAGCCCACCACCAGCGCAATGCCCACCGCTAACTCCATCACGACGGCGATGACCGCCGACAGCTCAGGCACCGGCGCGCCGGTCGACGTCATATAAGTGACCGTGCCTGAAAAGCCGGTCAGTTTCGACCAGCCGAACATCACGAACAGCACCATCAACAGGATACGGGCGACAAGAATGACAGTGTCTTTCTGGTTTTCAAATAGCGTATAGCGCATGATTGTTCTCAGTAGGTAAGGAAGGGTGCGGCTCGCCGCACACGTTGCAGCGAGCCACGCTTAAGCCGGCCATGTCTATCGACAGGATCAGGCCACTTAAGCCCACAACTCCGACATTTCGATGTTACGCAGATCGAACACCAACACTTCTGCGTCGTGGCCTTGCGTGAAGGTCAGGGCTTCTTCGCCGCGGACCCGCGCGCCGTCGCCTTCGCCAAGTTCGACGCCGTTCACCGTGACGCTGCCACGCGCCACGTGAATATAAGCATACCGATTACTGGCCAGTTCGAGGCGCGCAGTTTCGTCTCCGTCGAAAAGACCGGCATAGACTCGTGCATCCTGTTGCAGCATCAGTGAGCCGTCCGCACCGTCCGGTGACATCACGAGGCGCAGCACACCGCGCTTCTGGTCCGCGCCGAAGTGACGTTGCTGATAGCGCGGCGCGGTGCCGTTCTGTGCCGGTGCAATCCAGATTTGCATGAAGTGCACGGGCTCGCTCTTCGAATGGTTGTATTCGCTATGTGCGACGCCGGTTCCCGCGCTCATCAACTGGATGTCGCCAGGCACGATCACCGAGCCGGTGCCCATCGTGTCCTTATGTTCCAGCGCGCCTTCCAGCACATACGAAAAGATTTCCATGTCGCGGTGCGGGTGCTTGCCGAAGCCTTGCGCCGGTGCGACGCGGTCGTCGTTGATCACGAGCAGGTCGGAGAAGCCGTTCTGCTTCGGATCGTGATAGCTCGCGAAGGAAAACGTATGACGCGAGCTGAGCCAGCCGTGCTCCGCGCGGCCGCGTTGATTGGCGTGTCTGATTTCGAGCATCGTATTTCTCCTTGGTTCTGTTGTGCGATCCGGCCAGATGTTGGTCCGCGATCCATGAATGACAGTGTAGGTCAATCAGGATGGCTATAATCGGATCTAAATGTGAAACACTGTCTCGCATAGGTAGACAATAAAATGCAACTCGATGACATGCGGATCTTCGTCGCCACGGTCGACGCCCATAACTTCACCGCGGCGGCCAAGCGGCTGGCGCTGTCGAAGCAGTTCGTCAGCCGGCGCGTGATGGCGCTGGAAGAGACGCTCGGCGTGCAACTGCTGATCCGCAATACGCGCAAGCTGGCCGTGACCGAGCTCGGTCAGGAATTCTATGAGCGCGCGCGGCGCATTCTCGGCGAGGTGGAAGACGCCGAGCAGGCCATGTCGCTGCGCCGCGCCGGGCCGCGTGGACTGTTGCGGGTCAGCGCGCCGATGTCGTTCGGGATGATGCATCTATCGCCGTTGGTGGCGAGCTTCCTGCGCGAGCATGGCGATGTGCGTTTCGATATGGAGTTGAGCGATCGCACCGTCGATGTGGTCGGTGAGGGCTTCGATATGGCGATCCGGATCGGTACGTTGCCGGATTCCACGTTGATCGCGCAGAAGCTTGTTGATGTCAGGATGGTGGCGTGTTGCAGTCCGGGGTATGTGCGGCGGCGGGGGGCGCCGGTTGTGCCTGCCGATCTGGCGCGGCATTCTTGCCTGTTGTATGGGCATGGTGGGGCTGTGAGTTGGGATTTTGTTGTTGATGGTGTTTTGAAGGGGGTTGAGGTGCAGGGGCCGCTGCGGGCTAATAATGGGGAGTTGGTTCGCGATGCGGCGGTCGCTGGGTTGGGGATTGTTCGGCTTCCTGATTTTATTGTTGCTGATGCTCTTAATAGTGGTTTGCTAGTGACTGTTTTGGAAGCGTTTTTGCCTTCGGCGGCTACTGTTTATGCTGTTTATCCGCAGCATCGGCAGAGCTCTGTCACCATTCGTGTCTTTGTTGAGTTTTTGCGGGAGCATTTGAGGAAGGGGTTAATGGTTTGATTTTTTTGCCTGCGCGGCGCTTGTGTCTGTATGCCTGCGGCGTTGGCCTTTGCTTGTTTTGTTATTGGTTTATTAGCGTTGCCCCTGTGCGGGGCGGCACCTACTTCTCTTTGCCGGCCGCAAAGAGAAGTAGGCAAGAGAAAGCGGCTCAAACCGCTAACTCTTAAGCGGGTCCCTCGCGCAGTTGCGGTAGTGGTGCATCTGGAATCCGTGCACTCGCACATTCGGCGTGAGTGACAAAGCCGTCATACCTCCGGCGGCGCTGCGCGCGCCGAAGCGCACTTCAAAAACCGGCCGCCGTGTTTGCGCTTTCGGCTTCGTCCGGTCAACGTTATTTGGAGGAGCGGCGACAGACTTTGTTGCTGCAGGCTAGTCGCCTTCCGCCTTCCGCCTTCCGCCTTCCTCCGAGTACTACGAATCGTGCACCGTGTACCGTACATCGGCCGCCGTCCGTAGTTCGCCGCTCGCTCTCGGACTTCCCGGCGGCTTACCCGTTCCGGAAAATGAAGCTGTAGGCATTCAGCGCCGGCACGCCACCCAGGTGCGCGTACAACACCCGTGAGCCCTCCGGGAATTCGCCGTTTCTCACCATGTCGATCATGCCGTGCATCGATTTGCCCTCGTACACCGGGTCGGTCAGCACGCCCTCAAGTCGTGCGCATAGGCGGATCGCTTCCAATGTCCCCTCGTTCGGTAAGCCATATTCGGGGCCGCCGTAGCGCTCGTCCAGTACCACGTCCTGGCTGGTGATGTCGCGTCCAAGGTCGACTTTTTCCGCAGTCTGCTTCGCGATTCGCGTGATCTGCTCGCGCGTCTGCGCCGGTTTCGCGGATGCATCGATGCCAATTACCCGCTCGGCGCGGCCGTCGGCGGCGAAACCCACTACCATGCCGGCCTGGGTGCTGCCGGTGACAGAACACACCACAATGTAGTCGAATTTGAAGCCCAGCTCGGCCTCCTGTTGGCGTACCTCTTCGGCAAAGCCGACGAAACCAAGTCCGCCCAGCGGATGGTCGGAGCAGCCGGCCGGGATCGCGTACGGCTTGCCGCCCGCGGCGCGTACGCTCTCCAATGCGTCCTCCCAACTCTTGCGAAAACCAATGTCGAAGCCGTCGGCCACCAGCCGGACATCAGCGCCCAGAATGCGCGACATCTGGATGTTGCCGACCCGGTCGTATACGGCGTCCGAATAGTTGACCCAGTTCTCCTGCACCAACACACACTTCATCCCCAGATGCGCGGCGACCGCCGCCACCTGGCGGGTCTGGTTCGACTGGATCCCGCCAATTGACACCAGCGTGTCGCAACCCTGCGCCAACGCCTCGGGAATCAGATACTCAAGCTTGCGCGTCTTGTTGCCGCCGAAGGCAAAGCCGCTGTTGCAGTCCTCGCGCTTCGCGTACAAATGCACCTTGCCGCCCAGGTGGTCGCTCAAACGCTTCAGCGGCTGGATCGGCGTGGGCCCAAAAGTTAACGGGTAACGAGGGAATCGTTGCAGGTTCATGGCAGCTCCGGAATGGTAGGTTCGACGCGAGCAGCAATCCGTCGCGCTAAACAAATGGTAGGGAAAAGCCTAGGAAATGAGCTTGCAAAGAAATTGCGTTCGGCATACTTTTAAAAATCCAGAATAGAGAATGGCTTAATAAAGAGCCAAATGGAAACCGATGAACGCAATAAAAGTTCGTGGCATCCAGGCCGCCGAGGCCGCAGCAGGCGCCACAACCGCGTCTGCGGAAGCCGATGCGCTTCACGCGCTTGATCGCATCGATCGGGCGATCCTGCGTCAGTTGCAAACCGATGCGTCGATTTCGAACGTCGCGCTAGCGGCCAAAGTCAAACTGAGCGCGCCAGCGTGTCTGCGGCGCGTCGAGCGGCTAAAAGAATCGGGGCTGATTCGCGGCGTCGTCGCGTTGATCGACCCGAAGGCGGCCGGGGCGGGCATGCTGGTCATCATCGGCGTGGTGCTAGACCGGTCCACGCCGGAGTCGTTTGCCGCGTTCGAGAAAGCGGCGCAGAAGGTGGCGGGGTGCATGGAATGCCACGTCGTGACCGGCGAGTTCGACTATTTCATGACAATCCGCACGCGCGATAGCGACAGCTTCAATCGTCTGCACGCGGAGCAGTTGCTCTATCTGCCCGGCGTCCGGCAAATCCGCTCGTTTATGGTGCTCAAAGAGATCCTGTCGACCACGAAATTTCCGCTGTAGCCGCCGCCGTCACGCAAAAAGACGCGCATGCTGTCATAAATACGCTTGCTGGCCGACTAAGTGTCGAGACCACTCGCGGGCGGCGCGATCAGCGCCTGAACGGGTGAACGGTACGGACTTTCCGGGACGATCATCATGACTTGCAGCAGACGGACATTCTTCAGGTTAATCGGCGCGGCGTCGCTCGCCAGCGGTACCGCAGCATGGCGCACGGCAGGCGCAGCCGAGTTGGGCGCGGCGGCAGCCTTCGAGGTCGCGCACAGCGACGCCGAATGGCACAAGCTCCTTACGGACGCGCAGTACCGCGTGCTGCGCGAAGCGGGCACGGAACGGCCATTCAGCAGCCCGCTGAACGACGAGCACCGCGTCGGCACATTCGCGTGCGCCGGTTGCGCACTGCCGCTGTTTTCGTCGAAGACGAAGTTCGATAGCGGCACAGGCTGGCCGAGTTTCTGGCAGCCGCTGGACCACGCGGTCATCACACGGACCGACAAGTCGTTCGGCATGACTCGCGACGAAGTCCTGTGCCGGCGCTGCGGCGGCCATCTGGGGCACGTTTTCGACGACGGCCCCAAACCGACCGGCCTGCGCTATTGCATGAACGGCCTCGCTTTAACTTTCACGCCCGCTGCGCGCGGCACAAGCTGATCGAATCAGGACGGATATCATGAACATCGAGAAACGCATCATCGGCAAACCGGCCCGCTCACGCGTGGCGGCCGTCGCGCTGTCGGTCGGGCTCGGCGCGCTGGCGCTGCTGCTGGCACAGCGCATGGCATTTTCGTCGGAAACCGGGGTTGTCATTGCGCCCCCCGCACTCGACGAGCCAATTTCCGCCACCACCGCGCACGAAGAAACCGCCGTGTTCGCGGGCGGCTGCTTCTGGGGCGTGCAGGGCGTGTTCCAGCACGTGCGGGGCGTCACGAAAGCCTTGTCGGGTTATTCGGGCGGCCAGCGCGACACCGCGCAGTACGAGACCGTTAGCGGCGGCGACACCGGCCATGCGGAATCCGTGCAGGTCACGTTCGACCCCACCAAGGTCACCTACGGGCAGTTGTTGCAGGTCTACTTCTCGGTGATTCAGGATCCGACCGAGTTGAACCGCCAGGGGCCGGACAGCGGCACGCAGTACCGTTCGGTGGTGTTCCCGCTGAATGACACGCAGCGGCACATCGCGCAAAGTTACATCGCGCAACTCGATAAGGCACACGCCTTTCCGGCACCGATCGTCACGAAGACGGAGCCGTTCAAGGGCTTCTATCCTGCCGAGTCATACCATCAGAACTACCTGACGCTGCATCCGAACTCCGCGTATATCGCCATCAACGATATGCCGAAGGTCGCAAACCTGAAGCGTCTATTTCCGAATCTCTATCGCGACAAACCTGTGCTGGTCGAAGCGGCGCAGTAAGCCGGCGCTATAAATCGGCGCGGTCCAGTAGCGCAAAAAAGCAAACTAATAAAGCAGCGCTACAAAGCGGCGAGCGCCGCGCCGGCGCTAATCATTCTGTTCCGGCGCCGCATGGCGCTGCGCCGGCCGTTTTTTTGTGGCTGTATTCTGCCTCTCATCATCGCCACGGCACGCTTGCCAGCGTCCGTCGGTCTGTCTTGCTATTCTGCTATCCGACCGGATCAAGACGATCCTGCTCAACTGGAACTGCGCCGGCTCATCGGCGACCAGGCCCGCATTTTGCTCGGGTGCGTGCGTCGGCCAATCGCTCGCACGTATCTTTTCGTATAAAAGCCCAACTTACGGGCTGGCACCAGGTTCGGACAGTGAGTTTTACCGGGCAATGCGCGTCCTCTGCTGAAAGAATTACATGCCGCGCGTAGCAATGCGGCGGTCGCCCGAATGTTTGCAATCCATTGCGGACCTCGGGTGAGAACCTCAATCCCTTCGCGATACGCGAGAACGGAGGCTTCTGGTGTTGATCAGCCGTAGAAAGCGGATCGGCAAGATTCGCAAAAAACAAACAAGCATCGCGGCAACATCTCTGGTCGCCGTGACCCTCGGCGGGCTCGGCGTCTTGCCGGGTTCGGCCTCGGCCCAAACCCCTTCGCCGTTGGGTGAATGGCAGTACTCCGTGGGCATTCCGCTGCAGAAGCTGTGGCAGCCGAATATTCCGGACTGGCAGGTGCGATTCGGCGCGGCGACGTCGTTCCAGCCGCGTTATGAGGGCTCCGACCGGTATCACGTGATGGCCGGACCGAGCATCGACGTGCGCTACAAGGACCTGTTCTTCTTCTCGAGCGGCGAAGGCCTTGGGGTCAACTTTGCGCAAGGGCAGAACTGGCGCGCGAGTCTCGCGGCCGTCTACGATCTCGGACGTCGCGGGCACGACGATCCGGAAGAGTTGAACGGCCTGGGCAACATCAATCAGGCGCCCGGCCTCAAACTCGCCGGGGAATATGTGGTGTCGAAAGATTTCCCGCTCGTGCTGCGCGCCGACATCCGCCGCTATTTCGGCGGCTCGAACGGGTGGATCGGCGATCTCGGCGCCTATATGCCGATGCCGGGCAGCACCAAAAAATTCTTCTGGTTCGCTGGGCCGAACGTGACGCTCGCGGACTCCAATTACATGAATGCCTGGTATGGTGTGAATCAGAATCAGGCGGCGCACTCGCAATACTCGGAGTATCACGCGAGTGCGGGTTTCAAGTCGGTGGGTTTCGGCGTTAGCCTGGTGTGGCTGTTCGACAAGCACTGGTTTGCCACTGCCGACGGCGCATTCGAACAACTGGTCGGCGGCGCGGGCAATAGTCCGATTACGCACAGTAGGGCCACTGGTGTGGCCGATATCTCCATCAATTACCGCTTCTGATGCAGCGTTTCGATGTTTGAGCCTTGGGACACCGTGCTGCGATGACGTTGGTGCGCGGTTTTTTTACAGGGCGATAGCGGTGTCTTTCTCAGTCGTTGCGCATACAACCAGGCCACCGCCCACGGAAAAGCAGACGTACTAGCGTGCCAGCCGTGCACCAAGAAAGTGAATCATCAGTGCCGCGACCTGGTCGACTGCTTCATCCAGCACAAAGTGCCCACCTTCAAGCACATGTACTTCGGCGCTGGGCACATTGCCGCGATACGCATGAGCGCCTTCCACTTCGAATGAAGGATCGTACTTGCCCCACACCACGAGCATGGGGGGCTGACGTTCCTCCAGATACCGCTGCCACAGTGGATACCGCTCGACATTCGTCCGGTAGTCGTAGAAGAGCTCAGTCTGAATATCGATCTGTCCGGGCCGCGATAGAAACGCAAATTCATCATGCCAGGTATCTGGATCGTAACGATCGACATTCGGACTACGTCCAACATGCCGCAACCGCGTCGACTCAAAAGAAAGCAGATTCGCGCGCAATGCCGCTTCATGCGTTGCGCGATCGTTCCAGAAGGCCTTGCGCGTTTGCCATAACGGACCGAGCCCCGCTTCGTGTGCAACGGCGTTTTGCACCACCAACGCCTCAATCCGCTCAGGGTTCGAAAGCGCGAGCCGGAACCCCACCGGACCGCCGTAGTCCTGCATCACCAGCGTATAGCGCTTCAGTCCCAGTGTATCGGTGAAACGTCCCATCACATCGGCGAGGTGGTCGAACGTGTACTCGAATACGTTGGGCGAGGGTGCGCTGCTGTGGCCGAAACCCGGGTAATCCGGTGCGATTAGCCGGTAATTTTGCGCGAGCAGCGGCATCAGCGTCTCGTACATTCGCGATGACGACGGGAACCCGTGCAGCAACAGAATCACCGGCGCATCGCGTGGTCCCGTTTCGCGGTAGAAAATGTCGAGATCGTCGATCTCGATGCTGCGATAGCGCATCCCAGTGCGTGTGGATGTCATGAGCATGCTCCTTCAGTGGTTCGTAAGATCGATCATGCGCCGCGCGAACTGTCGCGCAGATGGAGTCCCGCTGCCACGCCAAAAAAAACCAACGCGGCGGTACATACGCCCGGCCAGCCCCAACGCGCGAGCGTCGGCCCCGCAATGGTGGCGCCTATCGCGCTGCCGACGAAAAAGAGCCCTGTATAAAGCCCGTTTACCCGGCCACGTGATTCGGGCGCGAGCAGATTGATCGCGCGCCGGCCAAGCGCCTGATCGGCAATCACGCCACCGTCGAGAAAGAATGCAGCGACGGCCAGCATAGCGATCGATGTGGCGCGCGACACGCCGGAGGTCAACGCCAATGCCGCCATCAGCGCGGCCGCGATGGCGACCGCATGAGCAAGCATGCTGGCGCGTTTCGACCAGCCCCTGTCGCCGGCACGGCCCGCCAACGGTGCGATGAACACGCTACCGCCGCCGGCCAACGCAAAGAGCGCGACGGAGGTGCTGTTCAGACTGAGCGGCGCGCGCGTCAGAACGATGGCAACACTGCTCCAGAACGCATTGAAGCCGGCCATCAGCAGGCCCTGGTACAGCGCTCGCCGGCGCAGCACGGGCTCATGCGCGACTAACCGGACCATCGACGTCAACAACGCGGCATAGGGCGGCGCGCCGTGAGGGCGACTATCCGGCAAACGCGGCACCACGGCGAGCGTGACGGCGGCGAGCAACAGGGCATCGGCTGCGTAGAACGCACGCCAGCCGAGTGCGCCGCCGATCACACTGGCAAGCGGGCGCGACAACAGAATGCCGAGCATCAGACCGCTCATCACATTGCCGACGACTTTGCCGCGCGAAGCCGGTGGCGCGAGCGACGCGGCCGCGGGCACCAGCATCTGCACGACGCTCGATGTCACGCCGACGGCAAACGATGCCGCCAGAAACACCGGAGCGAGCGGCGCGATAGCGGCCAGCGCGAGACACGCGATCTGCGCGAACAGCGTCGCCGCAATCAAGGGCCGATTGGGCAAGCGGTCGATCAGCGGAACGAGCCCGACGAGGCCGACCGCATAGCCGAACAACGTCAATGCGGTGACGAGCGTGGTCCATGCGCCGAGATGCAGCGAGGCGTTGAGCGGGCCGATCAAGGTTTGTGACGCATACAGGGGCAGCACGGCGACCGCGACCATCGCCGCGAAGAGGGCGGTCGGAACGCTTTGTGCCGGTGGTGCAGCCGTTTGGGCCGCCGTCGGGCATTGAATCGTGGAAGAGTCCATCGTCGGGTTAGCCGTTAAGTGAAGTCGGATCGATGCTACTCTCACGTCAGACAAAGACAATTCGCACCGAATTGGATACATCCTCACGAAAAATGGGAGAATCGGCGATGGATGCCTTGCGCGATCTGGAAACCTTGGTGGCGATCGTCGAGGAGGGCAGTCTGACGAGCGCCGCGCGCCGGCTTGGCCGGTCGTTGCAGGCCGTCAGCCGGTCGCTGCAGGTGCTGGAGCGGTCGCACGGATCGACCTTGATCGTGCGAACCACACGTACTTCGCAACCGAGCGCGGCCGGCATGCGCTTTTACGAGCGCGTCAAAGGCGCGCTAACCGAACTCGAACTGGCGCGCACCGAACTGGCCGAGGAAGCGCACCGACTCACCGGCCGCTTGCTGATCAATGCACCGACGCTATTCGGACCGCAATTCGTCGCGCCGCTCGCCGCGGAGTTTTTGCAGCGTCATCCGCAACTGGAGTTGTCACTCGATCTGAGCGACGAGTATCGCGATCCCGTCGAAACCGGTGCGGATGTGACGATCCGCATCGGTGAAACGCCTGATTCGCGGCTGGTGGCGCGACGGATCGGCACGCTGCGGCGGGTGGTGTTCGCAGCACCAGCTTATCTTGCCGAACACGGCAGACCGTCGCATCCGCGGGATCTGGCGCGACACGCTTGTGTCGTTCGAACGGGTGTGCCCCATCCTGGG
>NZ_WOEY01000166.1 GCF_013177695.1 Paraburkholderia solitsugae | reverse complement strand
TTTGATCCAGCAGGGCAAGGTCAAGCATTTCGGTCTCTCCGAAGCGGGCGCGAAGTCGATTCGCCGTGCCCACGCCGTGCAACCGGTGGCGGCACTGCAAAGCGAGTATTCGATGTGGTGGCGTGAACCGGAAGAAACGGTGCTCCCGACCCTGGAGGAACTGGGCATCGGCTTCGTTCCGTTCAGCCCGCTCGGCAAGGGTTTCCTCACTGGCGCCATCGACGCGAACACCGCGTTCGACAAAACCGATTTCCGCAATATCGTGCCGCGCTTCTCGGAAGAAAACCGCAAGGCCAATGCGAGCCTCATCGAGGTGCTGGGCCGGATCGCCGACGGCAAAGGCGTGACGCGCGCGCAGATCGCTCTCGCCTGGTTGCTGGCGCAGAAACCGTGGATCGTGCCGATTCCCGGCACCACCAAGCTGCATCGACTGACAGAGAACGTCGGCGCGGCTGCCGTCGAACTGTCGGCCGACGATCTGTCCGCCATCGAAGCCGCTCTGCGAGCGATCAAGGTGGTCGGCGACCGGTACCCGGCCCACCTGCAGCAGCGCGTGGATCGCTAATGTGACTGGCGTGCCCGGCGTGCCTGCGCGCCGCCTGACAGCCGATCTGGCGCAACGCCTGGATCGACACCGCAAACGAAAAAAAACAAATGTTGTCGATCCATGGTTTTCATCAACGAAAATAGCTGTTGCCAAATTTTTTGTTGTCGTAGTATCCGCCTTGGCAACACATGTTGCCATATAGGCGGGTTGTGCATCGCATGTTGCGACGGCGCCCGGTGTCCGTCAGCCGTCCCTTGACCCTGTCAGGGGCATTGCCCACCACCGCGGAGAAGTTATGGGACGTCGCTCCTTCCTCATGTCTATGGTTGCTGACGCCATGCTCGGCACAACCGTTGCCCACGCCGACAACAAAGAACTCATCGTCGGCACCGACACCTCGTTCATGCCCTTCGAATTCAAGCAGGGCGACAAGTACGTCGGCTTCGATCTCGACCTGTGGGCGGAAATCGGGAAGGATCAGGGCTGGAAATACACGATTCAGCCGATGGATTTCGCCGGGCTGATCCCGGCCCTGCAAACACAGAACATCGACGTCGCGCTCTCAGGCATGACGATCAAGGAAGAACGCAAGAAGGCGATCGACTTCTCCGACCCGTACTACGACAGCGGGCTCGCCGCGATGGTGCAAACCGGGAACACCAGCATTAAATCGATCGACGACCTGAACGGCAAAGTCATCGCGGCTAAAACCGGTACCGCCACCATCGACTGGATCAAGGCGCATCTGAAGCCCAAGGAAATCCGCCAGTTCCCGAACATCGACCAGGCCTATCTCGCACTGGAGGCGGGCCGGGTGGACGCCGCCATGCACGACACGCCGAACGTGCAGTATTTCGTCAACACCGCCGGCCAAGGCAAGGTGAAGGTCGCCGGCACGCCGGTCAGCGGAGACAAATACGGCATCGGTTTCCCGAAGGGCAGCCCGCTGATCACCAAGGTCAACCAGGAGTTGATCAAGATGAAAGCCGACGGCCGCTACGCGACGCTGTACAAGAAGTGGTTCGGTTCCGAGCCGCCCAAGTCGTAATCGTCATCAGCAGGACGCGCAGCGAGATCCGCTGCGCGCGAGACGACTCGACCAGGAGCGGTGTGTGGAATTCGATTGGTCAGTTATCTGGACTGCGCTTCCAGACTTGATGGACGGCGTGAAATTGACGGTGTTCATTGCGTTCGTGGGACTGGTCGGCGGCTTTGTCGTCGGCGTCATAGCCGGCACGTTCCGCGCGTACGGCCCCCTTGCGCTGAACGTCATAGCGCAGGTCTACATTGAACTCATTCGCGGCACGCCGATTGTGGTTCAGGTGATGTTCCTTTACTTCGCGCTGCCACTGCTCGCGCACATCAGGATCGACGGGCTCACTGCCGCCATCATCGCGATCACGGTGAATTCGGGGGCCTACCTTGCCGAGGTCGTACGCGGCGCCTTGCTGTCCATTCCGAAGGGCTTGATGGAAGCCGGCCTCGCAATGGGATTGTCGATGCCGCGCGTGCTGCTGAAAATCGTCGGACCGTTGGCGTTCCGCCGGCTGATTCCGCCACTGGGCAATCAGTGCATCGTGAGCCTGAAGGATACGTCGCTGTTCATCGTCATTGGCGTAGGCGAACTGACGCGCCAGGGCCAGGAAATCATTGCAGGGAATTTTCGCGCGGTTGAAGTCTGGTCTGCCGTCGCGGTGATTTATCTGGTCCTCACCGGCGTGATGACACTGTCGTTGCGTCTCGTTGAAAGAAGGATGCGCATTCTATGAGCATGGTCGAATTCCAAAGCGTCTCAAAGAGCTTCGGCCACGTGCCCGAGCTCAAGGACATCGATCTTCGTATCGAAAACGGCGAGGTCGTGGTGATCGTTGGGCCCTCGGGCTCGGGAAAATCCACGCTGCTTCGCTGCATCAATGCGCTCCAAAAAATTAGCGGCGGCGAATTGCTTGTCGATGGTTTGAGCGTCAAAGGCAATACGTCGGACATCCGCGGCATTCGCCTCGAAGCCGGCATGGTGTTTCAGCAGTTCAACCTGTTTCCGCAGATGACCGCGCTCGAAAACGTCATGTTCGGTCCCATTCAGGTGCGCGGCGCGTCGCGTGCCGAAGCGCGTGATCAGGCGATGGCGCTACTCGACAAAGTCGGTCTGGAGTCGCGGGCCAACCACTATCCGTCTGAGTTATCCGGTGGACAACAGCAGCGGGTTGCCATCGCCCGTGCGTTGGCGATCAAGCCGAAGCTGATGCTGTTCGACGAGCCGACGTCCGCGCTCGATCCTGAGCTTAGTCACGAAGTCCTCAAGGTTATGCAAGATCTCGCGATGGAAGGCATGACGATGATCGTGGTGACGCACGAGATTGGCTTCGCGAAGCGGGTGGGGACACGCCTGCTGTTTATGGACAACGGCGGCATTGCGGAAGATGGCGAGCCGGCGGCGCTAATTGACAACCCGCCTACGCAGCGCTTGAGGGACTTCTTGAAGCATGTTGCGTAAGCAGCGCATGCGTTGGATGCCGGAGTCAGTTCGCTAGCGCGGCCTGATTCCGGCGTTCGTACGCATCCCGAAACTAGATAAGACATCCTGGCGCTATGCGAATTGGAAGGCAACGCAGAATGGCTGTAACTGGCCGAACCCCGTCCGACGACAAACGTCCGTAGACGCCCCCAACCCGTCGTTGGCATGTCGCGAAAGCGGATGTCCGTTAGCTGACGGGTGGTAAAACGATATCTTGTAGATCCCATCTAACAAGATCAAGATTGTGATGACCGAGGATTCTCACGCCTCGGTTCAGGATTCAGGCGTTTGACCGGTTCGACGTGAATAAATCAGGGAGAACCCCTATGAAAACTCCGGGTCAGATTCGCGCCGTTAGTCGTCGCACGGTGCTCAAGGGGGCCGCTGCTGCTGCGGCGTTGCAGCTCGCCTCGCCCTTCATCATCAAGGCACGTGGCGAGACACCGCTGCGCATCGGCATGGTCGATCCGTTGACCGGTGTTTATGCTGCAGTTGCACAGAATGAAGTGATGGGCGCCAGGCTCGCCGTGCAACAGATCAATGCCAACGGCGGCATTCTCGGCCGCCCCATCGAGCTGCTGGTGGAAGACTCGGCGAACGACGTCGGCACCGGCGTGCAGAAGGCGCGCAAGCTGATCGATCGCGATCAGGTCACGTTTCTGATCGGGGACGTGAATTCCGGCGTCGCTCAGGCAATCGCCCAGGTCACCAACGAGAAGAAGGTGTTGCACATTGTCTCGGGCGGCCACACCGACACGATCACGGGCAGCGATTGCAAGTGGAACGTATATCGCGTCTGCAATACGACAAGCATGGAGGCCAACGCGGTCGCCGACATCCTCTTCACCAAGTACGGAAAGAAGTGGCATTTCATTACGCCGGACTACGCCTACGGCCATACGCTGCAGAAGGCCGCGCTGGCGGACTTGCAAAAGCTCGGTGGCACGATGACCGGCAACGAGCTCACGCCGCTCGGCACGACCGATTTCTCTGCATACCTGATCAAGGCCCGCGCGGCCAACCCCGATGTTCTGCTGGTGCTGCCGCAAGGTTCCGACATGGTCAACTGCCTGAAGCAGATCGCGCAGTTCGGCATCGGCAAGCAGATCCACGTTGCCGGGCTTCAACAGGAGCTCGAATCGCTCGAGGCAATGCCGCCGGAGGCGCGCGTCGGCATCTGGATGTTCGAGTGGTACTGGAAGCAGCCGGGTGTCCCGGGCGTCGAGAAGTTCGTCGCCGACATCCGCAAGATGAACGGCGGCAAAGTCCCAACTGCGCGCCACTGGTTCGGCTACACGTCGGTTCATACGCTCGCCGCGGTTGCCAACAAGGAAAAGAGCCTCGATGCGAAAAAACTCGCCGAGGCGCTCGGCGGGTTCGAACTCGCGGACGACGTCAAGCTGCAGCCCAACAAGTGCTACTACCGCAAGGGAGACCACCAGCTGATGACCTCGGCGTTCGTCGGCGAAGCGCTGTCCCAGCCGGCGGGCGACCCGGAGGATCTGTTCCGTGTCGAACGCGTGGTCGCCGGCGACAAGACTGCGCCGCCCGAGACGGCCACCGGATGCCAGCTGCAGTGGCCGGCCTGATCCCGAAGACAATGTCCGCGCGTTAGTGCCGGAAGCCGTTCCCATGACACCGACACGCGTGCGAGGCAACACAGCTGCCAAGGCTGCACGGCGCGGCCCATGCACGGGTTGCGTCAGGGGATGCGCGCGATGACTCAACTACTCCTTTTCAACGTCACCAACGGGCTGATCATCGGCGCGTTTTACGTGCTGATGGCGCTTGGCCTGTCGCTCATTCTCAACTTGAGCAACGTGATCAACTTCGCCCATGGCGGCTTTCTCGTGATCGGCGGTTACATTGCCTATACGATCACGCCGTATGTCGGGTTCTGGGGGGCATTGCTGATCGCGCCGATATGCACGGCCGTCATCGGTCTCGCCGTCGAGCGGGTGCTGATCCGGCGAGTCTACGGGCGCGACCCGCTCTACAGCCTGCTGCTGACGTTCGGCCTTGCCTTCATGATCGAGGACGGCACTCGCTTCATCTGGGGTGCACAGGGCAAGCCCGTGACCATTCCGCCCGCGTTGGCTCAGCCCTTGAGCAACGATCTCTTCTTTATTACCGGCTACCGCCTGTTCATGGTCGGCACCGTGACCATCGCGGTTGCACTGCTCTTCATGCTGTTGCGCTATAGCCGGCTCGGCATACGCATCCGCGCCGGCACGCTCGACCTCGAGACCGTCGCGGCGCTCGGCATCAACGTGGGCAGACTGCGCGCGCTCAATTTCGCCGTCGGCATCTATCTCGCCGGTCTGAGCGGCGTGCTCGCCGCGGGCCAGCTCGGGCTGGAGCCGACGATGGGAACCGGCCTCCTGATGCCGAGCTTCATCGCTATCATCGTCGGCGGCGTTGGCAGCCTCACCGGTACGCTGCTCGGCGGCTTGCTGATCGGCGTCGCTTCAGGCATCACCGCCGTGTTCCTCCCCGCGGCGAGCGAGGCCATCATGTACGTGCTGATGGCTGTGGTTTTGCTGATCCGGCCGCGCGGCCTGCTCGGCGAAGAGGGAATGATGACGTGAGCGACTACCTCCACCCTCCCCGGCTCGTCGTCATCGCAGCGCTCTGGGCAGTGCTCTTGCTGGCACCCTACTGGATGCCGCTGCTCGGCGGCTACACCGCGCTCGGGACGCGCGTACTCGTGCTCGGACTGGCAGCCATGTCGGTGAACTTCCTGCTTGGCTTCACCGGTGTGCTGTCCTTCGGACACGCGGCGTATTTCGGGCTCGGCGCTTACGGCGCAGGACTCGCGCTGAAGTTTCTCGCCCCGAGCACACCACTCGCGCTGCTGTGCGGCACGCTGCTCGGCGGCATTGCCGGCACGCTGCTGGGCGCGCTCATCGCACGGCGACGCGGCGTCTACTTCGCAATGGTCACCATCGCGTTCGGGCAGGTCTTCTACTACATCGCCTTCCAATGGAGCTCCGTCACCGGCGGCGACGACGGGTTGCGCGGCTTTTCGCGCCAGCCGCTCGATCTCGGCGTCGCCCGAATCGACATCCTGTCGAACGCAAACGCGTTCTACTACTTCGTGCTGGTTTGCCTTGCGTTGGCGATCGGCGTGATGGGTTTCATCCTGCGCTCCCCGTTCGGGCGCACCATGATCGCGATCCGCGAAAATGAGCGGCGTGCGCGCTTTCTCGGCATTCCCGTCGATCGGCATATCTGGATCGCCTTCACACTGTCCTGCTTCTTCATGGGGTTCGCCGGTGCGCTCTACGCTCTCCTGAACAACTTCGCCGATCCGCGCGGGCTGCACTACAGCCAGTCGGGCGATTTCGTGATGATGGCGGTCATGGGCGGCATGCGCAGCTTGTGGGGGCCACTGCTCGGCGCCGCGGTATTCGTCGTGCTGCAGGATTATCTTTCGAGCATCACGGTTAACTGGATGTCGTTCGTCGGCATGCTGTTCGTCGCGATCGTGCTGTTTTTCCCGCGCGGGCTGCTCGGCTTCATTCAGCGCAGGAGCGACTCATGAGCACCGCCCGGCCGCCCAAAGGCGCTCGCACCGCAGTGCGGAGCACGGAGGTTACCCAATGAGCGTGCTCGAAGTCAGGCGCGTCAGCAAGCGCTTCGGTAGCCTGGCGGCGGTGCGCGACGTATCGCTCACGGTCGAGAAGGGCGAGCTGCGCGCTGTCATTGGGCCGAACGGCGCCGGCAAGACCACCTTCTTCAATCTCATCAGCGGCTTTTTCCCGCCGAGCATGGGAACGATCGTGTTCGACGGACTCGACATCACGGCGCTTTCTGCGTATCGGCGCGTTGCGGCCGGCATCGCTCGCACGTTCCAGATCACCGAGATTTTTCCCGAACTGACGGTATTCGAGAACGTGCGCATCAGTGCGGAGGTGACGGAAGGTTTTCGCCTGCGCCCGTGGATCAGCAGCACCGAGCGGGCGCGGGTTCGTCGTCACGTCGAAGAGACGCTCGAGCTCACGGGTCTTGCCAGTAAATCGCACCGGCTGGTCGGAGAGCTGCCGCACGGTGACCAGCGGGTTGCCGAGATCGCGATGGCACTGGCGCTGCGGCCGCGCTTGCTGCTGCTCGACGAGCCCACCGCCGGCATGGGCGATCAGGAGACTCAGGAGATTACGCAACTCGTGCGCCGCCTGCACAGCGACGGCAATTTCACCATCGTGCTGATCGAGCATGACATGCGCGTGGTCTTCCATCTGGCAGATCGAATCACGGTGCTCGACCAGGGCAGCCTCCTCGCCGAAGGTTCGCCAGAGGAGATCGCTTCCAACGAGGCCGTACAGGCCGCCTATCTGGGTAACGCAGCATGAGCGCCGCGCCGGACCGCTCCAGGCAAGCTCACGCCTCCTCGGGGGGCAGCGAGGACACGAAGTGCCGAGCGTGGGGGCTCAAATGAACGCCGCACTGATCGCCGAAGGGCTGCATACCTACTACGGCAAGAGCCATATCCTGCATGGCGTGAGTCTCGAAGTGGCGGAAGGCCGGATCACGGCATTGCTCGGTCGCAATGGAGCCGGCAAGACCACGACATTGCGCACCCTCGTGGGTTTGACGCCCGCTCGCCAAGGGCGCGTGACGATCTTCGGGGCGGATACCACGCGCTGGCCGACCTTCCGAATCGCCGCGAGCGGCGTCGGCTATGTGCCCGAGGGGCGAAGAATCTTCGCCAATCTCAGCGTCGAGGAAAATCTGAAGGTCCCGCTGGAGCGCAGCGGACCATGGACAATCGCGCGGATCTACCAGCTGTTTCCACGCCTCGCCGAGCGCAAGTTCAGCCGCGGGCGCCTGCTATCCGGCGGAGAACAGGAGATGCTATCGATTGCCCGCGCACTCCTGCTCAATCCCCGGCTGCTCATTCTCGATGAGCCATCGCAAGGCTTGGCCCCGCTGATCGTTCGGGAGGTGTTTCGAGTCGTGTCGCAGATGCGCGCTGAGGGAATTTCGGTACTCCTGGTGGAGCAAAACGCACGCGTGAGTCTAGAGATCGCCGACTATGCTTACGTGCTGGACGATGGCGGCATCGTCTATTCGGGAGACGCGGGCGCGCTCGCCGCCGATGAAAGCCGGGTACGAGCCCTAACCGGCGCCAGCGCGGAGCAGTGAACACCGTTATAACCAGCCCACCGTTCTCGTTGCCACCACGACCGAGCCCTCTCCTGTCCGCGATGCGAAGGATACCGTATCGATACAGATCGTCGACGATTCAGGCCATGGCGGCGGTGTCCACCGGCCGAACCGAGACGGATGGCAATCGTTTCAGGTCGACCCGTTGCAGTCAATTGACCCGCTCGAAACCCGTCACTCAGCGAAACAAGCCCAGCGGCAGATTCCTGAAAGAGAAAACGCGCAGATTTATCTGCGCGTCTCAACGTTATTCCCTCAACAGACCAAGGACGTCTAGGCACCACTCAATCAACGACACAAGGCTGCAAGCAATCCGGTCAATTTATGCGCCGCCGAAAAACACGGGCTTCATTCCATCATTCGGGTCCGGGCGAACAGAGCCTTGAATTTTATGTCCCAAGTGGGAGACGGCGGTGCCGAACGAACGCAGTTCATGATGGCTGCCCGACGCTGAAGTACCGTCAGCAACGCCGCCAAAATCGGTCGCAGCGTCACTTCCTGGATTCACGCTAGTTTGTGCGGCCTGAACATTGGTCGGAGCGACCGCTTCGTTAGATTGAGCAAAAGATGAGGCAGCCGGAATTGCAAGAGCAGCTGCGACGATGAGCGATTGAACGAGTTTCATGATGCTGACCTCCAGACTTCGTTTGTCCGCAAACGCCCGTTTGCGTTTCAGTGCTTGCAGTCTAGGCTGAGGCCTGCTCGCCATTAAGTACTTGCAGAACAAAACAATGTTGTAGAAATAAGTACAAACCCTTAGGACCAAACGTCACGTACGCAGCAGCTTGCGTTCGCCCCGCCATCTACACCACCATGACCTCAGCTCGCGTTCCAATGGAACATGCGCTGATTGTCAACAATTTGGCTGCTCGTATCGAATGACGGGAGCTGGTCGGGCATCGTTTCAGGCGCGTGACATAAACCGACCCACAAGGGACAATCATGTCGCTCGAAAGCGGACAATCAAAGCTGCCGTAATCGGCTGCTTATTCCACGCCTTACTCTTCAATCAAAACTGTCGATCATGATTCGACTAGCTCAAATCGCGCCACGACGTCCGCGTTACGCATTCTTATTCAGCCATGAGACGCAGCAATCGCCATCGGCCTGTTTTGAGGGCAACCGTGGATATATAAGGCCGCATCGTATCTAGGTTACCTAATCGATTTTCGATGCCACGCATCCAAAGAATACGGGCAATATCCAGTCGCGCGCTTGAACTGTTCTGCGAGTTTGGGTGAGTAGATTTCGCCGGTGGCTCTGTGTCCGACGAAGATGGTGCCGACCGAAAAGAAGCCCCGATCTTGGCTTGAATACCATGATGGCCGCGAGGAGTACATCTGCTTCCCATTCGCTCACGTGCGCCATTCCTCGCGGTGGAAGCGAGTGTGCAGGCCCTAACGTTGGGAATTTTCATGAAAGGAAGATGTCAGAATTTGCGACGAAACGAAGGTTGCACACGAGCGAGTTTCAAGCGTACATTTGGACAAATTCTGCGCGAGCGTGCTATGAGATCCACCTTCTCACTTGATGATCTGCCCATCAGCAGCCGGTTCCAATACTGGTGCGATCTCTCGGAAACGCTGTTCGTCCCCGTAAGCCTGGAATGCGACACTCCCGAGACCTTCACCGCCAAGTATGACGGAAGGAACTTTGGTCCGACCAGGTTCGGCACGTCATATATGGGCCGGCTTAAAGTCAATCGAACGTCTGAACATATTGCCCGCTCTCAGGCTGACCCGGTCAAGCTCATTGTGCCGTTATCGGGTGCAATCACTATTAGCCAGGACAAAAAGCATACGGTCGTACGCCCCGGGCAATTCTACCTGGTTGATCCAGTCAGGCCATACCAGGAGCAGATTATTGAAGGTTTGACGTTCCACTGGGCACATATCCCCAGAGAAGCAGTGACGTCAAGGATTGGTCGGATTGAACAGGTGACTGCGACGGCCTTTAGCAATAGATCGCCTTATGGGCGACTCTCTACCGACTTCATCCATAGCATTTCGCACGTATTGGATTCGGTGGAAGGAGCAGCGGCGGAACACATCAGCGCTGTGGCGTTAGATTTGTTCACGATGGCGTGTTGGGAGCAAACAGACAAGCTTCAACCTCGCAGCACTATCCACAGATCGGCATTGAGGCATCGAGCCAAGGCGTTTATTGATGAACATTTATCGGATCCAGATCTGACACTAGGCGATGTGGCTGCAGCGTTGGGAATATCGACGCGATATGTTGGCGGCTTGCTTGTAGAGGGCGGAATTGCTTATCGCCAATACGTTCTGGACCAGAGACTTGCCCGTTGCGCGCGTGACCTCATTGATCCCCGGATGGGCCAACAGTCCGTTACCTGTATCGCGTTTTCGTGCGGCTTCAACGACGGCGCGCATTTCAGTCGCGCATTCAAAGCAGCATACGGCATGTCCCCGCGCGATTACCGCGCGTCAAGGCAGTAACGCCGTTTTGAAATAGAAAGATGGACGCCAACGAAATCCGACGACTGATTATCAATCGTGGTCCGCAAGGGCGCGATCTGAAGGGTCGGTTTTTTGGAGCGCCGTATTCAGCATGCGTTTTCATACAGACTAGCAATCGGTTGAGCCCTTTCGCAGCCGGTAGTCGTCGGGAGATATGTCATACGCCGCTTCAAATGCCTTGCGAAAGCAGTCGATATGCAGCCAACCAACCATATTGCTGATGTCATTTACGCTGTGAGCGGCGAAGCGTGGATCCGACAGCATACGAAAGCTTCGCGTTAACCTGCGCGCCTGCACGTAATCCTGAAATCCAGGACCGGCCTGTGCAGTCAGGCGCCGCACTTCTTGTGTTGAAAGACCGAGTGCCGCCGCGACTGTTTCTGCAGATAGGCCGCGATCCGCCACACGTTCGTCGATAAAGAGCCTGATCCACAGTAACAGTTCCGACGAATCCGTGTCGTTCGTTATAGCCGGCGAATCGGTATACGCGTTAAACGCGAGTCCTAGAAGACTCAACACGTGCGCCGCCACCTGTTCAGACTGGGGACTGGAAAGCTCATCCCACACGGTCGACAGGCTGCGAACGAACTCGATCGCGAGCCGTGCATGCGGTTGATCGACGGAGTGAGTGAGGCCCGTAACTTTTTGGGTCGAACCGATTCGGGCAACGATGTCCTCCCGGGGCACGTGCATCCACAGGAAATTGCAGTTCCTGAGTGTCAACTCTTCATAAGGACGCGCAGGATCTACGATAGCGAGTTGTCCTGGGCCAATCAGTGCATCCTTGCCATCTTGCCTTAAATGGATTCCGCCGGTTAAAGGCATCCAGATGCCGACTGGGTCCGCTGCGGAACGGCCTATGTGATACGAAGTGCGGGACACACGCTGCGCTTCACTCAGAAACGCCGATCCGACGAAGAGCCTTCCCAGTGGACGTCCGTCCCACTTGGCCGTGAAGGTCTCTGTTTCGTCGCAGCTCACTGACACCGGCACATGCAAGGTTTCCGATACATCCCGCCAGTACTCGTACCGCTCGGAGAGGGGAAGATCTTCAAGGTCAAATGTCGAGCGCATGTACTGAATCTCCGTGCTGTAGTCTATCTGCCTGCGGTGGGGTGATGTGCTTCACTCCCCAATTGAACGGTCCATTCTCACGGGTTGAAAGGATCTTTCTCTTTACGCGGCACAATTCGGCGTGAAGCCAATGTTCTCCGGTCAGGTTCCCATGCTCAATTGCCTGATCGACAGCTTTCAGTGCGTTCATTGCGTCGCCACAGTTCGCAAGCGCCTGGCCGTATCGGCACAACAGGAAGGTCAGCGGCGCACGGAAACCCGTTTGTGCCAAGTGCTCAATAGCGATCGAAAAAAGCCGCAGTTGACCGGAGTTCGGCGATGCCGCGGCGGCAACGCATTGTTCATAACATGCGCAAACCGCAATCCATATAGGGAACGACATCCGGGAGACCCTCTCGCGAAGAGCGGCGATCGCTTCGCGCGCTCGCACCAGGTCGTCCGACAGGATTGCCAACGGAATAGCCGCTTCGACCAGTACGTAGCACGTGACCATCTCATTGTCGTAATCGATCGCCGCCTCGAGGGTCGACTGAGCTAATTCCAAGGCGCGTTGCACCGAGCCTTGGACCCAAAGTACACGGGAGAGCGTCGCGCGTGCGGCGATTCCGTGTTCGATACGGAACCCGGTCGTGCTCCAGCGATGCTCAGAATGATCGTAGGCAGCCAGCATCTCCTCGAGTCTCGCGCGCGCCTGTCGTTGATCGCCGAGGTAATGCAGCGTGATCCCTTCGATGCCGATGCCAAGCAGGGACCGCGCCACATCTGCCTGTCCACGCGCGAGGTCGCAGAAGCGTCGAGCCATGAGCAATGCGGCCTTGGGTTCACCGCCATACTGATGCGCATTCCAAAGACCCCATAACGCGCGCGCCTCGTATTCTGTGTTCCTCTGTAACACCGCGTCGGCATACAGGTTCATCCACTCATGCCGGGCATCTGGACCAGGACCTTTCGTATAAACAAGTCCAGCAGCCAAAGCGGCGCGCAATTTCAGTACGGCCTCTGGCGGGATTTCCCTATTCATTGTCGAGTTATAAACAGCCAGTGCTTGCCTTGCACGGCTACAACATTCACTCAAAAGTGGCAGGTCGAAGAGGTAGGGAACGGTCGCCGACGCAAGTGCAACGCCCATCGACGGATCGCCCGACGACGAGAACGACCACTCAAGCGCTGCGCGGACGTTGTCAAGCTCACAGGTAAAATCTGCCTGCCTTTTTTCATCCGTTCGTTCGGTCGCGTGCGCCGGGGCCTCACCGAACAGCGTCAGCAAATACCGTGCGTGCATAGCCAAAGCCGCATTTCGCTCGCCGTTGTCGTCAAGCTGCTGCAAAGCGTAGTCGCGGGTAGTTTCGAGAAGGCGGTAGCGCCGGCCATTGCCATCGAGTTGAGCCGCGACCATCGATTTACTCACGAGGCCGCAGAACGCGTCGAGCGTCTCCCAAGTGGACACGTCGCGGTCCACCGTGAGGAAGCGAATAGCATCAAAAGTAAAGCCACCAATGAATACGCCCAAGCGACGCAACACGGATCGCTCGATATCGCTTAACAGCCGGTAACTCCAATCCAGCGTCGCCCTCATCGTCTGATGTCGCGGCGGTGCAGTCCGGCAACCGCCCGTAAGAATCCGTAGACGGTCGTTGAGACAATTGCCAAGCACTTCAATGCCAATTAGGGCGGCCCTTGCGGCGGCTAGTTCGATCGCCAGCGGTATGCCGTCGAGCGCGCGACACACGGCACCTATCAATAGAACAGTTCTTTCGTCCACCGTGAATTCGGGCGCGACTTCCCGCACCCGAGCGAGGAAGAGCTGGGCGGCGCCGGTTAGCAGCACGGCGCCTCCTGTACTTACCGCCTCAGGTACAACAAGGGGGGGCACAGGGTACAGCGCCTCATCGGGTATTCGTAAAGGCTCGCGGCTCGTCGCCAGGATGACGTGGCCGGAATTTCGCAACGCCAACGCAATGTTCGCCGCGCTGCCGACAACATGTTCGCAGTTATCCAACACGATAAGCAGCCGCTTACCGCGCACCGCATCGACGATCGTGTTGACTGAAAGCGGTGCACTCGCGTTATTCATGCGCAGCCCGGCGGCCGCCGCGTCGAGCGCAAATCGTTCATCCGTTACCGATGAGAACGATATCACCGCCACACCGTCGGGAAACGCTGGAGCTACTTTTCTGGCAGCTTCGATCGCGAGGCGGGTCTTGCCGATCCCCCCGGTGCCGACTAGCGTCACCATTTCACGGCGTTTCAACACAGTCAGAACTTCCGCCAACGTTAGATCGCGCCCGAAGAGGTCCACGATGCTACCGTTTGATATGGTCTGCGAGTCGTCAATGGACGCGACCAGAGCAGCATCAGACTGTGTATTGCACGAATGTTCCGCGCGGACCGCGTTGGTGCATTGCAGTAACTTATAGCCACGACCGGAAACCGTTCTGATCAATTGGCTGCTGGAACCGAAAACCTTTCTCAATGCGGAAATCTGCACCTGCAGATTGTTTTCTTCCACCACGGTTCTCGGCCAGACAACGCGCAAGATTTCGTCTTTTGACACCAGCTCGCCATTGGCGTTGTTCAGAAGTTCCAGGATATCGAAAGCGCGGGAGCCAACTCGAAGCGGAGCGCCGTTGCGACGTACTTCGCGCATTACGAAGTCAATCTCCAGATCACCAATGCGTAACACGGCAACCTCCTGTCTTCAAACGTATGCATACGCGGTGGCCAATGAGATGTGATGGACCGCACGCTAACCAATTCGCCGGTCATCGAATCCGGCGTGAATGAAGTTGCCCGGAACCCTAGTCTTCATCGTCTCTATGGCTGGAATGCAAACTGGTTAAGATGCACCAGTCCAGTGCATCTTAACGAGCTGAATCTACGTTGACTTGTATTGAGTCCCACAGAAAGTTGCCTCAGACGGAACAGCGCGTGGGTTGTTCCAGTTCTAGCCATGCTTCGCTACCTCGCAATCGGCAGCATTGTTGCTGCAAAACACGCGTGGGACCGATGCGACCAATCTGCAACCATAGTTTAGCCAGCGGCTGCTCTCGCTCGGGACAGCGATTGAAAATCATCTAGCGGGCCTCGGCCGGCCGCTCCTGGCCGCATTGAGACGAATGACGATCGTCTCCGGTCGCCCCTTTGCGGACATCCGGCGCTCGGAGGACAATGCCCTTGCGAATCTCTTCCAAGGCTGCGCAACATGGCCAAATTTCAGCCTGATGGATGGCATACCGTCACACCCCGAATCGTCGTACGGGATCCGGAAAACCTGATCACATTCATCAAGATGGTGTTTCAGGCACTGGGCGAATTCCGTCGCGGGCTGCCTGCCGAAATCATGATCGGCGATTCCGTCGTGATGGTTAGCGGCGGAGACGGCCTCCGCGATCCGATGCCGGCATTTCTGTATGTCTACGTTGAGGACGCCGATTCAACCTTCCAGCGAGCGATTGCGGCGAATGCGATCTCGCTCGAAGTTCCAACCGACATGCCATACGGCGACAGGCGAGCGATGGTAAGAGATCCGTGGGGAAACACATGGCAAATTGCCACACACCACCGCGACCTCCCGGCTGCCGAGAGCTGCCCGGACCCGATTGCAGAGACGCGTCCATCGCAATGATCCGCCGATCTGCCATGGGCGTTTTCTCGTCATGCGACCGCGGAATCCAGCAAGAACATTGGCGCCACAATCAAAGAAAAAACCACAACGTTCCGGTTCAGCGACGGCGCGGCAGCGCCGTCCGCTGCAACCGGTTGTTAGGCGTCGTTATGCCCTTGACGCCGGAGTACAACATGGGTGGCTTTCTCCGACGCAACGAACTGAACGCATTCGTATCCCAGAGCGCGTGCGTCAATCCCCTCGAACAGTCGCTCTCCCCCGCCCAGCAGGACCGGCGAGATAGCGAAGTGCAGTTCATCGATGAGGCCCGCACGAAGATATTGCTGGATAGTGTTAGCTCCGCCGCCAATGCGCACATCCATTCCGTTGGCTGCTTCGCGCGCCCGGTCAAGCGCCTCGTGAATACCGCCCGTGACGAAATAGAATGTCGTTCCGCCTTCCATCTGGATGGGCGCGCGTGCGTGATGAGTCAAGATGAAAGTTGGAACGTGATAGGGTGGGTTGTCCCCCCACCAGCCTTTCCAGTTCATGTCGGGCCAGGAACCGCGAATCGGTCCGAACATGTTTCTTCCGAGAATCCAGGCGCCAACATTCTTGAAGCCCCGCGCAGCGAAGTCGTCATCGATCCCCGTGGTGCCACCGTCGGCGCCAAATAGGGTCCGTTGGAACGTGCGTGTCGGGACTAGCCACTGGTGCAAATCTGTCCCGCCCAGGCCGAGCGGATTCCCAATGTCCTGATTCGGACCCGCTCCGTATCCGTCAAGCGAGATGGTAAAGCCCTCAACTCGGACGCGTGTCATTTTCATGCCTTCCTTTCGATTGACGCCTAACGTAATGTCAACCGCAAGACCTGCGGCTTATATCGGTCACTGCGATATACATTGGCCGTAAGAATTCTAAAAGAATGCCTTATCAGCTTGTTCTTCAGCGTTCATTGAAAAAATTCAGCTAAATAAAATGCCCGTGAAACCCCACACTCAACAACGCGCAATCGGGCAGTAGTATTGCAATGAAATATGCCGCCTGCCAATCAAAAGTTGCGATACGGCATCGAATAGGTCCGATGCGGGAATGTCGAAAAATGGCCGACTGTCGCCTTCCGGCGATGTCAGCAAAGGCTGAATCCGGCCGCTAGGGTATGCACGGTATCCGTGCCAGACACACGATGCTACGCTTGAAGTTGCTTTGCGCACGACACTAATTAAACGCAGACTTCAGCCACACTGCGGACAAACCGTCTGGCCGCCACGGCAACCATGACGAATGTCTTTGGCACTCCATAAAGTCGATAGCGCGCTGAATAAGCGATGCCCGCGCAGCACCCTCACCACGCACGTCGCTCAGGCACGATGTGGCGGTGGCAAGCAGCCGGCTATCCGTTCAGGAGACTTCCATGAAGACAGCGGCTTCCACCCCTCTCCCGCCAGACCAGACGAAGAAGCAGGCCTTCTGGCCCCAAGGATGGTGGCGGCTGATGGAGATCCGCATCGGCATCATTCCGCTGCCGGTCTACGTGGTTGCCGGCGCGCTCATCGCCATTCTGGTCTATATCGACAAGCTGCCGAACGAGATCTCGCTCGTGATCGTGATGTTTGCGTTCTTCGGCTTCACACTGGCCGAAATCGGTAAGCGCATTCCGGTCATCCGCGCGATCGGTGCGGCCGCCATCTTTGCGACCTTTATCCCGTCCGCGCTGGTGTATTACAAGTTGCTGCCTGCGCAGGTCGTGAAGGTCACCATCGAGTTCACCAAGACCACCAATTTTCTTTACCTGTTTATTGCTTCCATTATTGTGGGCAGCATCCTGAGCATGGACCGGCAGGTCCTGATCAAAGGCTTCCTCAAGATCTTCGTGCCACTCGGTGTCGGAACGATCACGGCCGGCGCTGTCGGGACAGCCGTCGGTACGGCGCTGGGCCTGGGCGCCTATCACACGTTCTTTTTTATCGTCGTACCGATCATGGCGGGTGGCGTCGGCGAAGGGGCCATTCCGCTGACCGTCGGATACGCCGGGATCCTGCATCAGGACCCAGGTGTCCTGTTTGCGACCGTTCTGCCTCCGGTCATGCTCGGCAGCCTGGCGGCGATCATTTTCGCCGGTACGTTGAACTTCGTCGGCAAGCGATACCCTCGTTTCACGGGCGAAGGGCGCTTGCAGCCTGGCGAGCACGGTGAGATGGACCCTGCCCAGCAAGAAATCTCAGGACATATGGATGTGACCCATATCGCCGCGGCGGGCATCACCGCGCTGACGCTCTACGTTGTCGGGATCTTGTGCCAGCGACTGTTCGGCCTGCCGGCGCCGGTCGCGATGCTGTTCATCGCGGTGGTCCTGAAACTGACGCAGGCAGTGTCTCCGCAGTTGCAGGAAGGCGCTTACGTTGTGTACAAGTTTTTCTCCACGGCCGTCACCTACCCGTTGCTGTTCGCCATTGGCGTGTCGCTGACGCCATGGGACAAGCTGATGGCCTCCTTCACCCTGCCGACCCTCATCACCATCGTGTCGACCGTCGCCACCCTGATGGCGATCGGTGCTTTGGTGGGGTACTGGATGAAGATGTATCCGATTGACACGGCCATCGTGAATGCCTGCCACAGCGGCCAGGGTGGCACGGGCGACGTCGCCATCCTGACGGCCGCCAATCGCATGACGCTGATGCCGTTCGCCCAGATCGCGACCCGGATCGGCGGGGCGATTACCGTGACGACCGTGCTGATTGTCCTGTCGCGCGTTGTCTAGCCAGTACCTCTCCACCGCGAGGTCACCATGCAAGTCACCGGTATGCTGTACGGAGCCAGAATGCTCCAGTTCGTCGACTTCCCGACCACTGAAGTGCTCGGCCCCGACGCCAGCGAAGAAGATATCCGCGCCATGATCGATAAGCATGGTCTGGTATTCATCAAGCCGGTGTTCAAGGGCGGCGTCGGCAAGAAGGGCAAGTCCGGGCTGATTGGCAAGGCCGCTGACCTGAAGACCGCGCTGAAGGAAAAGGAGCGTCTGTACTTCGTCGAGCACCGCATCGGCAACACGGTGGCCAAGGCCAACGGCGTCACCTTCGAGGCCGGCGTGCCGGCCGAGCACGAGGTCTACTTCTCGATCACCGACTCGACGCATTTCCGTGCGCCGACGATGACGCTGACCCACCACGGCGGCGTCGACATCGAGGAGCTCGACAGGACCCAGGTGGCGCAGGTGCCATTCGATCCGCTCACGGGGCTAAAAGCGTTCGTCGTCGCCAATGCGCTGTCCGCGCTCGGGGCGCCCAAGCAGATCATTTCGCCGCTGGTGCAGCACCTGCCCAAGCTGTGGGAGCTGTACCACGACTACGGCATGACGACGCTGGAGTTGAATCCGATCCGCATGCGGGAGGACAAGAAGGGCCGCATGACACCCGTGGCCTGCGACTTCAAATGCGGCTTCGATCGCGACGACCCGCGCTGGCGGCGTCTGAACCTGCCGGCGAGCCTGTTCGCGGTCGACTACTCCGACTTCGAGCAGGAGATCAATCAGCTTCGCACCTACCAGGGCCAGAGCGACGTCTACGTGATCAATGCCGCGGGGACCATCCTCGCGCCGACCTTCGGCGGCGGCGCCAATTCGCTCGTCACGCAGATGCTGGGCGACGACGCCATCATCTCCTCGGACTTCGGCGGCAACCCGCCTTACGAGAAGATGAAGGAGGTCGCACGCATCTGCTTCAAACACTGGATCAAACAGACCAATGTGCTGTTCATCATTGGTGGCAAGTCGAATAACACAGACATCTTCGAGACCTTCCGCGCGATGGCCGATGCGCTGCGCGAGCACTTCAGCCGGCATGGCGCAACGCCGCTGTACGTGGTCATCGGCCGTGGCGGCCCGAACCTCGTGCGCGGCATGGGCGCGATGCGCGACACCCTCGACGCGCTCGGCCTGCCGTACCGGTTTTTCGGCTTCGACTCCGACATGAGCGAGGTCGTGCTGTATGCCCAAAAGGTCGATGCGTGGATGAAAGCCGGTGGCCGCGAGCAGGTCGCCGCCCGGCTCGGCATCGCGGCGAACCAGGCCGCCTGACGGTTGCCCGCGCATAAGGAGCATGTCATGTACAAGCAAGGCGTAGGCGATTTCAAGTATTTCGTTGGCATCAGTTCTCTCGCCCAGGTGGCCACGCGTGAAGACCGGGTCTGCGTGCTCAACATCCTGGGTGGCGAGTCGAGCGACGTGACACCGGTAGGCCATGTTTATTCGGGCGGCAATGTCGTGTTCGGCACCGCGCCGGGCAAGCGCGGCCAGGTGCTGGAGACGTCCTTGGGCAACGTGCCGGTCTACAACAACGTTCTGGAAGGCATCAATGACGGCCATCGCTTCAACTGCGGCGTGATCTACCTGCCGCCCGCGGCGGCGCGTGACGGCGTGGCCGAGTTGATCCGGGTGAATCCGGATCTGAAGAAGATCTTCATCGTCACCGAGAAGCTGGCCGTGCACGACTCGCGCGAGATCCGCGCGATGGGTCAATCCAACGGCATTGACATCTTCGGCGGCAACAGCCTGGGCGTGGCCGATGCCTGGAACCAGGTTCGGATCGGCGGCGCATTGGGCGGCGACCATCCGGAGGAAGCCTTGCGCCGCGGCTCGATCGCGATCTTCTCCAACTCGGGCAACTTCACCACCACCATCGCGACCTATCTGCGCATGGCCGGCTGGGGCACCACCACCTCGATTTCGTGCGGCAAGGATGTCTATATCCACTTCGCGGCGCCCGAGTTCGCCTTTGCGCTCTCCAACGATGCACGCAGCAAGGCGGCAGTGCTCTATGTCGAGCCCGGTGGCTACTACGAGCTCGATGCCACCTTCACCAAGCCGGTGGTGGCGTGCGTGGTCGGGCGCTGGAAATCCAAGCTGACCCGCGCGGTCGGACATGCCGGCGCCATGGCCGGTGGTGCCGACGACGCCCTTAGCAAGGAACGCTGGTTCATGGAGAAATTCGGCGTGGACGGCATCTTCACGCCCGAGCAGCCCGTGTTCTCCGCCAAGGGCGCACTCGTGACCAACATTGCCCACATTCCGGCCGCACTGACTGCGGTGATGGGCGAGAACGCCTGCCGGCCGGACTTCGCGTCAGAGGGCAATCTTGCACTCAAGCCGTGGTTCGGTGCGAGCCACGGTCTGACCTTACCGCCCGAGCTCGACCTGCCGGTCGTCGAGGCGAGCGCGCCATATAACGAACAGATCACGGCGCTGAACCGGCAGATCGGCGCGGTGCCGCCGCGCCAGACGCTGAAGGACGCCTCGGGCGCCTCGCAGATGGATGCCAGGAGCCAAGTCACCAGCCTGTACGGTGTGTCGATGCTCGACGCCGCGCAGTACCCGCTGGAAGCCAACGTCAGCCTCGCGCTGTTGCACGAACCCGGAGGCGAGAACGACCGGCGGCTGATCAATGTCGCCATCGGCGCCGGCCTCAACTTGTACGGTCACCCGGCCCTCGCTGCGGCGCAGGCTGCGCGCGAGGCCGGCAATGCGCCCAACACGGTGCTGGCCGCTGCCGCCAGCATCCTCGGGCCGCGCGCCCAAGGCGAGGCGCGCCAGGCCACGCGGGCGCTGATTGACGCTTTCATGGCGGCCGGCATGAGCGACGCGCTGGACGAAAGCTTCGATCTGAGCCGGATCAAGGTGGATGACCCTAGCCTGTTCGTCCGCCCTGACCCCGACGCCCGCGCCGAGGCGATGCTCGAGGGGCTGCGCGCCAGAGGCGCGAAGTCGGTCTTCGTGCGTTACCTGCAAGGACTACCCGGCCATCCCACCGCGGATGCCGTGCTTGCCGCGATCAGCGCTACCCTGGCGTGGGGGCCGCTGCTGCGCAAACGCGTCTCCCGCCTGACTGCTGAGAGCCTGCCGTGGTGGCTGCGCCTGTTCGGCGCCTTGATCGGCGCGTCGGTGAACGCGGACCAACATCAGCCAGACAGCTTCTGTGGCATCGCGATGAGCGAGATCCTGCAGAACCGGCCAATCAGCGAAATCGCATTCGTCGCGCTGCTTGGCTTCGCACCCCAGCCGGCCGATCTGTTCGCTTTCCAGGTGCTGGTGGGGCTGCTGCTGTCCAACGGGCCAGGCACGATCTCGGCCCAGGGCGCCAAGGGCGCGGTCTCGGCCGACGGACCCGAGGATCCCGAGCGGGTGCAACTCAACAAGGGCCTGGTCGGCTTCCTGACACACACCGGCTACACCCACGGCGGCAACGGCTACGAAGGTATCGCCTTCCTGATCGAGCAGTTCAAGGACACGGGCCTGGTCGATCCGGGCGATCCAAACCATGGTATCGACCTGCAGGCGCTGGCCTTGAAGTATGTCGAGGCCTACGCCCGTTACAAGTCGAACAAGAAGAACACCGGGAGCCTCGACATCCAGAAGATTCCGGGCGTCAATCACCCGGTCTTCAAGGACAAGCCAGTCAATTACGATCCGCGCGAGGTCTTCATTCGCGAGCTGATGGCCAGCCGCAACGAGTACAACGTCTTCCACGAGTTCTATCGCACGCTGGTGCAAACCTTGTTCGATGCAGGCGTGTCGCGCAACGTCTATTGCGTCAACGTGGACGCGGTCATTGCCGCGCTGCTGTTGAGGATGCTGTGGCAGCCGTATCGCAGCGGCGGATATACCGGCTCGGCGCTCGAGACAGCGGCGTTTACGATCTTCCTGTATCCACGCATGCTCGGGTGCGCCGCTGAAGTTGACGACCACATGAACCGCGGTCGCAACATGGACACACGCACGCCGGCGTCGCAGTGCCAGTTTGTCGCCTGATTGACCATGGCGGATCAATCGAGCGGCGCGCGCCGCGTCTAAACACCAGCCAGCGCCGGCAGCGCGATCTCGTACGACACGTGCTCGCGCCGGCTGATCATCTTTGACTGATGGACGACGCCGCTCAGAGGTGGCGCGCTTTCGACGCGCATCGGTACGCGCGCTGGACAGCGAGCCTTTTTCTTCTCGAGAATGGCCCGGCTCAGAAACCCGGCGCTATAAGCATTCAGCAAGTGCGCGTGATGCGCTTCGATGTAAGCGGCGATCTGCGCCTCCTCACCGTCGATCATGGCGAGTGACGCCAGCGTGCGCGCATCCCAACGGAAGCGCAGGCCGAGTTCATCGAAAGCGCTGTTGTAGGCGCACAGTTGCGCCTCGACTTCCGCATCAAGCGCGCTGTCGCGAGCGTCGAACTGGGATGGATTCATGGTCGTCTCCTTCAGGCAAGTGGCATGAGCAAGAATAGGAGCGCGCATCAATAAACAACAGTTAAAGTTTTTTCGAAAGACGATAGTGTTTTGTTTATATATCCGTTTTCCTCCGCTACGACAGTAGCGACATCTGTGTGCCGGGACAGTGACCCTCCCTGCCCCTCCGGCCAACTGCGCAGCAGCCGCGTGTCAATATAGGTGACCTCCGCAATCCACGAATTCGTTGACCAAAAAATCCCCCGAACGCAAACGCGCCGGGAGGTTGGCGCGTGTTCTTGCGGTGCACCTCACGCCCGCTCAGTGGGAGCAGCGTCGTGTTTCTCATCACTCCATAGTCGGCAAAGGCAACCTATCTATTAGGGATGCCTAATGCAAACCATAAAATGTTTTAACTTTTCCTTATCGCTGTTCACGCGCAGCATCCCCTCAGAAGCGCTCCACGCGAAACACCTTTTACCCGGCTGTTGTGCGTTCAACGGGTAAAGCGTTTCGTTAGTGCAATTCCCTCTGACCGACCACTGGCGCCTTATCGCCCGCAGACAAACGGGCGATGAAGCAATTCGATCACGTATGTCCAACGCGCCGCTCGAGCGCGACGGAAACTACAGGAGACGAAAGACATGGAACCTTCCAAGGTATCCGGGAGAGGTACGGCGTTCAGGCACCACCGCTGGGTGCAACTGGCGATCGGCATCGTGTGCATGGGGCTCGTCGCGAACCTGCAATATGCGTGGACGCTATTCGTCGTACCCATGGACAACGTCCACCATTGGGGCCAAGCGGCGATCCAGACCGCGTTCACGGTCTTCATCGTCACCGAAACCTGGCTCGTGCCGGTCGAAGGCTGGCTCGTCGACAAGTTCGGACCGCGCCCGGTTGTGATCGGCGGTTCGCTGTGCGCGGCACTCGGTTGGATCATCGACGCGCACGCGAGCAGTCTCGCCGAGCTTTACGTCGCCGCAGTGATCGCCGGTATCGGCGCGGGTTGCGTGTATGGCACCTGCGTCGGCACGGCGCTCAAATGGTTTCCGGACAAGCGCGGGCTCGCGGCGGGTTTGACCGCGGCAGGCTTCGGTGCCGGCGCCGCCGTCACCGTGATTCCGATCGCCAACATGATCCAGCGCTCGGGTTACCAGCACACGTTCATGTTCTTCGGCATTTTCCAGGGCGTCTCTATTCTGCTGCTCGCCACCATGCTGATACGGCCGAAGCCGCCCGCCACCGCGGTCGCGGCCAAACGCGTGGTCGCAAGCAAGATCGACTACACGCCCGGCGAGATGATCCGTTCGCCGCTCTTCTGGGTCCTGTATCTGATGTTCGTGTTCGTCGCTGCCGGCGGGATCATTGCGACCGCGCAGCTTGGGCCGATCGCGAAGGAATACGGCTTTGCCAAACTGCCGGTGAATCTGCTGGGCATCACGCTGCCGCTGCTCACGATGACGCTGTCGATCGACAACCTGTGCAACGGTTTCACGCGTCCGCTGTGCGGTTTTCTGTCGGACCGCATCGGCCGCGAAAACACGATGTTCATGATCTTTCTCGGCGAAGGCGTCGCGCTGCTGGGGCTCATGCAGTTCGGCCACAACCCCTACGCATTCATGTTCTTCGCCGCCACGGTGTTCCTGTGCTGGGGCGAGATCTTCTCGATCTTCCCGGCGACCTGCGCGGACACGTTCGGCAGCAAATACGCCGCGGCCAATGCGGGGACGCTTTATACCGCGAAAGGTACCGCGTCGATGCTGGTGCCGATCGCATCGGTGCTGTCGGCGAACGGCGGGTGGAGCACCGTGTTCATCTCGGCTGCGGTGATCTCGATCGCGGCAGCCGTGTCCGCGAAGTTCATCCTCGCACCCATGAGAAAGTGCTGGATCGAAAACTCAGGCGCGCCCGCTGGCGCGGTCATCGCCGAAGCGCGGCTGCAGCCGTCGTCCAGCGGCTCGCCTGAATGAACAACAACGTGAGCGCGCAACTCACGACGAACCTCACACGCCCCGTGACCAAGGAGAGACATCATGGCAGAAGCCGATAGGCCCACAGAAGAAGCGACCCTGCAGCAACAGGCAGCCGGGACGACCGACGGATTCCATCTCGTCATCGACGCGCTGAAACTGAACGACATCACCACCATCTTTGGACTGGTCGGTATTCCGATCACCGACCTCGCGCGACTTGCACAAGCGGAAGGGATGCGTTTCATCGGCTTTCGTCATGAACAGCACGCGGGCAACGCAGCGGCCATTTCCGGTTTCATGACGCAAAAGCCAGGCATCTGCCTGACGGTGTCGGCGCCGGGCTTTCTGAACGGCCTGACCGCGCTCGCCAATGCGACCACCAACTGCTTCCCGATGATCCTGATCAGCGGTTCGAGCGAGCGCGAAATCGTCGATCTGCAGCAGGGCGATTACGAAGAGATGGATCAATTGAATGCGGCCAGGCCGTATGCGAAGGCCGCGTACCGCGTGCTGCATGCGGAAGACATCGGCATCGGCGTGGCGCGCGCGATCCGTGCCGCGGTGTCGGGCCGCCCAGGTGGCGTGTATCTGGACTTGCCGGCCAAGCTGCTCGCGCAAACGCTGGACGCCGCGAAGGCGCAGCAGTCGCTCGTCAAAGTGGTCGACGCCGCGCCGCGTCAGTTGCCGGCGCCGGAATCGGTCAAGCGTGCGATCGATGTGCTGAAGAGCGCGAAGCGTCCGCTGATCCTGCTCGGTAAGGGGGCGGCGTACGCGCAGGCTGACGCGGAGATTCGCGCGTTCGTCGAACAAAGTGGCATTCCGTATCTGCCGATGTCGATGGCCAAGGGTCTGTTGCCCGATACGCACGAGCAATCGGCGTCGGCTGCACGCTCGTTCGTGCTGCAGGAAGCCGACGTTGTCGTGCTGATCGGCGCACGCCTGAACTGGCTGCTCTCGCATGGCAAGGGCAAAACATGGGGCGCGGAGCCGAAGAAGTTCGTCCAGGTCGATATTTCGCCGACCGAAATCGACAGCAACGTCGCGATTGCCGCACCGGTGATCGGCGATATCGGCTCGTGCGTAGCGGCACTTCGCACAGGTCTCGATGCGAGCTTCGAAAAGCCGGGCGCTGAGTGGACCGGCGCGATCGCTGAGCGCAAGAGCAAGAACCTCGCAAAGATGGCCGCCACGCTCGACAAGAACCCGTTGCCGATGAATTTCCACAGCGCGTTGCGTGCGATCCGCGATGTGCTGAAGACGCGTCCGGACATCAACGTCGTCAACGAAGGCGCGAACACGCTCGACTACGCGCGCAGCATCATCGATATGTATGAGCCGCGCAAACGCTTCGATTCCGGCACGTGGGGAATCATGGGCATCGGCATGGGCTTTGCGATCGGCGCGGCGGTGACGAGCGGCAAACCGGTTGTCGCAATCGAAGGCGACAGCGCGTTCGGATTCAGCGGCATGGAACTCGAAACCATCTGCCGTTACGACTTGCCTGTGTGCACGATCGTATTCAACAACAACGGCGTGTATCGCGGCACCGACGTGAACCCGACGGGCGGCAAGGACGTTGCACCGACCGTGTTCGTGAAGGGTGCGCGCTACGACAGGATGATCGAGGCATTCGGCGGTGTCGGCCACCACGCGACCACACCGGAAGAACTGACGAAGGCGCTTGTCGAAGCGATCGCATCGGGCAAGCCGACCTTGATCAATGCCGTCATCGATGAAGCGGCCGGCACCGAAAGCGGCCGCCTGACCAATCTGAATCCGCAAAGCGCGGCGATGAAAAAGTAACCCAGAGCAAACACGGAGATAGCAAAGTGAGCAAACCTCTCGAAGGCATCAAAATCATCGACTTCACCCACGTTCAGGCCGGCCCCGCGTGCACCCAGTTACTCGCCTGGTTCGGCGCCGATGTGATCAAGGTCGAACGGCCAGGTTCGGGCGACGTCACGCGCAACCAGTTGCGCGACATCCCCGACGCCGACGCGTTGTACTTTACGATGCTCAACAGCAACAAGAAGTCGCTGACGTTGGACACGAAAAAGCCCGAAGGCAAGGAAGTCCTCGAAAAGCTGATTCGCGAATCTGACGTCCTGGTCGAAAATTTTGGACCGGGCGCGTTGGACCGGATGGGCTTTTCATGGGAACGCCTGAACGAACTCAATCCGAAGATGATCGTCGCTTCGGTGAAGGGCTTCAGCGACGGCCATCACTACGACGACCTGAAGGTCTACGAGAACGTCGCGCAATGTGCGGGCGGTGCGGCGTCCACCACGGGCTTCTGGGACGGTCCGCCGACCATCAGCGCCGCGGCGCTCGGCGACAGCAACACCGGCATGCATCTGGCGATCGGCATTTTGACTGCGCTACTAGGGCGCGACAAAACCGGCAAAGGTCAAAAGGTCGCCGTGTCGATGCAGGACAGCGTGCTGAACCTGTGCCGCGTGAAGCTGCGGGACCAGCAGCGGCTGGAGCGCGTGGGCTATCTTGAGGAATATCCGCAATATCCGCACGGCGAATTCAGCGACGTGGTGCCGCGCGGCGGCAACGCGGGCGGCGGTGGTCAGCCGGGCTGGGTGCTCAAGTGTAAAGGCTGGGAAACAGATCCGAACGCGTATATCTACTTCACGATCCAGGGCCATGCGTGGGAGCCGATCTGCAAGGCACTCGGCAAACCCGAGTGGATCAACGATCCCGCCTACAAGACCGCTGAAGCACGTCAACCGCATATCTTCGAGATCTTCGGCACCATCGAAGCCTGGCTCGCCGACAAGACCAAATTCGAAGCGGTCGACATCTTGCGTCAGTTCGACATTCCCTGCGCGCCGGTGCTGACGATGAAGGAACTGGCCAACGATCCGTCGTTGCGCGCGAGCGGCACGATTGTCGAAGTGCCGCACAAGAAACGCGGCTCGTATCTGACGGTGGGCAGCCCGATCAAGTTCTCGGATATGAAACCGGAAGTCACGGCGTCGCCGCTGCTCGGCGAACACACGGACGAAGTGCTGGCGAGCCTCGGCTACAGCAAGCAGGACATCTTCAATCTGCGCGAAGTCAAAGCGGTTTAATCGAGTGATGGTGTGACGCCGCAGGCCCGTTTGTCGGCTTGGGCCTGCGGATACTGCGTTCCTCGTGGGCGCCGTTTTCAACGCCGTATCCAGCGCAGTTTCCTCGTTAGGGATCTGCGTTTTTGCATTCGAGGGAACACCATGCAAAGCGCTATCGACTTCGAGCAACTCGTCAACTCAATCGGCGACGCGATCATCATGTCCGATGCCGGCGGCAGCATCACCGTCTGGAATCCTGCCGCCGAACGTATGTTCGGCTTTACGTCAGGCGAGGCACTGGGAAAATCGCTGGACCTGATCATTCCAGAACGCTTGCGCGGCCGCCATTGGGACGGCTATCACAAGACCATGGCAACAGGCGAAACCCGTTATGGCAACGACGTGCTGCGTGTCCCCGCCTGGCATAAGGACGGGCGGCCACTGTCGATTGCGTTTACGGTTGCGTTGCTACATTCGCCGCAAAACGAGCTCACCGGCATCGTCGCCGTGATTCGCGACGAAACCAGCCGTTTCCAGGAGGATCGCTTGTTGCGCAAGCGTCTTGCCGAACTGGAAGCGTCCACGAGCGCGTGAGCAGCCACGCAGGAGATACGCGACCTTATCGCTGGCAGCAGAGACTTTGGCAAGCTAACCGATTGGTTTGGAGTCCAATGGATGTTCAGTTGCGCAAACTGAGCTTGCGAGCCAGGTCAACAAAGGCCTTGAGGTAGTCAATTTCAGTGTCTGTCTCGCGCGCGCCCAGGAAAATCTGCTTGGCGATGCCCTTTCGCCCCAGACGTACCGGCACGACGTTCATCTTGCCGGCATACTCTTCCACCAGCCAGCGCGGCAGCGCCGCGACGCCCCTGCCGCTTGCCACCATCTGCAGCATGATATCGGTGGTCTCGATCACCTTGTGGCGCCGTGGCGTGACACCAGCCGGCATCAAAAACTGATTGTAGATATCGAGCCTGTCGGTCTCCACCGGATACGTGACCAACACCTCCTGCGTCAACTGGTCCGGCTTCACATAGTCGACGGTGGCCAGCGGGTGCTCGCGGTTCACCACCAGTACCTGCTCGTAGTCGAACACCGGTTCGAAGCGCAAGCCCGGTTTGTAGAGCGGATCAGGCGTCACAAGCAGGTCGATCTCATAGCCGAACAACGCGCCGATTCCGCCAAACTGGAATTTCTGCTTGACGTCGACATCCACGTCCGGCCAGCGCGCAAGATAGGGTGAGACCACCTTGAGCAACCACTGGTAGCAGGGATGGCATTCCATACCGATGCGCAGCGCGCCGCGCTCACCCTGCGCGTACTGGCCAAGGCGCTCTTCGGCGAGCGCCAGTTGCGGTAACACGCGATTGGCAACGGCAAGCAGGTATTGACCGGCCTGAGTCAAGCGCAGGCTGCGCCCCTCGCGCAACCAGACGTCGGCACCCAGTTGCTGCTCCAGCTTCTTCATGGAGTGGCTCAGTGCGGATTGCGTCACGCACAGAATGTCCGCCGCCGCGGTAAGGGAGCCGTGCTTGTCCACCGCCTGGACGATGGCCAGATGAATTCTCTCAAGCATGATCGTACATGAGCAAAACTAATGGTTTGTTGAATTAACACCATTTTACTTCATAAGTCGCCTTCGATACGATCCACGGATCCGCAACCTGACCGAATCAAGGCGACACGATGGCAACGACACACAATCTGGGCTTCCCCCGCATCGGCGCGAAGCGCGAACTGAAATTCGCACTCGAGTCTTACTGGAAAGGCGAGTCCTCGCTCGGCGAACTTAAAGCGTTGGGCGCCCAGTTGCGCCAGCGTCACTGGGCACACCAGGCCGATCTGGGTCTGGCCGCCGTGAGCGATTTCGCCTTCTACGACCAGGTGCTGGACATGAGCTTCACGCTGGGAAACTTGCCGGAACGTGTGCAGGGCTTCCACGGCGATACGCTCGACAACACCTTCCGCGTCGCCCGCGGTCGTTCGGCCAAGGGTGCCGAGGACCACAGCGCGTGCTGCGGTGGCGTCGCTGCCGGCGAGATGACCAAGTGGTTCGACACCAACTATCACTACATCGTCCCCGAATTCAGCGCTAGCACCGAATTCAAACTCGACCCGTCGCGCCTGCTGGAACAACTGGCTGAGGCCAAGGCACAAGGCGTCAAGGCCAAGCCGGTGATCGTCGGCCCCGTGACCTATCTGGCGCTCGGCAAGGCCAAGGACGACTCCGACAAGCTGGCTCTGCTGCCGCGCCTGCTGCCGGTCTACGCTGAACTGCTGGCCACGCTGGCAGCGCAAGGCGTCGAATGGGCCCAGATCGACGAGCCGATCCTCGTTACCGAACTGTCCGCTGAATGGCAACAAGCGACCGTCACCGCGTACGAGGCGCTCGCGAACAGCAAGGTGAAGCTGTTGCTGGCGACGTACTTCGGCCAGTTGCTGGACAACCTGTCACTCGCGTGCAAACTGCCGGTACAAGGCCTGCATCTGGATGCAATCAATGCCCGCGCTGAAGTCGATGCGGTGATTGCACAATTGCCTCAGGACCGCGTGCTGTCACTCGGCGTGATCAATGGCCGCAACATCTGGAAGACGGACCTCAACGGCGTGCTGGACTGGCTCGAACCGGTCGCAAAGCAACTGGGCGGGCGCCTCTGGATCGCACCGTCGTGCTCGCTGCTGCATGTACCGGTGGATCTGGACAGCGAACAGAAGCTGGATGCGGAAGTCCGCTCGTGGCTCGCCTTCGCACTGCAAAAGCTGGGCGAACTGAAAGTGCTGGCGACCGCCCTGAACAACGGCCGCGACGCCGTCAAGGCAGAGCTGGCTGCTAACGGTGCCGCTATTGCCGCCCGCCGTGCGTCACCGCGTGTGAACAACCCGGTAGTCAAGGCTGCCCTCGCGAAGATCAACCCGGCCCTGGGTCAACGCAAGAACGCCTATCCGGCGCGTGCCGACAAGCAAACTGCACGGTTGAAGCTGCCGGCTTACCCGACCACGACCATCGGCTCGTTCCCGCAGACCGGCGAGATCCGCCATGCGCGCAGCCAGTTCAAGAGCGGTGCGTTGGACGAAGCCGGTTACAAGGCTGCGATGCGCGCCGAGATCGAACGCAGCGTGCGCGAACAGGAAGCGCTGGGTCTGGACGTGCTGGTGCACGGTGAAGCCGAGCGTAACGACATGGTGGAATACTTCGGCGAACAGCTCGATGGCTACGCCTTCAGCCAGTTCGGCTGGGTGCAGTCGTATGGCTCGCGTTGCGTGAAGCCGCCTATCCTGTTCGGCGACATCAGCCGCCCGAAGGCCATGACCGTCGAATGGATCAAGTACGCCCAGTCGCTCACCAACAAGCCGATGAAGGGCATGTTGACCGGCCCGGTCACGATTCTGAACTGGTCCTTCGTGCGCGACGACCAACCGCGTTCGGTGTCGTGCTATCAGCTCGCGCTGGCGATCCGCGAAGAAGTGCTGGACCTCGAGAAGGCTGGCGTGCGTGTCATCCAGATCGACGAAGCGGCGTTGCGCGAAGGTCTGCCGCTGCGCAAGTCGCAATGGCAGGAATACCTGGACTGGGCCGTGACGTCGTTCCGGATCACCGCCAATGGCGTGGATGACGAGACGCAGATCCACACGCATATGTGCTATTCGGAGTTCAACGACATCATCGCCTCGATCGCCGACATGGACGCCGACGTGATCACCATCGAGACCTCGCGCTCGGATATGGAGTTGCTGGACGCGTTCGACAACTTCAACTATCCGAACGAGATCGGCCCGGGCGTGTACGACATTCACTCGCCGAACATCCCGACCGAAGAGCACATCGTTCAGCTGATGAAGAAAGCCGCTGAACGCATTCCGGCGCAGCGCCTGTGGGTGAACCCGGACTGCGGCCTGAAGACGCGTCAGTGGGAAGAAGTCATTCCGGCATTGATCAACATGGTGGCGGCGGCCAAGACGCTGCGCGCTTCCGCCTAAGGTCCAGTACGCCCCCAATGCCGTGCGGCTTGCCCAGCGCACGGCTACGCGTCACACGCCGCCACGCTTACGCAGCAGATAGGTATCCATTATCCAGCCATGGGTGCGGCGAGCCTCGGCCCTGACGCGTTCGATGTCATCCATGACGTCTCGCAGCTTGCCTGAAATGAGAATTTCGTCGGGCGTTCCCACGTACGCCCCCCAGTAGATGTCCAGATCTTCATCCGCGAGGTGCCGGTAGGCATTCTGCGAGTCCAGCATCACGACGACGCTGTCGACATTGCTCGGAAACCCTTCGGCAATCCCCCGGCCATTCGTGATCTCGATCGAGCGGCCGATGTGATTCAATGGCACTCTGTGCCGGGCCGCCAGCGCCTGCACACTGCTGATGCCCGGAATGACCTCGTAGTCGAATTCATGTTTTCCGCCTGCCACGATGGCATCGAGGATACGTATCGTGCTGTCGTAAAGCGACGGGTCGCCCCACACGAGGAACGCGCCGCACTCGCCATCGCTCAGTTCATCTGAAATGAGCCGTTCAAATACGCGTTGCTTATCGCGGTTCAGGTCTTCAACGGCAGTCAGATAATCGGCGACGTCTCGCCTGCGTTCAGGACTCGTTGCCTCGACGATCCGATAGCCATCATCCTTGACATAGCGCTCGATGATGTCCTTGCGAAGCGCAACCAGCTTCTCCTTCGCAACCCCCTTATCCATCACGAAGAACACGTCGACCTCATTGAGCGCGTTGATTGCCTGAACGGTGAGGTACTCCGGGTTCCCCGCACCGATCCCGATGATCAGAATTTTTTTCATACTGCACACTCCTGGTTACTTGACGCCGGTGTTCAATCGCTATCGGACAGCAGTTCGATGCCGTCCAGTTGCGCCGCGCAAATGTCGCGGACGATCCGGACAAAATCATCGAAATAGGGGCGACCCGCAATGCCTTTCGGCGCTATCGCATAGAGTTCGCTCCACAGCCCGCCCGTGCCGACCCGTTTGGCGACCACATAGTCATGGTCGACATAGTTCTTGACGCCCCAGTTCGGCAGCGCAGCGATGCCCCGGCGGCTCGCCACGAGTTGCATGATCGCTATGGTCAACTCCGCCGTGCGGCGCTCGAGCTTGATGCCGGACGGCTCCAGCACTTCGCGAATCAGGTCGATGCGTGATTCCGGCACCGGATAGGTGATCAGCGTCTCACCGCGCAAATCCTCCGGCCCGACACGCCGCTTGTTCCGCAGACGATGCTCATTGGCCATCACCACCTGAATTTCAAAGCGGAACAGCGGCGCGATATGCAGATTGCGCCGGGTGGACGGCTTTGAGCCGATGACGACGTCCGCCTTGCCATCGTTCAGCAGCCTCATCGGCTCGGCATGAAAGCCGGCGACCAGATCGACTTCCACCTCCGGCCAACGGCGGCGAAACTCATCCATCACCGGCATGAGCCAGTCAAAACAGGTATGGCACTCGAGCACGATCCGAAGCTCGCCCCGTACATCGCCCTTGAGCCGGACCAGATCCCGTTCAGCCGCAGCGACCGCCGCGATCGATTCACGCGCCAGCGCCAATAGCCGCTCGCCCGCCGCGGTAAAACGCAGGCCCTGGCGGGTCCGCTCGAACAGGGACACCTCGTAATGGGCCTCCATATCGCGGATCTGGTGCGAAAGCGCGGACTGGCTCAGATTGACCCGCTCAGCGGCGGCGACCAGCTTGCCGGAATCGGCGATGGCAACGAGCGAACGAAGATGGCGCAGTTCAAGCATGGCGGGGCCGGCGCTGAGAAACGCGGTGAAAGACAGCGTGAATCGCTTTGATATGAATGTGGCTCATACGGTAATGAAAACATGTCGCTTGTTGAATCATAGCGTGACTCTCACACTGCGGGCTATTCAAGCAAGGATTGTTCATGGCCCGCACTCACATCTCTGGTTTTCCGCGCATCGGCGCGCAGCGCGAACTGAAGTTCGCACAGGAATCGTTCTGGCGCGGAGAGTCCGACGATGCCTATCTCAAGGGCATCGCGAAAGAACTTCGCATCCGGCACTGGGAATTGCAACGCGCGGCGAAGCTGGATTTTGTCGCCGTCGGCGACTTCGCTTACTACGATCAGATGCTGAACCTGAGCGCGCTGCTCGGCGCGCTGCCGGAGCGCTTCGGGTTCGAACCGGCGAGGCTTTCGCTGACGCAGTACTACGAACTCGCTCGGGGTAACAAAGCCCAGCCGGCCATGGAAATGACCAAGTGGTTCGACACCAACTACCACTACCTGGTACCGGAGTTGGGACCCGATACGACCTTCAATGGCGGAGTCGACTGGTTCTTTGACGAAATCGACGAGGCACTCGCGTTGAATCTGCCGGTCAAGCCGGTGTTGATCGGGCCGATCACCTACTTGTGGCTGTCCAAGAGTCCTGTTCCGGGCTTTGACCGTCTGTCGCTGTTGCCGAAGCTGGTGATCCGCTACATGCGCATTCTCGACACACTCAAACAACGCGGCATCGAATGGGTTCAACTCGACGAGCCGGCCTTGTGCCTCGACCTCAACGGGGAATGGCTCGAGGCATTCTCGGCAGCGTACGACGTGCTGGGCGTCTCGGGCGTCAAGGTTTTGCTAGGGACCTATTTCGACACGGCGGCCGATCACGCGCCGCGGGTGTCGCAACTTCCCGCACACGGTGTCCACATCGATCTGATCAGGGCTCCGCAACAGCTCGACGTATGGCGAAGCGCGCTGCCCGCCGACAAAGTGCTATCGGCAGGTGTGATCGACGGCCGGAACATCTGGCGCGCGGATCTGGGCGAAATCGTCGGCTCGCTGGATGCGCTGCACGCGGAACGCGGTGAGCGCCTCTGGATCGCACCGTCATGCTCGCTCCTTCACGTGCCGGTCACGCTAGCCTCCGAAACAAGACTCGGCGCCGAGCTTAAGTCATGGCTCGCCTTTGCGACCGAGAAACTCAACGAGCTCAGCACGATTGCGCTCGCGCTCCGCGACCCGGTTGCTGCTGAGCCGGCGCTCGCTGCGGCAGATGCCGCGCTCGACGCACGACGTGCCTCGGGCGCTGTCATGAACGTCCTCGTTCAAAGAAAGGTGGCGAGCATCACCGATGCGATGGCGAGCCGCAAGAGCCCCTTCACTGTCCGCAGCCGTGTGCAGCGGCACTCACTGAAGCTCCCGCTGTTACCGACCACCACGATCGGCTCGTTTCCGCAAACACCGGCCATCCGGCAAGCTCGCGCCGCGTACAAGCGGGGCGAGAAGCGAGCACTCGATTACCTTGAACGGATGCGCGCCGAAACGGCAAGCGTGATTCGCAAGCAGGAGGAACTCGGACTCGATGTGCTCGTGCATGGTGAAGTGGAGCGCAACGACATGGTTGAATTCTTTGCCGATAAGCTCTGGGGCTTCGCGTTCACGGAAAACGGCTGGGTCCAGAACTACGGCTCACAGTGCGTCAAACCGCCGATCATCTACGGTGACGTCTATCGGCCTGAACCCATGATGGTGGACGCCGCCTGCCACGCGCAGTCTCTGACGGAACGCCTGGTGAAAGGGGTGTTGACCGGACCGGTGACGATGCTCGAATGGTCATTTGTTCGCGATGACCAGCCCCGCTCGACCACGGCGCTGCAGTTGGCGCTCGTGATTCGCGACGAGGTGATCGACCTTGAAAAAGCCGGCATCAGGATCATCCAGATCGACGAACCCGCCTTCCGCGAAGGCTTGCCATTACGCCAGGAAGACTGGCCGGCGTATCTGGAATGGGCGGCGCGCGCGTTCAGGATTGCCGCGGGCGGTGTGTCCGACGCCACGCAGATTCATACGCACATGTGCTATTCGGAGTTCAACGACATTCTGCCTGCGATCGCCAATCTGGACGCGGACGTCATCACGATCGAAACCTCGCGCTCCTCAATGGAACTGCTCGACGGTTTTGTCGAGTTCGCCTATCCGAATGGCATCGGACCGGGCGTGTATGACACCCATTCGCCGCGTGTGCCGAGCGCCGATGCAATGCAGCAGTTGCTCGAACGAGCTTGCGAAGTGGTGCCGGCCGAACGGCTTTGGGTCAATCCAGACTGCGGCTTGAAGACACGCGGCTGGCCCGAGACAGAAGCCGCGTTGAACAATATGGTTCAGGCCGCGAAGACGTTGCGTCAGAAGCTTACTGAAAGCACTCAGTCATGCCATATCAATGCCTTAGGTGACAGAAACAACGAACCCGCACCAATAATGATGAGCAGCGCACCGTAAGCGCCGTGGTGGTTGACGGCAGCCACTACGCATCGGTACGCTTCGCGCTGATGGTTCCCGTCACCGGGATCAAAAGGGAACGCAGGACGAGCAGCCATGCTCCGAGTCTGCGGCTGCCCCCGCAACTGTACGCGGCGAGTCCGTGCCACTCATGACCACTGGAACACCGGGAAGGTCGGCACGTGACGTTGACCCGCGAGCCAGGAGACCTGCCATCAAACCGAGGTCTGCGCAGCCGCACCGGGGCGGGGTGTCCCGATGCGCAAGCACCGCCTATGCGGTCGCTCGTTGCAACGACAGCCCAAACCTCAGGATCTGTCATGTCCACTGCTGTTCAAACCGGTTCCCCACAGGAACCTTGCGCCGACGCGTCACCGGCATTTATAGCGTTCTCGCCGTTTTCAATATTGGCGCCTTGGATCTGGGCGTTCGTCATCTATGGCATGAAGCGTTATGACGAGCTGGAAGCCTATCCCGTCAAACGTTAGGCCTGGTGGCCGCAGCCAGGCTGCCCACTGTCTACAAGAATCTACAAGAACGCGCACATCCCCATCATGAAGTTCCGTCAATTCATCATCACCTCTGCCCTGACCGTCTCGGCGTGGCAGGTTGCACAGGCCGCGGACGACACGTCGTTGCCGCCGTCTGAGCAGGCGCCGGCGGAAACCACGCTGCCGAATATTCTCGTCACCGGCGACACACAACACCTGCCGCAATCGTTCGACCAACGCTTCGCCACGACTCAGGTCCTGACGCGGGCCGATCTCGAGCGTCTGTCACCCGCCGACCCGAGTATCACGCAAGCCCTCGCCACGCTGCCCGGCGTCACCGTTTCGCAAAACGGCGGCCCAGGCTCGGGCGCCTCGGTCAGTATCCGGGGTTCATCAGCCAATCAGGTCGCCGTGTTTATCGACGGTATCCGGATCGGTTCCGCGACCACCGGGATAGCCGAATGGGCGGATCTGCCGACCTCAGCGTTCGACCGCGTCGAGGTCATTTCGGGGCCGGCGGCCGCGTCGTTCGGTGCGGATGCGATGGGCGGCGTCGTGCAGTTGTTCACCAATCATGCATCCAATCAGCCGAACCGGACCACGGTCTCTGTAGGCGGCGGCTCGAACAAGACCTTCGATACGCAAATCCGCACGTCGGGCAGTATCCCGTCCACGGGTCCGCTTTCGGCACTGTCGGGACTGACCTACTCGCTCGGTCTGCACGACTACAACACCGCGGGGATCGATGCGACCCAGCCGTATGCCTATGGCCACGAGGACGGCCGCAATCCGTACCATGCGCAGGATGTGAATGCCCGCCTCGGCTATGCGCACGACAACTGGTCGCTCTCCACGTTCGCCCTGTACCACAGGTCCGATCTGTCTTACGACAATGCAGGCGGCAACGACCGGCAGGCCGATTATCAGTTGACGACGGGCGTCGCGTTTCATCTGGACATCACGCCGTCCACGCAGTTTGACCAATCGGTGGGCTACGCCACAGACCGCCAGTTCATCTACGCGAACGATCCGACCATTCCGAGCGATGAGTTCAACTCGACGCGCTTCAGCACGTCAACCTCGCTGACGCATCAGGAACGCGGGCTGACGCTGTTCAATCTGCCGCTGTCCGGAGAGACGAAACTCGCCTACGACTTTAGCCGTCAGTTGGCGTTCCTGCCGGTCGATGTCCCTCAAGGCTTGCCGGCGCGCAACGATTCGTCTGTCTCGCTCCATCAGTCAGCCACGCTCGGCGCACTGACGGTGTTCCTTGCGGGCCGCCATGAGATTGTTCAGGGCCAGACGGTCAATACCGGCAATGTCGCCGTGGCCTATGCGATCACGCCGGTTTATACGGCGCGACTCTCGTATGGCAATGCATTCCGCCTGCCGACTTTCAACGATCTGTACTATCCGGGCTACGCGAACCCGAACCTGGTGCCCGAGCGCAGCGACTCGATCGAGGCCGCACTGGATGCCTCGACGTCTTTCGGCACCTTCACGGCTGCCGTTTATGACACCCGGGTCCATGACCTCATCTCTTATAACTCCGCGACCTTTCTGCCCGTCAACATTGGGCGGGCGCACATCCAGGGTATCGATCTGTCATACAAGGGCACAATCGGAAAATCGACGCCGGTCAGTCTGGCGATCGGCATTCTGAATCCGCAGGACGTCACCGACCAGACGTGGCTTAACCGCCGCCCGCGCCAGACAGTCAGCCTGAGCGTCGATCACACGTGGGACGAGTTCCATCTGCACGCCCTCAGCACCGGCGTCTCTCTGCTTTACGGCGGATCGACCTTCGACGACCAGTTCAACACGACCTATCTGCCGTCGTATACAACGGTGGCACTGCGTGCCACCTACAAGGTCAATTCGCATCTCACCGTGTCCGCCAATCTGTCGAACCTCTTTAACCGGCAGTACGCCACCGCGTACGGTTACAACACGCTGGGCCGTACGGCATTCGGCAAGCTGGCTTATACGTTCTAAAACACATTGCCCTCCCGGTAGCGTGAGCGTCCGGGAGGGCACCATTTGCCAGTTGTTACGCGATGCCTCCATCCGTCTGCAACTGATGAAGTACCTGCATCGCCGTCTGTGCTGATTCGTGAGGAACGAAAATATGGTCGTGGTACGCGCCCGCCACCACGTTGCAACTGATGCCGGAATGACCCAAAGCGCTGGCGAATGCCGCAGTCAACCCCACCGCATCCAAAGCTGAATTCACGGTCAACGTAATCCAGGCGCATTTGAACAACACATTCAAACCGCTGATCGTCGCGTCCGTCTCGCTCGTAATGACCGACAAGCCCTCCGGCTCCCGGATTGACGCAACGATGACGGCTGGGTCAATGGCATGACCGTCCTTGAGCGAAGCAAACACAAACACACCCGGGTTGAGCACCGGCTCCAAAGTGTTCAATAAAACTGAAAGATCGGAAACTGGGTTCATGTAATCTCCTGTGCGCTACCGCCCCAATGACCCTTCCTGCGCGTCTTGGGTCGTGATTGTCGGCCAGTCAGTCCGATATGGCGATCAGAACAGAGCTAGCCTCATGTCGGCGGTGCCTCGTCTTTATATATCCGCTGCTCAAAGATTGCCCTCTGCTCGGCAGTCATGGCGCGACCTATCGTACTGCGCTTCCATCCGCGCGGGGGCGGCCACGTCGCGGCATGCTTCGTCCAATCCGTCATCGAGCGTTCACCGATCTCCGCGCCCATCCGCACACCCTCTTCGCCAAGCGCTTCACGTAGCGCTGCGAGCGTGTCATTGAACGCAGCATTGTTCATACAACGACTCCAACGAAACCATCTGAAAGTGGGTTTGAAAGGCATATGTAAACACTCATGGGGGTTCGATTACTGTGACAAGCTGTATATACCGCATAAATGTAAACCGCAACCATGGGTAAACGATGCTGAAAAACCAGGTATTTTTCAAAAAATCGCGGTATATACTGCGCCACATCGAACCGGCCGGCGCCGACGGGGCGACCTCTACAACGTTGTTCTATCCCTCAGGAGAAATCTCATGGTCAAGGTGGCAGGCTGGAAGAGTTGTGCGGTGACGTTGGCGTTGTGCGCGGCAAGCCTGTGCGCTCACGCGGACGACCTGGCCAACGTGCGCAAAGCCGGCGAACTGGTGGTCGGCACGGAGATGCAGTTCGCGCCGTTCGACTTTCTGGAGAACGGGCAGCAGGCCGGCTTCAACAAGGACCTGTTCGCTGAAATTGGCAAGGAACTGGGCGTGAAGGTGCGCTTCATCGACCTGCCGTGGCCGAGCGTGCTGCCCGGACTGGAAGCGCACAAATTCGACATGGTCGGCGGCCCGCTGACGGTGACGAAGGCGCGCGCGGACCGCTACGCCTATACCCTTCCGATCGCCGACGCGACCGATGCGCTGCTCAAGCGCACCGGCGACACGTCCCTCAAGCAGGCGTCGGATATCGCCGGCAAGACGGTTGGCGCGGGCAAGAGCACGGCACAGTACGAACAGCTGAAAACCTGGGCGGCGACGCTGCCCAAGCCGCCTGAAATCCGCGAGTACGTCGACTTCAATCAGGCTTACTCCGATCTCGCCGCTGGACGCATCGTCGCGGTGGCGAACTCGGTGACCAATATCGCCTATGTCGCCAAACAGCGGCCCGACACGTTCGCTGTCATGCAGCCGTCGTTCGGCGCGAAGGTCTACTACGCCTACTGCATGCGCAAGGATGAGGACAGCAAGACGCTGCTTGATGCGTTCGACGCCGCGCTTGTCAAGATGAACAAAGACGGACGTCTCGCGGCCTTGCAGAAGAAGTGGCTTGGCGTCGCAATGGACACGCCGGGCACGCTGCCTACGCCGAATTATTGAGCGAGCCACACCGGTCTTTGGACGTGTGCGGCGGTCCGACGCCGCACACGTCTGATTGACCTTACCGCCCACACACTTCGATGCTCCCAGCCATGTTCAGTCCGACTGTGTTTGCACAAGCTCTACCTCTGTTGCTACACGCGGCGATTGCCACCGTGCGAATCTCGCTCGCCGGTCTGGTGATCGGCTTTTTCCTGGCGCTCGGCGTGTGCGCCGCGCGACTTTCCGCTCACCCGGTCATGCGTGCGTGCGCCGGCGCCTACGTGTTCTTTTTCCGTGGCGTACCGCTGCTCGTGCAACTGCTTCTGGTGTACTACCTGCTGCCCTTTGTGGGCATCAACGTGCCGCCGCTGGTCGCGGCAATCAGCGCGGTCTCGTTGTGTTCCGCCTCGTACGTCGCGGAAATCCTCCGTGGCGGCTTTCTGAGCATTCCGCCCGGTCAGATGGAGGCCGCCCGCATGCTGGGCATCCGCCCGTTCGACATGCTGCGGCGCGTGCAGGTGCCACAGGCGTTCCGGCTCACCCTGCCCTCGCTCGCGAACGAGATGGTGCTGCTGATCAAGGCATCGTCGCTGATCTCCGTTGTCGGCGTCGCTGAAATCACTCGCACCGCTCAGAACATTGCCGCCGGGACCTATCGGCCACTTGAAGCGTATCTGGCTGCTGGTCTGATCTACTTGGTGATCAACGGCACGCTTGCGGCGCTTGCTCATCTGGCCGAACACCGACTACACGCATGAGGCCCTACGATGAAACAGTTCGATCCCACCGTCGTCACGCACAACCTTCAACCGATACTCTCCGGTCTCGCCTACACCATCGGCACATGGACTGCGGGCGTTCTCATCGGCATGTTCATCGGCTTCATGATCGCGGTCCTGCAATTGTTCGGCAGCCGCTGGTTACGTGCACTGCTGCGTGCCTATGTCGAGTTCTTCCGCGGCACGCCGTTTCTCATCCAGCTCTTTCTGCTCTACTACGGCGGTCCATCGTTTGGCCTGACACTCGAGCCGATGACGGCGGGTGTCATCGGGCTTGGTCTCTATAGCAGCGCCTATTTTGCAGAGGCGTTTCGCTCGGGATTCCGCTCGGTCCCGAAGGGCCATATCGAAGCGGCGCAATGCCTCGGGTTGTCCCGCCTGCAGACGGTATGGCGCGTTCAGCTCCCGCAGATGCTCGTGCTGATCGTGCCCGCACTCACCAATCTCACCATCGTGCTGAGCAAGGAAACCGCCGTCCTGTCGATCGTCACCGTACCCGAGCTCACCTTCGTACTGACGGGGATCGGCTCAGCGACGTTCGCCTTTATGGAAACCCTGCTCGTGCTGTGCGTCTGCTACCTCGCGTTGGTCGAAACAACGTCACGCGCCGGCGCATGGGCAGAGAAACGTCTTGCCCGTATTTACGCCTGACAGGGATCCCCAGCCATGAATGCCATTACTGATATGTCTACCAGTCCTATCCCGAACGCCACGCCTCCCACGCGCCAGCCCCTGATCCAGGTGCGTGAGCTCGGCAAGCAGTATGGCGAAATTGAAGTGTTACGCGGCGTCGACCTCGAAATCGCCAAATCCGAAGTGGTCTGCGTCATCGGGCCGTCCGGCTCGGGCAAAAGCACCTTGTTGCGCTGTATCGCGGCGCTGGAAACCTATGACCGGGGTGAAGTGCAGATCGAAGGCGAACTGCTCGGTTACACCGAACGCAACGGCCGCCGCGTGCGGGCCTCGCAGGGCGAGATCAACCGGGTACGGCGCAACGTCGGCATGGTGTTCCAGCAGTTCAACCTGTGGCCGCACATGACCGCGCTCGGCAACGTCATCGAGGCACTGCAGCGCGTGCGCGGCCAGTCGCGCGACGAAGCGAAGCGGCGCGGCATGGCGATGCTGGAGACCGTCGGTCTCGCCCACAAGGCCGATGCCTATCCGGCCAAGCTCTCGGGTGGCCAGCAGCAGCGCGTCGCCATCGCGCGCGCGCTGGCGATGGAACCGCACATCATGCTGTTCGACGAGCCCACCTCCGCGCTCGACCCCGAACTGGTGGGCGAAGTATTGCAGGTGATGAAACAGCTCGCGCGCGACGGTATGACGATGATGGTCGTCACCCATGAAATGGGTTTCGCCGCTCAGGTCGCCGACAAAGTGGTGTTCATCGATCAGGGCAAGATCGCCGTGCAGGGATCGCCGCAGCAGGTCTTTCACGATGCAGCCCAGCCGCGCCTGCGTCAGTTCCTGCAGAACTACTTTGACCGCAACGCGTTCTGGACGCGAAGCAACGACACGGAGACAGCATGACCCCTACCGATGCGCTCATTGGCGCCCTTCGCCCCGAAGTGCGTGCATTGCCTGCGTATAACGCGGGGTTGTCCGCGGCACATGTCCGCGAGCAGTTCGGTGTGACACGCATCGCCAAACTCGCCAGCAATGAAAATCCGTACGGTGCAAGCCCATGCGTTACCGATGCGCTGGCGCAGGCGCTGGCCGACGGCATCGCCGTTTATCCCGACCCAGCCTGCGGTTTGCTGCGGGCCGCACTGGCGGCCCGTCTTCCCGTCGATGCCGGCCAACTGGTGTTCGGCAACGGCTCCGAAGATCTCCTGTCCGTAGCGGCACACACGTTTCTTGCGCCCGGTGACGAGGTGGTCACCGTGGTGCCGTCGTTCGGACTGCACGTCATCTGCCCGCAAAGCGTCGGCGCTACCGTGACGACCGTTCCGATGCGCGGCTTCGAATTTGACGTTGACGCCCTTTGCGCGGCGCTCAAGCCCCACACCCGGATGCTGCTGGTGAGCAACCCGTCCAATCCTGTTGGCTGTGCGATGGACGGCGCGCAGATCAGGCGCCTGCGGTCCTGTGTGTCGCCCGGCACGCTGGTCGTCTGGGACGAAGCGTATTACGAGTATGCCGTCGCCACGCCGGGTTATGCGGACTGCCTGGCATTGCTGGCGGAATCCGGCTTGCCATGGCTCGTGCTGCGGACTTTCTCCAAAGCGTATGGGCTTGCTGGTCTGCGGATCGGGTATGGCATCGCATCGGACTGGCGGCTCGCCGATCTGATGAACCGGGTGCGTACGCCATTCAATATCAATCACCTCGCGCAGTGTGCCGCGGTTGCGGCCCTGTCCGACCCGGAGCACGTTGCCGCTAGCGTTGCGCACGTGAGCAGCGAACGCGAGGCAATGCGTGCATCGTTGCTCGCGCTCGGCTATCGGCCCGCGCGGTCTTGTGCGAATTTTCTGTTTTTCGATGCCTATGAGGATGCGGTCGCGCTGTCGCAGCGACTGTTACGTGAAGGCGTGATCGTCAAACCATGGCGAGAAAAAGGCTATGCGGACTGTCTGCGCGTCTCGATCGGCAGCCGCGACGACAACGATCTGTTTATCGAGGTGCTCACTAGTCTGGGCGCAGTACATAGCAGAGGATCACAAATTGAAATCCACTGAACGTAACTCACGCGCCTCAGTGAATGATGTGACAAACCAGGCGGGCGTGAATGGAAAACGCACAGTCCGGCGTACGCCAGCATTTGAAGTAACGGTCGAAGGGCCGACCATGGCCCGCTACGAGCGCGTCAAGACCTACATCCGGACCACTATCGACGCGGGCACATGGCGATCGGGCGATCGCATTCCATCCGAGCTAAGCCTGGTCGAAACACTCGGCGTGTCGCGCATGACGGTGAATCGCGCCTTGCGCGAACTGAGCGACGAAGGCCTGCTCACCCGGCTATCGGGCGTCGGCACGTTCGTCGCGGAGAGTAAGCCGCAATCCACGCTGCTGATGATCGCCCATATCGGCGACGAAATCCGCTCGCGTGGTCATGAGTACAGCTTCAAGACATTGCTGCAAAGACGGGAAACCGCGCCGGCCGTTGTATCGAACGCGCTGGGACTCGAGCCGGGCGCCTCGGTGTTCCACGTGATCTGCGTGCACCGGGAAAATGGCCTGCCGGTCCAGCTGGAAGATCGATATGTCAATCCTGCAGTGGCGCCGGCGTTTCTCGAACAGGACTTCAACAGCACACGCCCGTCTGCCTATCTGTACAGCACGGTGCCGCTGGATGAAATCGAACACGTCGTCGATGCGGGCCTTGTCACCGCCACTGAGGCACAACTGCTGGAAATATCCGACGAGGAGCCCTGCCTCACCCTGGTGCGGCGTACGTGGACGGGCGGTGTCGCCGTCACTTTCTCCCGGTTCGTCCATCCAGGGTCGCGCTACCGGCTTGGTTGCCGCTTTACCCCCGATGTCGCCCAGCGACAAGGCTAGCGCTGCCGCGTTTTCTTCACTCGCTCATATCGGACAGTCATGAAACAGATCGACAACGTTATTACTCTCGTGCCGGGCAAGGTCCGGCTCGATCAGTTGCGCAGCGTGCTGCGCAACACCACGCCCATTGAAATCGACCCCAGTGCGTTTGCGTCGGTCGAACGCAGCCATGCGGTGATCGACGATGTGATCGCACGCGGTCAGGTGGTCTACGGAATCAACACCGGCTTTGGCAAGATGGCCCAAACCGTCATTCCATCTGACAAGCTCGCCGAGTTGCAAAAAAATCTCGTGCTCTCGCACAGCGTCGGCACCGGCTCCCTCCTCGCCGACAGCACGGTGCGCCTGATCATGACACTGAAGGCCATCAGCCTCGCCCGCGGTCATTCCGGCGTGAGGCCGGACGCGATTCATGCGCTAGTGCGTTTGCTCAACGCTGGCGTCTACCCCTGCATTCCAGCGAAGGGATCGGTCGGCGCATCGGGCGATCTTGCACCGCTCGCGCATATGACCGCGGTGCTGATCGGCGTTGGACACGCACGCGTTGGCGGCGAACGGGTCACCGCAATCGAGGGATTGCGCCATGCCGGACTCGAGCCGCTGCAGCTCGGCCCGAAAGAAGGGCTCGCGTTCCTCAATGGCACGCAAGTTTCCACGGCGTTAGCACTGGTGGGCCTGTTCGCTGCGGAAGACGTGTTCGCGTCCGCCGTTCTCGCTGGTGCGCTGTCGCTCGAAGCGATCAAGGGATCGCTCACGCCGTTCGACAGCCGCATTCACGCGGCGCGCGGGCAGCCGGGTCAGATCGATGTGGCCGCCGCTTACCGGGCACTCCTCGGAGACAGCCCGATCGTTTCGTCACATCGCGACTGCGGACGCGTGCAGGATCCGTATTCGATCCGCTGCCAGCCCCAGGTCATGGGTGCGTGCCTGGACCAGTTGCGCCACGCCGCTGAAGTGTTGCGTATCGAAGCAAATGCGGCCTCGGACAATCCGCTCGTCTTTGCCGACGAAGGCGACGTGCTGTCGGGAGGGAATTTCCACGCCGAGCCAGTCGCGATCGCAGCAGACGACATCGCGATCGCGATCGCTGAAATCGGTGCGATTTCCGAACGTCGTCTCGCCTTGCTGCTCGATTCGAACCTGTCGGGCTTGCCGCCGTTCCTCGTAAGCGATGGCGGTCTCCACTCGGGATTCATGATTGCGCAGGTCACGGCCGCGGCGCTTGCATCGGAAAACAAATCACTCGCCCATCCGGCAAGCGTCGACAGTTTGCCGACCTCGGCCAATCAGGAAGATCACGTGTCGATGGCGACGTTCGCCGCACGGCGCCTGGGTGACATGGCGGAAAACACCGCCGTTGTAGTCGGTATCGAAGCGATGGCCGCAGCGCAAGGCATCGAGTTTCATCGCCCGCTGCGTTCAAGCGCCGCGCTCGAACGTGTGATCGGGAACATTCGCGAGAACGTGGCCTTTTATGAAAAGGACCGCTTTTTCGCGGACGATATCGCTGCGATGAAAGCGTGGGTGTCAGACTGCAAGGCGCCGGAAACCGTCACCACGTTGCTGCCAAGTCACCGGGCTGCGACGGTTTGATTGTGCGCGGCGGCGACGTCTATCTGTCGTCGCCGCCGCGCTTTGGCGTAAGGACATGAAGGGAATATCCCATCCATCAGAGATGCCATATGGAAAACATCCGCGCTTTTGGTTCACCCCCACGGCGGCAATTGCAGGTGCGTGACAATGATCAACGCACGGGCTTCCTGCTTGTGTGGAGCGAGTCCGGCGATGGCGAGGCGGTGCTCGCAACCAGCCGGACGTTTCGCACCATCCGCACGGCGATCTCCGAAGGCGTTGCATGTTTCGGTACGCTGGCGGTGCGCCGGAAGCTGCCATTGTCGGGTGCCGCGCATCTGACGAAGCACCTCTGGGCGAGTTGGTGAAGATGACGCGATGTCCCGAAAGGAAAAGGGCCAACTAACAGCAGAGAGAGCGGGGCGTCGATGTGGCAGCAATCCACATTTCGCTCCATGCTGAAACGTTCACTCTGTGGCGGCTTGCATAATTCGGCCGTTCGGCCCGGTGCGTGCCGCACGGTTCAGTATTTTCAACCCGTCACGGCGAAAGCAAATTGTCCAAAGTACGAACAACAACTATGAGCGGAGCAAACCCCGCTCTCGACCTGATCCTGCTCCTGACACTTTCGACGCTTTGGGGAGCGTCTTACACATTCATCAGAGTTGGCGTCGCTACCATTCCTCCGCTTACGCTCATTGCAGCGAGAACGTTGATTGCCGGATCAGTCCTTCTGCTCTGGATGACGGTTCAGCGAGTTTCCATGCCGCGCGATCCCGCAGTGTGGCGTCGCTTCGTCGTGCAGGCGTTGCTGAATAGCGTGGTTCCTTTTACGCTTATCGCGTGGGCCGAGCGTTCGGTGGAAGCTGGTTTGGCGACAATCCTGAATTCGGCCTCACCTGTCATGGCGTTTCTCGGAACGTGGTTGATCACCCGCCATGAGCAGATTACGCCGCGCAAGTTGTTCGGTGTCACCGCAGGGATTGCCGGTATAGGCCTGGTTGTTGGCGTCAACGCATTCGAAGGACTCGGCAGGCAGCTTATTCCGCAATTGGCGATCGTCGCAGCTACGGTTTGCTACGCAGGAGCGGCGATCTACGGTCGGTCTTTCAGAGGGCTTTCCCCAGTCGCTCCCGCTGCGGGTTCGCTCATTGTGGGCGCGATCCTGCTTGTTCCTGTCAGTCTGGTGGTTGATCGCCCGTGGACACTCCATCCTTCGTTGCAATCGCTGTTGGCGCTTATGGCGCTGGCAGTTTTCTCGACAGCGATGGCGTTCGTCATTTACTTTCGACTTATACCAACGCTAGGTTCGGTTGGCACAACGGCGCAAGCCTACCTGCGAGTGCCCATCGGCGTAGCGATAGGCATTGCGTTTCTGGGAGAATCGCTTTCTCCGTCGGCGTGGCTGGGACTAGGATGTGTCGTCGCTGGAGTCGCCGCAATGACTATTCCATCACGGAAAGGCCTCAAACAGAACGCCTGACAACGACTGAGACTGGCAGTTTCTTTGTGAACGTGCCCCGGGCAAGCTTGAGGTGCTGGACGGGTGATGCTCAACTCGACACGTTGACGCGGCCTGGTCGACTGGTACCGGAGCCACGCTGGTTTTTCGCCAGCATAAGGGCCAGCAGCAATCCGGCTTAACCTATCACCCAGCCCCTAACCTGGAACCTCGCGATGCAAGCACATCCTTTGCGCCTCTTTCCCGGCGACGATCTGCGTGCCGCCCTCGAAGACGCACTGCGTCAGGTCAAGTTGCAGGCGGCCTTCGTGATCCAGGGCATCGGAAGCCTCAGCATTGCCCAATTGCGATTTGCCGGCGACGAGGATCCGACTGAGCTGCGCGACGATCTGGAAATCCTGACGCTCGCCGGGTCCCTATCACCTGATGACGCGCATCTGCACATGTCGGTTGCCGACTCACGCGGTCGAGTGTTCGGTGGTCATGTGGCACGCGGTTGCACGGTCCGTACAACCGCGGAGATATTGCTGGCGCTTCTTCCCGAACATCGCTTCTCCCGGGAGCACGACTCAAGTTCAGGGTTCATGGAGCTGGTGATACGAAATGAACCACCCATGGAGTAGGCGCGACGTATAGGTACGGGCAGCGTTGACACACGCCTTCTTATCGCGAACCCATTGGCGGGTAGTCCGGAGCCTTGAATGTCCGCAGGAAGTCGAGGAGCGCCACCGTGACGGCTTCCGGCGCCTCCTGCTGTATCCAATGGCCGATGCCCGGGAGCAGTGTGCTGGAGACAAGGCCTGGCAAGGTTTCCGAATGGGCAGCATAGGCGTCACGTCGCCAATTCAACACGGGGTCCCGCGCGCCTGCGAGAAACATCGCCGGTTGTGTGATGCGTGTGCCGGCAAAGGCGCCGAGCAAGCCCCAGTTCCGATCAAGATTGCGATACCAGTCGAGCGGCGCACGAAAGCCACGGGCGAAAGCCGCTGTTTGCAGACTAAGGTCCTCTGGCGTCAGCCAATCCGGCAGGCCGGAGGGTGCCGGAAAGGTCGCAAGAAATCCGCTCTCAGCGACCATACCGTTCCAGAGCGGATCGGGCGCGGCGCCAGAGAGGCCCCAGTACATGCGGCGAAGGCTTTCCGCCGGATCAGCGTCAAGTTCTGCCTCGGCGCGACCGCGCGGTTCGAACCAGAGCCAGTAGAAGCGCTCCCGCCCCCGGCGGCGCAAGGTCGCGAGCGGCGCAGAGGCGGTGCGAGGGATGAACGGAACCGAAAGTCCAGCGACGCCAATAAACCGGTCAGGCCGCAACATGGCCGCCGCCCAGGCGACAAGCGCGCCCCAATCATGGCCCACGATCACGGCTTTCGGATGCCCGAGCGTATCGAGCAACCCGACCATGTCGCCCACCAGATGCAGAATCGTAAAATCTTCGATCGTTTCCGGCGCGCTGCTGCCGCCATAGCCCCGCATATCGGGCGCGATCACACGATATCCCGCTTCGGCGAGCGCCGGTACCTGATGGCGCCAGGAATGCCGCGATTCAGGGAATCCGTGGCAGAGCAGGACCGGCATACCGGTGCCGGCAATGTCGGCTCGTAGCTCGATCCCGTTGGTGGCAAAATCTCCGGTCTCGATGCGCATCACGCGGCCGTCTCGATCAGGGTTTGCATTTTTTGGGCCGCGGCTGGAACGAGATAATCGGCGGAAAAGTCACTCACGTTTAGCTCCTGTATTCTGTTTTACAAGCGGCTATCGGATAGTCAATCGGGTAATACGGAGCCACCTTTGTCGGCGCAGCGTAGCATTCTCGCATGCGTCGATAGGTGGCTGAAAACCCTGATCGCCCCCCATCGTGCTTTACCCCGGGAACGCCTCGGCACACGCCTGCCGCACCTGTTCGATAACCGTCGGCCACTGCGCGCCCAAAGGTTGGCGGAACAGGCGAATCGTATCCGGATACCAAGGCGAGTCCGTGCGTTCGTGCATCCAGCGCCAGTCGATTGCCTCTCCGGGCAGCATGACCCAGCACTGCGTACCGACGGAGGCGGCGAGATGCGCAATCGCTGTATCCACGCAGATGACAAGATCGAGCTGCGCGATGATGGCGGCGCTGTCGGCCAAGTCCGTTACATCGGACCCGAGATGCAGCAGCGGCTGGTTGGCGGGCGGCGATAGGGCTTCGTCCTCGCCCTCCCCCTTTTGCAGACTCACGAAGCTCAGTCCGGGCACGCGCCAGAGTGGCGCCAGCATCCCGAAGGATCCCAGCGACCGGTTCGCATCGTTTTGGTGTAGAGCATTACCTTTCCACACGAGCCCGATCCTCCGACCCGGAGGAAGCGTTGCCAGACGCACGCGCCAGGCTTCGAGGAGAGACGGATCCAGCGTCAGCCGGACGGGCAACGGCATGGTGTCCGTCGTCGTGCTCAGATACAGCGGCGCGCTCAATGGGCTCATCCAGTAGTCGTAATTCGCCGATGCAGCCCATCCCGCCTCGTGAGCCAGCACCACGTCGACGCCCTCGACCGCGGCGAACAGCCGGTGCAGCGCCGGAGCGCAGGCAAAGGCGACCTGGGCCGCGCCTTGCGCCTTGAGCAGCTGAAAGTAGCGGGCAAAATGAATCGCATCGCCGAGCCCGCCCTCCTGCCAGACCAGCAGCTTTTTCCCCGCCAGTGTTTCGCCTTGCCAGCGGGGACGCCCTATGACCTTCTGCGTCTTATGCTGCATGGACTTAGGATCCGCATGACGCGCCTCATAGAGCCGCCATCCTTCCTCGAAGCGCCCCATGCTGAGCAGCAGTATCGCCAGAGCGTACTTCGCCATGTGATAGTCGCCGCGAATGGCGAGCGCCTGCCGGTAGGCAGCTTCGGCTTCCGGCAGGCGTCCGAGTTCCTTCAGTATGTTGCCGAGGTTGCTGTAACCCATGACGAAGTCAGGGCGTAGCGCGATTGCCCGCTGATACGCCTCCCCAGCTTCGTGCCAATGGCCTAGCGGTCTGAGTACGGTACCGAGGTTGTAATGAAATTCGAGGCGATCAGGGCAAATCAGCGCCGCTTGCCGATAAGCCGCCTCTGCTTCTGACAGGCGCCCCTGGTCCTGGAGCAAAGACCCAAGCTGGTTGTGAACGTCTGCGAGATCCGGGCTCACTTCCAGCAATCGCCGAAACAGCGCTTCCACGTCGGACAGGCGGTTGAGTCCTTTCAGCAAGGTGGCGAGGTTCAGGTATGCGTCGACGAATCGCGCGTTCGCTTCGATCGCACGGCGCCAATAGGACTCGGCATCGGTGAGCCGGCCCAAGCCAAGCGAGCTGACCGCCGCGAGCTGCAACGCCTCGGCTAGCACGGTGGCCTCTAACGGCGGCTGCAACTCGAACAGCGGCGTCACCTTCTCCAGCGCGTCGGTGAACCTGGCCGTTGGGTCCGGCTGCGCGACCGGATCGTCACTGTCAGTGTTGGAGGACTCGCCGGCGGATGATGGACGCATAGTGGATCAGAGCGATTGGAACGCGCGTTTCATGCAGGCGATGGACGATTTCCGCCCATACGAAATCGAAGTATGGGCGACAAACAGGTCAGAAAAGGCACACCGCCTGTATCACGTGCTGGGTCGCGAAATAATAGTCGGCGCCAGCATAGCAGGGCACGCGCTGGATGAGCGTCCGGACACCGTAAGTTACGCCCACTGCTAGAATAGATGCCCTTTTCCTAGGAGACGCACATGTCCTGGTTCATCTATGAAGTGCCCGAATACAACGAAGACGGGGCGCGCATCGAACCCTTCAGCGACCTGCGTAGCCGCGTCCTGAAAGTCAGTGGGCCGGCAATGGCCGACGAACTCGAGAGCGTCCGCGCGAACGCCGCGACAACGGCGGATACCCCCGCGCACCCGCTGCGCAGCGTGGACAATCCTCACGTATTCCCGATCCCCTATGCCGACTCGATGATCCTGGTCGGGTTCATCTTCGAACTGAAACGGGAGTCCCGGCGTCTGGTGGTGTCGCCCGTGGAAATGCCCTGGCTGAAAGACGCGTAAAGCCTCGTCCTGCCCCGTCTGCCGCACTCACCGCCCGGTGCGTAGGCGTTGCGGACGATCTTCGTCGTGAGGGCTATACTGGGCCCACCACCGGCACGAGGACCAAAAAAGGCAGCACTGCCTTTTTTCGAAGGACGAATAGGGCCGTGGATCAGAAAGAGGAGTATGTGCGATGGCCAATCAGGTGATTTTCAGCGGCGCGCCGTCGCAGGCCTGCAACCTTCCGGCGCTGCTGAAGGGTGGCGTTGTCATGGCCATGATTGGCGCTATCCATGTCTGCGCGTTGAACGCTTTCCCGCTTCAGTGGCCCGTGCTGCTTGCGCAAGCCTGCGCGGTCCTGATCGGTGTCGCTTTGCCGTTCGTCAAAACCGCGTTCACCCGAATCGTCATCGACACCACGCGCATTACCTGGACACAAGGCATTCTGCATCGCCGTACATCGAGTCTCGATCTTTCCCGGATTCAACACATCACCTCGATCCATCCTTGGTGGCTGCGTCTATTCGGCACCGGCACGATCATCCTGACGACCAACGACGTCGCGCATCCCGTGAGGCGTTTGCCAGGCATCCGGAACACGGACCAGCTCTGCAAGCGGCTTGGCGAGGCGGTCGCGATGCAACGCGAACGGCTTGTTCCCGCCAGCACGAGTGAGGCACGCTACCGCACGGCGTGAAGTCGTCCATCGGCGCTCAGGCGCCAGGCTTTGCCGCATTTTGCGCAACCTGCTTGCGTTAGTAGCGATCCACGCCGCTCGAAAACCGTACCCCAGGATTAGCACTCGGTGCAGTTTTCCCACCGCTCTTCTATAAATCATGTAGGGGAGGACCGTGCATTGTCGTACCGGCGCTATCGATGCATTCATGTATCGATCGGCCCACTAATCGCGCGCCTGGCCCTGGCACTCTGACCGCCATGGAGGTGCACTGTGTTGCACCCAACTCTTGCACGCGCCTGGCTCCCCGCTGCCCTGATAGCAGCATTTCTCTCGGGCTACCCGTGCCTGCAGCCGACGGCGAATGCCGAAGCCGTGCCGCCGCCACCCGTGAAGGCGAAGCGGGTTTCACCCGTCAACGCTGCAGCGTCGGTCGACTTCCCTACCATCGTGGAGCGATACGGGCCCGCCGTCGTGAATATCAGGGCGACTGCCCCTGCGCAGCAAGCGTCGTTACCCGCCCCCGCGGCAATGGATGCTGACGATCCCCTTCTTGCCCTCGTCAAGCATGTGGTGCCGCAATCACAGCCGTCTCAAGGCAGTTCGGCACGCGTCATCACAGGAATGGGCTCCGGCTTTATCGTGAGTTCCGACGGCCTCATTCTGACCACCGCTCATGTGGTGGATCAAGCCGACGAAGTGACGGTCAGGCTGACCGATCGACGCGAGTTCAAGGCAAAGGTCGTGGCGGTCGACACCCAGAGCGACGTCGCGATCATCCAGGTCGATGCCACGAAGCTCCCGACCGTCAAACTGGGTGACTCGTCGCGAGTACGCGTCGGTGAACCGGTCCTGGCGATCGGCTCGCCCGACAGCTTCGACAATACCGTTGCAGCCGGCATTGTCAGCGCCACGTCTCGCACGCTCCAGGACGGCAGCAGTTTTCCCTTTTTTCAAACCGATCTCGCCGCCAACCCGGACAATTCGGGCGGCCCCCTGTTCAACCGTGCCGGCGAGGTGGTCGGCATCGACGTGCAGATTTACGCGGACTCCGGCGGATCCCCCAACCTGGCCTTGGCCATCCCGATCAACCTGGCGGCCAAGGTGCGATCGCAGGCGCAAGCCACGCAAGCGACCTCTCCGGGCGGTCTTGGCGTGGACGTACAGGACGTCGGCCCGGGTCTCGCCGCGGCCTTTGGCCTGCCACGGCCGGCAGGTGCGCTGGTCAACTCCGTCCAGCCCGGCACATCGGCTGCCGCGAGCGGCCTCAAGCCCGGCGACGTGATCATCCGGATCGGCGACAAGCCGATCGATCACTCGGCCGAACTCGCCGAGGATGCGGCTGCGTTGCCGCCAGGGACGAAAACCACACTCAGGCTGATCCGCAACCACAGGCCGATGACCATGACGGTCATGGTCGGCGCGTCCGTGGAAAGCCCCAAAGCTCGACCCGTCGAAGGCAGCACAGGGGATCGTCTGGGCTTGAGCATGCATCCGCTGAATGAGGACGAGCGGCGCGCGAGCGATTTAGCCGTGGGTCTGATGGTGGACGGCGTTGATGGGCCGGCGGCAAGCGCCGGCATCCAGCCCGGCGATATCGTCCTGTCGCTCAATGACACACTGGTCGAAACGCCGGCGGACGTGACCGCGCTGGAAGCAAAGGCAGGGAAACAGGTCGCCGTGCTGATCCAGCGCAACCACGCGCGCAGTTTTGTTTCGGTCGAGCTTAGATGATTGGCGCCAAGATCGGTTCGGTAAAAACGTTGACCAAGCGGAGAACGTAGCGGGTCACTGGATCGCCAACGCGCGTACGCCACCCAGCAACTTGCCGATCTCCAACTCCGTCGTCAGATAGCTGACCGACGCGCGTGCGATCTGCTTCAGTCCTCTGGACTCCATATCAAACGGCGTGTAGGCGACACCGTTACTGCCGATCACGACACCCTGATCCGCCAGCTTGCGCTGTACCGATACCGCCTCCAGACCCGCTATGTTGAACGCCACCAGCCCGGACTGCTCCCGGCCCTGATCCAGCACCGTCACGCCGGGGATCGCGGCGAGTTGCACACGCAGCGCTTGTGCAATGCCGTCGATCCGCGCGCGAATATTTTCAATGCCAATCTCCAATGCCTCTTCCAACGCATTAGCCAGTCCGCAGTGCAATGCCAGCGACGCTTCCGCCGGCTCGAAGCGCACCGCGTCATCCCGCAAGACGGGTTCGCCGTCGACACCCGGCGGCGCAGATCGCATGTCGACGAATGCGGGCGTCAAACGGGATAGAAAATCCTCTCGCACATGCAGCAGGCCGGTGCCTCTCGGACCACGCAGCGCCTTGCGGCACACACCGGTCAGAACATCGCACCCCACCTCAACGACATCGACAGGAAGTTGCCCAACCGCCTGCGCAGCATCGACGAAGTATGGAATGCCGTGGCGGCGTGCGACCTGCCCGATCGCCGCGGCCGGATTGATCAGTCCGCCGTTCGCCGGCATCCACGTCAGCGCGATCAGGCGCACACGGTCGTCAAGCATGGCCTCCAGCGCCGACGGATCCACCGCACCGCTGGAATCGGACGGAATGACTTCGATTGTCGCCCCCGCGCGCTGCGCCGACAGGCGCATGGCAGCCAGATTCCCGCCCCATTCGTGACGCCCGACCAGGATCCGCTCGCCGGACGCCCAAGGTCCCAACGCGGCGAATGCGGCGCCCCAACCGGCCGAGTTGCCAGTGGTCAAAGCGATCTCGGCGTGCCGGGCATTCAGCAGTCGCGCAGCAAGCGAGCGCGCCCGCTCAGTCTGCTCACGTCCGGCCACGCCGGCTTCCATCGGCCCCGTCGTAGCTTCGAGCCAAAGGTAAGCGCGGATCGCCTCCAGCGTGGCGGAGGACGGCAGCGAGGCCCCCGCGTGATTGAAATGCGTGGTGCGTTGAGCACCAGGTGTGAGCGCGCGCAACGCGTCCACGGCAGCAAGCGAGAGAGGAGAAGACATAGTTGTTCCAATGACGCGCGTTGGGTTCACGCTTGTGTAAGGGAGATAACGGCTTCCACTTCAACGGCCACACCGGAGCGCAGCACGCCGATCGGAGACAGGCTAGCGCAAAAGCGCCTGAATGGTCGAGCGGGACGACCGCTGCACGCGCTACCGCAAGCCAGCCGCAATCTCGACGTTCGAGACCATCGCCAAGAGTCGTGGCGCGATATCGTCGATCAACCGGCGTCCCTGCGCCGATTGTGCCGGCACCGCGCAATTGAACACCAGCGTCTCAGCGTCGACCTGTGCGCACAACGGCACACCGACGCCGTAGGCGTTCTTCTGCGCATCCCCATAGGAGAAGCAAGCACCGGTTTGCTGGTAATCGTGAAGCGCCTGCTGCACCTGCGCCCCGTACTGTTGCCACTGGTCGGGCACGGCGATGCGTAGCCGATTCAGCGCCACCTCCCGTTCCTGCGGCGCCACCGCCGCTAGCCACGCCCGTCCCATTGCCATCCGCAGAATCGGACGCACCGCACCGACGTCGGGCCGCGCACGAATTCGCTTATCGCGCGGACAACATTCGATGTAGACCATATTCGACTGGTCCCGCATGCCAAGCGATACGGACCCGCGCACCTGAAGCGCAAGCTCGCGCATGAACGGCCGCGCGATCTGCCGGATACGCATGCCGGCCAGCAGCGGATAGCCCATCGACAGCACACCGCCGCCGAGCCGATAGTTGCGCGCCACTTCGTCATGACGCAAGTAGCCGAGTTCAGTCAACGTGTAGGCAACCAGGGACACCGTGGCCTTCGACAAACCCGTACGCGCCACAAAATCCTTATTGCCTAGCGCAACTTCGCCGGGCTGGAAACAGCGCAGGATTTCCAGACCGCGCGCGAGCGTGATGGCGAATTGACGATCGTCGTCGTCGGGAAACGAGTCCACGGATACCCGCTCAACAAGCGGTGGACTGGGCGAGGTTCGCACGTCGTCACCGCCCACTTGCTGCGACGCAAGCTGCCGTTCGAGTGTGTCCACCATCGCCACGAGGCGCGGCGCGATCACGTCGACGAGTGTCCGGTCAGTCAGTTGCAAGCGCGGCACGCCACAATTGAAAACGAAGGTTTCCGAATTGATCGGTTCGCGCATCGGTACGGCGACCGCATGGATTTCACGCTCAAAATCGCCTTCGCTAAGGGCAAAGCCGCGCTCTGCAAACGTGCGTAGGGCGGCCGCGAGGTCGGCGTGATACGCGTCCCATTGCGCCGGATCGCAAACGCGAACCTGCTCGAGCACGGCAGCACGTTGCGCGGGTTCGGCGCGGCCCAGCCAGGCCCGGCCCATCGCGGAAGCGAGAATGGGCAGCGAAGCACCGGTATCCGGACGAAACGTCGGCGATTCATGACCGCGCGCAGTCTCGACATACACCATCTGCGAGCGGTCACGAATCCCGAGCGACACCGATCCGCGCGCCACGTCGGCAAGCTCCCTCATCAACGGTCGCGCCAGTTCGCGGATACGCAGGCCTTGCAGAAGCGGGTAGCCCACCGACACGACCGCCGAGCCCAGCCGATATTTGCGTACGGTGTTGTCATAGCGCAGAAAGCCGAGCATGGCGAGCGTATACGTCAGCCGCGACACCGTCGCTTTCGACAGGCCAGTGCGCTCGGCGAAGTCTTTGTTGCTGAGAATCGGGTCGCCGACCTTGAAACAGTTCAACAACGCGAGACCATGCGCGAGCGTCGTGGCGAACTGGGGATTGCGGAGTGGATTCGGAGCCATCGTTTCGTACGGGAAAAGCGCTCGGCGCGTGCTTGCGCCAATTGAAACATATCCGCTATCCCGCTTCCATGCATGTTTAACATAGCGAAACTCTAGGATCGGCATCCTGTCAGATTGTTAGGCTTGACCCACCCCTACTGTCCTACGCGGAGTGGTATCCATGCCTTTGTCATCCTGCCAGCTGGCGGCGCTCGACCCGCTCGACCGGCGGAATCGTATAGTCCTTTGACAGGATCGCCTCGCGCGGATGGTACAGGCGCAAGATGAGATAGAACCGGCCCGCGGGTGCGGGCAACCAGTTCGAGTGTCCCTGCTGCGGCTGGCTGCGCTGGATCAGGATCTCGAGCGAACCGTCCGGGCCATAGCGCAGATCACGCGGGCGATCGCCGATCGCATAGCGCCGGATCGGGTTGTCCACGAAACAGAAATCGCTGCCGTAGAGCGATACGGACCAGAAGGCATCCACGGGCGGCAGTCCTCCAGCAGGAAAACGCAAGACGTAGCCATGCTCGCCGTTGAGTGGTTCGCCGTGCCCGTCGAAGTCGCAGAGCGCATAGAGCGCCTCCTCACTCGCGAGCGCGCCGAGGCCTTTCATTGCGGTACAGGCGCGCGCCAGATAGTCCGTGCCCAATCGCCCCCCCGCATAGTTGATCGACCACGAGCGCGCGCGACGGCTACGGGTATGACCGTCGACGATCTCGACACCGGCCGCGACCGCCCTTCGCAAAGCTGCCACCTGCGCGTCGCCGAGTGCATCGGCGTCGAACGTTCGATGCGGTGCAATGCCGATGCGGGAGAACTGCGCGACGAGTCCCGTATCCACCGCAGGCGGCGGATCGTCGGCCATCGTTCTCGCCAGGTTCGCGAAGAACGCCTCGCCTGACTCCGCCCAGGACTGGTAGGCCGCGACTGCACGCGGCAAGCGGCCCGGCGCCGTCGCGCGCAGGGTGAAGCCTGCCTGGAAGGCACGCGCGTCCTCCATGTCTTCGACACCGTCGATCAGCACACGGCCCAGCACCCACACGAGATTCGTCGGGCAGCGGATTTCGATCGAACCGGGTGGCAGTGAGCCCGACCAGCCGGGTCCGACGATTGCAAAGCTCGCCGCCGACGGACCCACCACGCGTGGGCCGAGGTTATGAAAGTTATCGCTGTACGCGTCGATGAATTCCATCACGAAGTAACGCCCGGTCGGCGCCGGCGTCGTCAGCATGACGGGGCCGTCAGCAAGGTTCAGCCAGGCCATCGAGTAAAGCAGGTCATTGGCCGGCGTGACGACATCACGGTCCTCGTGTGTCCACGGCCGCGGGCAATGCGAGAACTGGTTGATCGGCGCGCGCCCGTTGTTCTGCGGCTCGTCGACGGCGGTCATGAGCGCGCACGTGCGCACGATCTCGACGAGCGGATACCCGTATATGAATGCCTGAACGCCTGCGACATAAGCCCATTCCTGCTGTGCATTGCCAATGGTCATGCGAGAAACTCCGTGAGGATCTGCTTGCATGCGCGGGAGCGCACAGGAGGCGGGATACCGCGATCCCTTTGCAAGCCTTAGGAGCGCAAAGTATAGGCAGCGGAGGCCTCACAAGTGTTTAACATAGCGAAACCCTAGTTCCGTTATCTGGCCGTCCCGGTAGGCTTGATCCGACTCCTTCCCGTCTATTGCCGGAGCGGCATCCATGTCTTGTACTTCAAGCGAAAACATCAGCGCACTCGCCCGCAATGCAGTGCTCTACACCCTGCCTTTATTCGAAATGACGCGCATGCGCGCGGCGATGTGCCCGCGTCGTGACGACAGCGGCCAATTTGCCGGTGGCAGTCCGGATTCGACGCTCGGCTGGATCAATCAACTGGTGCGCGGACGGCAGTTGCTGGGCCCGCGGAACCGCGAAGTCGTGACGCCCAACAACGACACGCTGTACCTCAGCGCATGGCTGGACCTTGGCGACGAACCGCTCGTGCTGGAGGTGCCCGACACGGCGGGCCGCTACTACGTGCTCGGTCTGCTGGACTTCTGCACCAACCCGTTCGAATCGATTGGCACGCGCACGACCGGCAACGGGGCGCGGCGTTTTGTTCTCCATCACGGCAAGGTCGCGCCGCCCGCCGATGACGATCTCACGCCAATCGCCTGCCCCACGCGAGACGTCTGGATGATCGGCCGCATCCTTGTCGACGGAACGGACGATCTGGCCGCCGTGCATGCCCTGCAGGATCGCTTCGTGTTGAAGACGCTCAGCGGTCAACCCGCGCAGCGGCGTTTCGACGTCGGCGTGGTGCGACGTACGGCAGCGGGTGATCCGCGGCTCTATGCGGCGGCGGTCAACGCAGCCCTCGTGCGCAATCGTCCGCCTGCCGCGGAATCCGCGCTCGTCGCTCGGTTCGCTGCCGTCGGTATCGGTGCGGAGACCGACGCGTCCACGCTCGAGGCGCCGACGCTCGCCGCCCTCGGCAGTGCTCTCGGCCAGGTGATTGACGAACTGGGCGTGCCGCAACCGTCGGCGCTTGGTGGTGGATGGTTCCTGCCGGTGGCAGTCCGCGCGTCGTTCGGCGATGACTACCTGACGCGCGCGCACGTCAGCCGGAACTATATCGGTGCGCTCGGCATCAAGGAAGCCATGTACGTCTCCGCCGACTGCGACAGCGAAGGACGGCCGCTCGACGGGCGCCATACGTACGAGCTCACGTTCCCGCCTGATGGTCTGCCGCAGGCGCAGGCCTTCTGGTCGATCACGATGTATGACAAAGCCTCGTGCATGCTGGTGGATAACGTGATCGACCGACATTCGATCGGCGATCGCTCGCCGCAACTGCGCTACGACGAGCACGGCCTGACCTTGCGCTTATCGGCAGCGCCACCGGCCGACGCCGCAACGCAATCCAACTGGCTGCCTGCGCCGGATGGCCTGTTTTACATCATCCTTCGCATCTACATACCGGGCGCGGCCCATCTCGAGCAACGTTTTCACTATCCGCCGATTCGCCGCCTGTAACCCCAGGAAGGCGGCGCACGCCATGACCAGAGCAACAGCGCGGCGAGTTGGGCGCGAGTACGGCTGTTGCGTTTTCGGACCTGCCGAAAATGCGATCCGCAACAGCCGTCAACTCGTTAGCTCAATTAACGGGCTGAGGCGCCGGGAAAGTCCAGGCACCGCTGAGAATTTCGGCACGCGGACGATACAGTCGCACGGTGTAATTCCAGCCGGCGACAACGGGCAGGCAATTGGGCACCTGTCCATCGCAACCACCGAACTGCATCGTAATTGAACCGTCGCTACCCTTCTTCGCGGTGAGGTTGTTGATCGAGTACGCGTTTGACGGGTTCTTCTCAAAGTACCCTTGCGCGTTGTAGACGCTCACTGACCAGAACGCATCCACGGGGACGTCCTTGACCGAGAGCCGATAGACGGTCTTGCCGTCGTTCTTCGCCGGCGTGAAGTTGAGGTAGGTGGCGTCCTTGTCCGGATTGCCGCCCCAGGCCGCCGCGGTGCCGAGCAGGCGTCGAACCGGGTCGACCTCCTCCTTGGTGCCGAATGCCCGCTTGAAATCCGGAATCGTGGAAGCGAGAACCAGCAGCGGATCGCGAGTCTTCTTCTGACTCACGGCATCCCAGTCAGGCATGTCGAGCTTGCCCGGCGCCTTCTGGCTGACGGTGATCGCGTCCTGCAGGCTGTGGACCTGCTTGATGTCGTCCGGGCTATTCGGGTCGACCAGCGTTCGTATCGCGACGACGACGTAACGCGTCCCGACATTCTCTCGCGTCAGGGTATGTGTTCCGCCACCGTAGAAGACGTTCGGCGTGTAGTGATCCTCGTTGATAACCTGCATCGCCATGAAACGCTTGCCCGGATCAGGCATCTTGATCGTCACCGGCCCGGCGTCGAGATCGAAGACACCCGATGAATAGAGCGTGTCGCGATTCAGGCGGATGACGGTTTGATGATCGATCGATGCGGGCTCCCGGCGATGGAGCAGTTTCCCCAGCCCGCCTTGTTTTGCCAACGCAACGACATACATGTCTGTTTCCGCGCGAACAAAATTGTCGACGGTCACGGGAACCGTCGCACCCGCCGACGGCGCCGCGGCAGTTTGCGCTTGAGCAGTGCCAACGGCTGCGAGAACAAGGCCTGTAACGCAGGTGGTGATCAGTGAAGTTTTCATGAATAGTCTTTTTCTTGGTTGGAATCGCGCCACTAACGTCCCACTGGCGGCGAAGTACTGTCCGAAGCGCCACACCGGGATGCACGCAGACAAAAACAATTCGTTTCGCATATCGTCCAGGCTCGATGCTGGTTTCGACCTTGTTGCCTTCGCGCCTGCTTCAAGCGAACAACGGCGCTTATAACCATCGAAGGCTATTCCGAATGCAAAAACCGCCCAAGTATCGACTGGATCAGGCAAGTCGTAAAGACTGAACTCCTTTGCCGCATAGGTCGCGTGATGCCGCGCAAACCCACCGCGTGCCGCCAGGACAAAAAATCAACATTCGGCGACGGATTCCTGCGGGTTGCTCCGTTAAAGAAGTCGGAGCACAACATTCGCGGGTCAATCGCATCCTGACGGCATTGAAAGCTTGCACGACAAAGTCGGCAAACCTGATGTCGCAGCCACCGCTATTGCAAACCCGTTTTCCGGCCTAAGCGTTCGATTTCCCTACTATGACAACTCAGATACTGGTCGTTGACGACGATGTCGATCTACTTGGGTCGCTGGCCGACTTCCTCGGACGGGAGGGTATGGCAGTCTCCGTTCTGCATGAGGTGAGGTCGCTCGGAGAACATATCAAACGGGATCCGCCCGATCTGATTGTCCTCGACCAGATCATGCAAGGCGTGAATGGGCTTGCCGCGCTGAGCACCCTACGCGCCGCGGGCAACACGGTCCCGGTGATTCTGACGTCAGGCGCCGACGACATGGACCGGATCGTGGGACTCGAAATGGGCGCGGACGACTGTATCGGCAAACCATTCAATCCTCGCGAACTCCTTGCGCGCATGCGGGCCGTATTGCGGCGACAAACCCAGTCTGCGTCGAGCGCCGCGCGCAAAGAACACCATGTCGTTGGATTCGGCCCATTCACGCTCGACCTTCAGTTGCGGACACTCAACATGGAGAACAGCCGGCTCACGCTCTCGGCGGGAGAATTCGCGCTGCTCAAGGTCTTCGTCAATCACCCCATGCGCACGCTGACCCGGGAGCACCTGCTCGAGTTGCTGCACGGCCCGGAGGACGATCATACCGGTCGAGGGATCGATGTCCAGGTGTGGCGGTTGCGCAGAATCCTCGAGACCAACCCCTCCTCGCCGAGGTTCATCCAGACCGTGCGCAGTCATGGTTATGTATTCGTGCCGGATGGCGCGCGACATTCCATGCAGCATTGATTGTTCACTCATCGCGACGATCGCAAGCTGAAGCACGGATGTGGACAAGGCGTTCAAGGCGCTGCATTATCCATGCTGTCTGTCAGACACCCCCCGCAGCGCGGCAAGGCCAACGCTTCACGCGACAAACTTCGCGGCGCCGCCTGCAACTATTGACAACGCTGCGACCTCGACGCCATCTCCACCTCGACCGCGCGCGGCAAAGACCTGGCGAGCAGCGCCGAACGAGAGAGGCAAACAATGCCCAAGCACGACCCTGCGCTTCTTCGCAATGAAAAAGTCCCGATGACACCGGGTCGCCGGCGGCTTGTCATCGCCGGCGTGATACTGCTGACGGCCGTGCTAGCTTGGGGGATAGCGGTCATTCTCGAACCCGCCTTCCGGCACACGATCGTCATCACAACCGGAGCCGACAACGGGATCTATCGCGGCTTTGCCGATCGCTATGCCCCGATCCTGAAACGCGATGGCATTAAGCTCGATATCCGCAGCTCATCGGGTTCGAGCGAAAACTATCAGCGCTTGAAAGATCCGGACAGCGAATATGAGGTGGGCTTCATCCAGTCCGGCACCACCAGCCCGAAAGACACCGACCACCTGCAGACGATCGCCGCCGTCTCCTATGAACCGATCTGGGTGTTCTACCGTGGCGAGTCCACCATCAACCGGCTGGCACAACTACGCGGCAAGAAGATTTCAATCGGTGTTCCTGGCAGCGGCCTGCTGAACGTCTCCCAAGTCTTGCTCGGGTACAGCGGCATCACACAGGACAATACGACGCTGCTCGAAATGGACGCGACCAAGGCCTACCAAGGCCTCGAAAATGGTCAACTGGATGCGGCTTTCTTTATCGGCCGACCCGATGCGGCGATGCAGACAACGCTGCTGAACAGCGATCTCAAACTGATGAGTTTTGCGCAGGCCGATGCGCTGGTGCAGAAATTCCCGTCGCTATCCAAGGTGACGTTTCCGCGCGCCGCGACCAGCATCGTCAACGATTTGCCGCAAACCGACGTCACGCTACTCGCCGCTACCGCTTTGCTCGTCGCCAAAGACACGCTGCACCCCGCGCTGGTCTACCTGTTGCTCGACGCGGCCAAAACCGTCCACGGCGGCGAAGATTACTTCACGCCGCTTGGCGTGTTTCCCAATCTGAACACCGAGGAATTTCCTGTTTCCGAAGAGAGCGAGCGTTACTTCAAAACGGGGCGCCCCTTCCTGCAGCGCTACCTGCCATTCTGGCTGGCCAGCTTTGTCGAAAGACGTCTGCTGATCCTGCTCCCCTTCATGGCTTTATTGTTGGGGCTGCTGCAAGCGTTGCCGCGCATGGCCGAGGCGCGGATAAAGAAACGCCTGGTTGTCTGGTATCGCGAGATCAAGGCGCTGGAAGATGAAATATGGAGAAACCGCCATCCAACCCCGAGCCAGATTGCACAATGGCAGGACGAGATCGAGCACATCGATGCGCATGCCAACCAGATCCGGATGCCGCAGCGTTACTTCCACGACGTTTTCGCTCTCAAGCAGGCGATTGGCGTAGTCCGGGATCGAATTGCCCGTGTGGCAGGGGAGCGATAGCCGCGCGAACGAGATTGCAACCAGCCGCGCAAGCGGATTCCCGGCACGCATAAGATCACGCGTACTATCCCGACTAGCCGTTTCACCGGCCATACTCAACGGCTACAATCGCCATGCTCTGCCACTCACTCGGTCATTCGAGGTGATATCCATGCTCAGGACTATTTCGCAAGCAAGCTTCGCGACCCTCGCCGCATCTATGCTAGCCGCGTGTGTCACACCACCCGTAAGTCCGCCGAGTGCATCCATAGCCCCACCCCAAGCCGAGCGCGTGATGACACTCACCGCGTCCGGCGTACAGAATTACTCGTGCGAATTCGACGCACAGCATCGTCTCGGATGGGTGTTCAAGAGTCCCCTCGCGACGCTCTACGACGCGAGCGGCCACGCCGCGGTCCGGCATGGCGCCGGGCCGTCATGGGAAGCGGAGGATGGCAGCCGGATCATAGGCCGCGTGATCGCACAGCGGCCTAGCGAAACACCGGCGAGCATCCCGCAGTTGTTACTCGAAGCGCATAGCGCGTCCGGTAGCGGCGCACTTTCCGCGGTGCGGTATGTACAGCGCGTGCATACCGTCGGCGGGTTGGCGCCGACGGCACCGTGTTTGACGGAACATGAATCCGGAAGCTCGCCCTATCTCGCGGACTACGTGTTCTACCGATAGCAACTCACGCTTCGCGCCGCGCGCTTACTTCACGCCGGACTGGTCCGGCGGCGGTAGTGCCGGATCGAGTTTCGCGGACTCTCTGACAAGCTGCTCAGTCATTGCAGCCGCAACCGGATTCGAGCCGCGATGGTCCGCGTTGTTACGGCTGGGTTGATCCGGCGGGGGCATCGGTAGCGCCGACGGCGGCGGCAGTGCCGGATCGAGTTTCGCGGACCCTTTGACCAGTTCATCCGTCATCGCAGACGCAACCGGATTCGAGCCATGACGCTGCAGACTGTCATGCCTGCTTTCGGTTCGCGACGGTGGGCTGCTCTTCGGCTCAACGTAACGACGGACGGCGACCGGTTCGCGTGGTCGCGTGTCCGGTCGCGCCGCTTGCGCGGCGCCTTGAGCTGGCGAGTCGGATTGCGCCACCACGATCCCGCTCGTAGACTGCCCGGCGCCAGTCGCTGTGTTGCCGGCCAGAGCGGTCGCGGCGATCACACTTCCCGCGGCCACACGGGCGTCACCCGATTGGGGAGAAGTCGCAGCCCATTGCGCCGAGCTATTTGTCGTGACGTCGGTGTCGGCCGTCGCGCGGTGGCTTTTGTGTGACAGTAAAAAGGCACCGAATACCAACTCGACGATAAGCACGCCGACTATGAATGATGTGCGTACATTCCTCATATTAACTAACGATTCGTTCAATCGATGCGATTGGATGGATGATTTCCGTCTGTTCGAACAACACGTCGAACGGCAGGTTCGCAGTGTGAGCCTGCGATGGGCTGAGGTGGGGATGACTGCGCGACCCGCACACGTTGATGGTTCAGTGGCAATGGTCCGGTGATTCACTCCACCGAACGGCACTGAAGACCCTTCCTATGCTAATGCGAAAAAAAAATCTGCGCTGAACGGTCGCGCGGTCCGAGCGGGATAGTCAGAAAGCCGCTGGCATTCTCCGCGCCCGCGGCCACCGGGGACTACAGCGCGATGGGATGGAACATTCGGTTGAGGAGAGGCCATTTTCTCGTCCGGAGTAGTCAGATATTTGTCGGCAACGAGCTAGTTCTCTTCGCAATCGATGTGGACCTGATTCATCCGACGATCCGCGCGCGGCGCGACGCGGTATCCCTTGCCAGTCAATATGACCCCAACACCAGATTGGTGGGCGCACCGTGGACGAAGCTGTCGATGTTGTCCATTAACTGATTGGCAAGACACTGTTGTGCCTCGTCCGACGCCCATGCGACATGCGGCGTCAGAATGACGTTTGGCCGGCCGGCCGCACGCATCAGCAGATTGTCCTCAGGGGGTGGTTCGCTCGCGGTCACATCGAAACCTGCACCGCTGATCAAACCTTCGTCGAGCGCCTGCACCAACGCGCCTTCGTCGACCAGTCCGCCGCGCGCCGTGTTGATGATCAAAGGCTTGCGTTTCATCGCGCGGAACTCGGGCATGGCAAGCATGTTGCGCGTGTGCGGTGTGAGCGGACTGTGCACGGTGATGATGTCGCTGGTCGCGAGCACCTCGTCCCACGGCGTGTAAAGCGGGCCGAGACCCGTCCTCCCCTTGTGAGCGGCGAACATCGGCAGCATGCCGAAGGCCTTGCCGATTTCCGCGACGCGCTGCCCAAGCACCCCTTCGCCGATGATGCCGAGCCGCGCGCCGGCCAGATCGTGAATCGCATGCGTGAAAAAGCAGAATTGCCCTGACTTCTGCCACTCGCCGGCGAGCACGTCGTCGCGGTAAGCGATCAGATTGCGCCGCAGTGCGAGGATCAGTGCAAAGGTGTGCTCGGGCACGGTGTTGATCGCATAGCCGCGAATATTGCTCACCGCGATGCCGAGTTCCTGGCAGGCGGCTTTATCGACGCAATCGGTGCCGGTGGCGGCAACCGCGACGAGTTTCAGATCCGGTAGTTGCGCGAGGACCTCTTTCGTCAGCGGCACCTTGTTGGTGATCGCGATCGATGCGCCGGCCAGCCGCTTCAGCAATTGATCCGGCGTCGTGTGATCGTGTTCGATCAGTTGATGATCGAAGCGCGGCTCGCGCAACACGATCTGCGGCGCAAGCGTGGCGCGGTCGAGAAAGACGATTCTTTGCATGTTCAAGTCCTCGATGAATTACAAGTGCCGCTTCGCTTCGGCGACGACGTGCTGCGCCGTGATGCCGAAGTGCTCGTACAACGTCTCCGCAGAGGCGGAAGCACCGAAGCCGCTCATCCCGACAAAACCGCCGCGTTCGCCGAGATAGCGGTCCCAACCGAAACGCAGTGCTGCCTCGATGCCGATGCGCACGGTGTCTGAACCCAACACCGCAGCGCGATAGCCGGCGTCCTGTTCGTCGAAGATTTCCCAGCACGGCATCGACACCACCGCGGTCGCAATGCCTTCGTCCTGCAACTGGCTACGCGCCTGCAACGCCAGCGCGACTTCAGAGCCGGTTGCGAGCAACGTCACCGCACGCGGCCCGCCCTCCGCCTCGGCCAGCACGTAAGCGCCGCGCTGAGACAACGGCTCGGCGCTATACGCGCGACGCACCAGCGGCAGCGCCTGGCGCGCGAACACCAACGTGCTCGGGCCACTGCGGTGCTCGAGCGCGAGCGCCCAGCACTCGGCGGCTTCAACGGCATCGGCGGGCCGCAGCACGCGCATGTTCGGCATGGCGCGCAATGAGGCAAGGATCTCGACGGGTTGATGCGTCGGCCCGTTCTTGCCGACGCCGATCGAGTCGTGGCTGAACACGAAGTGCACCGGCAGGCCCATCAGCGCGGCCATACGCATTGCCGGACGCTGATAATCGGAGAACGCCAGATAGGTGACGCTGGTCGCGACGATGCCGCCGTGTGCAGCCATGCCGTTGGCCATCGCGCCCATCAGATGTTCCCGCACGCCGCAATGGACGTAGGCGCCGCTGCGATCATCGGCGGTAAAGGCGCGCAACTGGCGCTTGTGGCCGGTGGGCGCTTCGAGATCGGCACAACCGACCATGCGCTCGGGCAGCAGCGTCGCGAACAGATCGCCGATCTCGCCCGACACGGTGATGCCCGATTGCGGCTCGTCACGCTCGACTGCACGGTTGCGGTAATCGTCGAGCACGTCGCGCCAGCCTTCCGGCAAGCCGCCCCCCTGGACCCGCTCGAACTCGGCGCACTGCGCGTCCGGCAAAGCGGCGAGGCGCGCGTGCCACGCGTTGTATTCCTCGCTATTCCGCCGGCCCGCTTCGCGCCATGCGGTCAGGACTTCGGTGGGCACGTCGAACGGCGCATGCGGCCAGCCCAGCTGTTCGCGTGCCGCCTCGGCATCCGACTGAAACAGCTTGCCGCTATGCCCGCCGCGCTGCCCTTGCAATCGCGCAATGCCGCGACCGATCACCGTCTTGCAGGCAATCATCGACGGCCTCGGGTCGGCGCGCGCGATCGTCAACGCTGCGGATACGGCCTCGAGATCGTGACCGTCGACTTCGATCACATGCCAGCCGCCCACGCGAAATCGCGCGCAGACGTCTTCGCTGATCGAGAGCGAGGTACTGCCGTCGTCGGTGATCTGGTTGTCGTCCCAACAGAGAATCAGTTTGCCCAGCCGCAGGTGTCCCGCCAGCGAAATCATTTCCTGACCGATACCCTCCTGCAGGCAGCCGTCGCCGACGAACGCATACGTGTAGTGATCGACGAGATCGCTACCGAATTTCGCCGCGAGATACGCTTCGGCGATCGCCATGCCGAAGGCGTTGGCGATACCCTGCCCGAGCGGACCTGTGGTCGCCTCGATACCGTGCGCCGGTTCGTACTCGGGATGCCCCGCACAATGCGAGCCGAGTTCGCGGAAGGTCTTGAGTTGGTCCAGCCCGATCGCCGCATAACCGGTCAGATACAGCAGCGAATACAGCAGCAGCGAACCGTGGCCGTTGGACAATACGAAGCGGTCGCGGTCGGGCCAGGCCGGATCTGCGGGATTGAATTTCAGGTGCCGGTTGAACAGCGCGGTCGCGATCTCGGCCATACCGAGGGGCACCCCTTGGTGGCCCTCGCCCGCTTGCAGAATGGCATCGATGGAGAGGAAGCGGATCGCGTCGGCCAGCGGTAGCTGGGGCGCTTGCGCCTGGGATTGCGTTGGCGCGGCCGCGGCTGACAGCGATGGCGATGCGGTCAGCGCGGCAATCGGTACAGCGGGCTGAGCTTCAGTGGTGGACATGGCAAAAGGCTCCTCTACGCGGCCCCGGTAGAGGCGGCTGCGGCAATCAACACGAATCGAATCGGATTGGGCGAAAGAACTTCATACGAGGCTGCACGGCGCAGCCTCATACGTCAGCGGATCAATGCAGGAAGCCGGTCGAAATCCAGGGCACCGCAGCGACGATGATCAAACCGACCATCAACGCAGCGATGTAGCCGAGAATCGGCTTCATGCCTTCGTCAGGATGGATGCGGCTCACCGCGCAAGCCGAGTAATAGCCCACACCAAAGGGCGGTGCGAACAGACCCACACCCATCGACAGGATCACCACCATCGCGTAGTGCACATCGTGAATGCCCATCTGCCGCGCGATCGGGAACATCAGCGGGCCGAACAGCACGATCGCCGGAATACCTTCGAGCACGCTGCCAAGAATCACGAACACGCAGATGGAGGCGGCCATGAACATCGCCGCACCACCCGGCAAACTGCCGAGCGTCTGAGCAAGCTGCCCTGAGAAACCCGATTGAGTCAGCGCCCACGCCATGCTCGTCGCCGCGCCGATGATCAGCAGAATCGCGCCGGACAAAGTCGCGGTATCGATCAGCATCGGCTTGAGCCGCTTCCACTCGAATCGGCGATAGATCAGCAAGCCCGCCAGCACCGCATACGCAATGCCGATGGTCGAGACTTCGGTCGCCGTTGCAATCCCTTCGACCACCGCCGCGCGAATCACGAATGGCAACGCGAGCGCCGGCACCGCGATCACCAGCTTGCGCAGAATCTCGCCACGACTCGCGCGTTTGACGCCCGACAGATCTTCGCGCCGGTAACGCCACTGCACCACCGCGCACAGTGTGATGGCGAGCACGATGCCCGGCAGCATGCCGCCGGTGAAGAGCGCCGAGATCGACACGCCGGTTACCGAGCCGAGCGTAATCAGCACGAGACTCGGCGGAATCGTCTCGGTCTGTGCGCCGGTCGCGGCCAGCAGCGCGACCAGATCGCCCGGCTTCGCACCGCGCGCTTTCATCTCGGGAAACAACACGGGCGCGACCGCTGCCATGTCCGCGGCTTTCGAGCCCGAGATGCCCGACACCAGATACATCGCACCGACCAGCACATACGACAGCCCACCGCGCACGTGACCCAGCAGGCTCGCGAGGAACGCAATCATCGCCGCCGCCATGCCGGTCATCTCGATCAACTGGCCGAGGAACACGAAGAGCGGCACCGAGAGCAGGATCAGATGCGACATGCCCTCATCCATCCGGCCGACCACCACCGGCATCGGCGTATTCGTGGTCAGCGCAAGGTAGCCGAAGGTGGCGAGTCCGAACGAGAAGGCAATCGGCACACCGCTCAGCACACCGAGCGCCACCAGGCCGACAAAGAAGATCAACAGGTTGATATTGCCGAGATCGCGCAGCAGCGGTCCCAGCGCAACGAAGATGCCGACCAGCGCGCCGACCGTTGCAATCCCGGCGAGCGTCAGGCGCCAGTTGCTCACGCGGGCAAGCCGCACCACGGCGACCAGCAGCATCAGCGCCGAACCGATCGGCAATGCCGCCGCGCGCCATGAGTTCGACAGTTCGAGTGCCGGTGTGGTGATGAACGATTCGTCCTGCGCAAAGCTGATCGCCGGGCCGATCACCATCGCGAGGAACGCGATCGGCGCGGCGATCGCGACCACGTCGAGAAAGGCGCGTACACCCGGCGGCGCCATGCCGACCAACGCCGTCATCCGCATATGCTCGCCGCGCCGCAAGGCGATCACGGCGCCGAGCATGGCGAGCCACAGGAACAGCATGGAGGCGAGTTCATCGGACCAGACGAGCGGCGCGTGCAGCACATAGCGACTGGTCACGCCCGCCAGCAGCACGACGATTTCCGCGAGCACCAGCAAGGCGGCCGGAATCTCCACCAGATGGCCGAGGGCGGAGTCGAGCGCACAGGCGAACCGATGCTGCCGCTCGTGCGAATAAGAGATCGAGATCATCGCATTACCCCAGTTTCCCGACGGACTTCTCCAGCAACCCCCACGCCTCTTCGCCATATTTGGCTTTCCAGTCGTGATAGAAGCTCGTCTTGGCCAGCGCGCCACGGAAAGCGTCGCGGTCGACATCGATAAAGGTAATGCCCTTCTTTTTCAGGTCGTCGCGCAACGAGAGGCTGAGCTTGGCGATATCCGCGCGTTGCAGCATCGCGGCGTTTTCGAATTCACGCGTGACGATCGCGCGAATATCCGCAGGCAGGCGCTCCCACGCGGCGCGATTGCCGAGAATCCAGTAACCGTCCCATACGTGCGACGTGAGGCTGATGTACTTCTGCACTTCATAAAGCTTGGCCGTCGCGATGATCGGCAGCGGGTTCTCCTGACCTTCCACCACGCCGGTTTGCAACGCCGAATACAGCTCGTTGAAATTGATCGGCGAAGGGCCGGCGTCGAGCGCTTTGAACAGTGAGGTCAACATCGGCGCTTGCGGCACGCGGATCTTGAAGCCTTTCAGATCGGCCGGCGCACGCAACGCCTTGGTGGACGAACTGATTTGCCGGAAGCCGTTGTCCCACACCTTGCTCACCGAGACGATGCCCGACTTACCGATCTGCGCGCGGATGTAGTTGCCAAGATCGCCGTCCATCGCCTTCCAGACCGCGTCGTAGTCCTTGAACGCGAAGCCGGTATTGACGATGCCCGCGGCGGGCGTCAGCGTCGCCAGAATCGACGAGGCCTGGTTGAAGAACTCGACACCGCCATTGCGCACCTGCGAGAGCAGATCGGTGTCGGAGCCTAGCTGATTTTGCGGAAAGAGCTTGATGTCGAGGCGGCCCTTGGTCGCTTCGCGAATGTGATTGATCGCCTCCTGAGCGCGGATGTTGACCGGATGCGTCGGGTCCTGGCCGGCCGCGAGCTTGTACGAAAACTCGGGGGCCGCCATCGCGCTGCGCGAGATGCTCCATAACGGCGCGGCGGCGGACATGGCCGCACCGGCTTTCAGAAAGGTGCGGCGGCTGATGCCTTGCGGCGCGTTAGAACGGGTTGTCATGTCTTCCTCCAATTGGGCGTGTCGTTATAGTTTTCGAGTCTGAACCGCGGCGGCTGCACGTATCGCTCGCCGCGGTCGTCTGTTCTCTACTACCGGATCTCCATCGCCGCCGCCGGCCTCCCGCCAGACGGCCCGTCCTGCCGTTGCGCGTCAGCCGTGAATCAGCATCCCGCCGTTCACATCGATCACCGCGCCGGTGATATACGACGACAGGTTCGACGCGAGGAACAGGAAGGCGCCGGCCACATCGTCGGGTACGCCCAGGCGGTTGAGGGGAATGCCGGCGAGAATTTCACCGCGCTTATCGTCGCTGATCTTGCCCGCGTTGATGTCGGTCTGGATCAGCCCCGGCGTCACGCAGTTCACGCGGATGCCGTCGTTGCCGAGTTCGCGCGCCATCGCTTTGGCAAGACCCAGCACACCGGCCTTCGCCGCCGAGTAATGCGGGCCGCCGAGAATGCCGCCGCCGCGCTGCGCCGACACCGACGACATGCAGCCGATCGAGCCGCTCTTCTGCTTCTTCATCTGCGGGACGACAGCTTGCGACAGATACAACACGCCGCGCAGGTTGACGTCGAGGATACGGTCCCAGCTTTCCGGATCGATCTCGAGCAGCTTGGCGGCCTGGGTAATGCCGGCATTGTTGATCAGGATATCGATCGAACCCAAATCGGCGACGGTGCGTTCGACTGCAGCCTGGCAGGCGCCACGGTCGGTCACATTGCACACATAGCCGCGATGCTCGGGCCCGATCGACGCGGCGGCTTCGACGGCGGCGGCTTCGTCGAGATCGAAGATGGCGATGCGGGCGCCGTGCGCTGCGAACATGCGGGCGGTCGCGATGCCGATGCCGCGCGGCGACGCGCCGCCGGAAATGACGGCGACCTTGCCGTCGAGTAGACGTGACTCTGACATGATGCGGATCTCCTGAATATGAAGCTTATGGTTTGTTACGTTGTTGGCTATCGGTGACTACGTGTGTGGCGCTTATCGGCGCTGATCGACGCTTATGAACCGTTACCGCAGCCAGCCTTTGATCGTGTCGCACATCGCCTCGGTGGAAATACCGTAGCGGTCGTGCAAGGTCGGCAGCGCGCCCGCGTCGAGAAACGCGTCGGGCAGGCCGATCTGGCGGAACGGCGGCGTGACGCCGTTGGTCAGCAGCACGGTGGCCACGGCCTCGCCTAGTCCGCCAATCACGGTATGGTTCTCCGCCACCACCACAAGGCGGCCTGAGCGGCGCGCTTCGCGCAGCAGCGTGACGGTGTCGAGCGGCTTGATGGTCGGTACGTGCAGCACGCCGACGTCGATGCGATCGACGGCCAGCGCCTTGGCCGTTTCCAGCGCGCGCATCGTCATGATCCCGGACGAGATAATCAGCACCTCGGCGCCGTCGCGCAGCAGCTTCGCTTTGCCAAGTTCGAACTGGTAGTCGTATTCGTCGAGCACGACCGGCACGTTGCCGCGCAACAGCCGCGCATACACCGGCCCACGATGGTCGGCGATCGCCGGCACCATCTGTTCGATTTCGATGGCGTCGCACGGGTCGATCACCGTGAGGTTCGGCATCGCGCGAAACAGGGCGAGGTCTTCCGCCGCCTGGTGGCTCGGGCCGTAGCCGGTTGTGAGGCCGGGCAAGGCGCAGACGATCTTGACGTCGAGGTTGTCCTCGGCAATCGCCTGATGGATGAAGTCATAAGCACGGCGTGCGGCGAACACGGCGTACGTGGTGACGAACGGCTGCGCGCCTTCGTGCGCCATCCCGGCGGCGGCGCCCATCAGCAGTTGTTCGGCCATGCCCATCTGGTAGTAGCGCTCGGGGTATGCCTTCGCGAACAGATGCAGGTCGGTGTATTTGCCGAGGTCGGCGGTCATGCCGACCACTTCGGGGCGGTTGCGCGCCAGTTCGACCAGTGCGTGGCCGAACGGGGCCGAGCGGGTTATTTGCCCTTCGCCGGCAATCGAGGCGATCATCGCCGACGTTTTCAAACGCGGTTTCGGTGCGGCGGCGCTCATACGTTTCTCCCGGCTTCCAGCGCCTGCAGCGCGAGTTGCCACTCGTGCGCATCGACTCGAATAAAGTGGTTTTTCTCGCGCGCTTCGAGGAACGGCACGCCACACCCCATCCGCGTATCGCAGACGATGATCCGGGGTTGCGCTTCAGGATGCGCGTGCGCCGCATCGAACGCGGCGACGACGGCGGCGAGATCGTTGCCGTCCACGCGCTGCACGAACCAGCCGAACGCCTGGAGCTTGTCGACCAGCGGCTCGAATGCCATCACGCTCGACGACGGGCCGTCGGCCTGCTGGTTGTTGACGTCGACCATCGCGATCAGGTTGTCGAGCTTCCAGTGGGCAGCCGACATCAGACCTTCCCAGATCGCACCCTCATCGAGTTCGCCGTCGGAAAACAGTGTGTAGACGCGGGCGTCCGAGCCTTTGCGCTTCAGACCCAGGCAGCGGCCGACCGCGATCGTCAACGCCTGGCCCAGCGAGCCGCCGGACATCTCCATGCCTGGCGTATAGCTCGCCATACCGGACATCGGCAGACGGCTGTCGTCGCTGCCGTAGGTTTCCAGTTCTTCGTCGGCGATGATGCGGGCCTCGATCAGCGCGGCGTACAGGGCGATCGCGTAGTGGCCGTTCGATAGCAGAAAACGGTCGCGGCCTTCCCATTCGGGGTCGTCAGCGCGATAGCGCATGGCGCGGAAATAGGCGACGGCAAGCACATCGGCAATATCGAGCGCCTGGCCGATATAACCCTGCCCCTGCACTTCGCCCATGCGTAGCGCGTTGCGGCGGATCTGGTAGGCGTGCGCCGCGAGTTTGGCGTACGGCGCGGTTTCGCTGGTGGTCACTGTTTGTCTCCTGTCGATCCGGAGTTCGCGCTTTAGCTGTCGATCGGAGTTCGCGCTTTAGCGCGCTACTCCGATCCCATGCAAAGCTCGCTACTCCGGTCCCATGCAACATCGTTGCGCGTGGGTCGCTTTGCAGGGACCGCTGTGATGCCGATCCCAGTGACTCAAGCGTAATCTCGCACTCACACGCGCTCAAACGAATTAAGATGGCCCAATGGATGAATTCAATTCACCTTGATGCTGCCATGCACAATCGCGTCACCTTCAAGTCGATACAGGCATTCGAAGCCGCCGCACGGCTCTCGTCGTTTGCGCTCGCAGCAGACGAACTGTTTGTCACGCCCTCGGCTATCAGCCATCAGATCAAGCTGTTGGAAGAGCAATTGAGCATTCGTCTGTTCCATCGACTGCACCGCACGGTGATCCTGACGGACTCTGGGCGGCAATACGCTGAGGAAATCACCGCGGCGTTCGCGCGGATCGATTCCGCCACCCGCGAGATCGGGCGCGCCGCCAAGAGCGACATCCTCACGATCCATTGCACGCCCAGCTTTGCGACTCAGTGGCTGATGCCGCGCATCGCGCGTTTCAGCGCGGCGCATCCGGATATCGACGTGCGCTTGAATGCGTCGTCAGAAGCGGTCAATCTGATCTCGGAAGCGGTGGATATCGACATCCGCTACGGTCCAAGAAAGCTGCAACCGGCCGGCACGATGGTGCTCGAATTGCCACCCGAGACGATCGTGCCGCTGTGCTCGCCCGCGCTCATGGTGGGCGAGCATCCCCTGCAGAGCGTCGCGGATTTGCAGCACCATTCGCTGATTCATAGCGAGGGGTGCCTCGTGAACTGGCGTGACTGGATGCGCTTGCATCGCAAAACGCGGCTCGACATCGGACGCGGTCCGCGCTTCGATCGCTCGTTCATGGCGATCAGCGCGGCGGTCGACGGGTTGGGTGTCTGCCTTGAAAGCCTGCTTCTGGCACAACGCGAATTGGAAACGGGCCGACTGGTCGCACCGTTCGGTTTCGAAGGACTCCCTGTGCGAGGCTATACGCTCAACCTGCTGAAATCTCGCGCTGAATTGCCGAAGCTGCGTAGCTTCCAGGATTGGTTGTTTGCAGAACTTAAGAAGTGATGCTTGCTACTACGGTTTGCCTTTGAGGGTAAAAGAAGCTAACAGTGACTGTACGTCGACCCGCTGCCCCTGGAGCAAAAGCAACCTTGCGTGAAGCACCGTGTTCTCGAGAACAAGCTTGGCGGTGCTCAGCAAATACAGCGCATGGATGTCGGAGACCGACATGTTGCCGGCTTCGACCAGGTGATGACGCTCGACAAGTGAACTCATGACAAGGCGCCTGAGTTCCTGCTCTCCAAAGGGAAGGTCCGCATAGTCGATCGGGTCGTCGGCTTCCACTTCCCGCAGCAGTTCCACCAGCGTTTCCGTGCTCACGTCCATGTGCAGGCTCCACGTTGTCGTTTAAGACCAGCATAGCCAAACAGAGTCACCAGCACTGACAGCCTACCGCTTCTGCCTGAGGGCGTCCAGCCTGGGCCGTCGACCCAGTGTGAACGATGGGGGACGCGGCGCCCAACGACCGGGTCCAGCCGGTGAGTGCATCACATCGACTTCTGAAAACTCTGCGACGTACGAATGCAAGCGCAGCAGTAGAATGCTCCAGTCCAGATACGGAGGGTCACGACCTATGGCAACGATAACGAGCATCGACATTGAACAACTGCGCCCCCTGCAGGCAACGGTAGGCATGCTGGAAGTCGATGCAAAACGAAAACGCCTGTTGGCCATGGACGCAAAGTCTTTGAAAGCCTTCCTGAAAGGGGCGCCGATTCCAACCGTCATTGGCAAGCGCGACAGGCACTACGTCATCGACCACCACCACCTCGCGCGTGCGCTGTGGGATGGCGGCATCAAAAAGGCCTTCGCCATGGTTGTGGACGACCTGTCGCAGTTGCCGGACGAGAAGTTCTGGGACACCGTGATTGCAAAACGCTGGGTGCATCCCTACGATGAACGCGGCATCCTGCGCGCCATTTCCTCGATTCCCGATGAGGTCTCCGCCCTCACCAACGACCCGTACCGCAGCATTTCCGCGTTCGTGCGGGACGCAGGGGGCTATCTGAAGACGCCCGAACCCTTCGCCGAATTTCAGTGGGCGGATTTTTTTCGCACGCGCATTCCTATATGGACGAGCGATTCGCAGTTCAAGGGAGCCGTCGAGCAGGCGGTCCACCTTGCAGGGAGCCCCGACGCCCGGACCCTGCCGGGCTTCAAGACACGACGCGTGAAATAGTGCGAAGATTACCCCCGCCGCGTCTTCTTTAACTCAATTGTTTCGAACAACTCATAGTTCGGCGTGGGGGTCTGATCAGCCCCCGGCGCGTGATAGTAGTTCATGGTAATCGTGGTTTCGCCACCCGGCTGTCCCGGATCATGATCGAACACCGCGATACCGTAGCCCGTGCCGGTATCCCGTTGCGCGGACCAGACCGCATCTTCAACGGCATCCGCGCTGGCACGCACAAACGTACCCGCGGTCGTCCCTGCAACCGGACGATTAGGCCGCGTGAAAATACGCGCCTGTGGCAAGCCGGTACCGGCATCCACCCCATACACGTCGAGCGGCGCACTGGTCCCGCCGCCGCCGAGAATCAGGTGAATGGTACCGTGACGGGTGTCGAACGTCGACGCACCCGACGACACCGCCGACATCACCGGCCGCGGCTGCAACGTATCGACCGCCTGCCCCGTGGCGATATCGGTGCCCTTGTTGTGATTGCAACCACGCACGGGATAGCTGCGCTCGTAATCATGGTCGTGCCCGCACAGCACCAGGTCGACGCCGTAGCGGTCGAACAGCGGCAGCCAGGCTTCGCGGATGCCCTTGTCGGAACCGTTGCCGGTTTTAGATGAACTCAACGCGTCCTGATGCATCTGCACAATGATCCAGTCGACTTCGTGGTCTTCCGCCGCCCGGCGCAACGTCTTCTCGAGCCAGCGGGTCTGCTCGCCCTCGCTATATCCGCGCACATAGAGCGAGGTGCCCGGCTGAATCGGCGGATTGCCGGTGCTCGCCACCGGTACCAGGGGACTCGGGCCCGCCACGAACGCAGCCGCATCCTGATAGACCACGTCATCCGCATCGAGCGAAATGAAAAGCACCGAGCTCACGCGGAAGCTGTACCAGCGTCCCTGAAAGCGCGTGTGATTCTCGGGCAGCGTGTAGCGCGACAGATACGAGGCGAGGCCTTGTTCGCCGTTGTGGAATTCGAGTTCGTGATTGCCCGGACACGGCATCCATGGCCGGTTCGACGCCGAGGTCTGGCAGTTGTTGCCGAAATCGCGCCACACGTCCGGCTGGTGTGTCGGGTTCAGATTGGCGTAGCAGAGGTCGCCATTCAGCAAGTGGAACAATGGCTGAAATCGCTCGACGGCCTGAACCGCGAAACGGCTCTGCGGCGACGACAGGGCCCAGCCAGTATTGGGCGTCGCGAGGTCGCCGTAGCTCGTCCAGCGGAATGGCGCACGGCCGAGGGGCGCGGTGCGGAAGCTCGCGGCAAATGGCTGAGCCGCATTGCTGTCGTTGTCGGCACTCACCTCGTACGCGTAACTCGTATCGGCCTTCAGGCCACGCAGCCGCGCGTGATAGGTGAACACGACCTCGCCGTTGATGCCATCGGTATAGGTGCTTTGGACACCGTGCACTGTCGCTCTCGCCTCGCCCGCACTACTGATTCGCACTTGTGGGTTGACCGCCTGCGCCGGCGACGCCCACGACACGGTGACCTCGCTCGTCGGATCGTTGCCCCAGGTCAGGTGGACCTGCTCTGGCGTGCCGTCGGGCGCGCTGTTCGCGGCCCGCGCCGCCGATGCGAGCGTGCCCGCGGCCGTCGCGAGGCTGGATGCGCCGGCAAACTTCAAAAACCCACGGCGCGAGACGATGGTCGCGCCCTGCTCGGTCAGCAAATCCTTGGCAATTTTCTTGTTCGACATGTCGGGTGTTTTTGTATGGGTGTGGAAGGTCACCAACGCGGACGGCGGGCACACGGTCCTATGTGGGCCGCGAGTGCCGTGCCGAACCAGGGCGCAGCGGAAGTGATGGGGCATCCTAGTCGTGAAGCTATGACACCGAGATGAAATGGCCGAAGTGGGAGACGCCGCATAGCCGCTTTCGGGACCGGCTGCGCCGCGTCGGTGTGGTCTCGGTGCAGCACATCGCACCGCCCGACCGCCTTGATCGCTCAAACAATGGATGACGTTAAAACCGCCCAGGTAGCCGGGAAAAAACCGGCATGGCGACCCCAATCGCGGCATCGCGAAAGGCGTATCGGGCACACTGAAATCCACTTTCGGCCGTTCCAGTCATTAAGGGGCCGCATCCCCGCCCCCGCCGACGTGTAAACTGCTGACTTTTTTGACTCTGGTGGTATGGTGCAAGCCCCACAGCGCACAGCTTTCAGTGGCCCGGCGCTCATCCGTTTACTTGCGCGCCTGACGGACGTCGATGTTCCCGAATCCGGCCAATCGCTGTCGGACCGGCTAAGCCAATGGCTCGGCTGGACCGACGCGATCGCGTTGTCCTCCGCGTTGAACGGCAATCCGCCTGCCGTCGCCGCCGGCGCGCGAGCCTTCGGCGAAGCTGAGGAGAGCGAGTGCGCCCGCGTGCGCACGTCGTTGGCGAATGCCATCGTCGGCGATAGCGTGTTTGCTGCCGCGAGGCGTCGCGGACCCGCGTCGCAAGTGCTCCCCCAAGGCGCCCCCGTGGATGCGCCGGTCGATTACGCGGTGTTTCGTCAGCGCTACCTCTCCATGCAGCAGTCGATGGAGACGGGCATCGGCACCCTGCGCGGCCGCCTGCGGGCCATGTTGGCCGCCAGAACGCCCGCCATGGCCCGGCTCGCGGTGGTGGACGCCGTCATGGAGCGAGCGCTCAGCGAGCGCGAGCGGAGTCTTCTGGCCGCCGTGCCCGGGTTGCTCGCAGGGCACTTCGAGCGTTTGCGCCAGGCGGAGCAGCAGACACTGGCCGACGCCGAAGCCTCGGGGGACGCAGCAACAGTCACACCCGCCACGCCCGGCGCATGGCTGAACACGTTCCACAAGGATATGCAGAGCGTGTTGCTTGCCGAACTGGATGTTCGTTTACAACCGGTCGAAGGGTTGCTCGCGGCCCTTCGTACCCGCTAACTGGGACACTATGTCCAGATATCTCAATCTCGTTGTTTTTCTGGTAGGTCTGGCCGCGGTGTGCTGGATCGGTGCCGGCTACGTCGGCTCGAACACACTGGCGTTGGCGGTCACGATGTTGATCGGCGTCAGCTACGTGGCGGGCGCGCTCGAACTTCGACGCTACAGCCAGGCCACTTCGACGCTGGCGCGTGCGGTCGCGGGTCTGTCCGGGCCGCCGCCCAGCCTGGGCACCTGGCTCGACCCGTTGCATCCCAGCCTGCGCAATGCGGTGCGCCTGCGCGTCGAGGGTGAGCGTGTGGCCTTGCCGGGCCCAGCGCTGACGCCGTATCTGGTCGGCCTGCTCGTGTTGCTGGGCATGCTCGGCACGCTCCTCGGCATGGTGGCGACCCTGCGCGGCACCGGCATGGCGCTGGAAAGCGCGACGGACCTGCAGGCTATCCGCGATTCGCTCGCCGCGCCGGTCAAGGGGCTCGGCTTCGCGTTCGGCACGTCGATTGCGGGCGTGGCCACCTCGGCGATGCTCGGGCTGCTTTCCGCGTTGTGCCGGCGCGAGCGGATCGATGCCGCGCAGACGCTCGACGTGAAAATCGCGACGACCTTGCGCATCTACTCGCAGACCCATCAGCGCGAGGAAAGCTTCAAGCTCCTGCAGCGGCAGGCCGAGGTGATGCCCACCCTGGTCGATCGTCTGCAGACGATGATGGCGACCATCGAGCAACAGAGCCTCGCCTTGAACGAGCGGCAGATCGCCAGCCAGGACGCCTTCCACGGCAAGGCCGAGGCCGCCTACACGCGCCTCGCTTCATCCGTGGAGCAATCGTTGAAGGAGAGCGTCGCTGAAAGCACCCGCGCCGCCAGCGCGGCGCTGCAGCCGGTCATGGCGGCCACGATGGCGGGTCTCGCGCGCGAGACGGCCTCGCTGCACGACACCGTCACCCACGCCGTGCAACGGCAACTGGATGGACTCTCGAGCGGATTCGAGGCGGCCACCACCACCGTCGCGGGCATCTGGAACAAAGCACTGGAAGGGCACCAGCGATCGAGCGAGGCGCTCACTCAGCACTTGAGCACGTCGCTGGATCGATTCACCGAGACCTTCGAGCAACGCTCGGCCGGTCTGCTGGAAGGCGTCTCAGCGCGCCTGGACGCAACGGCGGGCAGCGTGTCGGCAGCATGGAACGAGGCACTGTCACGGCAAGAGCAGGTCGGCGAGAAGCTGGCCGGCCACAATCAGCAAGCCTTGGCAGCAGCAGCAGCGACCTTCGAACAGCACTCGGCGTCGCTGCTGCGCACCGTGGGGCAGTCGCATACGGACTTGCAGACGGAATTGGCCTCGCGAGATGAGCAACGGCTGGCGACCTGGACCGAGACGCTCGGCTCGATGGCCACGACGTTGAGCCAGGAGTGGGAGCAAGCGGGTACGCGTACCGCAAGCCGGCAGCAGGAAATCTGCGACGTGCTCGCGCAAACCGCCCGCGACATCTCGGCCCAGACACAGGCACATGCGAGCAACACGGTCGCCGAGATCGACCGGCTCGTCCAGGCGGCGGCGGAAGCGCCCAAGGCTGCGGCGGACCTGCAGGCGGAACTGGCTGCGCGGGACCAGCAACGGCTGGCGGCCTGGACCGAGACGCTCGGTTCCATGGCCACGACGTTGAGCAAGGAATGGGAGCAGGCAGGCGCGCGTACCGCGAGCCGGCAGCAGGAGATCTGCGACGTGCTGGAACAAACTGCCCGCGACATCTCGGCTCAGACGCAGGCGCACGCCAGCAGCACCGTCGCCGAAATCGACCGGCTCGTCCAGGCGGCGGCGGAAGCGCCCAAGGCTGCGGCGGACCTGCAGGCGGAACTGGCCGAACGGGACCAGCAGCGGCTGGCGGCCTGGACCGAGACGCTCGGTTCCATGGCCACGACGTTGAGCAAGGAATGGGAGCAGGCAGGCGCGCGTACCGCGAGCCGGCAGCAGGAGATCTGCGACACGCTGGCGCAAACCGCGCGCGACATCTCAGCCCAGACACAGGCGCACGCGAGCAGTACGATCGCCGAGATCGGCCAACTCGTGCAAGCCGCGTCGGAAGCCCCAAAGGCCGCGGCGGAAGTCGTCGCCGAACTGCGTCAGAAGCTCTCCGACAGCATGGTCCGCGACACCGCGATGCTGGAGGAACGCAGCCGCCTGCTGGCCACGCTGGAAACCCTGCTCGATGCCGTGAACCATGCCTCCACCGAGCAACGCTCGGCCGTCGACGCGCTCGTTGCCACGTCGGCGGATCTGCTGGATCGTGTCGGCACCCGTTTCACCGACAAGGTCGAGCTTGAGACCGGGAAGCTGGGCGCGGTGGCCGCGCAGGTCACCGGCAGCGCCGTCGAAGTGGCGAGCCTGGGCGAAGCATTCGGCGCGGCCGTCCAGTTGTTCGGCGAGTCGAACACCACGCTCGTCGCGCACCTGCAACGTATCGAAGCCGCGCTGGACAAGTCCCTCGCGCGCAGCGACGAACAACTGGCCTATTACGTCGCCCAGGCAAGAGAAGTCATCGACCTGAGCATGATGTCGCAGAAGCAGATCGTCGAAGACCTGCAGCAGCTCGCCGGCAAGCGAGCGGTCGCGGGAGCTGAAGCGGCATGAGCGAGGAAATCGACGGCGGCGTGGAGACTGCGGCGCCCATATGGCCCGTCTTCGGCGACCTGATGTCGGTGCTGCTGGGCGCCTTCGTGCTGATCCTGGTGAGCGTCATCGGCGTCCAACTGGAACTCTCGACCAGGCTGGAGCAGGAGGTCAAGCAGCGTCAGATGGAAACGCAGCGCCGCAAGACGCTGGAGCAGGCGTTGGCAGGACCGCTGGCTGCGGGCCGGGTGACACTGGTCAACGGGCGCATCGGCATCAACGGCAACGTGTTGTTCGCGCTGAACTCCGATCAATTGCAGCCCGAAGGCCGGGACGTGCTGAAGAGCCTGGCGGGGCCGCTGTCCGCTTACCTCCGGGCCAATGACCAGATCCTGATGGTGAGCGGCTTTACCGACGACCGGCAGGTGCGAGAGGCTAACCGCCGCTTTGCCGATAACTGGGAGCTGTCGGCCCAGCGCGCGTTGACGGTGACCCGTGCGTTGATCGATGAGGGCGTTCCCTCCTCGTCCGTATTTGCGGCCGCGTTTGGCTCCCAGCAGCCCGTCAGTTCGAATGCCGACGACCAAGGTCGGGCTAAGAACCGGCGAGTGGAAATAGCACCGGTCCCTAGGCCTTCGACTGCAGCGGTGAAGCCCCGTGAGTAGTGTGACTAGCGCGAGCAGTGACGCTGGCGGTCAGCCAAGCGGCACCCGGGCGACGCTCGACGCGTGGCGCGAGCGCGGCGCCGATCGGCTGGATCCCATTCGCTTTCATTTCATCGAGGCGCTGGATCGGCGGGCAGCCGGCCACAGCGGCGAGGCGCGGTGTCTTCTGGACGACAAGCTGTCCAAACTGATCGCGGCCTATGCGGATGATCTTGAGCGCGGCACATCCAAGGCTGTCGATGTCGGCTCTGGCTCTGGCTCTGGCTCTGGCTCTGGCACCGGCACCGGCACCGGCACCGGCACCGGCACCGGCACTGCGGCATCATCCAGCGAACCCGCACGCGGCGCGCTGGCCGGACTGATCGACTACATCGCCAGCCATGCGCCCGCAGACGGATGCAGCCCCGCAGCGGGCAACCCCGCGCCCCGGCGCCCCTCATATCCGGAACTGGAGGCGCTCGAATACTTCAGGGAGACCTGGTCCAAGGTCCGGTCCGAGAAACAGTTGCGGCAGTCGCTGAAGAAGGCGCCGGGTAATGCTGGTCCGCTCAACTCGAGCAGCCTCGTGCATCGGTCGCTCTCGCTGATGCGCGAGCTGTCACCGGGCTATCTCCAGCAGTTCCTGTCGTACGTCGACGCCTTGTCGTGGATGGAGCAGATGAACGGCGGCGGCGCCTCGCCGGCTAAAGATACGCCGCGCGCCTTGACCGCCAGGAAGAGTACTCGGGGCAAAGCGCGTTAGCGCCGTAAGCGCGGATCGGTTGCGCGCGACGACGGCAGGATAAGAGCGCAAAGCGTCGCTTCGTCCGTCAACCGTCAGCGGGCTGACGACGGGCTCGCAGTGCCAACAGCCTCTATGCAGCCACGCGCCAATCTCTGATCCTGCGGTTTAGCGGCTCGGCAAAAAGTCGGGCGATACAGGCACTCAACGCTGCCGATAGCACGAGAAACCCGGCGAATAGCAGCAGTCTTACATCGCCAGCCAATCCGCGGGTTACGCTGGCTCACCATCATCATGTCCGATCCGACGTCCACTTCACGAATGCAGCACCGACCTCACGCAACACGGCCTCCCGAGCCGGCATAGCAAGCGCCGGTGCATCGTAATAGGCTGCGATGAGAAGCGGAGCGCGTCCCGGTGGGCGAACAATCGCGTAGTCGTTGGTTTCTTCTTCCACGCTTGTTCCGGGTCTGTCACCCGCTGTCCAATCCGGCGGTAACGCCGCGCGGAGCCGGTTCAGACCCGGTGTGCACGTCATCATCCAGTTTTCCAGTTGCGCACGCGATTGGGGACTGAGAACGTTCCCCAAGAGAATCTTGCTCGCCGACGTTGTGATCGATCGAGGCGTCGTGGTATCGAGCACACCGCTATATTTGTTCGACTCGGGTTCGTATCGATCGGAGCGAGTCACGGTATCGCCGAGACTGCGAACGAATTGCGTCAAACCGGCGGGACCACCGCCATCGCTCATCAACAACACAGCCGCCGTGTTGTCGCTCACTTCGACGATGGCCTGGCACAACGCGCCGACCGACATCGCGCCTTGTGCGACATGCGCCTTCGTCACAGGCGACGTAAAGACGAGGTCTTTCTCGGTGTAGCGCACAAGACGGGCAAGATCCTCCTTGCCGGCATCCACGCGGGATAGCACCTGCGCGGCGAGCAGTCCCTTAAAGGTGCTGCACATCAGAAAGCGCTCGTCAGCGCGATGAGCCAAGGTTCGGCCCGAGCCGGTATCGATAGCGAACACGCCAAGGCGTCCGCCATTGCGGCGTTCGATGTTGGCCAATGGAGATGCATTTGCGGCCAGAGTGGGTGTAGCTCGAAGACTAAGGAGCATGGGCAACCCAAGGGCCAAGCGCCGGCGTGTTGCAGAAATGGTCACAGAATCGTCCTCTATTTCGCATGTCGCGGTAATGAAGCTAGAGAGCCGTGCGAATTGTTACGCGCTCCAATGCCGGCTCACCATAACAAAACGGGCCAACCCCGCTAAGGGTTGGCCCGTTCTGGACTGGTTCGCTAACAGCGCGAAATCACGTCTGAGGATTCGTATCGTCGGTGGCTTGAGCATTGTCGGCGTCGTCCTGCTTCTCGCCGTCTTTCTTCTCGACCAACCCCTCCAATGCACCGGCACCTTCAAAGCCCGCAACCGCTGCAACACCCTTCGTTAGCAGACCTGCGTCCGGATCGACTTTTTCTGCCGCCTCAACGGCAGCTACTGCGCCAGCGATCTTGCCTACTTCGTCCAAGAGTCCCATTTCGCCCTCCGCGAGAAAAAGTGAAATGCCATCCTCTCACGAACTCGGCGCGTTGTCGCCAAATGTAAAATTGATTTACCAGTTTGCACAGACGCCGAAATGACATTGAAAGAAACGTCGAATCCACACGCTTAAATCGCCTTCGTTACCGGCGCGGTTGCCGCCGGATCGGTAATGCTGATTTGGCCCGTCTCGACATGACCCGCAATGCGTCGCAACCAGCTCCCATTGCCCGCGACAGTCAATTGAAAGTCATACCACTGACTGCTGCACGACAGGTCCCAATGTGCCTCCACGCTCTTGCCCGCCGGCACCGTCACCGTGAGCGGCGCCTGGCCATAGGCGACGTCGGCCGCGGTGACCGTGAGCGGCGTGCTCCCCGCGTTGGACAGCGTGACGTAGACGTTGCCGTTGGCCACGTCGTAGCAAGTCACGACATCCGGCTTGGCAGCAGCGTCCGCCGTAGATGATCCCGCGAAGCGGCGGAAATAACCGTTCGGGCCGTAGACGTTCACCATGTAGTTGCCGTTCGCGTCGAACGCCCACGTATCGGTCAATTGCTTGCCGGCCTCGACGGTGTATCGACGCGGCATCGCAGTCGGATCGCCCGTGTACACCCAGAAATGTGCGCCCTGCGTGCCGGTGTTCGCAAACGTCAGCGCATAGCCTTGTGACTGCACCTGCCCGTTCACATGCAACTCGTACGGCAACGCACGCGCGGGCCGCGTGCCGGGCTCCTGCGCCGTCACCAGTTGCTGCGCGGTACTGGCCGGCGCGGCCTGCGCCGTGGACCGCGCGCATTGCATATCGGCCTGTGCAACATAGGTTTGCGTACTCGGCAGCGACGGCATGCTCGAGTCGGTCTTCGAAAAGTCGAGCGCCGAAGTCAGGTCGCCGCAGATTGCACGGCGCCATGGCGAGATATTGGTTTCGATCACGCCGAAACGCTTCTCGATGAATTGCAGCACCGACGTGTGATCGAATACCTGCGAGCAGACGAAGCCGCCCTTCGACCACGGCGACACCACGGTCATCGGCACGCGCGGGCCGAGGCCGTACGGCAGATTGTCGGCGGTATAAGTACCCGCTTGCGTCGCCGTCACGACGTTATGCCGTTCAAGCGAGATGTCCACGGTACTCATGCCCGAGCCCGGCAACGTGGGTGCTTGCGGCGGCACCACGTGGTCGAAGAAACCGTCGTTCTCGTCATACATGATGAACAGGACCGTCTTGCTCCACACATCGGGATTCGACGTCAGCGCATCGAGGATCGTCGAGATGTAATTGGCGCCGTAGAGCGGTGTGAACTTCGGATGCTCCGAGTACGCGGCAGGTGGCAGCAGCCACGACACTTGCGGCAATGCATTGGCATGTACGTCGGCCTTCAACTGCGTCAGCGTGCGTGTACTCATGCCGCGGTTCTGCAGCGACGAACCCGCCGGTGCATTCACGAAGTTCTGGAACGAGGCCAGCATGTTCGTGCCGTAGTTGCCGCTGAAATTGTCGAAGCCGGTGCCCTGCTGGTAGATCTGCCACGAGATGCCGGCCGTCTCGAGCCGCTCGGGATACGTGGTCCAGTTGAAGGGCTGCAGCTTGATCGCGTCGAACTGATTGTCGATGTAATCGGTGTTGTCGAGTAGCGGGCCGCCACCGGTGGCGAGCGGGTCGACCATCCCCGTCATCAGATACATGCGGTTCGGGTGCGTGTTGCCCGGGATCGAACAGAAGTAGTTGTCGCATACGGTGAAGGCATCCGCGAGCGCGTAATGGAACGGAATGTCCTCACGCACGTGATAGCCCATCGTCATATTGCTCTTCTGCACGGCCCACTTGTCGGCGCGGCCGCTGTCGATCGCACCGTGCGTGGTGGCCCACGTGTGCGGCAGACCGCCGATACATTGCGCGTTGACGTTCGGATTGCTCGTGTCGTAGCGGAACGGCGCGATCACCTTCGTCTGATCCTCCTGACGCGGTTGGAACCACACCGGCTGGCCGTTCGGCAGCGTCACGGGAAAGCGGTCGTTATAACCGCGCACGCCACTCAGGTGACCGAGGTAGTGATCGAACGAGCGGTTCTCCTGCATGAAGACAACAATGTGCTGCACGTCCTGAATCGTACCCGTCACCGAAGTCGGCTCGATTGCGAGCGCTTTGCGAATCGATTCGGGAAACAGGGTGGTGGCGGCTGTCGCACCCGCCAGTCCGGCGGACAGCTTCAGAAAATCTCGACGCGTTTTGGTGACCATGCGATGGACCTAGTTTGAATTCTGAGCTCAGGAGGCGGGTGGGACGAAACCCGGCGGGCAACTCATGCGCGCATTAGCGACAGTGGCGTTGCCGCATGCTGCCTTGACCGCTGCAGCGGGCACCGGCGAAGGAGACGACAGACCGTCGCCGCACGCGCCAAGCAGCGCTGTCACTGCAATAGCGCCGACGAGCGCAAAAAGCCGGAATGCCGAAGTCGGCATGAGTGTCTCCGTGGAAATGAATGACGGACGCGATCGCGCGTCGGCAACCGCCGCGCTTAGGCGCAAGCGGTGCCGAGACGATAATTACCGTTTATTACATGCGAGTGTCGTGGTAAAAAACAGGCGGACTACGGATAAGTGTTAGCGCTTGGGCGGCTGCGGATTATTCGCGGGATTGGTATCGAACCTTGCGACGTTTTTAATGCCTTCGTCACTGACGAGTGCCTGCAATTCAGCTTCCATCACGTCGGCGATTTCCTTGCCGTATATCTCGTCGCCGTTCACATAGACCGTGAACGACTGCAAGTACTTTGCTTTCTTCTCCGGGTTCTCGATTGTCTGCCGGGTCCATTGATAAAGCGGATAGTTTTCCGTTCCCTGCTTTTCCGCTTCGTTCACGTAGTCGGCGAAAGCGTCGAACTGACACTTCAAGGTCGCGTTGTGCCGGCATAGCACATCATGAAGCGCGGCATGCGAAACACCCTGCGGATTTGCGCGCAGATCGCCGGCAAGTTTGGGCGAGACGGTGATTCTTAGCTGGAATTGCCATGTGTGTTCCATGTCGACCTCGGTATCGCATCATGAGCGTGCGCTAGTGGAGATAAGTCGGCGCCATTGGCCGTCATGCAATGGCCGACCATAGACCGGTTAATTCTGAATCAACTCGTCAATACTTCTCGCCTTCTCGCGCGAGTTTATTACGATTAGCTTTCAGCGAAAAAGAGAATAGGCCTTCAGTCAATTTTTCTCTGGACTTGCCGATAACACATGAACCGCCTTTACATAAGCGTCGAGGCGGTCGGCCACCTCATTTAGACCATAACCAAAGAGGCATTAGAAGCCCATGTTTGCTTTGCGAAGGATTCTCCTCATCATCCCGATTGCCGCGCTCGCCGCTTGCTCAGTTGTCGCGCCGCCCTATTCGGCTTCCGTCGACAATATCCAGACGCTCAAGAACGCATCGCCTCTGGCAACGCGTCTCGGCACTTTCACCAACGATAAAGCCGATGGCGATCATTCATCTGTGCAACTGCGCGCGAACCGCATGACTTCGCCCGTTGGCGATTCGTTTGCCCAATACCTCTCCGGCGCCTTACAACAGGAACTGACGATCGCCCGCGCGCTGTCACCCGACGCCAAGGTCGAACTGAGCGGCGTGCTGCTGAAGAATAACGTCGATGCCAACATCGGCACGGCCACCGGCACGATCTCCGCTCGCTTCATCGTCAAGCGCGGCGACGAAGTGCGATATGACAGCGTGAAAAGCGCGACGACGCAATGGGATTCGTCATTCGCAGCCGCGATCGCGATTCCGAGGGCGACTCAGGAGTATCCGCTCATCGTCCAGAAACTGCTCGCGTCGCTCTACGCGGATCCCGCATTCATGCAAGCCATCCAGTAATCCTCCTTTTCTCGCAGACCAGACATCATCATGAAACTGATCCACCTCATTCGCAGTATCGCGGTCACCGGCGCCATTGCGTCGCTCGCAGGTTGCGCACACGACATCACCATCTCCGGCGACCCGGCAGCGCTCACCGCAACCACCACGACCGCAGCAACGGCGACGGCCCAAACGCAGCCGATCATCAACAAGACGGTTGGGCTCGTCATTACAGACGAGTTGCGCGCAAAGGAAGTCGTCACGCCGGGCGGCGGTGGCGACAAGGTGGCCTACAAACCGTATCGCGATCTGGAGCTTCCGATCTACGTCGAACTCAGCCAGGTGTTCAGCAATGTGGTGAAGCTGAATGCCGCGCCTGATCAGGCAACGGTCCAATCAAAAAGCCTGAGCTATGTCGTCACGCCGACCATCTCGACGACTTCTTCGTCGCCGAGCCTCCTGACCTGGCCACCGACCGACTTTTCGGTGACGCTCGTGTGTACCGTGACAGATCCGAGCGGCAAGCTCGTGACAAAAAAGGAAGTGACAGGCAGCGGTCACGCGGAGTTTGGCGAGTTCAAGCGCAATTTCGGTCTCGCCGCCCAGCGCGCGACGATTGACGCCGTGCAAAAGCTGCAGGCAGCCATGCAGGATTCGCCGGAACTGCGTCAGTAAAAGCAGGCCGCAATGATCAGCGCCCGCTGGATTCAGCGGGCGCGGCAAGCCTATTTTCGAGGTGCGGAATTTCCTCACCACAGACCGACTTGCCCAGAAGATAACCCTGAGCATGCGTGCATCCACACACACGCACAAAATTCAGCTGCTCCTGCGTCTCGATCCCTTCCGCCGTGGTCGGTATGCCGATCTCCCGTGCCAAAGCCACAATCCCGCGAACCACAGCCGCGGATTCGCGCCGATGCACGGACTCCTTCACGAACGAACTGTCGATCTTGAGCTTGTCGAATGAGAAGCGCACGAGCGTCGACATGGTTGAAAACCCGGTGCCGAAGTCGTCGAGCGCGAGGCCAATTCCCAACGCGCGAAGCTTCTCGACGTTGAGCCGCGTGACGATATCGTCGCTCAACAACACCGTTTCCGTGACTTCGATATTCAGACGCGCCGGCGGCAACCCCGTCTTGCCAAGGATCGCCGCGACCGTCGAGGCGAACGATTCCTCCCGCAATTGCACCGGCGAAACATTCACAGCGACGCTCACTGCGTCACGCCAGGTGGCAGCTTCCGTGCATGATTGCAGCAAGGCCCATTCGCCGAGTGCGAGGATGAGGCCCGTCCGTTCGGCGGTGGGAATAAATGCGGAGGGAGAAAGCTCGCCGCGAGTCGGGTGCGTCCAGCGAAGCAGTGCCTCGCGGCCGGAAATCGTGTCGTCGCTGAGGTCGATAATCGGCTGGTACTCCATGCGCAAACCGCTATAAGACTGCATTGCGCCCTCCAGATCGCTTCGCAGGAGGCTCAGACTTTCGTCGGACGCGTGCCTGAAGGCATCGAAGAGCGCGTACGCGCTTTTGCCGCTGCGTTTGACCGCGTACAAGGCGCGATCCGCACAGATCAACAATTGCGGCCCGGTCCTCGCGTGTTCCGGATAGAGCGAGACGCCCACGCTCGCACCGATATGCACCCGCGCCTCGCTGAGTGCGAAAGGCCGCGCCAGCGTCTTGACGATCCGGTCCGCCAGCAACCGCACGTCGCGGTTCAGCCCGGTGCCGTCGGAAATGGCGACGAACTCGTCGCCGGCCAGCCGTCCCACGAGATCGCCGGTCGGCAGTACTTCACGCAATCGGACCGCCGCTTCCTGAAGGATCTGATCGCCAGCGGCATGGCCGAGGCTGTCGTTGATCGCCTTGAAGCCGTCGAGATCGATAAGCAAAACAGCGAACAATTGATCCTGACGCAACAAGCCTGCCTGGGTACGCTCCAGCAGGAGCTCGCTGATACGCGCGCGATTGGGCAGGCCAGTGAGACTGTCCTCATGGGCAAGGCGATGACTGTTTTCGCGTGCCAGCAGCAACGCAACGGTGTCACGATTGCTACGCAGCGCAACCGTAAAGAAGCCAGCGGCGCAAAACGGCGCCTGAAACAGCAGCACGAGCTTGCCGGAGCCGGGAGACAGCGCCGCCCCCGCGCCTAACAGCCCGAGAATGAACGAAATCTGGAGCAGCACGAGGCGGGGCGTCCCGGCGTTTCGTCCAGCCAGGCCGCCGATCACACCCACCGCGCAAACGTTGCCGAGCAGGAAAAGCGTCTGATCTCCGCTGGTATTGCACAAGAAGGTGCCGAACCCGAATAGCGCGCTCCATAGAAGGCTCGCGAAAAGAAATGCCGATGTGGGTGTCGGCTGACCCAGCGCGCTGCGCCGGCAACACAGCCAGATCAAGGCAAGGCGGGTAATCAGCAACGCGACGACGGCGCTGCCCCAGCATGCGTAAAGGGCTTTGGGATAGAGATAGAACGCGGTCGCGCAAACACTGATTTCGCAGATCGACGCAAACACGATCGACGCAGTGCGCGTGAACAGATTGGCCAGCAATATTTGCCGATTCTCGGCGCTCAGATCCTGAGCGGAGGACACGACCCACTTGAAAAATGGAGACCTTGGTTCGCTGAAAGCCATGACCTGCGCATTTTATGGTTAGTGGGTCGAATCGTACGCTCCTCGCAATTATTACGTAAACACAAAAATGCCTGGTTGCACCGCTATTGCGCTGCTTTGACTTCTACAGGCACCCGTTTTGCCAAGGCGCACATCAGTTCATACCCGATCGTCCCTGAAGCATGCGCGACGTCATCGATGTTGACCTTCTCGCCCCACAGTTCGACCTTTGAACCAACCTGCGCATGCGGGCACGGTGTCAGGTCGACGGTGAGCATGTCCATCGAGACGCGGCCAACCACTTGCGTCATGATTCCGTCGACAGCGATTGGCGTACCCGTCGATGCGTGCCGGGGATATCCGTCCGCATAGCCGCATGCCACCACACCGATGCGCATGTCGGTATTCGCGGCGAAGGCACGGCCATAACCGACGGTCTCCTGCGCCGACAATGACTGCACGCCGATCACTTCGCTCTTGAGCGTCATCGAGGCGCGCAGGCCCACGTCGTCAATATGGCGCGACTGACCGGTGGGCGAGCCGCCGTACAGCACGACACCCGGGCGCACCCAGTCGCGATGAGCCTGGGGATGCCACAGAACGGCCGCTGAATTCGCGAGACTTCGTTGGCCGGGTATGCCGTGAGTCACTGCATCGAAGCGATCCATCTGCCATGCCACGTCGCCATCGTCAGCGTTCGCGAAGTGGCTCATCAACGTGATGTCCGAGATGCCTGGAATCGAACTGGCCTCCTCCCATGCGGCGCGGTACGCGTCGGGCCGGAATCCAAGGCGATTCATCCCGGAGTTCATTTTCAGATGCACGTTGATGCGCTCACGTGACGGCGACAAGCGCAACAGGTCGAGTTGCTCACGGCAATGCACGGCCATGGAAAGATCGAACTGTTGGGCGATTTGCACGTCACCTGTCCTGAAGACACCTTCCAGAAGAAGAACCGGCTTGGTCCAACCCAACTCACGCACCCGGACCGCTTCGTCAAGATCGAGCAGCGCGATGCCGTCGGCCTTCGCGAGTGCCGGGAACACACGATCGATTCCGTGTCCATAGGCGTTGGCTTTGACGACGGCCCAAGTCCGTGATCGAGGCGCCCGCTGCTTGACGAGGGAGAGGTTGTGGCTGACTGCGTCGGGATGAATCTGTGCAACGATCGGGCGTGGCATAGGAGGTGTTGAGGGCTTGTTTGGAAAGGGAATGGATGCCCGTTACTAAAGACCACTGTTGTGGCCGACAGGCAGCGTTTTCCACTATCGTATCGGGCTGAGGCCAGTTTTTGTTACTGTATTAATTTGATTTTCAGGTTTATTTGTCGACCAACAATTTGACGCAATCGGCCGCTTGCGTCCACCGCCGGCTTCGAACGACTCACCTCCGCTTCGGTCTTTCGAGGGGCGCCGCTCTCAGGCCAACCCCACTCCTCGATCTCGTCGCCAGGCGATCCCTCGGCCAGCCGGTTCTTTTTCGTTTGCATTCCTATCCGATTTGAAGCGAGGATGCACGTCCGCGCCGAAAAATGCATTGCGCGTCGAGTTCAGGATTGAAAGCAGCTCGGCAATGCTCATGTTGGGTAATTGCCTGGCGATCATGTCTTGTGGAAATTGGCTGCCTCATCGCGGCTATCAGGTTCGATCACGGTAGCATTAAACCCAGGATAAACAGTTGCCTTGTACCGGTTTTAAAGCGGGTAAACAATGCCTTCTTGAACAACCGGGCGCTCGGGTCGATAGGCAAAGACTTGAAACGAGCGAGTGAACTATTCAACCTGCAGAAAAATTGACCGTGAAAATCGCAATCCTTCCCGGCGACGGCATCGGGGCCGAAATCATCGCTGAAGCCATCAAGGTCCTGAACGTCCTGGACCTGAAATTTGAAACCGAGTTCGCCCTGGTGGGCGGTGTTGCGTACGCGTCCCACAGTCACCCCTTGCCAGAAGCCACGCTTAAACTGGCGCGGGAGGCTGACGCCGTGCTGTTTGGCGCCGTTGGCGACTGGCGATATGACCAGTTGGACCGCCACTTACGTCCCGAGCAGGCAATCCTGGGCTTGCGCAAGCACCTGGCTTTATTTGCCAATCTCCGCCCCGCGATCTGCTACGAGCAACTGGTTGGCGCTTCCAGCCTCAAACCCGAACTGGTCTCAGGCCTCGACATCCTGATCATCCGCGATGCAACCGGCGACGTCTATTTTGGCCAACCCCGTGGACGCCGCACCGCTGTCGACGGTCACTTCCCCGGCGCGCAGGAGGGTTTCGACACCATGCGCTACTCGCGTCCCGAGGTCGAGCGCATCGCCCATGTCGCGTTTCAGGCCGCGCGCCAGCGCAACAAGCGTCTCACCAGCGTAGACAAGGCCAATGTGCTGGAAACCTCGCAGTTCTGGAGGGACATCGTGACCGAAGTCGGCAAGGACTACCCCGACGTGGAGCTTGACCACATGTACGTCGACAACGCAGCGATGCAACTGGTCAAGGCGCCCAGGAAATTTGACGTGATCGTCACCGGCAACCTGTTCGGGGACATCCTCAGTGACGAAGCCGCGATGCTCACTGGCTCTATCGGCATGCTGCCATCGGCCAGTCTGAATGCGAGCAATCAGGGCCTGTATGAACCCAGCCACGGCAGCGCTCCGGACATCGCGGGCAAGGGCATCGCGAATCCTTTGGCGACGATTCTGTCCGCTGCCATGATGTTGCGTTTCTCACTCAACCAGGCCACCGCCGCAAACCGCATCGAATTGGCGGTCAAGGATGTGCTCGCGTCGGGATTGCGTACGGCGGACATTTACGCCGAAGGCACGACCAAGGTCGGCACAGGCCAGATGGGTGACGCAGTCGTCGCGGTCATGACCAGGCGAGCTACCACGGGTTGAACCCTTCCAGAAACGCAAGCGGCATTACCGTCAAACGGTGCTGCGGATTGTCGCCCTCCACCTCGTAAACTCCGCCTTGTAAAGCCGCTCCAGCACCGCCTGGAGAACATCGCCAAACCATTCCTGAACGCCGGCGAGCACGCTACTGCATCGACGAGCCAAGAACGCGCGGCGGATTAGGCCGGGCCAAAGCGTCATCGACAGATATTCTGAAAGGTAGAGCCGGTAGCATACGACGCAATGTCACGGCCACTCCTTTCAATCACATATCATTAACATTTCATTTCGATGGCCACCTACATCCTCCTCGGCGGCGGGTTCGCCATGGCTTTGCTCATTGCAGCACGGGGGATCTGGCGCTTGAGATAGCAGCAGATCGCTCACGCATCACAAGTTTCGCAAGCACGCGAGAGGCCCCTTCCAGCCAAGCCTGGGGCAGGCTTACCGCGCGCATCACGCGCAGAAGTCGCGGTTATCAATACGCCGCGCGCCTACCGAAATACTCAACTTAGAACCCCTATGTCCTCCACTGCTCTCAGCGCAGCCTCTCCTGCAAAACAAGCTGCGCCCGGCCTTGTGCTCGGCGCAATCGGGGTTGTCTTCGGTGATATCGGAACCAGCCCGCTCTATACGCTTCGCGAGTGCCTGAAGGCGGCCGGCGGTATCACGCAAACCAACGTGTTCGGCATTGTGTCGCTGATTCTGTGGTCGATCATCATTGTCGTCACGCTGAAGTACGTCAGCTTCGTCATGCGCGCGGACAACGATCGTGAGGGCGGCATCCTGGCGCTCACCGCACTGGCATCCGGTGTCGCCCCCGCGCGGTTGCGCGGCGTTCTACTGACGCTCGGGGTATTCGGCGCGGCCATGTTCTACGGCGATTCGATGATCACGCCGGCAATTTCGGTGATATCCGCCGTGGAGGGCGTGACACTCGTGGACCCCCATCTGAGTGAATGGATCGTTCCTATTTCGCTCGTCATTCTCACCGGCCTTTTCAAACTTCAGAAACGCGGCACGGGCGCGGTCGGCAAAGTTTTCGGACCGGTGATGATCGTATGGTTCGTGACACTCGCGGCGCTCGGCCTATCCCATATCGTTACGCATACCGCCATTGTGCAGGCCGTATCGCCGCTCTATGCCATCAGGTTCATCACCCACGCGCCGACCACCGCGTTCGTCGTGCTGGGCTCGGTCTTTCTGGCGCTGACCGGCGGCGAGGCTCTCTACGCCGACATGGGCCATTTCGGCAAAAAGCCGATCCGTCTAGCATGGCTGCTTCTCGTGCTACCCAGCCTGGTGCTGAACTATTTCGGTCAGGCGGCGCTGGTTCTGGAAACGCCTTCAGCGATCGCTCAACCATTTTTTCAATCTGCGCCTGGCTGGGCGCTCGTGCCGCTGGTCGTGCTTGCCACGGCGGCCACTATCATCGCGTCGCAGGCCGTTATCTCGGGGGCTTTTTCGATGACCAAGCAGGCGGTCCAGCTCGGCTTCCTGCCGCGCATCCCGGTCGTGCACACGTCGACGCACGAGATCGGACAAGTGTATGTCCCGTTCATCAATGTCTCGCTTTACGCGGCCGTCGTCTTTCTCGTGGTGTTCTTCAAGTCCTCTGACAATCTGGCGGCAGCTTACGGTATTGCAGTGGCATCGACCATGCTGCTGACCACCTTGCTGATGTACTTCATCACTCATTGTCTTTGGAACTGGAAGCCGCTTGCAACCGCGGCTGTCATCGGTCCCCTGGCCCTGGTCGACGCGGTGTTCGTGGCAAGCAACGTTAGCAAGGTGCTCGAAGGCGGCTGGTTTCCGCTGCTCGCCGGGGGCGTGCTGTTTACCGTGATGACAACCTGGCATAAGGGACGCGAGACGGTCGTCGACAAGATGAAAGCCGACAATATGCCGCTGGTGGCCTTGATTCACTCCCTGTGCGACGGCGAGCACGCCCCGCCGCGCGTGAATGGCACGGCCGTTTTTCCGGGTGGGGTCGTAGACATGGCGCCCTCCGCGTTTCTGCATAACCTGAAGCACAACGGTGTCATGCATCAGGTCAACATCTTCCTTTCAGGTACAACAGACAACGTGCCGCATGTTCCCGACCAGCGCAAAGCGGTAGTGGTCGACCTCGGGCACGGATGCTACGCCGTCACGGTTCGCCACGGCTTCATGGAGATTCCAAACGTCCCTGCCATTCTCGAACTGGCGCAGAAACAGATGCCGAACTGGAAGTACGAAGCGGCGGATACGTCGTTCTTCCTCGCGCGCGATACCATCGTGGCGACCGGTGAAAGTAAATCGATGCCGCTCTGGCGCGAGAAGCTGTTCGCGTTTCTTGCAAGAAATGGGGCGCAGGCGGCCGAGTATTACAGCCTGCCCGCTAACCGCGTGGTAGAAATGGGTGGTCAGATTAATATCTGAGCGCCCGCAGCCCATCGCAGCGCGTTAGAAGTGATTGGTGAACGAGACCGGGAACACGCACCAGCTCCCGTCATCGTGCCGGAAGAAAAGCAACGCGCGGGCACCGGCCGATGACGAAGTTCTGACGCACACGTAGCGTCTGCCATCCCAACGGGTGCGACTGAATTCAGTCACCCGAACCGGACTTCCGGGTGCCGGGGCAAGCCACTTTTCTACCTGGCAGCGTAGGGATTGGTCGCTTGAGTTTTTCATTTTCCCCTCCAACAAGTCGGAGGACATGGGCGTCGGATAAGGTAACGGTCTCGAAGCGTGGCGCGCGGCCCATTGCCGTGACTTCCAAACCGTGGACATGGGCGCGGCGTCACCATATAGACCGGGTTGATTCAGGCAAACCAGCGCCGAGCCTTCTGAGACTCGACGCTGGGCGTTGTTGCCAACCCTATTGCCCAATCTGGCGGCTAACGTGGTTTTCCTGCTGGTTCAACGCGTAGTCCTCGCGCTTCGTGATGTGGCCACGGTCCTGGCTTGCCATGTCACGCTCTTCCTGGCGAATCTGATGATCGTCGCGATGCAGTCTGGCCGCTTCCCTATGCGACATGTCGCCCTCACGGACCTCCTGATGAATGCGATGGTCCTGATTCGCGAGTCGCTGGTTCACTTCCGCGCGGCGCGGATGAGTCGCGTCCCAGTTCGTTTGTGCTGACGCAATGCCGGTGAAGGGCATCGCGAGGGTGGCAACAGCGGCGAGTTTGTAAGCGAGTTTCATGGTCATCATCTCCAATCCGGTTGACGGGCGGCTTTATGGCCGTTCATCTGCTCAACGCGCCTGACGACGCCGTTGTTGACCATGGAGTTGTGAGTTCTGAAACGGAATATTTCGAACTTGACTGAGAGGGTGGCCGCGCTTTCACACGTCATTCCTCACGTGTGAAAGCGCGGCTGCACCTGCCATGAAGTACGGCGAGCGTGCGCGTCGCCCGGCGGTTCCGCAGGAAAGTTATTCCGGCGTGGGCTCAGCGTCGAGGCCCAACCAGCTGACGCTCGAGACGCCTTTCTCCATGCTCAGACGGCTGGCGATGTGCTCAAGCTTGGACTGATCCTTCGGGTGCAGCTTGAGTGTCGCCGTCACCTCGATACGTTGCGGGTCGTCCTCGTAGTCGCGGCTAGTCAAACTCTGGAACGAAAGCGGCGCGGAGGACATCGAATTGGACAGCGATGCACGGATATGCACTTCGTCGGCTTCGCGGCAGACCACGGTGAGCGTGTACTCACGCACAAGGTCTGCGGCCGATACCGGGGAGATATTGATCGCGCGGCTCACTTCGCGCAGGACGGTATTCGTGAGCAACACGACAGCGGTTCCTGCGGCGGCGGGGCCAAAGTGCCCCGCACCGCATAGAACGCCGACTGCGGCTGAGCACCAGAGCGTGGCTGCCGTATTGACGCCTTGTATCGAACCCTTGTCGCGCATGATGACGCCACCGCCGAGGAAGCCGACACCAGAGACGACATATGAGGCGATTTGTGTCACGCCGGTCGTCCCGTTTCCAGTCAGCACCCCAAGGGTGACGAACAGGCAGGCACCGCTCGCAACGAGCGTAATCGTACGCAACCCTGCTGTCCGTTGACGCATCTGGCGCTCGAGCCCAATGACCACCCCACATGCAAATGCAGCGAGTAGACGCAAAACAAAGTCAAGGGTCATGTTTGCCTGTTCTTTTCATAGGGAAGCGCGCCGGGCGCACAGCCTGCCGCCCGGCGGCAAAACCGCTGAAGATCATTTTGCGTCTGGCGCGCGCGATGCTGCACGCCCTGAAAGAACGGGCTCTCGCGCGACGCGCAACCTGTCGGATGCTTCTTTAAGGTTAAACCATCGCAGCGCAGCGGATATCAGCACCTTCTGATGGTTTGAACCGTCGCTCGAAACACTGCATGGATTCTCATCCGCGTCGCAACGGCGAGATGTGCACTGCGTCTGTGCGAATGACCGAAAATGCGGTCGGCGCGGGCGTTTGTTTTATTTCAGGAGTGTCATCTGCACGACCTTCACGACAACGAGTGCGACTGCCACGATCAGATAGCCGCGCAGCACACCCATCCAGACGCGTTTGGACAGCGTGAGATTCGGCGGCGCCAGCTCATCCAGCGGCGGCATGCGCCACGTATCGCGGGCGTTCTTCGGATACTTCTGCTCGTCTCTATCCGCGGCTTCGCGACGGACTCGGCGAATCCCGACCGTGGCGGCGTAGCCAAAGATTGCCAGCAGCGTCCCGCCAGCGAGCGTTTCCAGAATCGTTTCGCCCGTGATGTCCGGGTAGACGACCGAGGCGGTCAGGATGATGGACAGCATCACCAGCACCCAGATAACGGCGCCCGTGAACAGGTTCAGTTTCTTCGAGTTGACCCACGGGCCAAGCACAGCCTTGTCGTTGCACAGCAGAAGCAAAAATACGGTGGCGCTCGGCAGCAATACGCCCGCGAGCGTTTGCACGGCTTCAGTCAGCAGACCAAGCGGGCTACCGGGAATCAGCACCAGCGCTGCAGCGGCGGCAACAATACCGAAGTAGACGAGATAGAAACCCTTGGCGTCCGACACGGGACGATGCAGCGAGTGGCGAATCTTGAACACGTCGCCGATCGCGTACGCGGTCGACAGCGACACGGCGGCTGCGCCGATGATGCAGGCATCGAGCAGTGCCACCGCGAAGAGCGTGGCGGATGTGCGACCCGCGTATTTTTCCAGACCTGCAATCACACCACCTGCGTCCGTGAAATTGCCGAACTCGGGCTTGCCGGCGTACATCGCCGCGCAGAATGAAATCATCGCCACGGCGCCAATCAGCACGAACACAATGCCAATCCACAGGTCGGCCTTTTCGTACTTCATGAAACGTGGTGTGATGCGCTTGTCGACGATGTAGCTCTGCTGGAAGAACAGTTGCCACGGCGCGACCGTCGTGCCGACGATGCCGATGACGAGCAGCATCACATCGCTCAGCTTCGAGTGGGCAGGCCAGTTCGGAATGAAGAAATCGCGCGTCATCTGGCCAACCGGCGGGTGAATCGACACCAGCACCGGCACCAGCAACAGGCTCAGGAGGCACAGTACGACGGCGAAGCGTTCAAACCGTCTGAAGTTGCCCGTACTGACGGCCGCCATCGTTAGCGCCGCGGCAATGCAGACGCCCAGAATCTTGGAGATGCCGAAGAAGTCGAGGACGAACGTGATGCCGATGAACTCGGTCACGATAGTCAGCGCGTTAAGGATGAACAGGTCGACAACGCTGAACGCACCCCAGAACTTGCCGAAGCGTTCGAAGATGAGGCGCGCGTGGCCGACACCGGTGACGGCACCGAGGCGCAGCACCATTTCCTGATTGACGAAGAGGACGGGCACGAGCAGCAGCATGGTCCACAGCAACGTGGTGCCGTAGTTCTGGCCGGCCTGGGTGTAGGTGCCGAAGGCGCCTGCATCGTTGTCACCGACCATCACGATGAGCCCGGGGCCGAGAATGGCGAGCAGTGTGCGGAAACGCGCCCACCAATTGGTGCGCGGGGCGGTGTCGTGGTGCGCAATGGTGCCTAGCGCACCCTTGATATCGCCGATGTGCGCCGAATCAAGTACTGCGCTCCGCGCGGATGAAACCTGCGTAGGAGTAGACATTTTTCTTTCTTCCCTAGTTGTGTTTATTGAAAGGAAAATGCGCTTCTCCGACATACGTAAGGGCGTGCGTCGGGAAACCACGACGTCGCTTGCGTATGGCGGAAAGTTGCGCGGTAAAAATCAGGAAACGAAGGTTATGAGGCGCTGCCAGAAGGCGGCAAATGCATGCGGCGCGGGGGCGTGCAGCGCGAGCATGGCGTCGTAGTGGACGCGGGATTCCTGGACGTGCGGCAGTTGCGAGACGAGGAGGCCGAAGTTCATGATATTTCTCCGAGCGTTTGGCTTAACGCGATTTGCGGAAAGCCAGCAGACAGGGAGGCCGGGCGTGCTATGCGCGCGGCGACAGACGTCTACTCGCTTTCCTCAGGCAAAGGTAAAGGTGAGCGGCATATGGGGTAACTGTCACTGTCCGGCATGGCGGCTCCTTATCGAGGTCTGTACGCGCTTGCTGCATGTTTGCAACACGCGCGCTTATCCACGCGTCCGCCCGCGCCATCAAAAATCGACAAGGCGCAAAGGGACGCAGCCGCGAGTTGACGCTCGCGACGCGGTGCCACATGGACGCGCAAACGCTGCGGCCATATGGCGCTAATCAAGGGTGCACGGAGAGGGTAACTACGGCGCGCACCGTCTGCCTGAAGGCAAGACGGCGGCTGGGTGAAGAGAGCGCGGACGTCCTGCCGGTCAGGCAGCGAAACTATACGAAGGTCGACTACTGCAGGTGTCCAAGGCATCAGCCCCGTTTGTGAAGACTTTTAAATTTTAGGCGGCGCTCGAATCCGAAGTCAACTTCATTCGTTAAGCAGAGCCAATATAATTTCCTGGCATCATTTTCTTTCAGAATTGAAAGAAACGTCACCGCTGCCTGGGAACGACATTGAAATAAGAAACAGAATCATTTGGTGCGAAGTTGTGGTCAGGAGATTCGGACTGCGATGTCTTTGCGGTTTTTTTACTTGCAGTTTTTATTGCGAGCCGAATACAATCCGCCCGTCTCATCAAAAGGAGTCCCTCGTGGACACATGCTCTAGTAGTGGAAGTCCGATGCCGGCCTGTGCCGGCGAAGTAACCGCGAGATAGCCGCCGCAGGAACACTCCTTCGCCGCTAACTCGCTCTGGTCGGGTTAGCGCGCTTCATCACCGACTGGCTTTCTGCCAGTCTGTCAGCAGCACGCTCCCTTTGTTTGGCCGCTTGTCGCAAGTCCGCTTGCGAGACGCAAGTCCGCTTGCGAGACGCAGTCACGTCGTTACACGTCGCCCGGTTTGGCCGGGCAGGACGGGGATGCGCTTATGTTCGTCAAATCATTCGGTACGTTTTTCGCTGGCGCGGTCCATGCCCGGCACCCAATGCGGCTTGCCGCCCGTGCGCATCTCATTGTCGTATCCACGCCTGTGTCGGCAACGGCACGCGCCGGCGCCCTCGGTCACGCTAGTGGAACCCATAGGTCAGCGGTAGCAAGCCACCTGCGCCGCGCCGGGAAAACGGCCGTGCGCGCCGCGCTTCGTGTGGCCTATGTAGGCAACCCTTTAACGCCTACCGGGTACGCGATTGTCGCCGTCACGGTAGCCGCTTTTGCACTGGTCGCGATGTTGTGCACTTCCGCAGTCGGCAACGAGCTGGGTCGCTCGCTGCGGCTGAGCTGGTGGTTCTCCTGAACAATGTCCGATCACGGTTCCGCCACATATCGCGTGTCTTATCCATAAAACGAACGGATTTATCCGCCTGATAATCTCGCCTCCACTTGCCATGAAGAAAAACCTCAAGACCACCTTGCTGATGTGCGGCGCCCCCATCAGCCTGACCTGCCTGCTGTCTCTGGGCGTCGTACAGCCCGCATTCGCCCAGGCGAGCGGGGAAGCCGCGCCCGCCGCCACACCGGCCGAGTCCGCGCCATCGTCGTCAACGCCCGCACCGGACGCGGCGAAGGCGGACCAGGCGCCGCCTTCGCCGACCGGTTTCTGGGACCGCGCGACACTTTTTGGCGACATGGGCGGCCTGCGGCCCTGGCTCGGCGACCACGGCGTCACGCTCAGCCTGCAGGAGACCAGCGAATATCTGAACAACCTGTCCGGTGGGACCCACCGCAGTGGCGCCTACGACGGGCTAACGCAGCTCGGTGTCGTGGTGGACACGCAAAAAGCATTCGGGCTGCCGGGCGGTACCTTCAATGTGTCGGCGTTGCAGATTCACGGCACCAACCTGACCCAGCGCAACCTGCAGACCCTGCAATCGGCGACCGGCATCGAAGCGGAAGCGACGACAAGACTGTGGGAACTCTGGTATCAGCAGTCCCTGCTCGCGGGCAAGGTCGATGTGAAGATCGGGCAGCAGAGTCTCGACCAGGAATTCATGACGAGCCAGTATGCGAGCACGTTCATGAACGCCACGTTTGGCTGGCCGGTGCTGCCGTCCACCGATATGCCGGCGGGCGGGCCTGCCTATCCGTTGTCGTCACTCGGGGTACGCGTGCGGGCCACCCCCGCGGATTCGTGGACGGTGCTTGCTGGTGTGTTCGACGGTAATCCGGCGGGCAATGGTATCGGCGATCCGCAGAAGCTGAACGCACACGGCACCAATTTCAACCTGCATGACAGCGCCCTGTTCATCGGCGAAGTGCAGTACGCGATCAACCAGCCACCGGCTAACCCATCGGACCCGAAACCCACCGGCCTGCCTAGCACTTACAAACTGGGCTTCTGGTACAACACGGGGAATTTTGCCGACCAGCAGTTCGACAACACCGGCCTGTCACTGGCGAATCCGGCCAGCACCGGCGTTCCACGCAATCATCGGGGTGACTACAGCTTCTACGCGGTGGCCGACCAGATGGTCTGGCGTGCGGGCCCGGACAGTCCGCAATCGTTGGGCGTGTTCGCCAGAGTCATGGGCGCTCCGGGCGATCGCAATCTGGTCGACCTGGGGGTGAACGTCGGTGTGGCACTGAAGGCGCCGTTCAAGGGCCGCGACAATGACGTCGCCGGGATTGCGGTCGGCTACGCGAAGATTGGCTCGCACGCGCAGAACCTCGCGAGCGATACGGCTTCGCTCACGACGCCGGGGTATCCGTCGCGCAGCGCGGAGACGATCATCGAAGCGACCTATCAGTACCAGGTCACGCCGTGGTGGCAGTTGCAGGCGGACTTTCAGTACGCGTTCCGTCCGGCGGGCGGCATTCCGAATCCGGAGAACCCGTCGCAGCGTATCGGCAATGAAGCCGTTGTGGGCCTGAGGACCAACATCGTGTTCTGATGCTGCTGTGCCATTACAACGTGTTGAGTCACACGTTTGTTCGCGCAATTGGGGGCTTCGTCACGCGCTCTTCGGGCGCCCCCTTTTGCGGATTACCTGAGATTCCAGATTCCCCAGATTGCAATCAGCAGAGCCGCGCCAAAACCACAGCCCAACAAGATGTAAGTGTCCATTTCGAGCCTTCGAGATAGGGTGGGTGTGCGAGTCAGCGCGCTAACGCAGCGGCATCGGCATCGGCAGCACATTTGATTGCTCGACCATGTAAGGTCGTTGATGGGTATGTCATGCCTGACGGCAGTACATGTCACGCTACAATCAGTCGCCGAATACTACCTTCGCTTCCTTTCAGAAAGCATGACTGGTTCCTCTCTGCTCAAACCAAAGGTCTCGCCCCGTCTGCGCTGGTTTGCTTTGTGGGGACCTGGACTGCTCGTCATGCTCGCAGACTGCGACGCCGGGAATGTTGTAACGGCCGCGCAGGCCGGTGCGCAGTGGGGTCTCCAACTTCTGGTGGTGCTACTAGGCCTCATCCCCCTGCTTTATATGGTTCAGGAACTCACTGTCCGGCTTGGCATTTTTACCGGGCGAGGTCACGGCGAACTCATTCGCTCGAACTTCGGTCCACTATGGGCATGGGTATCCGCGACCGGACTGGTCATTGCCGTGCTCGGCTCGCTGGTCACTGAGTTCACTGGAGTGGCCGGCGTGGGAGAGATGTACGGTGTATCCCGGTCCATTACGTTACCGCTCGCCGTTGCCGCCCTGATAGCCGTCGTGTTCACGGGCTCGCATAAACGCGTGGACAAGGTCGCCATCGTCATTGGCGCCTTCGAATTGATGTTTTTCGTTGTGGCATGGAAAGCGCACCCGGATATCCACGAGTTGTTCCGGCAAATGGCTACCCTCCCGCTTGGCAACCACCAGTTTGGATATCTTGCTGCTGCGCTGATTGGCGCGACGTTCAATCCATGGATGGTCTTCTATCAGCAGGCGGCGGTCGCGGACAAAAGACTCACTCCGGCGGACTACACGGCCGCCCGGGTTGAAACGGCCGTTGGCGCCGTCCTCACACAGCTACTGACGGCAGCGGTCCTTGTCGCCGCAGCCGCAACGCTATGGGGACGTGGTCACCCGAGCTCTTTGGAAAGCGTCGGCGAAATCAGTGACGCCCTCGCGACCGTAGTGGGCCCACAGGCGGGACGCCTTCTCTTCAGTGCAGGGGTTCTTGGTGCATCGATGGTGGCCGCCATAGTCTGCTCACTGTCGCTGGCATGGGGACTGGGCGAAGTGGCGGGATACCGGCGCTCGCTCGAAGACCGGCCCGCGAGCGCGCCGTGGTTCTACGGGGTGTACGTGGTGTCCGTCACCGGTAGCGCTTACGTCGTCTGGCTAGCCCCGAATCTCGTTTCGCTGAACGTTGCAGCGCAGGTCGTCAACGCGTTGATGCTGCCGCTCGTGGTTGGATTACTCATCGCACTCAGCGTCACCGTGCTGCCTCGCCAGCATCGGCCTCGTGGCGCTTATTTGTGGCTCGTTTCCGGGATTGCCGCGGTCGTGTGTGTTGCGGGCATTGTCGGCGCTGCTTTTGGGGTCCTCTCCTGACCGGCGCGTGGTTTATCAGAAGGAACGAGGGCCGGTAGACAATCAGATGGCTTCGCTACGAGACCCTGCGTTGGACTCGGGCAGACGCCAGATGCGCTCATGTCCCCGGCAAAAGCGACCGGGCCTGCTTGAGAAGCGCGTGCGCCGCCGCAAACTCATTACGTCCAGCCATAGTGAGTGCAGCGTGCCCCGTTTGCGCGAACAGCGCGTCGTCGGACGTTGCGACCGCATTCAAACCGACACCGGGATGATCGTATCGGCGGAAAAACGCGAGCATCTGGAAAGCATCGGACCGCCCGTCTTCGGGACCGGCTTTGGCTAGAAGCTCAGCCGCTGCTGCCAGCTGCCGCGTGGCAGCGAGGAATTCAGAGCGTTCCATGACATCGGTCTCCTCATCAGTCGCCGTCGCCGGTGCTGTAGTACAGCGCTAATCGATTAATTGCCGAGCACGAAGTCGAGCATCAACTCCTGCACGGCCTCGACCATCTGCACGCCATTCGCTGTCTTGCAGCCCGCGGTTTGGGCCGCCTGCAAAAATGGCGTCACCCCATGCCCGGCGACAACATCGCCCACGAGCATGGACGAGCTAAGCAGATTCGCAGCGACCGGAAGCGGGTCATCGGCGGCCATACTCGTTGGCGTGGCATTGTGGACCATATCACAGCCTGCCGGGTCTGCCGGACCGGATGAGTCGCGGAAAGCCACGCCGGATCTAGCTCGTTTTCGGACGATAGCGTAGCGAATCGATAATCAGTGCCATGGCGCGCGAAGATTCGGAACGGCTCGCATAGTACGCATGCAAGCCTGGAAACGTCGGACACCAATCGTCGAGGACACGAACGAGACGCCCTGCGGCAACGTGTGGCTGTGCTAGGTCAGACGGTAGGTATGCAAGGCCGTAGCCTGCCAACGCAGCGTCGAGCATGTGATAGGTGCCGTTAAAAGCGAGCTGGCCCTCCACGCGAACCTGAACTTCTCGACTTCCCTTTTTCAGCTCCCATGCGTAAAACGCCCCATGTGTCGGCAGACGCAGATTGATGCACTTGTGCGCCATCAAGTCCTGAGGTTTTTTCGGCAGTGCTTGCTTTTCCAGGTACGCCGGCGAGCCAACAATCGACATCTTCATAGCCGGTGCGATGCGAACCGCGATCATGTTTTTCGCGACCTGGTCCCCGTGGCGGATCCCGATGTCGTAGCGGTCCGCCACGATATCGGTGAGACCATAATCCGTCATGATTTCAACTTTGATCTCTGGATACTTGCGGAGCACCTTGGACAGCTTGGGCCAGAGAATCGTGTTCGTCGCGTAGTCTGTCGCGGTGATGCGAATCGTGCCGGCAGGCACATCGCGAAGCTCGGTTACCGCTGTCAGTTCAGCTTCGATCTCCTCGAAACGCGGCGCCACCGTCCGCAGGAGGCCCTCGCCTGCCTCGGTCGGCGATACGCTGCGCGTGGTTCGCGTCAGCAGCCTGAGCCCGAGTCTATTCTCGAGCGCACGGATCGTATGGCTCAAAGCCGATTGGGACACACCTAGCTGGGCGGCCGCGCGGGTAAAGCTGCGTTCGCGTGCAACCGCAATGAAGGCGAGCAGGTCGCTGAAATTTTCGCGTGGCATTAATGAACTGCCCTCATAGACGTTTGCGGAATTTAACCACTAGTCACGCAGGCGCGCACTGGTTAACTTCGCAAGGTCAATAATGACAAGGGACCTTGACGGTTTGCCGGTCTTCATCATCACGGCCTTCAAACGCCGCCCATTTGCGCAGACACGCGAGCGCACTCATGAATCACATTCATAACAGCTTGCGGTTTCATGGACTTAATCTATAGACGGCGAATGTCTATCATTTCATCTGACTCGACATTTAAGCGCGCTGACCTCGACTACGTCAGCAAGGGCGTCAATATCAATGCAATGTGCCCAGACATCATTGCAACGCCAATGGTCACGCGCTAGCGATCGATGGCGGCTTCAAAGCGCGATAAGAGATCGTGACTAACCGCAGGCATAGCCTGTATGGAGAAAGGTAATGGACTATCGATATCTGGGCCGTAGCGCCCTCAAGGTTTCGCCCTTGTGTCTGGGCGCGATGATGTTCGGCGGAGAAACGGACGAAACCACGTCGAAGCGAATCATCGATAAGGCGTTCGATCAGGGCGTCAATTTCATCGATACGGCGGACGTTTACCACGCCGGCCGTTCCGAGGAAATCGTCGGCCGCGCGATTGCCGAGCGGCGCGACAGCTGGGTGATCGCCACGAAGTTTGGCTATCCGACGACTCAGGGTCCGAACGAACAAGGCCAGTCGCGCAAGTGGATCATCCAGTCAGTCGAAGCCAGCCTCAAGCGCCTGGGCACGGACTACATCGACATCCTCTACTTCCATCGCGCGCTGCTCGATGCACCGCTTGAAGAAGGTGTCCGCGCGATTGGCGACCTGATTCGCCAGGGTAAGGTTCGTTACTTCGGCATGTCCAACTTCCGCGGGTGGCGCATCGCCGAAATCGTGCGTCTTGCTGACCAACTCGGCATCGATCGGCCGGTTGCAAGCGAGCCGCTCTACAACATGGTGGATCGTACCGCCGAGGTCGAGCAATTGCCCGCGGCCGCGCACTACGGCATCGGCGTCGTGCCTTATAGCCCGCTGGCTCGCGGTGTACTGACCGGCAAATATGCGCTGGATGGTGCGCCGCCGCCGGATTCGCGCGCAGGGCGCGGCGACAAACGCATCCAGCAAACGGAATGGCGGCCTGAGTCGCTGGCGATCGCGCAACAAGTTGCCGCCCACGCCGAGGCACGCGGTACGACTTCGATCGCCTTCGCCTTGGCGTGGGTGCTCAAGAACAAACTGGTCAGCTCGACGATCGCCGGTCCTCGCACAGAGGCTCATTGGGACAGCTACGTTCAAGCGCTCAACGTGCAACTGGGACCCGAAGACGAGAAGTTCGTAGACAGTCTGGTGCCTCCCGGCCACGCATCGACCCCGGGCTACACGGATCCGGGATATCCGATCGAAGGTCGCCGGGTATAGAGCGATTGAGACTTCGTCATCACGCCATCTCACGCGACCGGCACCCCGCCGCAGCCGGTAGGCGATCGCCCGGATCGGTCCTTGCGCGTGATCATTGTTCTTGAAAATCCCCGAAAACCTGTATATATATACAGTATGGTTGCATATACAGTTCCGGAGGGCGTCATGGAGCATCTGGTGCGCGTACAGAATGAACGGGATCGTCGCACGCTCGCGTGGCTGCGCGGGCAGGTCGGCGATGCAGCGATCGAGGCCGCGGCGCAGCGGTACATGGGTCCGGCTAAGCCGTACCTGTCCACGGTGTGCCGAATGCTTGGCGTGACGGTGCCGCAGTTCACCGCACCGTGCCGGCGCGTTGCGAGTGCGACGGCCGAGCAGTCGCTGGCAGCGATCCGGCAGATCCTGGCATCTCGCAGCGGACGCCAGACGCCGGCGGCTGATGCGCTGCGCCGCCGGTGAAAATCTCCGCCGCACGCCGGCGCAGTGACTATGATGTAGATGTGGTCCGTGCTAGCGACACGTGACTACAAAACGGGGCAAAGGCGGGGCTGGCGGGTAACTGGCCGCCCGTCTTTGCTCCGCCAGAACGCGGTCCGCGAAGGTGAACAGACACGGATGCTTTCTCGCAATCTGCCTATAGGCGCAACGCCCGAATCGGCCTAGTCAAGCGTACGTCGCCACCTAAAACTTCTCTACCCAAGGGCGCAGTTCGACTTCCCAAGTCCACGCGCTGCGGTGCTGACGATGGATGTGGAGATACTCCTGCGCTATGGCGTCAGGATCCAACCATTTGTCGCCTGTGTCACCGTCATCCGGTTGGGGTACGCTACTCGCGATGCCACCGTCGATGACAAAGTGGGCAACGTGAATATTCCTGGGGGCGAGTTCTCGCGCCATACACTGCGCCATCCCTCGCAAAGCGAATTTGCCCATCGCAAATGGCGTCGAACCAGGTAGCCCTTTTACACTTGCAGTAGCGCCGGTCAGGAGGATGGTGCCGTTGCCGCGTGCCAGCATTCGAACCGCCGCGGCCTGGGCAACGAGAAACCCACCGAATGCGGTCACTTTCAGGGCATCCTCGAGTTTCTGTGCCTCGATGGCTTCGACCGCCGCGCGATAGCGGCCACTGGCGTTGTAAACAACGAGGTCGGGAGCGCCGAATGCGTTATCTATGCGGTCAAAAAGCGCGGTGACATCGTCCGGTTGACTGGCGTCACAATTCAGGAGAAGAGCGCCCGTCTCGTCTACGAGTTCTGTCAGCTTGCTGGTGTTGCGGGCAGCGAGTACAACCTGCATACCCTCTGCCGCAAACAGTCGCGCGAGCGAAGCACTCAATCCCTTTCCCGCGCCCACAATCAAAGCTGTCTCAGTTCGACTCATGGTTCCTCCGGATTCAGCAGGGACTAGCGCTGCTACGTACGCAGTGCCGTGCGTTCACGCTCTGCGCCTCGCTGATTGTAGTCGCCCGTCGCATACCGCGTCCGTTTGCGCACAACCTGACTTTTTAGCCGAGTGGGTTGCGGGATGGTCGCTTCGTCATATTGTCCGCCGGCAACATGCCCGGCAAGGCCTCAACAAAGAAATCCGCTTGCAACGCCGCCCCAGCCTGCACGTCGTACTGTGCAAAGTCGCGCACCCCGGCTGCCAGCAGAACTTCGTCGTCGAGGAAGAAGTTTCCCGAACACTCCTTGGCAGGGCGCGTCAGGATATAGTGGGCCGCGTCGGCGACTATCTCAGGCTTGCGACACGCTGCAATCATTTCCTTACCGCCAATCTCATTTCGCACAGCGGCGGTCGCGATAGCTGTTCGGGGCCATAGTGAATTGACGGCGATACCACGGTCTTTAAACTCGCCGGCAAGCGCCAACGTGAACAGACTCATCGTGTATTTTGCAATGGCGTATGCAGGAAAGTCGCTAAACCACTTCGCGTCGTGGACCAAGGGCGGGGACAGTGTGAGAATGTGCGGGTTCGCCGAATTGAGGAGATGCGGCAGGCACGCTTGCGCGCACACGAACGTGCCTCTGCCATTGACCCCATGCATCAGGTCGTACCGTTTGACGGGTGTGTCAAGCGTGCCAGTCAGTCGAATCGCGCTGGCATTGTTCACAAGAATATCGATGCCACCGAACAACGCAACGGCCTCGGCAACTGCGGCTTTCACGCGTTCTTCATCGCGAATATCCACAACAAGCGGGAGTGCCTTGCCGCCAGCAGTTTCAATGGCTGCAGCCGCCGTGTGAATCGTACCCTCGAGACGCGGATCTGGGTCGGCGGTCTTTGCGGCAATCACGACATTCGCGCCGTCGCGTGCGGCTCTGAGTGCAATCGCAAGTCCGATGCCGCGACTGCCGCCGGACATGAATAGTGTCTTGCCAGCAAGGCTCATGGTCTTCTCCTGATGATTTACAGCAGCATACGCTTCTGCATCCATCGGCGCGCAGGGGCCAGTGCGGAGACCTCCTCCAGCATAGGGATACCCGCGAACCCACGATGGGCGGTAGGGAGCGCCATTGTTCGGCCTTTTGCAATTGTGATTTCACGCTATCGACCTAGAAAAAAGATAGGCCACACCTAAACTGAGTCCTGTCAGCAGCGCAGGTCTTACTCGGCTTGCGGCGCTCTTAAAAATCGCATTGGAGATTCATCATGAAAAGCAAACTTCTTGCAGCTCTGTTCATCGCAGCTACGACCGCAATCGCTGCGCCTGCGTTTGCCAGCGGCTACGGCCCAGCACCTTCCTACCGGCCCTCGGTAGGGGCGCCTGCGTCACAGCGAGGCCAGAGTGCGCAAACTGTTGCAGCTGAACGCAGCGAAACGGTCGGCTCCGTCAATGATTCGTATGGTGGCGTAGTTGCATCGTCCTCGGAATCCGGCATCCGTCAACCCGCCGAAGCTGGTGGTCGTGTGTACGCACGCCACTGATCTGAAGGTCGTCAGCTGACCGAGACTGTAGTGAGGTGTAGAAATGTTGAAGGTTATCGAAGCTGCGGTGTTTTTGGGTGCGCTGGTGCTCTATCTGGTGCCCGCAATGATTGCAGACGCTAGAGAACGCGAAGATGCCTTTGCGGTGACCATGGTGAACATCCTGCTCGGGTGGACAGTTATCGGTTGGTTAGCAGCGCTAGTATGGGCACGGCATCCGGTCAGCGACCGCCGCATGAAGCACTTCGCAAGGCGGGCACAACGCGCGGTCGCACGAGTCACTATTGATGCAATAGTTGCGCGAGCTGAAAGTCGTGCCGGCTCTGTTCCTGTGTTGAACCCTCGTTTGGTGCCAGTAGTCACGCGAATCGCAGCAAACCGTCGTTACCGTTAGCGGTTGTCGTGGACCACGCATGAGTGGGTTGTTTGGTATGCGGAAGGCGGGCACCGTGCGGTGCTTCCTTTCCGCGCTGTCGACTCGATTGACCATAGCGACAATGCTCTGGCCAATTGAAGGTATTTTTTTGGGAGATTGAAAATGGATGTGCCTGTTACCGAGGAGCAAATTCGTACGCTTGCGTTCTATCTTTGGGAGAAAGAAGGTAGTCCCGACGGGCGTTCCCAGGAATACTGGGAAAAGGCATGGCAGCAGCTAGGTTCAGATCGCTCGCTGGCTGAATTGGATTCAGATACTAGCTCGGTGTGACTGGACCGGCTCGTTGGCCAGCGTTCGCACCCGTCACAAAAAAAGCTGCACGGTGCCGGCCAAGGCTGATGCACCCGCCGAGCAAACAACGCGGGCCCAGTCCCTATCCGACTCACTAGAAGGCCTTACAGGGGACATTACGTCCCCATGGTAAAAGCCTCCGCGCGACGGCTAGAACAGATGCATGATGCTGATACCCACCATCGTCTGGGCATCGGAACTCGATGGGCTCGTTAAAGTCGAGTTGATGCGGGCGAGCGCGCCCTTGCCCGATGCCTCCTGCCAAACATAGGTTCCATACACCGAGGTGCGCTTCGAGAAGCGGTAAGTTAGCGTGGCATCCGCCTGGTTTGCGTGCACGCTATCGAGCACGTGATTGCCACTCATATAGGTATAGGTCGTGGCGAGATTCCAGAACGGCGTAAAGTCGTAACTCACGGTTGCGTCGACGGCATCGATCTGCGCTCCGGTTCCTGTATTGCGAGAGATCGTCCCCAGCACCGAAAATTGAACCGGCGCCACCAGATACTTCCCGCCTACGCCGATGTTCCGAATACCATCATTACCATTGTCGATCGTGGGCGACTTTGCCATCGTATACGCAGCACCCACACCACCTGATCCGAACTCATAGTTGACGGTGAAACTCGATGAGCTGGAGTTTCCGAAATGACCGGCAACGCCACCAAAGCCGTACATCGCTCCGAAGGTCATCCCGCTGAAATTCGCGCTCCTGAACTTGACCGCGTTGTTGAGGGCCTCGCCGTTGAGCCGGTCAAAGTCGTAAGATCCGCCAATTACGTACGGCACGCCGAAGCTCGGAAACGGCCCCTGGTGCGCGCCCCACAGGCCCTGGCTGTAGCCGCCTGCATATCCATGCACCGTCATGTCGAACATAAAATCGCGCTGCTGACCAAAGGTCAAAGTGCCATATTTATCCGACAGGCCAACATAGGATTCTCGGGAGAAAAGGCTACCGGGCGCACCAAGGACCGTTCCTGTACTCATCGAAAACAGTGAACCCAAATAGAAGAGCGCCTGCAGACCGTCACCCAGGTCTTCTTTGCCCTGTATTGCAAACGAGTTTGGACGCAATACACCATTGGTTTCAGACACGCTTGAGTGGCCTCCGACGTTGCTCGTGTAGCCGATCCCAGCGCCCAGAAAACCCGAAATATAAACACTGCTTTGCGCGAATGCTCCAGACGAACATCCCAGCAGAAGAACACCCACACCGCCCAGCAACTTCACGTTTTTTCCGATTCCCACGCCGATCTCCTTGCCCATCTAGTCGTTTATGTTCAGTGCTCTTGCTCTCGAACTCCATCCGAGGCTGACTCGATAATCCTTTGAGTTCGGGGAAAACAATACGGAAAAAATCGATCAGCCTCTTGAGTAAAACTGCGCCTCTCCAAGTTGCTCATTTATTTGCATAGCAATACTTAACGATTAACTTGACGCGCTTTCGTTGAACCAACAAGCCTCGTACGTTCTCAATACGCTCCGCTCTCCGTATCGCTCGCAACGGTCTCAATCACATTCGCGAAGCGCATGGTCCACCGCTCCTGCAAGTGGTCATAGGCCGGCCAATACGGCAAGTGCGCGCCATTTGGATCGCCCGACTCGACAAAGTTCAGCACGTACTCCTGGATGCATGCCGATAGCGAGCGAGCAGCCGCCAGGTCGATCCCGTCCAGCATCGGTGCGTCAACCCAGTCTTCGAAGTTGCCGAATACGAAGGGCAACTCGAAGCAATGACCCGCTCCCACTTCCGCCTGAGGGGACTGGAAGTCGAACTGATACGTGAAGACGTCGTTGCCCGCCGATTCCATCTCAGTAGCGAACCTGACTGCCGGAAGCCTGAATAGTTTGTCCGAACCTAGATCGACGAGCGTTGTGTAAGGTCGACCATTGAGCCGACGCTTGAGTGCCCGCATGTAAAGCGGCCTGCCTTGCTCGCCGAATTCTTCGCTATATTTCTTCTGGGCTTGCTCTTCCGTCGCGCCAATCATTGCGGGGTTACTCGCGAGGAAGCTGCCCATTTCCTCCCGGGTCCAGCCGATCATCAGCGGTTTGCCGGCAAAATTCTCGCAAGCTTCTGCGCCCGGGTTCGCCGGAACCTCGCCATCGCAAACGGTCTGGAACAGCACGGGTACCTCGGCAAACGCGCTTTGCGCGCGCAACATCGCGGTCTGCAATTCCAGTATGCGTTCCACAGGCATCGTCCGCAACGCGTCGCCGGACGGGTCTATCCCCGCCATCGCACAAGATTGCTCGGCCATTGTCTGAGCGGCTTCAGGCGTCATGGGTGGCAGACCCGGATAGCTAATCATGATGCCGCCTTTGACCAGCGCACTCGTTGACTTCATCGCAGCGAGCAACTGCGTGAACCAGGCACCCGCGGATTGTCCGGCCAGCACGATCGATTCCGGATCGCCACCAAAACTTCCGATATTCGATTTGACCCACTGCAATGCCATCTCGAGATCGCGAACGGCGAGGTTACCCGGAGAAATCCCCTTCATGAAGAGATTGCCGAGCAGACCAAGCCGATAGTTCATGGTTACCACGACGGCGCGCCCGCTTCTCGCGAGTTGGTCGCCGAAGTAGCACTGCAGCGAGCCGCCTCCCGTCAGGAAGCCACCCCCGTGAATCCAGAAGATGACAGGCAGTTTGGCGGAAAGCGCCGGCGTGAAGACGTTGAGACGAAAGGCATCCTCCGACATTTCCGCGCCTTTGCTCGTTGGGCCCATCACAAAGTCGAGGCGGCTTGGCAGCTGCGGAAAGACAGGTCCTGGCCGTGTACAGTCGCGTTCGCCCTGCCATGTGGAGGGCGGAAGCGGAGGGGAAAACCGACCCGCGTCGGCGGCATAGGGAATATCGAAGAATGTGTGGACTCCGTCGTCCAGTACGCCCTTGAGAACACCTTGTGCGCAATGTGTGATGCTTGTCTTCGTCATTGATTGATCTCGCTCGCCTCCATGTGGCTGCACGGGCGCGTTGGGAACGGTTTCGCGCTCATCCTGCCGCCAAAATCCTTCATCTCACGCCCTACTTCTCCTGATATCCTTGGCGTTTCCAGCCGGAGTATGCTGTTGTGTGTTCGGAGTGATGTTCATGCAGCTGCGGCGGAAACAAAACGGAAAATTTCGCAACCGCCCTTGAAGAAAATTCATGAGCCACCGACTATGAGCTCCTTGCAACAGCGTCTGAAGCTTCGCCATATTTCGGTGGTACTCGAAATAGCGCGATGCGGGAATCTGCAGAAGGCGGCAGAGGCGCTCACGGTGAGTCACTCGGCAATATCGAAGGCACTCGCGGAAGTTGAAGCAATCGCGGGCGCACAGCTGTTCGAGCGCACATCATCAGGAATGCGCCCCACGATTCTTGGGGAAGCCCTTGTGCGCCATGGCTATCTGATCGCCAGCGACGTCCAACGGGCGGAAGCGGAACTCGACGCGCTGCGCGTTGGTGACATGGGAACATTGTCGATTGGCGTATTCTTCCCGCTTAACTGGTGGGAAGTTCTCGCCGATTGCGTCGCGGAATTCCGGACGAGATCGCCCAGGATACGCCTGAACGTCCGCGAGGACGCGATGGAAACCCTTCTTGAGCGCCTGGATCAGGATCTTGTTGACATCGTCATCGGGCGCCTCGCAAGTGGCTTTGGCGGCGATCAGTACTTGCAAGAGCCTCTTCGCGATGACCATCCACTATTTGTCGCCCGACAGGGACATCCACTCACGCAGAAACCGGTCGCGCTCGAAGACCTATTGGGCTTCCCATGGGTCTTACCTGAACAACCCAATATCATCAGACAGCAACTGGAGTTCGCCGTGCGCGACATGGGCCTGCGCTTTGGAGCGGATGTCATGTCCTCGCAGGTTTCGCCTTTGACATTCCGGCTCGCAAGCAAGAGCGACACGCTCGTGCTCGCATCGCAATGCATTGCGGAAGAGTTGCACGCCCTGTATCGACTGCAACCCGTGCTCTGTGAATTGCCGCTTCATCTCGGCCCGCTCGTCGCTGTCACGCGTAGCGACAAGCCGCTTAGCAGGGCTGCGTCTACGTTCTTACAGCTGTTGAAAAGCACGATGAACGTGCGCCATTTCGCACAAGGATGACTTGCCGGTGATCGGCCATCACGTCGCCTAAGATGCCGTCACAGTCGAATCTCTACAAGCTGGGACTTCATCGCAAACCAACTGGCGTTTCCTACCGCCCTCAACAACGCGGCAGAAACGCGTGACGGACTTCCCACTGCAGATCACCGGCCTCCGACCGACGATATTTCTTCTGATCAGGGCAACACGCCTGCCCGCCAACTCCGCCCATCATTTACTTGACATCTAAACTATCGACGCCTAAATTACCCTCCAGAGCAAAGTCCACTGGAGAGTCAACATGCGCATCGTCTGTATCGGCGGCGGCCCGGCCGGGTTGTACTTCGGCCTGTTAATGAAGGGACGGAACCCGGCGTATGACGTCACGGTGGTCGAACGCAACCGTCCTTACGATACTTTCGGCTGGGGCGTCGTATTCTCAGACCAGACGCTCGGTAACCTGCGCGCCGCCGACGCCCCCAGCGCGGACGCGATCCTCGACGCCTTCAATCACTGGGACGACATCGAGATCAATTTCCGCGGCAGGCAGATTCGCTCGTCGGGCCACGGCTTCTGCGGCATCGGCCGCAAACGTCTGTTGAATATCCTGCAGGCGCGCTGCGAAGAGCTCGGCGTCAAGCTGGTCTTCGAAACCCAGGTCACAGACGACACCGCCTACGAAGCCGACCTGATCGTCGCCTGCGACGGCGCCAACAGCGCAATCCGTCAGAAGCACGCCGCCACCTATAAGCCCGCCATCGACATGCGCGATTGCCGCTTCGTCTGGCTCGGCACCAAGAAGCTCTTCGACGCCTTCACGTTCGCCTTCGAAGAAACGGAGTTCGGCTGGTTCCAGGCGCACGCCTATCGCTTCGACGATCAGACCTCCACGTTCATTGTGGAAACGCCGGAGCGCGTGTGGCGCGCCGCCGGTCTCGACGAAATGAGCAAGGAAGACAGCATCGCGTTCTGCGAGAAGCTGTTTGCCAAGTATCTGGACGGCAATGCGTTGCTATCGAACGCTGCGCATTTGCGTGGTTCGTCGCAGTGGATTCGTTTCCCGCGCGTCGTCAATGAGGATTGGGTGCATTGGCGCGACAACGCCAATGGCACGCAAACGCCGATCGTGCTGATGGGCGACGCGGCGCACACCGCGCACTTCTCGATCGGGTCGGGCACCAAGCTCGCGCTCGAAGATTCGATCGAACTCGCCAACAGCATCGACGCGCATCCCGGTGATTTGCCCGCTGCGTTGAAGCACTACACGGATGTCCGTAGCATCGACGTATTGCGTATCCAGAACGCCGCGCGCAATTCGACGGAGTGGTTCGAGCATGTCGACCGCTATACGTCGTTCGAACCGGAACAGTTCGCGTACTCGCTGCTTACGCGCTCGCAGCGCATTTCGCACGAGAATTTGCGTGAGCGTGATGCAAGCTATCTTTCGACGTTCGAAGACTGGCTCGCACACCGCTCAGGCGTTGAACGCGCGCCTGAAAAGCACTCCGTTCCGCCGATGTTCACCCCCTTCACGTTGCGTGGCGTCACGCTGAAAAACCGCGTAGTCGTTTCGCCGATGGCGCAGTACTCCGCCGTCGACGGCATTGCCGGTGACTATCACCTGATGCATCTCGGTGCCCGCGCAATGGGCGGCGCCGCGCTAGTCATGACAGAAATGACCTGCGTGTCACCCGAAGCGCGCATCACGCCCGCTTGTCCCGGCATGTACGCGCCGGAACATCTCACAGCGTGGAAGCGCATCGTCGACCTCGTGCATAGTCAGTCGGACGCGAAGATCGGTATCCAGCTGGGGCACTCCGGCGCCAAAGGTTCAACGCGCGTTTCGTGGGAAGGCATCGATCAGCCGCTTGACGAAGGCAATTGGCCGGTCGTGTCGGCTTCGCCGCAACAATATTTAAACGGCGTCAGTCAGATCTCGCATGAGGCCACCCGAGACGAACTTCAAGAAATCGAAGCGCAGTTCGTACGCGCCACGCAAATGTCCGCGGAGGCGGGCTTCGATTGGCTCGAACTGCACTGCGCACACGGCTACTTTCTGTCGAGCTTCCTGTCCCCGTTGACCAATCATCGCACCGACGAATACGGCGGCTCGCTCGAAAACCGTCTGCGCTATCCATTGCAGGTCTTCAAGGCGATCCGCGCAGTCTGGCCGCAAGACAAGCCGATTTCCGTGCGTATTTCCGCTAACGACTGGGTCGAAGGCGGCACCACGCCCGACGACGCCGTGCAAATCGCCCTCGCCTTCAAAGTTGCAGGCGCCGACATGATCGACGTCTCGTCGGGCCAGGTCAGCAAGCAGGAAAAGCCCGTGTTTGGCCGCATGTTCCAGACGCCATTCGCCGATCGTGTGCGCAACGAAGCTGGCATCGCAACGATCGCGGTTGGCGCAATCTCGGAGGCGGATCACGTGAACAGCATCATCGCGGCGGGCCGCGCGGATCTCTGCGCGATTGCGCGGCCGCATCTGGCGAATCCGTCGTGGACGTTGAATGAAGCCGCAAAAATCGGCTATTTCGATGTGATGTGGCCGAAGCCTTACACGGCAGCAAAGGCGCAACTGGAACGCAATCTCGAACGTGAGCGCGCCCAGGCCGCTGCAAATGCCGGACTGTCGCCGCAACAACGCGCACAACGCGCTGAAGGAACCACGTGAACACGCCCATCAGAACGCTCGCAGGACAGGACGCTGTCGTCACAGGCGGCGGCAGCGGTATCGGCGCGGCAGTGGCCGAAACGCTGTTGCGCGCCGGCGCGCGCGTCACCTTGATGGGACGCAACGCCCAGCGTCTTGATGCGCAGCGGGAGAATTTCAGCGGACTCGGCGATGTCGCATGCATCAGCGTCGACGTCACCAGCGAGGACTCGGTCGAGAAAGCATTCGCCCAAGCCGGCGCAACCGACATCCTCATCAACAATGCTGGCCAGGCGCAAGCCGCGCCGTTCACCCACACCGACATGGCGCTCTGGCAGCGCATGCTCGACGTGAATCTCACGGGCGTATTCCTCGGCATGCGCGCCGTATTACCCGGCATGCTCGAACGCGGTCACGGCCGCATCGTCAATGTCGCGAGCACGGCCGGGCAAATCGGCTACGCGTATGTCGCCGCTTACTGCGCCGCGAAACACGGTGTAATCGGCCTGACGCGTTCACTCGCGCTGGAAGTCGCGACGAAAGGCATCACCGTCAATGCCGTGTGTCCCGGCTACACGGAGACCGAGTTGCTTCACGCATCGCTCGAACAGATCACCAGCAAAACCTCGCGCACCGAACAGCAGGCGCGCGAAACCTTGCTTCGCTCGAATCCGCAACATCGCTTCGTGAGCCCGGAGCAGGTCGCCAACGCAGTGCTTTGGCTTTGCCAACCCGGCTCGGACGCGATCACGGGGCAATCCATTTCCATCTCCGGTGGAGAAGTAATGTGACCAAGTCATTGAACATCAAAAAGCCCTCGCCGGCTGAAGCAAAGCCGCCGCGCAAAGGCGTCGCCAAACCCGCGGAGAACGTCGTGGATCTGGAAATGAGCACTGGTGCCGATAGTCACATGGGCCTGCGTTTGTGGCTGCGTATGCTGACCACGACCAATCTCGTGCAGGCCGAACTGCGCAAGCGCCTGCGCAACGAATTCGACACCACGCTGCCACGATTCGATTTGATGGCGCAACTCGAACGTCATCCGGAAGGCCTGAAGATGACCGAACTGTCGCGCCGTTTGATGGTGACGGGCGGCAACGTGACCGGCATCACGGATCAGCTCGAAAAAGAAGGCCTGGTTTCGCGCGACACCGACCCGAACGATCGCCGTTCGATCAGCGTGTGCCTCACGCCCACGGGCCGCAAGGCGTTCGACAAGATGGCCGTCGCGCATGAGCAATGGGTTGTCGAACTGTTCGGTGGCTTGAGCCTCGACGAGAAATCGCGCACCCATCAACGCCTCGGCAAACTCAAGAAACATCTGCTCGACAGTCTGAAAGACTGATCCGCACGAACTGAGCAACCATTTTGCATGGGACCAGAGTAAGCGCTTTGCATGGGACCAGAGTGAGACGCTAAAGCGTCAACTCTGGTCGACAGCTAAAGCGCTAACTCCGGTCGACACAGGAGACACTCATGACACGATCCAACGCCGACGCGCTGCTGGCCGGCAACCGCCTGACGCTCGCAAGTTACGAGGCGCAGCACTTCGGCTGGTCGGTCGCCGACAAAGTCGCGACAATCACGCTGAACCGCCCCGAACGCAAAAACCCGCTGACGTTCGAATCGTATGCGGAATTGCGCGATCTGTTCCGGCAGCTCGCCTACGCAACCGACGTCAAGGCGGTCGTCATTCACGGCGCAGGCGAGAACTTCTGCTCCGGCGGCGACGTGCACGACATCATCGCACCGCTGATCGATCTTCCGATGCCGGAACTGCTGCTGTTCACGCGCATGACCGGCGACCTGGTCAAAGCGATGCGCCATTGCCCGCAACCCATCATTGCCGCGGTCGACGGCGTATGCGCCGGCGCCGGCGCAATTCTGGCGATGTCGTCCGATATGCGCCTGGGCACCGCGCGCAGCAAGCTCGCGTTCCTGTTCTCGCGCGTCGGCCTCGCGGGTTGCGATATGGGGGCATGCGCGATCCTGCCGCGCATCATCGGTCAGGGACGCGCCGCCGAATTGCTGTTCACCGGCCGCTCGGCGAGTGGCGACGAAGGCCATGCATGGGGTTTCTATAACCGCCTGTGCGAACCGGCAGCACTCCTCGAGGACGCGCAAAAGCTCGCCGCCGATCTCGTCGCCGGTCCGACTTTCGCGCACGGCATCACGAAGAAAATGCTGCATCAGGAATGGAGCATGAGCATCGACGAAGCGATCGAATCGGAAGCGCAAGCACAAGCCATCTGCATGAGTACACGCGATTTCGAACGTGCGTATAGCGCGTTTGCCGCGAAGTCGCGCCCGGTGTTCGAGGGAGATTGAATTGAGCACGAACAGCGATATGGATCTGCACAGCGCGTTGGCCTGGCCGTTCTTCGAACCACGCCATCGCGAACTGGCTAAGGGTATCGAAGCATGGTGCCGCGCGAATCTTTCGCATGGTGAGCACGATGACGTCGATGCGACCTGCCGTCGCCTGGTCGGTGAACTCGGTTCGGCAGGCTGGCTGAAATACGGTGTCGGCGGCGTTGCCTATGGCGGCAATGGCGACACCATCGACACACGTGCCGTCTGCCTGCTGCGCGAAACCCTCGCCAAGTATTCCGGTCTCGCGGATTTCGCGCTGGCGATGCAAGGACTCGGCTCAGGCGCGATCTCGCTCGGCGGCACACATGAGCAAAAGACGCGCTACTTGCCGCGCGTGGCGAACGGCACGGCCATCGCCGCCTTCGCTTTGTCGGAACCGGAAGCAGGATCGGACGTCGCCGCGATGTCCCTCTCAGCGCGCGAAGACGGCGACTTCTACATCCTCGACGGCGACAAGACGTGGATTTCGAACGGCGGCATCGCCGATTTCTACGTGGTGTTCGCCAGAACCGGCGAAGCGCCGGGCGCACGCGGCATTACCGCCTTCATCGTCGATGCCGACACGCCGGGTCTGGAAATCGCCGAACGCATCGACGTGATCGCACCGCATCCGCTAGCGCGTTTGCACTTTGCCGGCGCACGCGTACCGCGCAGTCAGATGCTCGGCGCACCCGGCGAAGGTTTCAAACTCGCGATGCGTACGCTGGATATTTTCCGCACGTCGGTCGCGGCTGCGTCGTTGGGTTTCGCGCGTCATGCCATGGCTGAAGGCCTCTCGCGCGCGTCGTCGCGGAAGATGTTCGGACAGACGCTCGGCGATTTTCAACTGACGCAAGCCAAACTCGCACAAATGGCATTGACGATCGACAGCAGCGCGTTGCTGGTCTATCGCGCCGCCTGGCTGCGCGATCAGGGCGAAAACGTCACACGTGAAGCCGCGATGGCCAAGTGGCACGCAAGCGAAGGCGCGCAACAGGTGATCGACGCAGCCGTGCAACTCTATGGCGGCATGGGCGTGCAAAGCGGCACAGCCGTCGAGATGCTGTACCGCGAGATTCGGGCGTTGCGGATTTATGAAGGCGCGACTGAAGTGCAGCAGTTAATCATCGGCCGCGACCTCTTGAAAGCCCACGCTGCGGAAGTCAGCAAGGACGCAGCGAAATGAACACAACCTTTGAAAGACCGGTCCGCATCCGCTTCCAGCACTGCGATCCCGCCGGCATCGTGTTCTTTCCGCAGTATCTGGTGATGACCAACGCGTTGGTCGAAGACTGGTTCAACGACGGCCTGCAGATCGACTATGCGCAGATGATCGCACAACGCCGTATCGGCTTGCCGATCGTCAAACTCGATTGCGAGTTCTCGCGGCCGAGCCAGATGGGCGAAACGATCACGCTGGCACTCAGCGTCGTGGCGATTGGACGACGCTCGATCAGCATCGACATCCTCGGCTATTGCGGCGACGAAACCCGCTTTCGCGCGAAACAGGTGCTCGTGACGACATCGCTCGAACGCGGCACATCCATCGACATTCCCGCCGACATCGCGAGCGCGCTCGCGACGTTCAGCCCACAGTCCGAATTCATCGAGGCGCATCGCTCATGAAAAAAGCTCTCCTTCCCGCTGGTTGGCTCAAGCCGCGTGGTTACGCGAACGGCGTCGCGGCAACCGGCACGCAAGTGTTTATCGCCGGCCAGATCGGCTGGGACGAACAGGCGCGCTTCCAGACCACCGACTTCGCACAACAAGCCATTCAGGCGCTCAAGAACGTGCTGGCTGTGCTGCATGAAGCGGGCGGCACACCCGAGCATCTGGTCCGCATGACGTGGTACGTCACAGACAAGCGCGAGTACCTCGCCGCGCTGAAAGACATCGGCCGTGCGTTTCGCGAACTGATCGGCGACTACGACATCGCGATGAGCGCGGTACAGGTCGTCGCCTTGATTGAGGACGAAGCCAAGGTCGAAATCGAAGCCACGGCAGTGATCCCCCAGTAAGCGCACGAAATACGAAATACCTAGCCACCAGGCCAACCGAAGCGCATTCAGCCGGCTCAACGACCGGGAGACAATGATGGAACCGTCAGCACACGTCGATACCTTCGCGCGGGACAATCTTCCGCCGCAGGATCAATGGCCTGTCTTTCTGCTCGACAACCCGGACGTTGCTTACCCGGCGCGCTTCAATTGCGCGACGGAATTGCTCGACACGAACATCGAAGCAGGCCATCGCGACCGTCCGGCGATCTGGTCGGACGTAGATGGGAAACCGCAGGCGACCACTTACGGCGAACTGCTTGCCTTGGTCAACCGCAGCGCGCACGTGCTGGTCGATGAAATGGGTTTGCAGCCAGGCAACCGCGTCCTGCTGCGCGGACCGAACACGTTGCACATGGCGGTCACGGCGCTCGCCGCGCTGAAGGCCGGCCTCGTCGTTGTGCCCACCATGCCGCTACTGCGTGCGAAAGAACTCAAGCAGATTATCGAGAAGGCGCAAGTCAGCGCCGCGCTATGCGACGCACGACTCACCGACGAACTCGCACGCTGCAACAATCCTCAGGATGAGTTCTATTGCGCGGGCCTGAAACAAACGCGCCTGTTTCATGACGACTCCGCCGATTCGCTCGACACCCTCACGATCAACAAATCGGACCACTTCGAGGCCTGCGACACCGCCGCTGACGACGTCTGCCTGATCGCCTTCACCAGCGGCACGACGGGTGCACCGAAGGGCTGCATGCACTTTCATCGCGACGTGTTAGCGATGTGCGATCTGTTTCCGCGTCATGTTCTGAAACCCTCATCGGACGATGTGTTTTGCGGCACGCCGCCGCTCGCCTTCACATTCGGGCTCGGCGGTTTGCTGTGCTTTCCACTGCGCGTGGGCGCGTCGACGGTGCTGATCGAGCGGCTCACGCCCGAGACCTTGCTGCAAGCCGTCGAACGCTTTCACGCGACGATCATGTTCACCGCGCCGACGTTCTATCGGCAAATGGCGCCCCTCGTGGCGCACCACGACATTTCAAGCTTGAAGAAAACAGTCTCGGCGGGAGAGGCGTTGCCGGATTCGACGCGCCGTCTCTGGCACGACACCACCGGCATCGACATGATCGACGGGATCGGCGGCACGGAACTGATCCATATTTTCATCTCGGCTCAAGGCAACGCGATTCGCCCGCATGCCATCGGCCGCGCGGTGCCCGGCTACGTCGTGCAAGCTGTGGACGATGCCATGCAACCGGTCCCGCCCGGCACGATCGGCAAACTCGCGGTACGCGGCCCGACCGGCTGCCGCTATCTGGCCGACGACCGCCAAACGAAATTCGTCCGCGACGGCTGGAACCTTCCCGGCGACTCGGTCTATCTCGACGAAGACGGCTACGTGTTTTATCAGGCTCGCGCCGACGACATGATCGTCTCCGCCGGCTACAACATCTCCGGTCCGGAAGTGGAAAGCGTGCTGATGCAACACGACGCGGTGGCCGAATGCGGCGTGATCGGGGTGCCAGATGAGACGCGCGGGCAGATCGTGAAGGCCTTCGTGGTACTGAACCCAGGTTATGCGCCGGATGACAAACTGGTCGCGCAACTGCAAGATTTCGTGAAAAATAGCGTGGCGCCGTATAAATACCCCCGCGTCATCTCTTTCATCAACGCGCTGCCGCGCACCGAAACCGGCAAGCTCAAACGCTTTGAATTGCGTACGATGACGTAGCCCCTGTTTCCTAGAGCCCCGCCTCGGCACAACATCCCTATGATGTGACACTCCACAGGCCAACGTCCCTCGACCCATGCTGATCGTCCATCATCTGAACAACTCCCGCTCGCAACGTGTGTTGTGGCTGCTCGGAGAACTCGGCGTTCCGTACGAGATCAAGCGCTACGAGCGCGACCCGAAGACGATGCTGGCGCCGCCCGAGTTGCGCGCGGTCCATCCGCTCGGCAAATCGCCCGTCATCACCGACGACGGCCAGACCCTCGCCGAATCCGGCGCGATCATCGAGTATCTGGTCGACAAGTACGGTCAGGGCCGCTTTGCACCCGCAGCGGGCACACCCGAGCGGCTGCGTTACACCTACTGGATGCACTATGCGGAAGGCTCAGCAATGCCACCGCTGCTGCTCAAACTGGTCGCCCTGCGCATCGCCAGTGCGCCAATGCCGTTTTTCGCCAAGCCGATCGCCCGCAAGATCGCGTCGACGCTGCAATCGAGCTTCATCGATCCGCAGTTGAAGCTGCACCTCGGCTACATCAATCAGGAATTGGGCGCGACCGGCTGGTTCGTCGGCAACGATTTCACGGCGGCCGATGTTCAGATGAGCTTTCCGCTCGAAGCCGCCACCGCACGCGGCGGCATGGAAGGGCAGATTCCCGCCGTGGTCGATTTCCTGAAACGCATTCATGCGCGGCCGGCTTATCAGCGCGCGTTGGAGCGCGGCGGCAAGTATGAACTGCTGGGCGGCGATTGACCGCCAACGCCGCCCAGGAATTCGTAGTTGTGGGTCGAAAGTCGCGAGTGCTAGACTAAAAAATTCCCATTGCCATCAACGGGTTGCCGACCGGGTTTCCGACTTCGTGCCGAGCGGCGGCACGTCCGGCATTCGCTTGCATCCGCTTGCGCCCGCCTGACCACGGCAAAGGAGCCCCTGCATGACCCATTCCATCCACGGCAACAAACGCTGGCTGGCGCTGATCGTTCTGTGCCTCGGCGTGCTCATGATCGTGCTCGATACGACGATCGTGAACGTTGCCTTGCCGTCGATCGCCGCAGACCTCGGCTTTACCGAGACGTCGCTGGTGTGGGTGGTCAATGCGTACATGCTCACCTTCGGCGGCTGCCTGCTGCTGGGCGGCCGGCTCGGCGATCTCTACGGCCACCGCAAGCTGTTCCTCGGCGGCATCACCCTGTTCACGCTGGCGTCGCTCGCATGCGGCATGGCGAACTCACAAGCTCTGCTGGTGTGCGCACGTGCCGTGCAGGGTTTGGGCGGCGCTGTCGTCTCCGCTGTTTCTCTGTCGCTGATCATGAATCTGTTCACCGAGACCGGCGAACGGGCGAAAGCGATGGGCGTATATGGTTTCGTCTGCGCGGGTGGCGGCAGCATCGGTGTATTGCTGGGCGGCCTGCTGACCAACCTGCTGAGCTGGCACTGGATCTTTCTCGTCAACTTGCCCATCGGCATCGCGGTCTACGCGCTGTGCGTCGCGCTCCTGCCGTCGGCACGCGGTCATGCTCATGGCGAACGGCTCGACGTGGCCGGCGCGGTGACGGTGACTGCTTCGCTGATGCTTGCCGTGTACGCGGTCGTGAACGGCAATGAAGCAGGCTGGACCTCGGCGCAAACGCTGGGCCTGCTGGTCGCCGCGCTCGCGCTGCTGGCCGTGTTTCTCGTTATCGAAGCGCGCGTCCAGCATCCGTTGATGCCGCTCGGTCTGTTCCGCTTGCGCAATGTCGCGACCGCCAACGTGGTCGGCGTACTGTGGGCGGCGGCGATGTTCGCGTGGTTCTTCATCTCCGCCTTGTATCTGCAACGCGTGCTCGGCTACCGGCCGTTGCAGGTCGGGCTCGCGTTCCTGCCTGCCAATCTGATCATGGCGTTCTTTTCCTTGGGCCTGTCGGCACGCGTGGTGATGCGCTTCGGCCTGCGTATTCCGCTTGCCGCCGGGCTACTGGTCGCGGCGTGTGGGCTTGCGCTGTTTGCACGCGCGCCGGTCAATGGCAGCTTCGTGCTCGACGTGCTGCCGGGCATGATCCTGCTCGGCTTCGGCGCAGGCATCGCGTTCAATCCCATGCTGCTGGCCGCCATGAGCGACGTCGATCCGAGCGATTCGGGCCTGGCCTCCGGTATCGTCAATACGTCGTTCATGATGGGGGGCGCACTCGGTCTCGCCGTGCTCGCGAGCCTCGCTGCCGCGCGCAGCGAAGCGATGCAGGCCTCTGAGAGCGCCACGGCGGCGCTCAACAGCGGTTATCACGTGGCGTTTCTGTTCGGTGCGATCTTTGCAGCGGCGGCGGGTGTGCTGGGTGGCTTGCTGTTGCGTCCGGGGCAGCCTGGCGGCGCTCACGCGGACGCGCACGGTCTCGACACATCGGCATCGGAACATCCTCGTTCCACCGGCAACAAGGCAGCGACGGAAAACTATTGACCTGCGCGGGGCGTCTACGAAGCAAGCATACGAAGGAGCTACATCATGACCACCAGCACCGACGTTTCCACGCTGATTCGCAATTACTTCGAAGTGACGGTGTATTTCGGTTGGCCGGTTGAAGACATTTCGCCTACCTGAGCGTGCTGCCATGACGGCCGGTCAGGGCTAATCGAAAAACCAATCGCAAAACCGCAAGCGCGATCAAATGCGCCGCATCGCGCCTGGCTATGCTGGCTTCATGCAGACATGAGAGCCGATATGAACCCGGTTGGAAAAGCACTATGGTTTATCGAAAGCCATTTTGCCCACGAGTTAACGCTCGACGACATCGCTAATTGCGGATGCGTGTCGCGCTTTCACCTGGCGCGTGCTTTCGAAGCGGCCACCGGGCTGTCGGTGATGCGTTACGTTCGTGCACGCCGCCTGAGCGAAGCGGCACGTCGCCTCGCCGACGGCGCACCCGACATCCTGACAGTCGCCATCGACGCCGGTTACGGTTCTCACGAAGCATTCACGCGTGCGTTTCGCGAGCAGTTCGGACTCACACCCGAAGCGCTGCGTGCACGTGGTCACCTCGACAACCTTGCCCTCGTGGAGCCGATCAAAATGGACGAAACTCTTCTCACCCATCTCGAACCGCCGCGTTTCGAAGACGGGAAACCGTTTCTCATCGCGGGTCTGAGCGAGCGCTATACCTGCGACACCAGCACCGCTATTCCCTCGCAATGGCAGCGCTTTGGCGCCTACTACGGCAAGGTGCCGGGGCAAGTAGGCCGCGTGGCTTACGGCGTTTGCTACAACGCGGATGATGCGGGCAATTTCGACTACCTGTGCGGCGTCGAAGTCAGCGACTTTTCGGCGCTGCCCGCCGAGTTGAGCCGCGTACGTATTCCCGCGCAGCGGTATGCGATTTTCAGCCACCGCGAGCATATCTCGACGATCCGGCGCACCGTGAACACGATCTGGAATCAATGGCTACCGGCGTCGGGACATGTGCCTGCCGATGCGCCGAACTTCGAGCGCTATGACGAAAAGTTCGATCCGGTCAGCGGTATGGGCGGGCTCGAAATCTGGCTGCCGTTGAAGGCCTGATTTCAGTCGCAAGGCTTCCTGAGCGGAGTTTTGGCCAAATTCCATCTATTACAGGCTGCTGCTTGTCGAGAGTTCACGCACTGCGTTATATATATTAGGATATAACGACACAGAAGTAGAAACCTCAAGCTCCATGACTCGCTCAATCAACGCCTTTCAGGCGCTCACCCTCGTATCAGCGGGGATGGGCGCGACATTCTCAGTCCATGCTCAGGACGACGGAATCCAACTCACACCTGTGGTCATCACTGGGATATCGCCCACTCAATACCCGTCTTATCAGATCGACCGAACGAAAGTTGGACCGTTAGGCGAGAAGGAGCTTCTTGATACGCCGTACTCAATTAGCGTCGTCCCCTCATCGCTCGCGGAGAATCAGCAACTCCAGAGCGTGCGGGAAGCGTTTCGCTTCGTCCCGACGGTTCAGGGCGAAAACATCCGCCCTCAGACTCGAGGGATGCAAGCCGGGGTCGTCCAGAACACGCGGATTGATGGCCTGAATATCGCCGCGACAACAGACTATCCAATCGAGCAATTCGAGCAGATTGAGGTTCTAAATGGCCTGGCCGGTGCCCTGTACGGGCCCGCCAGTCCTGCCGGCACGTTCAACTACGTGCTCAAACGGCCTACCGCCGAGCCGTTACGCGAGTTCACGTTCGGCTACGAGTCACGTCAGTCCTTGACTGAACATCTGGACCTCGGAGGACACTTCGGCAACGACGACCGCTTCGGGTATCGGCTGAATTTGCTCAACCAGAACGGTGAGGGATATGTGGAGGGCAGTCGCCTGCGCAGAGAATTGGCAAGCCTTGCGTTCGACGTTCGTTTCACCCCGGACACAACGCTTGAGACCAATTTCAGCACGTACCACTACCTGTCGACTGGCTTCCCAGGAACGTTTGCTTTGGCGCGCAACGTGCCCTTTCCCAGTGCGCCGGACCCTACACATCCGGGCTACGGCCAATCGTGGGCGGGTGATGACAACGTCACCAACATGTTCAGCGCCACCTTGAAGCACGACTTCAACAAGGATTGGCACCTAAGCGCTGGCGTGTTGAGAGAGACGAACGACCGTGCGTCGACCGTGCCGACCAACACCATCACCAGCAAGACCGGCGCCTATACGACGACCACCGCGACGACCACGTACAGCCTGGATACGATCGTTAGCAACACCATCGCGCTGAATGGCCACACCGAGCTTGCAGGCCTGTCACACGACGTCTTCGTGTCAACCACGGGTTTCTACTGGAATCGGTATACGCCGTATCAAACAGGCGCGATTACGCTCGGCAGTGCGAGCATCAACGACCCGCTGTCTTTTGCGAAACCTCCGCTGCCCGATTTTTCAAATCGATATCTGTCCTCCAACACGGTCCAGCAGTCGATTAGCGTCGGGGACAGGATTGGATTCGGCCGATACTGGTCAACGCTGCTGGCCGCAAGCCAGAGCTGGATACACACTGAGAACTACAGCAAGCAAGGCGCGACGACAGCAAGTACAACGCGGACGGCGTCAGCCCGACAGCCAGTCTGATGTTTAAGCCGCAAGATAATATGACGGCGTATCTGACGTACGCTGACAGTCTTCAACAGGGGGACATTGCTCCAGCGGGATCAGCCAATGCGGGAGATAGCCTCGCTCCGTACCGAAGCGAAGAATGGGAACTGGGCTACAAAGTCTATGTGAGCCAGGTTACGCTCGGCGCCGCCCTTTACCGCATCGAGCGACCGTACGCATATGTAGGCGCAAACAACGTTTTTGCTGAACAAGGTCAACAAGTTAATCGCGGACTTGAACTGACTGCGACAGGCGCGGTTACACGAGATCTCAACATCTTCACGGGGATCTCGCTACTCGATCCCCGTCTGTTCGACACGGGCTCGGCGTCTACCAGTGGTAAGCAGATCCTCGCGCTGTCGCGCGTCGTATTCGATGCTCTGCTTGACTACTCCGTGCCGGCGGTCGCCGGTCTCGGGTACAACGTCAACATGAACTACGCAAGCCGTCGACCCGGCAACTATACGAACACAGACTATGTCGACGGCTATACCGTCTTCGATCCCGGTGCGCGCTACAGAACGAAAATTGCCGGTAAATCAGTGACACTGCGCATTGCCGTCGACAACATCACCAACCGCTAGTACTGGGCCAACATCACGCCAAGTGGACAAAATGGCTACACCGGCTCCGACAATGGTACAGGCACGCTTGGCGCTCCTCGCACCGTCCGCGCTTCGCTACAAATCAATCTCTGAACAAGGACTGACATATGTTTTTTCGCACTCTCCTTGCTGTCGCGCTCGGTAGCACCATGGGCATCGCGTGGGCGCAGCAAGCGCCCGCCTCACCGGTTGTCACGATCTATGCTGCTGGAAGCATGGGCGGCGCACTCGCCACTATCACGCATCAATACACGGCGGAGTCGGGCCAGAAGATTGATCTCGTTACAGGGCCAGCAGGTCTTCTATTGAACAAGATCGAGAATTCCGCCAAGGCGGATATTTTCGTTTCCGCAAATATGGCGCATCCGCAGCGCCTGACGGCAGAAGGAAAGGCTGCACCTACCGTTGTCTTTGCGAGGAATCGGGTTTGTGTTCAGGCTCGCCCGGACGTCGGCCTCACAACGGATAATCTGCTCGACAAACTGCTTGATCCGACTATAAAGATCGGCACTTCAACACCGAAGGCAGACCCGGGCGGTGACTATGCATGGGCGTTGTTCGCGAAGGCTGACTCAGTCCGCCCCGGAGCGAAGCAGATTCTCGAAGCGAAAGCACAGCAGCTGGTGGGTGGCCCAGTAGCGCCTCAGGTTCCGGCTGGTCAGAGTCCGGTGAAGTACTTTATGGCGACCCGGCGTGTCGATGTCTTCATCGGCTATTGCAGCTCTCACGAAACAAAGCCCGATTCGACTCTTGTGCAGGTCGAACTCCCGGCCAACCTCAGCATCTCCGCAGACTATGGGATGACAGTCCTGGAGTTGCCGCAGAACGCTGCCACGCAAAACGCCGCTTACCGGCTTGCCTTGTACCTGATGAGCCCGGAGGCGCAGGACGTCCTCACACGTTACGGGTTCACGCCGGTCGCGCGCCAGTAACATCGCCATCTACGTCGCGCCCCTTAACTAACCTCGCACATGCGCGCGAAAGATCACTGATGCCGGCTTGCCAGTTCGCGGATCCAACGGCTCTCGCATCTCCTGAAGCGTGAGCCCGCTAGTTCGCATCAGTGCGCCCCCCGCCGTTGATCAACTGCGCGAGCCATTTCCCCTCGCCTCGGTGCGCGCTTCGATCGCGTGCACGACGGCCGCCATATCGGCTTGACCGTGACCCAACCCGACGGTTTCGGTGTACAGATCAAAGCACACATCCAGCAGCGGCGACGCGAGATTCGCATTGCGCGCCGCTTCGACCGCGAGCCGGTTGTTCTTCAGCACGTCGAGGATCGAGGCCTGCACCGTGAAATCCTCATTCACGAGCTTGTCGACCTTCACGCGCGATACGTTGCTCGCCATCGGACCCGCGTCGAGCACGGCCTGGAATTGCTTCATGTCGAGTCCGTAGCGCCGCGCGAGATGTGATGCCTCGGCAAGCGCGGTCACCATCGGAATCAGGAACGTATTGACCGACAGCTTCATCAGAAGCCCCGTGGGCACCGCTCCGCAGATCACCGTTTCATGGCACATCGGTTTAAGGAGCGGACACACTTCTTCGACGGCGGTCGGCTCGCCCGCCAACATCGCCACCAGTTGCCCCGCTTCGGCCGGCTTGCGTGAGCCCGAGACGGGCGCCTCGACGTACTGTCCTCCCGCCGCGCGGATGTCGGCTTCGAGGCCACGTGAGTAGTCGGCCGACGTCGTCCCCATGTGCACGATCGTATGCTGTGCGACGTTCGCCGCGAAATCCGCGGTGTGGCGGCCAAGCACCGCGTCGAGCGCTGTATCAGTTGCCATCATCAGGATGACGATGCGGGCCTGCTGGAAGACGTCGCCGACGCTGTCCGCGACCTGCGCGCCAGCGTCGCGCAACGCGGTGCAACGTTCCGAGGTGCGATTCCACACCACCAATGGGGTGCCCGCGCGCGCGAGGTTAAGCGCCATGGGCTGCCCCATCACGCCGAGGCCGATGAATCCTACTTTCATGCGTGTCTCCGTTTCTTAGCCGTTGCTTATGTCCACGGTTCGGTGGGTCGGGTGCGGATGCAGGTGCGGCGGCCGGGAGCAGCGACAGGCTGCATGACCTGGCATTACCCGGAGCGTGGAAGATTTCACGGCCGCTACCGGAGAGCTATTGCCCGGCTGCGCTCTCCTCAGCGGGAATGATCACGGCAGAGGTGACGGGCGAATGGACAGTCCATCCCATGGAACTGTACAGCGCAAGGCCGTCGGCCGTCGCCACCAAAACGCCTTGCTTCTTTCCTCGCGCAACAGCCTCGCCGCTCAATAACTTCATGATTGCGCTTCCCAGGCCACGTCTGCGGTGTGATTCATGCGTGATGATCTGGTCAAATATGCACGACTCTCCGAATAGAGCGCACTGACCGCTCGCGGCTATATCACCCGCAGCATCCTTGACTTGTACCCGGATAATTGGCCCCTCGTCAAATACGCGTGCGGCATACCCTTTCGGAAGGATGCGCTCGCCTTGCGAACGTTCATTGTCGGCCAACGCTGCCGTCATCATGAACACAGGCGCTTGCACGGTCCAGGTCTTCGGAAGGACTTCTGCCACGGTCCGCGGCTCGGCGCAAACCTTGATGAAAGTCCATGGGGCATCGATACGGGAAGTCAGCTCTGTGACGACTTCCGGTTCGAATTCCGGCAGCACATAGCGTGCGTTTTGTTGAGGTAATCCGACGTCGACCCGAAAACCAATTGATAAGAGCGTCGGGGCGGCCGTTCTTCGCGATAGCGCCCAGCCCGTTACCCACGCTTCGACGATCAGAGGATCAACCCGATGAGCGGCCAGGGGTTTAGGCATTTGCATTGTCGATATTTCCATCCAATCCGTCCCAGTTACATAGCCGGCCGCCGAAACTCTCAATGCTGCAACATCCCGGCGCTTCAAAACACCTTTCAGCCGTCGTCGATATTGCCCGCTGATCAATTAGAGCATTGGGGGAAGATAGTGATTAAAAGCACAGAGCACGTCAAGCGCATTGCTCTTTCGCGCTAAGCGGACCACAACATGGCGGAGGCCTTGTAGTCATTCGGGGCCTTTCATCGACGATCCAGGCAGCGACTTCGAACGACCGCACCTAGCCGCCGTGCCCCCGCCATCGGACGGACAGTCGAACGAATGTGATGAGGAGTGTTGGCCACCGTGGGCAGACGAGTCTGTTCGGCAAACATCGGACACGTGCGCGTCGGGGGGCGTCGAGCAGATCGTGAGACAGTCCGTGATATTTGAACGTAACGCTTTTTCTTGACGTCCATCACGAAACCGGAAGGAGGCTTGCCACCTGCGCGTTGGCGGCAAGCCAGGCTTCAGCCAATGAGATCGGCACCTGTCGTAAGGACAATCTTTCCAAAGTGTGTGCCGGAATCGATCAGCTCGTGAGCGCCGCGAGCGTCGGCAAGCGCAAAGGTCTTGTAGACAACCGGTTTGATCTTGCCGCTCTCGATGTGCGGCCAGACCTGCCGCTCGAGTTCATTGACGATGGCCGCCTTGTCCGCGGATGTGCGCGAACGCAATGTTGAGCCCATATGCGTTAGACGTTTCGTCAGCATCGGCAAGATGTTGAGATCCTTCGCCGGCCCCTTGATCACGCCCACCTGGAGGATCCGTCCGTCCATGGCTGCGGCCTCATAGTTTCTAGCCACGTAGTCGCCGGCAATGATGTCGAGAATCACGTCGACGCCTCTTCCATCGGTAAACCGCTTCGTTTCGGCGACGAAATCTTCCTCGCGGTAGTCAATCGCGAGGTCTGCGCCTAGCGCCAGGCTGTCCTCCCGATGCGCCTGCGAGCCAACTGTCGTGATGATTTTCGCAGCGCCGAATGCCTTCGCCAGCATGGTCGCCGTGGTCCCGATGCCTGACGCGCCGCCATGGATCAATACCGATTCGCCGGCAACCAGCTTGCCGCGCTGGAACAGGTTCAGCCATACCGTCATAAACGTTTCGGGCATGGCCCCCGCTTCCACCAACGTCAGGCCTTTGGGAATATGCATCGTGTTGCAGGCGTGCGCGACTGCATATTCTGCGTAGCCACCGCCGGGAATCAACGCACACACCAGTTCGCCGATCCGGAATTGGGACACGTCGGAGCCAACGGCAACCACTCGACCTGCCACTTCCAGACCAGGGATGTCCGAAGCGCCGGGGGGCGGATCATACAGTCCCTTGCGCTGGAAAACGTCTGGGCCGTTCACGGCAGCCGCGTGGATGCGGATCAGAACCTGGTCGGCGGCCGGCATCGGCACCGGACGCGTAGTCGGCACCAGAACCTCAGGACCGCCTGGCTGTTTGATCTCAATGGCCATCATGGACGACGGCACACGATAAGTTGAAGCAGACATGGATACCACTCCTTCTATTGATGAGGCTCGATTGATCCGGTCGGATCACTGAACGAGGAACTCTTGCGCTAAGTATAGGAGTCGACATTGATGAATCCGCGCGGCATTATTCACGTGGTCTGATGCAAATTTGCATCAAGGGGGACAGAACGATGAACTGGGATGACGCGCGAGTGTTTCTCGCGGTGGAGCGCGAAAAAACGCTCCGTGGAGCGGCCAGGACGCTCAACCTCGATCAGGCGACGGTCGGCAGACGGATTGCGGCACTCGAGCACGCCCTACGTGCAACGCTCTTCCTGCGCACCTCTGAGGGTTACGCGTTGACTGCCGCAGGCGAAACCGCGCTGAGATCAGCGGAGAAAATGGAACACTCCGCACATGAACTCGTCAGACAAACTCAAGGCACGGATACACGGCTGGCGGGCGACGTCAGAGTCACCAGCACGGACTCGATCGCGCTCGACTTCCTGCTTCCCGCCATCGAACGCCTGCATGCTGCGCATCCCGAAGTGCGCGTCCTGCTGGACACGTCGACGCGCATGCTCAATCTGGCAAAGCGTGAAGCGGATATCGCGGTCCGGTCAGTCAGGCCGGACAATCCCGATCTGATCGCGCGGCGCCTGGCTCGCTGGCCCATGGCGCTCTTTGCATCGGCGGCATATCTTGAGCAGCACGGCAAGCCCGCCCCTGGCTCCGCATTCGAGGGTCACGATCTTGTCGTCTATCAGGGAAACTGGACCGGTAGTCGATCACCCACATCACCGACTCTGGCTGGCGAACCGACACATGCGGGGCGCATCGTTTCGACCTTCAATTCCAGCCTCATGCTGCGTACCGCGGTAAAGGCCGGCCTCGGCATCGGTGAGCTTCCGATACATCTGGCTGAACACGACGGCCTCGTGCAGGTATGGCCGGAACCCGCACGTGGGGCAGTCTACGAAATCTGGCTCGTCACGCATCAAGACCTTCGGCATACCGCGCGCATCGCAGCGATGATTGACGGCATTGTTTCCGCGTTCGAAGGTCACACAGCCCCCACAAAATAGTCACGCCGAAAACCTGCCCAGGAGCCCCCGTCCGCCGCGAGAAATGGCCGCTCGGTTCCCATTTGTCGAGAGTGGAATGCCACGGGCGGCCGGACGTTACTCCGGTTGCTATGTCCGCGCCACTGTGTCGGGCGATTTTTCCGACCATACGCTGGCGAGTGACGCGCACCTTCACACCTGCGGTGCAGGCCCCCGTGGGTTCAATCATTGTGTGCTATTCGCGGCAGCATGTCATGGACGGGGACCGCATCGCCCGTTGACGCAGATTGAACGATCCAGGTGCTTATGTCGAAGGGCCCTAACTGGCCGGCGACTGCCCGACTCAGGGCGTGAAGCGGTCGCTCGGCTCGTTGGTTTCAGCGCAAGAAAGAAGTCGCTTACGAACGGACTTGTCTCTCTGACGCTGGACCACCCACCTTCAAAGACAAGGCGCCGGTCACTCTCCCGTCGCTTTGTGCTCACCGGCACCCATGGCCGTCGGATTCATCCAGACCGCTTCCCAGATGTGGCCGTCGGGATCGGCCACGTTTCGGTTGTACATAAAGCCAAGGTCTTGCATCGGGTTGATATCGGCCGTCCCGCCGTTAGCCGCTGCGGCCGTATTCATCGCGTCGACCGCCTCGCGACTGTCGCAGGAGACAGCGAGCATCACCTCGCTTGAGGTGCTGGGCGGAATGGGACGAGCCGTGAACGTGCTCCACTTGGCATGGGTCATCAGCATAACGTTTATCGACTCGCTCCACACCATGCAGGCAGACGTGTCGTCGCTAAATAGCGCGTTGTTCGTGAAGCCCAGCGCCTCGTAGAAACGTCTCGATGCCGCGAGGTTTGCGACAGGAAAATTCACAAAAATCATCTTGGTCACGACTTTCTCCTTTGAAGAATATGCGAAGCGCGGTATTGCCTCGTACCGGTATTTATCATGGGATTAAGACAGCGTCCATCAATAGTTCGGCAACCTGAATGCTGCCACTCGCAAACGACGGTTTCTGGCCGCTCCCGGGTCGACGACGAATTTCCGTAGTCGACCGAGGCTGTGTGAAAACGCATGCTGAATGCCGCGTTCCAAAAAATCGACCTTCAGATCGCGCCGTATTGGCTTGGCAGCAACTCGGGAAGGGTAGAGCGACACCCGAAAGCCGAGTACTTTTGCGTTTTCACACAGCATCGGCCGAACGGAGTCCGACAGGTTCCTCAGTCTTCCAGCTCAATACGGTAGCGAAGAGTCTCAGCGAATCCATAGGCCGCAGTCTTTCTGAAGCGCTCGATCAAGACACCATTGCACGCGTCAATAACCCTCTGCGAGGCTCTATTTTCAGGGTCAACCGTCAGCTCGACGTAGGGCAAGCCATGTCGCCTCGCTTCGCCCAGCATTGAATTGAGCGCCTGCCGCGCGTATCCGTTACCTCTTTTCCACGGCACGACTGAGAAGCCGATATGTCCGAGTACATACGGCGGTAATTCGGCAGTTCCAGCTTGCCAACGAAATCCGATTGCGCCGCTAACGTCGCCGTCCCAAATCCATCGGACAATGCTGGGCAGACGTGCGATGATCGAGCCATCGGGCAAAGGAATCGGTCCGCCGGATGCGGTCGGATCATCCAGACCGTCGACAAACGCCTCCGCGTTCACTTTGATAGCGTGCAATTGTTCTCGCGCAGCGACTTCCTTGCGGACGTTGTCAGGTGACCATCCCGCCTCAAGGGCCGCAACGTAGCTCGGGAGCAATGCGGTCGAAGGTTTTAACAGTTCAATCGCGCTCATTTCGTTCGGTGCGTGTCAGGGAGCAATGATTGCCGATAGTTTAAGCGGAGCCGTCGAACGTCTCAAACTTTCCGGTCACTGCCTGACGGCGATCGACGGCACGCAACCCGGAGCGGCTGATGCGCTTTCTCCAGAACGGCCATTCGCGCGACCGCGCGGCACCCGCGAAGTATCTCGCTTCCGCATGAACACGTTGGCTGTAGCGGTCAAATGTCCGGCGATCTGTATCTGACAATTGAGGCCCTAAGTCTTTAGAGTGATCCGATGCAAAGATTTTCTTCGGCCATGCGCAATCACCACGCATTCCCAATGAGATGATCAAGAGAATTCAACGATGCAAATGAAAGGCTTTCCATTCGGCGTCACCAACTGGGAGACGCTGCAAAAAACCGAACATAAGGGTGATAGCGGCGTTGCTTACTGGCGAACCCAATACTTCGGACCGGTTCGCGTACGGCGCGTCGAGTATACGGCGGGCTACGTTGCCGACCATTGGTGCGTCAAGGGGCATATCCTTTTCTGTATCGAAGGAGAGCTTCGAACCGAACTTCAAGATGGACGCCAGTTCATACTCATGCCCGGCATGAGTTACCAGGTTGCCGATGATGCCGAGGCACATCGCTCGTCGACTACAACGGGCGCCAAACTGTTCATTGTCGACTAGGTAACATCGGCCCTCTCTTTCCCGCCCCGACCTCGAACTATCGAAGCTGGCCGCACACGTTCAATTGAGCTTATCGCGCCGCGGCCCAGTGAAGCGATTAGCCTCCCGCCCGCTTCGCGCTGTGGCCGTACTTCTTGAGCGCTTCAATGATCCGCTCGCAATGGTCACCCTGAACTTCAATTACGCCATCCTTGACCGTTCCACCAGAACCGCAGGCCGTGCGCAACTGCTTGCCTAGCAAGGCCAAGGCAAGAGGATCGAGCGCCAGCCCTTTAACGATCGTCACGCTCTTCCCACCCCGCCCCTTGGTCTCGCGCGTCACTCGCACCACGCCGTCACCTGCCGGCAGTGTCTTGGCAACGGTCTTGCAGACACATTTCGCGAGCACCTGTCTGCATTCGGGACACATCCGCCCGCCATCGGTGGAATAGACAAGGCCGCCTGTTGAACTACCCTTCATGATTGGTCTACTCAAAAACAGTGAATCAAAGACAGTGAAGTCGGGAATCGGGATGAGTTTAGCAGGCGTGCGTTAGCAGCCGCTTCTGGCCGGGCGGATTCCACTCCCCGAGTTCCGCTACGGCTGCCGGGATGACGAACATTGTGGCTGCCAGCAGCGTAAGCCGAACAGCGGTACGAGCCCATAAGCATGGTCAAGCATGTCCGACTGCAGGTTTTCGTACGGTTCCCAGCGAGTCTCGTCGACGTAGAGATAGATCTCCAGCGCGACGACGGGCTCGCTGGACTGCAGTTGGCGGATCACGAGGGGCATGTCGTGACGGACCGCCGGGTGGTCGCGGAAATGCGCGGTCAGATAGAGACGGTACAAGCCGAGGTTTGTGCGCCGCCGTGCGTCACCGGGCGCAAGTGCGGCGAGCGGCCGGTCGACATCGCTGTGCAGCCGGGCGAGCAGCGCCTCGTCGGGAAAGCGGACGGTGTCGGCGTCAAAATGAATCGCATGCTTGACGCGCCTGCCGCCCGACTCTGTCATGCCACGCCAATTCTTCACGCTATTCGTCAGCAGAACGTAGCTCGGCAGCATGACGATCGAGTTGTCGAAGTTCTGCACCTTGATCGTGTTCAGCGCGATGTCGATCACCGTGCCGTCGGCGACGAAACCGGGCACCTCGATCCAGTCGCCCACTCGCAGCATGTCGTAGGCGGCGAGCTGGATGCTCGCCACGAAACCGAGCAGCGAATCGCGGAAGATGATAATAAGAAGTGCCGTCATGGCGCTGAGGCCGGTGAGGAAGTATGCGGGCGAACGCTCCAGCAACACCGAAATCACGGCGATCAGCGCGATCACGTACAGCACGATGGTGGCGATCTGCAAAAAGCTTTTGATCGGCCGCTCGCTCGCGGATGGGACATGGCTGTAGCGCTCGCTGACGCTGTCGAGGAACGCGAGCGCGGCGCGAAGCAGCGTGTACACCATGTAGCAAGCCGCGAGCAGCGCCAGCGGATGTCCGAGCGCCGCGATCAGCGGGAATGTGAGTCCGGAAAGCAGGGGTCCGGCCGCGTAGACGATCGCCGCGGGTACGAGCGGCGCGAGCCGATGGAAGACCTTGTGGCGCTCGGCGGCTCGCAGCCACTTGTGCTGCTCCTGGTGTGCGAGGCGGCCAACGATCATCAACATGATCGAGCGCGTCACGTAGTAGCAGATAGCGCTTGCCAGCAGAATGGCGAACAGGAGAGCGACAACAAGCAGTACCGCGACAAAAGCGCTATCGGTATAGATGTTGAAGTGATGCCAGTCTGGCCCGCCCTCGATACGCAGCGCCTTGTCGAACATAGATCCCCCCATTGTCGGCGAACCCACTTCACCGAGCATGTCTGGTCTGGCCGGTTGGTTAGCGCGCTGCGGCGGCTCAAGCGACGCGCCCGCCGCCGCAGGCGTCGCCACCGTCCAAGCCAGGCCGGGCCGGGAGGCGGGCGCATCGAATGAACGCTATTGTAGCGGCGTCGCCCGAGGCTTTTTCGCTCGTTGACATAGTGGCAGTGCCAGCCTCATACGAGCCTCGTGAAACCGTCGGCGCTCCAGCGTTCGCTCCCTACGCCGTGATGAACGAAGAACAAGCCATCGGGGTCATACCGGTTCTTAACGGCGAGCAGCCTGCTGTAATTCGAGCCCCAGCGAGCATCTGTTTTTAGGCGCCAGGCAAAACTGTGAGCCCGACCGCGAATTGCAAAATACGTCGTCGTTTCGGGAACGTGGTTTTGTTGGAAGGTTTCATCGATACGCGTGAAATCTCAATGTGGTCGCAACCCGGAATTCAAAGTCGAAATTCGCCATTACCCCGCTTGAATGAGAACCCACCCTTTGGGGTTGAACACCCCCTTAATCTTTGCTCTCGTTGGCGAGGTCCACGAAAACCTTATTGGCGCCCGCCACATACAGGCGCTTGCCTTTGTGTGGGTAGTCGCAAACATCTTGCTCCAGCCTCTGACCGGCGACGATAAGAACGAGAGGGATGTGACCAGTATTCGACAATGTATGCGCGGCGCCCCCGCGTGCAAAACCCATGAAGTCCCCGGGTCCAACTTCGTGCACCTGATTGTCAATCATCGCCTCGCCCGTGCCTGAGAGGATGTAGACACATTCCTCTTCGTAAAGGTGGCGATGATATTCGGTGGACTCGTGCCCCGGCTGGATCGTGATGAGGTGAAAGCCTAACTGGGTGAGCCCGGTCATTTCGCTTAACGACCTTTTAAGACGAACCGCTCGTTCATTCAATGGATGGACGGAGCGCTGAGGCTCCATTGCGTCGATTTCGGTTGCCTTCAACAGCTCGCGTGCTTGATTCGACACTATTCGCCTCGCCTCTAACGGGTATTGCTTTGGGTGAAAGTCCGCTTGGATTGTCAGCTATCTTTTCATCAATGTCGAATGACAACTTGGCCACACTGAAGCGGCGACGACAGGTCGCCGCCCTCTTCTGAGCCTGCTCGATCACAGCAACGGCAGCGTCAGTCTGATGTGCTCAGCGAATACCGTGGTCAGATGAGAAGGACGCTCCCGCTCGAACTTTAGGGTAATGCCGACGGTGGGCAACGGCGGAAGCGAAGGATCGCCATTGAGTATGGAGAGATCCGGGGCGACGGCAGTCTGTGTGATGACGGCCACGGCCTGCCCCGAACGGACCAGGGCCGTGAGCCCGGCAAGACTGCTGCTCGCATAGGCGATGCGGTAGGCCCTGCCAGCGCGTTGCAGTGCCTCGCAGGCCGCCACGTGGTCGAGCGTGTCCGGATCGGAAAGTGCCAGCGGTAATGGGTCGAAGTGCGCGGAATCCAGTCCCGGATAGCCAACCCAGACCAACGGTTCGCGGCGAATGAAGTCCTCATTCGGGGCGTCCTCAGGCAACGAGATCATGGCAAGGTCCAGCGCATGCATCTCCAGTTGTTCGAGCAATCGTGGCGTGGGCGCGCAAATAACCTCCACCAGCGCATGCGGGTGTTGGCCCGAGAACTGACGCAGTAAATGCGGGAGAAAAACCGCGGCATAGTCGTCCGGGCAGCCGAAGCGCATCGTCCCCGACAGCCCTTTACCGGAAAGATCAGCCATCGCCTCGTCGTGCAGCCGCAGAATGCGTTGGGCGTGGATCAAAAGACGTTCGCCGGGATTCGTCAGCACCACCCCACGACCCGTGCGCTGGAACAGCGGCTGATCCACAATTTCTTCGAGGCGCTTCATCTGCTGACTCAGCGCCGACTGGGTCCGGCCGATCCGATTGGCCGCACGACTGAGCGCCCGGACTTCGGCAACGACGGTAAACGAACGCAGCAGATCGATTTCGAGTGAAAGACCCAAGATATTAGCCCCGCTTCTAGCTTCCATAAGAACTATTCGATTCTATGAAAGCAGAGAGCCATCTAGACTGCAAGCTATTCTCGTTACCCGCCAAGGAGAAGCAAGGTGTCCCGAAACAATGATGCAACTTTCTGGCGCAACGCCAGGCAGCACCTCATCCGCTATGGCGGCACCTTCGAGCCGATGATCATTGAGCGCGCCCAGGGCAGCTTCGTCTATGACGCGGACGGCCGCGCGATCCTGGATTTCACCTCCGGGCAGATGAGCGCGGTGCTCGGGCACAGCCATCCGGAAATCGTGTCGGTTATTAACGAATACGCCGGCAAGCTCGACCACCTCTTCAGCGGGATGCTTTCGCGACCGGTGGTCGACCTGGCGACCCGGCTGGCCGACATTACGCCTGACGGACTCGACCGGGCGCTGTTGCTCAGTACCGGCGCGGAGTCGAACGAGGCCGCCATTCGCATGGCGAAGCTGGTCACGGGCAAATATGAAATCGTTGGCTTTGCGCAGTCCTGGCACGGCATGACGGGGAACGCAGCATCCGCGACTTACAGCGCCGGTCGCAAGGGCGTCGGTCCAGCTGCCGTCGGCTCCTTCGCGATTCCCGCTCCGTTCCTGTACCGTCCGCGTTTCGAGCGCAATGGTGAATACGATTACCTGGCGGAGCTGGACTACGCCTTCGATCTTATCGATCGTCAGTCCAGTGGCAATCTCGCCGCGTTCATTGCAGAGCCGATCCTCAGTTCCGGCGGGATCATCGAACTGCCGCCAGGCTACATGGCCGCGCTGAAGCGCAAATGCGAGGAGCGCGGCATGCTGCTGATCCTCGATGAAGCGCAAACCGGGGTCGGGCGCACGGGGACGATGTTCGCCTGTCAGCACGATGGCGTCACGCCCGACATTCTTACCCTGTCGAAGACGCTAGGCGCCGGTCTGCCGCTCGCGGCCGTGGTGACCTCCGCGCAGATCGAGGAGCGAGCCCATGAATTGGGTTACCTGTTCTATACGACCCATGTGTCCGATCCGCTTCCCGCCGCCGTCGGTCTGCGGGTGCTGGATGTGGTCGAGCGCGCGGGACTGGTTGCGCGTGCGAACCTGATGGGTGATCGACTCAAACGCGGCCTTCTGGATCTGATGGAACGCTTTGAATGTATCGGCGACATTCGCGGACGAGGGCTGCTTCTGGGTATGGAGATCGTCAGGGACCGACACACGAAGGAGCCGGCGGATGGGCTTGGTTCAAAGATCACCCGCGAGTGCATGAACCTGGGGCTCAGCATGAACATCGTGCAGTTGCCCGGCATGGGCGGCGTCTTCCGCATCGCCCCTCCCTTGACCGTTCACGAGGATGAGATCGATCTGGGCCTGGCGTTGCTCGGGCAGGCGATTGAGCGTTCGCTGTAATTAGCCTACCGAAAGGATACCGAAGCAATATCGATGGCAACCAGCAGCGGCTCGTCAATCTTCTGGCCATCAGTGTCATGAGCGAACACGCGCCGGGTCGTCGGCACCATGATGCCGTCAAAGTCCTGGTAGTTCGACGCATAGTTTGCGCCGGTAGCGCCGCCCATGACGTCCACGGTGTAATCATGGCGCCGCAGCAGGCCATCCGGGCCGAAGTACGAAATCTGCTCGCGTGAATGCGTTTCGATGGAATTTGGAAACGTCACTTTCAAGCGCCGCCATTGCTCACCGTCTTCATGCCACGGCGACAACTCCTCGGTCACGACGCCAGGATACGTATAGAGAAACGGCGTGCTGAGATAGGTCCACAGCGCATAACTGCAGAAATATGCCGCATGAAGATCGTCCCAGGGCGTCTGCTGGCTATGACCGGCGAAGGATGAACGCGGATTGTCGCGACTCTCGAGTACGCGCCCGTCGGTCGATTCGACGGCAACGCGGCCCGGGGTAAAAATGGCGTGTCGATCGGGCGCTGTGAAAGGCCGCATTTCGACACGCTGGGCGTGCATATCTATTGCGGCGACAGTGTGCCTGAAAATATCTGGCTTCTGCTTGACATGCCAGATGCCGCCTGTGATCGACATTTCGGCTTCCAGCGTTCTGAACGCATTCCAGCGCGCAAGGCCTCCATGGGCCTCAATAGCCAGCTTCAAAAGATCATTCGTCATCTCGCTTCCTTTCCTCTAGTTTTGGTCTGCTCCGGTGGCCTATCGCCTGCGTCAAGTTTCCGGCAGGCAGCGAATCACCCGGCAAACACTTCCGCCATCTGTGCATTGAAGCCATTGGCCAGATCGTGTTCACCGGACCCCCGGGTTACCTGGACGTTCAGGTAAAAAGGGCTATACTTAAGACAATGGTGAATAACATTGTCATTGAAGTGGATTGTGGGCGGACACCCCGCCAATGTCAATGGTGATCGACATTGTATTTTTCGATGGATCTGATTGGCCCGATGTCGGCCGAAGGGAGGGAGAGTGGGTGTTTCCAGGCAACAGGCGGTTGAAAACCGGCACGCGATCGTGGCCGCCGCCGAGAAGCTGTTTCGCGAGCGCGGCGTCGATGCGGTCGGGCTCGCCGAGCTGATGAAGGCGGCGGGCTTTACACAGGGCGGTTTCTACAACCACTTCAAATCAAAAGATGCACTGGTCGCCGCAGTGATCGAAAAGGCGATGGACGATGGTGGGGAGACTTATGCCTCCATCATCGAAAACGCCAGGTCGGCTGACGCCAACCCGGTCAGGCAACGGATCGAGTGGTACCTCTCACCCGAGCATCGCGCGAATATCGAGGCGGGCTGCCCCCTGTCGGGTTTTGTAGGCGATGCCCGGCGGCTTGGCGACGTGGCGCGCGGCGCTTACGTGGAAGGTCTTGCGGCGAACCTCCAGGAATTCGCCAGGGTCATCGAAGAGACGGAGGGGAGCAGCGAAGGCAGTCGCGGGAAGGCGATCACTCTGTTCAGTCAGATGGTCGGTACGTTGCTGCTTTCGCGTGCAGTGGCAGACGTCGACCCGGCGCTCGCGGATGAAATTCTTGACGAGGGCCGTCAGCATCTCCTCACCGCCGTGGACACGCAACCCGGAAATCGATCACGTGGACATTCGCGCCGAGGGTAGGCCAATGTCACTTTCGGCTCCAGAGAGCCGCCAACGTTGCCCGGAGCCGTTCGGCGACGACTACGTTGCCCGATCGAACTTGTGTGCAAACCGCTCCGTCGCCCATTCGATGAAGACGCGCAACCGCTGGCTCATGTGCCTGTCTGGCGGGTACACCAGGAAGAATGGGTATGGATCCGGCTGCCACGCCGTCAGAACAGGCAGAAGCTCGCCACGCGCGATCGCGTCCGTCGCGGCAAAGGAGAAGGTCTGAATCACACCGAGGCCGGCCAGCGCCGCCGCGACATGCGCGTTGCTCTCGTTGACACCCATGCCCGGTAAGCCGCCGATTTCGATTCGCTCGCTGCCCTTCTGAAAATGCATTGGCATGACGCGTCCGGTCCGTGCCGAAACGTAGCTCACGATGCGATGCCCGTTTTTCAGCTGGTTGGGATGCGTCAGCCTACCGTGCTGCTTCAGATAATCGCGTGTCGCGCATGTCACCCACGATGCACGCCCGAGCGGACGTGCGACTAGCGAGAGCTCGTCGGCGTTGCCGCCGCGCACGACACAATCTACGTTCTCGCCGATGAGATCGACCTGCCGGTCGCTCACGCCGAGATCAACACGTATGTCGGGATATCTCGCGATGAAGTCGGGCAGTGCGGGGATCAACACGCAGCTTGCGTTCGCCGAGCCAATGTCGATGCGCAGCCGTCCGCGCGGACGCTGATGTGCGCTGGAGAAACCCGTGTCGATGTCTTCGAGTTCCTTCAGCACGCGCGAGGTGCGCTCGTAGTACGCGGCACCGTCGGGCGTGACTGTGACGCGTCGCGTCGTTCGCTGAAGCAGCTTGACGCCGAGATGCTGCTCCAGCGAACGCACGAGTTTGCTCACCGTGGCGAGAGGCATATCGAGCGAGTCGGCGGCACGCGTGAATGCGCCCGCTTCGACAACACGGGCAAACACGCGAATGGCAAGCAATTGGTCCATGTCGATTATCTATCCACGTAGATAAAGTTATCAAATTTAGCCACTTTTTCAACAATCGCCTAGTTTGTACAGTAGCTCACACATCTTTGAAAAGGAAGTTGATCGTGACTACGAACGTACTTGAGGGCCTGTTTGCGCCCGTTCGCCTCGGCAGGCTGGAACTGAAGAACCGCCTGGTCATGGCGCCGTTGACCCGCAGCCGCGCCGGGTGTAACGGCACACCGGGAGAGTTGGCCGCGGAGTACTACGCGCAGCGCGCGAGTGTCGGCCTGATTGTGACTGAAGGCACTCAGCCGTCTGACGATGGTCAGGGCTATCTTGCCACGCCGGGCATCTATACCAATGCGCATGCGGCGGGATGGAAAAAGATCACCTCCGCCGTCCATGAGCGCGGTGGCCATATCTTCATCCAGCTCATGCACGCAGGGCGCATGTCGCACCCGGACAACACGCCGCATCATCGTCAGAGCGTCGCGCCTTCGGCCATCGCGGCGCCCGATACGCCGATGTTCACGGCCAAGGGGATGCAGGACATTCCGGTACCGCGTGCGTTGACGACCGAGGAGGTGCGCCAGACGGTGTCCGACTTCCGCTTCGCGGCACGCCGCGCGATCGAGGCCGGCGCCGATGGCGTCGAGATCCACGGTGCGAATGCCTACCTGATCCATCAGTTCCTTGCATCAAGCGCCAATGCCCGCACCGACGAATATGGCGGCTCGATCGAAAACCGTGCCCGCTTTGCCATTGAGGTGGCGATTGCAATCGCTGAGGAAATCGGCGCTGACAGGACGGCCATTCGTCTGTCGCCTGGCCTGGCGCGGTGGGGCATCGACGAAGGCGTCGAAGGACCGGCGCTCTACCGCTATCTGGTGGCTGAACTGGACAAGCTCGGTCTGGCGTACCTGCACGTCACGCATCAGGGCAACGAACCGCTGCTGGCTGACATTCGCAAGCGCTGGACGGGCACGCTGATCCTGAACCGGCCCGGCCGCTCCCGCGACCAGGCTGGCACCGACGTCGCATCGGGGCTCGCTGATCTGGAAGCCTATGGCCAGATGGTGCTGGCCAACCCGGATTTCGTTGCGCGCCTGAAGACCGGTGCACCGCTGAACGATGCGAACCCCAATACGTTCTTCGGCGGCGATGGACAAGGTTATACCGACTATCCGGTGTTGGCCGAAGCCGGAGAAGCCTGAAGGAACGCGCCATGCCAATACGGCGTCCGCGAGCCCGCTTCGCATCATAGGCGCACTGCGGCTCGCGCCGGCGGTCCGAATCGACCGCCCTGCATGGGACCGGAGTAAGTGCTAAAGCACTAACTCCGGATCGACCGCGCTGCATGGGACCGGAGTAAGTGCTAAAGCACTAACTCCGGATCGACCGCGCTGCATGGGACCGGAGTAAGTGCTAAAGCACTAACTCCGGATCGACATAGGAGAAGAAGAATGAATCGCTCACTCTACATCGCCGCTACCGGCATGAATGCGCAGCAGGCGCAGATGGACGTGATTTCGAACAACCTCGCCAACGTCAGCACCAACGGCTTCAAGGGCTCGCGCGCGGTGTTCGAGGATCTGCTGTACCAGACCATCCGCCAGCCGGGTGCGAACTCGACTCAGCAAACCGAACTGCCGTCCGGTATCCAGCTTGGCACCGGCGTGCAACAGGTCGCCACCGAGCGTCTGTACACGCAGGGCAACCTGCAGCAGACCGGCAACTCGAAAGACATCGCCATCAACGGCCAGGGCTTCTTCCAGGTGCAGATGCCCGACGGCACGACCGCTTACACCCGCGACGGTTCGTTCCAGACCAACGCACAGGGCCAGCTCGTGACGTCGAGCGGCTATCAGGTCATCCCGGCCATCACGATTCCGAACAACGCAACCTCGCTCACGATCGGCAGCGACGGCGTGGTGTCGATCACTGTCGCCGGCTCGACCAACAGCCAGCAACTCGGCTCGATGCAGGTCGCGACCTTCATCAACCCGGCCGGTCTGGATGCGAAGGGCGAAAACCTGTTCGCGGAAACCGCTTCGTCGGGCGCGCCGAACATCGCGCAACCGGGCCTGAACGGCGCCGGCACGCTGAATCAGGGTTACGTGGAAGCATCGAACGTGAACGTGGTGCAGGAACTGGTGAACATGATCCAGACGCAGCGCGCTTACGAAATCAACAGCAAGGCCGTGACGACCTCCGACCAGATGCTGCAGACCCTCAGCCAGATGCAGGTTTAAGGCTTAAGGGACTGGGAATTAAGAACGCCCCCGACCCTGTCGCTTTGCGCCAGGCCCCCCCGAGGGGGACAAGGAAACTTGGGGCGGCCCGGCGTTTTCTCGAAAGGCAGTAATCAAGATGTCGCACTTCACTCGTAATCCGGTTCATTCGCGCACCGCTCAGGCGCTCGTGCAGCTCACGCTGCTCGCGGCGATGGGCGGTTGCGGCCTCGTGCCGAAGCAGCCGATCACCCAGCAACCGATGACGGCCTTGCCGCCGATGCCGCCGCAGGCACAAACGCCGGGCTCGATCTACAACCCGGGTTACGCGGGCCGGCCGCTGTTCGAAGACCAGCGGCCGCGCAATGTCGGCGACATCCTGACCATCGTGATTCAGGAAAACGTCAACGCGACGAAATCGTCGGGCGCCAACGCGAATCGCACGGGCACCACCAATTTCAGCGTGCCGACGGCGGGCTTCCTGGGTGGACTGTTCGGCAAAACCAATCTGAGCGCGAACGGCGCGAACGTGTTCAACGGCACCGGTGGTGCGAACGCGTCGAACACCTTCAACGGCACGATCACCGTGACGGTGACGGGCGTGCTGCCGAACGGCAACCTGACGGTGAGCGGCGAAAAGCAGATGCTGATCAACCAGGGCAACGAATTCGTGCGTTTCTCCGGCGTCGTGAATCCGAACACGATTTCCAGTCTCAATGCCGTGTACTCGACCCAGGTGGCCGACGCCAAGATCGAATACTCCGCGAAGGGCTATCTCGACGAGGCCGAGAACATGGGCTGGCTGCAGCGCTTCTTCCTCAACGTGTCGCCGTGGTGATCATGCGTACCGTCTTCTCCCGTCCCGGCCGCTTCACGCGACTCGTCCACCTCGGCCGCGTCCTCGCCATCGTCGCGCTGGCTTGCGCGGCACTGCCGGCCGTCACCCCCGCTCACGCCGAGCGTCTGAAGGATCTTGTGCAGATCCAGGGCGTGCGCGACAACCCGCTGATCGGCTACGGCCTCGTCGTCGGTCTCGACGGTACGGGCGACCAGACCACGCAAACGCCATTCACCACGCAGACGCTCGCCAACATGCTGGCGAACCTCGGCATCTCGATCAACAACCAGGCGGCGGGCTCGAGCAACTCGCAGTCGTCGTTGTCGAATATCCAGTTGAAGAACGTCGCCGCGGTGATGGTGACGGCCGTGCTGCCGCCGTTCGCGCGTCCCGGCGAAGCGATCGACGTGACGGTATCGTCGCTCGGCAATTCGAAGAGCCTGCGCGGCGGCACGCTGCTGCTCACGCCGCTGAAGGGCGCGGACGGCCAGGTGTATGCGCTTGGCCAGGGCAACGTGGCAGTCGGCGGCGCTGGCGCGAGCGCGAACGGCAGCAAGGTGCAGGTGAACACACTCAATGCGGGCCGCGTCGCCGGCGGCGCGATCGTCGAACGCGCGGTGCCGACCTCGGTGTCGCAAGCGGGCACGATGCAGCTCGACCTGAACGAGATGGACTACGACACCACGCAGCGCGTGGTGGCAGCGGTGAACAACGCGTTCGGCAGCGGTACGGCCACGGCGCTCGACGGCCGCACGATTCAACTGCGCGCGCCGACCGATCCGGAGCAGCAGGTCGCCTTCATGGCGCAATTGCAGAACCTGGACGTCAAGCCGGCGCAAGCTGCCGCGAAGGTGATCCTGAATGCGCGCACCGGCTCGATCGTGATGAACCAGATGGTCACGCTGCAAAGCTGCGCGGTGGCGCACGGCAATCTGTCGGTGGTGATCAATACGCAGCCAGTGGTGAGCCAACCGGGTGCGTTCTCGAACGGCCAGACGGTGGTGGAGAAACAGTCGCAGATTCAGATGAAGCAGGACAACGGCGCACTGAAGATGGTGACCGCCGGCGCCAATCTTGCCGAAGTGGTGAAGGCGCTCAACGCACTCGGTGCGACGCCCGCGGATCTGATGTCGATCCTGCAGGCCATGAAAGCGGCGGGCGCTCTGCGCGCCGAGCTGGAAATCATCTAAGGAAGACACAGGATGAATTCGGATACGACCAATTCCGCCAATGCGGCGAACGACCTGACCCAGCGCTTCGCGCTCGACGTCCAAGGCTTCGGAAAATTGAGTGCGCAAGCCAAGGCTTCGCCGCAAGCCGGCATGAAGATGGCCGCTCAGCAGTTCGACGCGGTGTTCACGCAGATGATGCTGAAGAGCATGCGCGATGCGACGCCACAGGATGGTCCGTTCGATTCGCACGACAGCGCCACCTTCACGTCGATGATGGATCAGCAGTTGTCGCAACAGCTGTCGCAGAAGGGCATTGGCGTGGCTGACGCGATGCTCAAGCAGATGATGCGCAATCAGGGCATGCAGGTGGGCGGCGCGAATGGTGCAAGCGGCGGCCTCGCCGGTGCGCTGGGTGGCGGCAGCGGCGGCGACGAAGGCCAGAGCGCGGCGCTGAATGCGCTTGCGAGAGCCTACGGCAATGCGCAGGCCAACGGCCAACTGGCGATGGGCAAGGGCTACTCGGCCAACAGCGCGCTGACTCCGCCGATCAAAGGCGACGGCAGTTCGCCGAAGGTCGATGCCTTCGTCGACAAGTTGGCCGAGCCGGCGCAAGCCGCCAGCGCGGCAACCGGTATTCCGGCGCGCTTCATCATCGGCCAGGCCGCGCTCGAATCGGGCTGGGGCAAGAGCGAGATCAAGAAGTCGGACGGTTCGACCAGCCACAACGTGTTCGGCATCAAGGCGACCAAGGACTGGACCGGCAAGACCGTCTCGACGGTCACGACTGAATATGTGAACGGCAAACCGCAGCGCACCGTCGAAAAATTCCGTGCGTACGACTCGTACCAGGAAGCGATGACCGACTACGCGAGCCTGCTCAAGGGCAACCCGCGTTATGCGCAGGTGATCAATTCCGCGCATGACGTGAATGGCTTTGCCAACGGCATGCAGCGCGCGGGTTACGCGACCGATCCGCATTACGCGAAAAAACTGATGTCCATCATGCAGAAAATGGGCTGAGCTGCCGTTAATACAGGTACGCGGTCGTAGTCGACCGTGCGGTTGATCAGTTCATGCAGGGTGATTTTCTCGAATAAAGCCATGCACGCGACGGGGCCAGGTGCATAACAAGACGGATGAGGCCGGCCGCCTACGGGCGGCCGGTCGAACCGCGTGACCAGCTGATCGCCGCCAGTATTCGAAGCCGCCGGATTTCATCCGCGGTATATCGGTTTTAACGTTTGCGGCAAATATTTCATAACCGCCCCCTAAATTTTGGCTGGGCGCTGCCGCTAATCAGTTAGACCCGATACCGGAAAGCGTTGTAATGTCCGGTTGAATGCGCGTGCTGCGGCTTCGATGAAGACCGCGCGAAAGCCCCGGCAGGAGCCTTGGCACGCGCCCGCAAGAACAAGCATACCGGCAAGCCTATGGATACTACCCAGTCGCACGGCCAGACCGACGCACCCGGCCAGCCGCACGCCACCCTAGACGAAAGCGCACCCGATTTCGGCCGTCGCAATCCGCTGGAGATCGGCGTTCAGTTACGCAACCTCGTCAATCGAGGCGATTTCCTCACCGTTGAATACGCGGGCGGTCAGCTCGTGACGCGCCTGCTCGATGTCGACGTGCGCGGGCGCACCTTCACTTTCGATTGGGGCGCGCTCGCCGAGCAGAACAAAGGCTTATTGGGCGCGCCGCGCTGCCAGTTCCACGCGTCGCCTGACGGTGTGCGCGTCGAGTTCGTCACCGGCACGCCGCGCGAGACCCGCTACGAAGGACTGCCCGCATTCGAGTCCGACTTCCCTGAAGTGCTGTTCTATGTGCAGCGCCGCGAGTATTTCCGCGTCGATGCGCCGATTCTCGATCCGTATATGTGCAGCGGCCGTTTGCCCGAAGGCGACACGTTTCGCTTCGAAGTACACGATCTGTCGCTTGGCGGCGTCGGCATGCGCACCACGGATGAACGCGTGGCCGAATTGCCGATGGGCACGCGGCTGCAGGATTGCGAACTGTCGCTCGGCACGCTCGGCCGGCTTTCGCTTGATCTGCAACTGGTGTCGCACCGCTCCACCGCGTTGCCGAACGGCACGCAGCGCTACCAACTTGGCTTCCGTTTTCTGACGCTGCCGGGCAGCGCCGAAAACACGCTTCAACGCCTGATTACGCAACTCGAAATGAAGCGCCGTTCGCTGGTGCGCTGAGCGGTGCAGAAGCCTTGCGGCACGCGCCTCGCAAACGTTGAAACAAACGTCGAACAAGCATCGGAATGGCCCTCAATTTTTCCTCGTGAGGGCCGTTAAACAAGATGTTCAAGTAACGTGGCGGCAAGTGGTCGGTGTCGCCCTTCAGGATGACGCATGTCAGATCTCATCAGTATCGGCCTCAGCGGACTGAACGCTGCGCAGTGGGGACTCACGACGACCGGCCAGAACATCAGCAACGCGTCGACGCCCGGCTATACGATCGAAACCCCCGTTTATGCGGAAGCCGGCGGCCAGTACACCGGCTCGGGTTTTCTGCCGCAGGGTGTCTCGACCGTCACCGTGACGCGCCAGTACAGCCAGTACCTGACCACTGAGCTGAACAACGCCCAGAGCTCGGGCAGCTCGCTGACGGCGTACAACACGATGATCTCGCAACTGAACAATCTGGTCGGCAGCCCGACAGCCGGCATTGCAAGCGCGATCACCAGCTACTTCACCGGTTTGCAGAACGTCTCGAACAACGCCTCCAGCCTGTCCACCCGTCAGGGCGCGATAAGCGGCGCGCAGACGCTCGTGAACCAGATCAATGCCGCGGGTCAGCAATACGACGCGATGCGCCAGAGCGTCAACACGCAGCTCAGCAACACCGTTGCGCAAATCAACAGCTACACCCAACAGATCGCCCAGTTGAACGGGCAGATCTCCCAGGCCAGCACGCAAGGTCAGCCGCCGAACCAGCTGATGGATCAACGCGATCAAGCCGTGTCGAACCTGTCGCAACTGATCGGCGTGAACGTCGTGAACAGCAACGGCAGCTACAGCGTGTTCATGGCCAACGGCCAGCCGCTCGTGTCGTCCACCAATAGCTACAACCTGGGTACGGCGCCTTCCACAGGCGACACCAGCGAACTGTCGGTGCAGTATCTCGGCCAAGCCGGTGCGAACCCGGCCGCCGCGCCGCAAAACCTGCCCGACAGCAAGGTCACGGGTGGCACGCTGGGCGGCCTGCTGGCGTTCCGCAGCCAGACACTCGATCCGTCGGAAGCGCAACTCGGCGCGATTGCGGTGAGCTTTTCCGCCCAGGTCAACGCGCAGAACGGCCTCGGCATCACGCTCGCCGGCGCCCAAGGCGGCGCGCTGTTCTCAGTGGGTGGCCCGACCGTCTACGCGAACACGCAGAACACCGGTAACGCGTCGCTGAACGTCTCGTTCGCGAATCCCGCGCAGCCGACTACCGGCGATTACACGCTGTCCTACAACGGCAGCACCTACACGCTGACCGACAATTCGACCGGCAACGTGGTGGGTTCGGCGGCCAATCTGACCCAGCCGATCAACGGTCTAAATTTCTCGACCACCGGCACGATGAAAGCCGGCGACTCGTTCACGGTCGAACCGACCCGCGGCGCGCTGAACAGCTTCAACACGGCGACCACGGACCCGTCGGCGATTGCCGCCGCGGCACCGGTGCTCGGCGCTGCAACGCCGAGCAATACCGGCACCGGTACGATCACACAAGGCACCGTAACGGCCGGCTACACGATGCCGAATGCGACCACCACGCTGTCGTACAACGGCGCGGGTCTGTCCGGCTTCCCGGCCGGTTCGACGGTGACGGTAGCTGGCACGCCCCCTACCCCTTACCCGATCGCCAGTGCGGCGACCGTGGTGCCGTATTCGTCGGCCACGGGTGCGTCGCTGACGATCACCAACCCGACCTTGGGCCAGATGAACAACGTTTCGGTGACGATCAGCGGCGCACCGGCCGCGGGCGACACGTTCACCATCGGCCCGAACACCGGCGCGAGCAACGACGGCCGCAATGCGCTGGCGCTGTCGAACCTGTCCGCGGCGAAGGTATTGTCGGGCGGCACGGTCACGCTGACGGGCGCGTATGCGAACTACGTCAACCAGATCGGTAACCAGACCAACCAGATTCAGACCTCGAGCACGGCGCAGACCTCGCTGGTGACGCAGATCACCACCGCGCAGCAGTCGGTCTCGGGCGTGAACATCAACGAAGAAGCAGCCAACCTGCTTCAGTATCAGCAGCTCTATCAGGCGAACAGCAAGGTTATCCAGACCGCGCAGACCCTGTTCCAGACGCTACTCGGCATCTTCCAGTGAGGCGTTGAACATGCGTATCTCCAGCATGCAGTACTTCAACATGAACGTGGCGACGATGAGCGATCAGCAAGCTCAGTTGTCGCAGTTGTATCAACAGATCTCGACCGGCGTCAGCCTCTCCACGCCGTCGGACAATCCGCTCGGCGCGGCGCAGGCAGTGCTGTTGAGCTCGACGGCGACGAGCCTGTCGCAGTACACGACCAACCAGGGCGCAGCGCTCTCTTCGCTGCAACAGGAAGATTCAACGCTCGGCAGCGTCAATACAGTGCTGCAGAGCATTCATACGCTGGTGCTGAGCGCCGGCGACGGTTCGCTGAACAACGGCGACCGCGGCTCGATCGCAACGCAACTGCAGAGCTTGCGCAGCCAGTTGATGACGCTCGCCAATGCGACCGATCCGCAGGGCAACGCCTTGTTCGGCGGTTATCAAACCACCGCGACCCCGTACACCACCAACGCAGCCGGCGTTGTGAGCTATTCGGGCGATACCGGTACGCCTTCCATGCAGGTCACGTCGTCGCACACGATTCAGACCGGCGACAACGGTATCGCGATCTTCGGCAGCGTTGCAGCAATCGGCACCAGCTCGGTGCCGGCCGCGACGGCCGCCAATACCGGCACGGGCGTGATCAGCACCGTCAGCCTGACGAATCCGACCAATCCGGCCAATGCGGATACGTACCAGATCAACTTCACGTCGGCGACCACCTACACGGTGACCCAGACCCCGCCGAGCGGGGCGCCGACCACGAGCGCGCCGCAAGCGTTCACGGCCGGCTCGGCGATCACGCTTGGCGGCCAGACGGTGAACATCACTGGCGCGCCGAACGCGGGCGACAGCTTTTCCGTGACGCCGGCCACGCAAGGCAGCATGGATGTGTTCGCAAATCTGAGCCAGTTGATCACCACGTTGCAATCGCCGCTGTCTGGCGGCGCCTCGACGGCCACTTTCCAGAGCGCGCTGACCACCAGCATGACCCAGCTCGAAAACACGATGAACAACGTCGTGACCGCGCAGGCGGCGGTGGGTGGCCGTGAGCAGCAAGTGCAAGCGTTGCAGACCGTCACGCAGACCAACACGTTGCAGACGGCGAGCAACCTGGCAGATCTGACGCAGACCGACATGGCCAAGACGATCGGCCAGTACACGATGACGCAAAACGCGCTGCAAGCGGCGCAGCAGGCGTTCGTGAAGATTCAGAGCGTTTCGCTGTTCCAGTACCTGAACTGAGCGGCTACGTAGTCTGAAATGCAGAAGGGCGGAAGCCGGTGTGAGCCGGTTCCGCCCTTCTTTGTTTTAGGTGGCCGATGGGTGGCCAACGCGAAGCCAGTCGCCGCCCCGGGGCAGGCTGCGCTACTTGAAGCCGGCCGCCACGCGTCCCATCTGATCGATGCCAACATCGAACAGGCGCATGAAGAATGGAATCATGTTCGGGATCATCAGCTGCAGGAGCAGCATGCCGATCAGCATCGTCAGCGGAAAGCCGATCTGGAACACGCCGATTTGCGGCGCGGCGCGGTTCAGGATGCCGAGCGAGATGTTGGCGATCAGGAGCGCGACGACCACCGGCAGCGACAGCAGCAGCCCCGCCGAAAACACCGTGCTGCCGAAATTCGCCAGGGTGCGCCAGCCGGGCGCGCCGAGGATGTTCGCCGAGACCGGCACCGACTGGAACGTGGTCAGCAGCGCGCTGATCATCTGCAAATGGCCGTCGATCACCAGAAACACCAGCATCGCGATCGTGGTCATATAGCTCGACAGCACCTGGCTCGAACTGCTCGCCTGCGCGTCGAAGAACGTCGCGAAACCCAGGCCCATGCCCAGACCGACGAAATCACCTGTGGCGCCGATCGCCTGAAACACGATCTGCATCGTCATGCCGAGCGCGATGCCGATCAGGAACTGGTTGGCGATGATCCACACGCCTTCGGCGGAGAACACCGTGACTTGCGGCAGCGCACCGAGCGTGGGCGCGACGATGATCGTGATGAAGGCCGCGAGGCCGATCTTCACCCGCATCGGCAGCGCGCGGTTGCCAAGCACCGGCGCAGTCGCCACCAGCGCGAGAATTCGCACGAACGGCCACAGGAACGCCGTGAGCCAGGCGTTCAGTTGTGCGTAGGTGACGGAAAACATGACGGTGGAGAAGGGCGGAAGCCGGCGCCGCGCTCAGTTGACGAGCGACGGGATGTTGGTGAGCGTCTGGCGCAGATAGTCGAGCATGGTGGTCAACATCCACGGACCGGCGATCACCATCGTGATGGCGATGGCGAGCAACTTCGGAATGAATGACAGCGTGGTTTCGTTGATCTGCGTAGCGGCCTGGAACAGGCTCACTACCAGACCGACCACCAGCGCGACCAGCAGCAAGGGCGCGGCAAGCAGCAGGCCGACGTACATGGCCTGGTGCGCGAGCGTCATGACGGATTCTTGATTCATGGCGAGTCGACCGGAAGCGTGAGGGGTTGAGTGGCGCAGCTAGATGAGGCCGCTAAGCGACGCGGTTAAACAAAGCTCTGCGCGAGCGAGCCGAGCAGCAATTGCCAACCGTCGACCAGCACGAACAGCATCAGCTTGAACGGTAGCGAGATGGTGGCGGGCGACACCATCATCATCCCCATCGACATCAGCACGCTCGCCACCACCATGTCGATGATCAGGAACGGGATGAAAATCGTGAAGCCGATCTGGAAGCCCGTTTTCAGTTCGCTCGTCACGAACGACGGCACCAGCAGCGACAGCGGCACATCTTCCGGGCCTTGCATCGGCGCGGCGTGCGAGATGCGGGCGAACAATGCGAGATCGCTTTCGCGGGTCTGGCGCAGCATGAAGGTCTTGAACGGCGCGAGGCCGCGGTTGACGGCTGTCTCCATCGGCATCGAGCCTTCGGAGAACGGCTTGTAGCCGTCGTTATAGGCCTTGTCCAGCACTGGCGACATCACGAATAGCGTGAGGAACAGCGCGAGACCGACCAGCACCTGGTTAGGCGGCGTGGTGGTCGTGCCGAGCGCCTGGCGCAGCAACGACAACACGATGATGATGCGCGTGAAGCTCGTCATCATCAGCACCATCGCAGGCAGGAACGACAGCATCGTGAGCAGCAGCATCGTCTGCACGCTCAGCGAGTAGGTCGTGCCACCGTTCGGGCCCGGGCTCGTATTGAAGGCCGGCAAGCCGGCGGTTTGCGCGAACGACAGCGTCGGCAGTGCGAGCATCAGAGCCGGTAATACCACTGGCGCGACACGGCGCAGCACGGGAATGACTTTCGAGGCGGCAGAAGACATGCGAGTGGCGTGCGCGTGACGCACTGATTGCGCTGATTGAAGACTGAACTGCATTACCGATCCCCGCTGCCTTGCCCATTGAAACGTTTGCCCACTTCGCCTTTTAAAGCGTCGCGAAAGCGTTGGCCGAAGGTGCCGGGCAATGCTGCGCCGGTACCGGATGCGCCTGGTGTGGCGGGTTGCGTGCCTGCGGCCGGATCGACTGCGGCCGAACCGGCGGGCATCGTGTGCAGCAGACGCACATTGCCCGGCGCCGTGCCGAGCACGAGCCACGTATCGCCGATCTCGACCACCGCGACCCGCTCCTTGCCGCCGAGCGAGGCACCGCCAATCGTCTTTACGAGGCCGCCGCGATGGGCGGGTTGCAAGCCGAAGCGGCGCGCGAGCCATGCACAGGCGAACACCAGACCGATCACGACCAGCAGGCCGACAATGGTTTGCAACACCGCGCCGACGCCAAGCGCCGGAACGGCCGTGCCGGCACCGACACCCGACGCGATTTTCGCGGCGTTGTTGACCGCGTTCATGTCGGCTGCGTGCGCGGCCGATGGTGCGAATGTCGCCACGGAGGCCAGTGCGGCCATCAGCGCCGACGTAGTCGCTGTCGCTGTCGTTGCCGCGGTCGTCGCGAGGCCAGTGCGATGGAGATCATGGCGCGACGCATGTGACGCATGTGACGCATGTGACGCATGTGACGCATGTGACTGAGGCGAACCCTGCGGCATACGCAACGCGGCGCGACCGGCAACACGGTTCATCGATTCAACTTCCGGATGCGTTCGGACGGCGTGATGATGTCGGTCAGACGGATACCGAACTTGTCGTTGACGACCACCACTTCGCCCTGGGCGATCAGGCAGCCGTTGACCAGCACGTCCATCGGTTCACCGGCCATGCCGTCCAGTTCCACGACCGAACCTTGCGCGAGTTGCAGCAGGTTGCGGATCGCGATCTTGGTGCGGCCGAGTTCGACGGTCATCTGGACGGGAATGTCCAGGATCATGTCGATGTCATTACGCGTCGAGGTCGACTCGACCTTCGAGAGCGGCTGGAACACGCCTGCCGTGGTTGCGCTGACTTCCGTGTTGTCGTTCTGCTCGGCCAGCGCGCTGGCCCAGTCGGCCATCGCCGCGTCGTCTTCGGCGCTGGCTGCGTCGGCGGCCAGTTGCGGCGCGCCAGCGGCCAGTTCGGCCTCAGTCTTTGCGTTCAGGTCACTCATATCCACCTTCCTTCATCGTGTCGGCTGCGCTGATCATTTTCTGGACCCGCAACGCGTACTGACCATTGAAAATTCCGTAGCCGCACTCCATCACCGGCACGCCATCGACTTTCGCCGTGATGTGTTCGGGGATGTTGATCGGCAGAACATCGCCACGGCGCATGTTCAGGATCTGTTCGAACGTGACCGGCACCTGTGCAAGGTCGGCGGTCAGTTCCACTTCTGCTGCCTGCACCTGTTGCGACAGCACGCGGACCCAGCGGCGGTCGACTTCGAGCGCCTCGCCCTGGATCGGCGACGAGAGAATGTCTCGGATCGGCTCGATCATCGAATACGGCATGCAGATGTGCAGCGTGCCGCCCGTCGTGCCGAACTCGATCGAGAACTGCGTGACGATGACGATTTCGTTCGGCGTCGCCACGTTGGCGAACTGCGTGTGCATTTCCGAGCGTACGAATTCGAACTGCAGCGGGCGCACGCTTTTCCACGACGCCGCGTAGTGCTCGAACGTGAGATTGAGCAGCTTCATGATGATGCGCTGCTCGGTTGCCGTGAAATCGCGGCCTTCGACGCGGGTATGGAAACGCCCGTCGCCGCCGAACAGGTTGTCGACCACGAAGAACACCAGATTCGGGTCGAACACGAACAGCGATGTGCCGCGCAACGGCTTCACATGGACCAGGTTCAGGTTGGTCGGGATCGGCAGGTTGCGGGTGAACTCGCTGTACTTCACCACCTTCACTGGACCGACGGAGATTTCCGCCGAACGCCGCATGAAGTTGAAGATACCGACGCGCAACAGGCGCGCGAAGCGGTCGTTGATGATTTCGAGGCCGGGCATCCGGCCGCGGACGATGCGTTCCTGCGTCGCGATGTTGTACGGGCGTACGCCCGCACGATCGGTCTGCTCGGCGACCGAGTCGGACTCGCCGGTGACGCCCTTGAGGAGGGCATCGACCTCCTCCTGGGACATGAACTCTTCGTGGCCCATTCCTTATTCCTCGTGCGTCCGGCGGTTAATGATGGCGGCGGTGAATGACGTCACTGAGAACGTCACTGCACGACGAATTCGGTGAACAGCACGTCCTGGACGTGGATCGGCGGCGCGCCTTTATCGGTCGGCTGTTCGATCAATGTCTGGAGTTCGGTGGCCAGCGCGCGTTTGCCTTCGAGCGGCGCGAGGTCTTCCGGATGTTTGTTCGACAGGGCGAGGAGGATGCGGCTGCGCACTTCCGGCATATGGTCGGAGAGTTCCTGCTGGGTTTTCGGGTCGTTGAGCTTGAGGGTCAGGCCGATACGCAGGAAGTGTTGCTGACCGTCGTCCGATTGCAGGTTGACCGTCATCGATTCGAGCGGGAAGAACAGCGGCACGGCCAGTGGCGCCGGCGCACTGGCCGTGGCCGCTGAGGCGGGGGCCGGGCTACGCTGGGACATGTAGAACCACACACCCGCGCCGGCGGCGCCTGCGGCGATGAGCGCGATGACGACGATCAGGATGATGCGCTTCAAGGGGCCCGGCGAGGCGGGCGCGGCTTGCTGGTTTGCGGTCGTGGTTGCCATGAGGTTTGCTTTGCTTGCCTTTAGTGCTGGTGAGGGTGATTGTTGTTTATTTGCCTGCGGCGCGATGGGTCGAAAAGAAGGGTTATTGAGGGCTATCTCTGGTTTTTGCCCGTTTGGGCGGGGGGCGCCTGACGGCGCGGCGTTTGGGGTTTTTGCCTGCGCGGCGCTCGTTGTTTGTCTGCTTGCCTGCTTGCCTGCGGCGTTGGCCTTTCCTTGATTTCTTATTGGTCTATTAGCGTTGCCCCTGTGCGGGGCGGCACTTACTTTCTTTGCCGCCGCAAAGAAAGATAAGCAAAGAAAGCGGCTCAAAACCGCTAATTCTTAAGCGGGTCCCCCGCACAGCCACGGTAGTGGTGCATCTGGAATCCGTGCCCTCGCACATTCGGCCCTGGTGACAAAGCAGTCATACTTCCGGCGGCGCTGCGCGCGCCGACGTGTACTTCACCAAACCATCCGGTCGTTTTCGCGCCCGCCGTCAACTACTCGGCACAGTAGGCCACCGTCCCGTCGCGAACGCGCTACGAGGCACCGCACTTCGTTTGAAGCCCAGGCTCGTATCACCGCGTATCCGTGCCTCTCACGGCCAGATAATTGGGCGCTGCGCCGAAGCATAGCTCCCCGCTTCAAAAGAAGCCCTCGGTTTCCCAGGCAGACCCATCCGCGACGCACGTAGTGCGGAGTGGGAGCTGATGACTCCTTTGTCACTGAAGCCGAATGTGCGAGGGCACAGATTCCAGATGCACCACTACCGCGACTGCGCGGGGGACCCGCTTAAGAATTAGCGGGGTGAGCCGCTTTCTTTGCTTATCTTTCTTTGCGGCGGCAAAGAAAGTAAGTGCCGCCCCGCACAGGGGCAACACTAATAGACCACTAACAAATCAAGAAGAACCACCTCATCATGCAAACAACATAAAAGAGCAACAAAACCCCCAAACCCCTAAAGCTCACCGCGCACGCGGCCGTAAACAAGTAATCCAGCCACATATTTAGCGACACCGACCATGGAAAACGCAACAGAGGCCCGAGCAGAAGCCCAAACAGAGACCCAGGCAGAAACCCCAACACCACACCTGACTCTAGAGGCAGTCCCAATCGGCATCCCTCTCGACTGGCCAATCGCAGACTCCGACGGCACCCTCCTCTTCGCCGGCGGCACCATCCTGGCGACCACAGACGAGCGCAAATTCCTGTTCGACAACTTCCACCCGCACCGCGGCGACTTGCTGGACACAGCCACGCAGCAGGAACCCCAATCCGACCACCCCACCGATAAACCCACCCTAAAGGACATGCACCTGACAATAGGTGCACTAATAGGCGTGCGCTCGCAGCTAGGCAGCGGCGCCCCAATGCACCCATGCCGCATCATCGGCTTCGCCCCCAACCACGCACTCTTCGTCACGCCGCCGCTACACGAAGGCCGCATCCTCCCGCTAGGCCTCAGTGAAAACGTCGAGATCGTCGCCATAGCCAGCCACGCCGTGTTTCGCTTCGTCTGCACGGTCGAGGCAGTGTGCCGCGCTCCATTCGACTACGTGGTGCTTTCAAAACCCGGCGTGATCCGCCGCCTGCGCGAACGCAAGTCGATCCGCGTCCACGCGCACCTCGCAGTACGGTTCGGCATCGGAGAAACCGGCGATTCCTATGAAGGTCTGGGCCTCGCTAAAAGCATTAGCGCAGACGGCATGTCGCTGACCGCCTCGTGGACGCTGGGTACAGTCGGCGAACGACTGCGCGTCGCCTTCTGCCTCAAATCGGCAGAGCAGCAAACCGAGATCGAAACTACAGCGGTCATCCGTAATGTGCAGAAAGGCAATGCGCCGGGCGAGCCATCGACCCATGGCCTCGAACTCGATCAACTCGACGTCGCGCAACAGATGGCGATGAAAGTCTTCGTATTCGACCGCCAGGACGATGTGCAGTATTGGTCCAACGGCTTGAAATAAGCGCACGAAAACGTGCCGCACGTTGCTCGTGTCGCTCAGACTCAGGCGATCAGTTCTTCCGGCGTGAGAAGCGCCGCGCCCCATGCGTCGGCAAGCGTCTGGCACCGGCCCAGCCGTATCGCCTCCCGCTCGAAATCGACGAATACCACCTCGTCGGCGTTGAGCGGCCGCGCCGGCTGATCACCGCTGCGGCCATCGGTCAGGATCCACAACCAGCGCTGCTGCGCGGGCTTGCGGCGGGCGCTGCGCTCCAGCACCTGCGCAGCCTGACGCACGCCGGACGCTAGTGGCGTCCCGCCGCCTCCCCCCACCGGTCTTAGCCACCGTTCGCTCCACCAGCGCGGCACGGCTGGACCGAAGCGCAGATCCGCGCCGGCACCGCCAAAACACACCAGCGCAGCCTCGGCACGCGCGGCGCCTGCACGATCGAACAGCGCAATCAGCAAACCCTTAGCCAGTGCAAGGCGCTGCCCGCCAAGCATGGAACCTGAACAATCGAGCACGAAGCAATGCAGTACGCCGCCTCGCGGCGCCTCGCGCACGAAGCGCAGATGCTCGGCGCGCAGTGTGTCCTGACGCCGCGCGGTGAGCGTCGGCAGCCATGCAATGCGCTTTCCCGGCGCACCTTGCAAACGGCCACGCGAACCTGCGCCAGCACCTTGCCGCCATCGAAAACCGCTGCGCGAGTCAGCGGCGGCACCCTTCCGATGGCTCAGCGTTTTTTTGCGTTGAGCGGAATAACGCCTTTGACCCGTGCGACGCCCGCGGGCTGCGGTGGCAAATAACCCCAATCGCTATCGCCGGCAGCGGCGCCCGGCGCTGTCCCCGTAGAAGCGAGTGAAGGTGCTGCATCCGCACCGTCGGCGACCTGCAGCGGCGCTTCGCTCTCACGTGCGTCGCCACCTGCACGCGTCTCGCGATCGTGGCGCCGATGCATCAGCACCGCCTCAGCGACCCGCTCGACATGTTCCGTCGTCACCGCGGACGCCTGCTCCAGCGCAGCCAATGCCCGCGCTGCGCGCAACATCACGAGATCGGCACGCAACCCATCGACCGCCGCGTCGATGCACAGCGCGCTGACATGCGCATGCACGGCGTCGTCGAAGCCGAGTTGCGGCAGCGCTTCACGCGCCGCGCGAATCCGTCGAACATACGTTTCCTGTTGTTGCGTATATCCCGCACGAAAACCCGGCGGATCGAGATCGAACGCCAGACGTGCTTTGACGATCTGCTGACGCACCTGCGGCTCAAAACAATTCTGCAACCCGACCATCAAACCAAAGCGATCGATCAGTTGCGGGCGCAACTCGCCTTCTTCCGGATTCATCGTGCCAATCAGCACGAAGCTCGCATCGTGACTATGCGAAACACCATCGCGTTCGATGGTATTCACGCCACTGGCAGCCGCATCGAGTAACGCATCGACGAGCGCATCGGGCAACAGATTCACTTCGTCGACATACAGCACGCCGCGATGGGCTTTCGCGAGCAAGCCAGGCGAAAAACGCACCGAGCCGTCGCGCAGCACGGTTTCGATATCGAGCGTGCCGATCAAGCGATCTTCGCTCGCGCCGAGCGGCAAATTCACCAGTTGCCCTTCCGGCAACAACTCAGCGAGCGCGCGCGCCGCGGTCGATTTCGCCGTGCCGCGCGGCCCGCTCACCAGCACGCCGCCGAGACCTGGATCGATCGCCGCCAGCAGGAGCGCCTGCTGCAATGGCTTCTGGCCGATCAGCGCAGCAAATGGAAAAGCGGGCCGTTGGGTCGCTGCATTCATGTTTGGATTCCTTCGATCTGCTGCTCGCTCGCAAGCAGATGTTGTTCGACTTGCGCGCGATAGTCACCGGGCGCTTGCCACAGACCGCGCTGCATCGCTTCGAGCAGACGCTCGCAGATCGAATGCATGGCATGCGGATTGTGCCGCTGCAAGAACTCGCGAGTATCGGCGTCGTTCAGATAGGCATCGGTGACGAGCGCATATTGATGATCGGCGACCACCCGCGCGGTCGCGTCGTAGCCGTAGAGGTAGTCGACCGTCGCCGCGATTTCAGCGGCGCCCTTGTAACCGTGGCGCTTCACGCCGTCGAGCCATTTCGGATTGACCACCCGCGAACGGATCACACGCGCAATCTCTTCATGCAGCGTGCGAACGCGCGGCGCGGCCGGATTGCTATGGTCCGCGTGATAGATCTGCGGCTGATTGCCTGCCAGATGCCGCACCGCCGCGACCATACCGCCCTGGAACTGGTAGTAATCGTTCGAATCGAGCAGGTCATGCTCGCGGTTGTCCTGGTTCTGCAGCACCACGTCCATCGCCGCAAGACGTGTGCCGAACGCGTGGCGCGCTTCTTCCCCGGTACCTTTCTGCGTGTAGGCGTAACCGCCCCACGCCTGATAGGCGTTCGCGAGATCGGCATCGGTTTGCCATTGCTGCGAGTCAATCATGTCCTGCAGACCTGCACCATAAGCGCCGGGCCGCGCACTGAACACGCGCCAGCCGGCGCGCTTGCGCGCCTCGGTAGCGTCCATGCCGCGCGCAATCAGCGCATCGCGTTCGCGCAGCACACGCGCGCGGATCGGGTTCAGGTCCTCGGGCTCGTCGAGTTCGGCCACGGTCTGCACGGCGGCGTCGAACAGATGCATCACGTTCGCGAAGGCATCGCGGAAAAAGCCCGACACGCGCAACGTGACGTCGATACGTGGCCGGTCAAACGCTTCGATCGGCATGATCTCGAAGTCGGTCACGCGATGACTGCCCGGCGCCCACTTCGGCCGCACACCGAGTAAAGCGAGTGCCTGAGCGATATCGTCGCCGCCAGTGCGCATCGTTGCGGTGCCCCATACCGAAAGCCCGATCGCGCGCGGATAGTCGCCCTTCTCCTGCAGATGCCGTTCGATCAACTGCTGCGCGGATTTCAAACCGAGCGACCATGCCGCCTGCGTCGGCACTGCGCGCGTATCGACCGAATAGAAGTTGCGGCCGGTAGGCAGCACATCGGGCCGTCCACGCGAAGGCGAACCGCTCGGCCCTGGCGGGACGAAGCGCCCTTCAAGGCCGCGCTTCAGATGCAGCATTTCCTGCGGACCGCAAGCGTCGAGCCGCGGCAATACGTCGTTGCGCAGGCGTTCGATCACGCGTTCGACTTGGGGCAACGTCCCAGCCGCCGGCATCGCAGCGGACGTCTCATCGCCACACACGCCACGCAACATCTCAGCCGCCAACAACTCCAGGCGCTCACGCGTATCGCCGCTGTGCCGCCACGGCGCGTCGCTCACACGTTGCATAACGTCGGGGCGAGGACCGTCCCACGCCGCCGACCAATCCACCGACAACGGATCGAACAGATGATCCATCTGCAGATCACGCGCCAATGCATCGATCAACCCGGCCTTACCGCCCTGGCCATCGCCGACCGGAAAGCGCCCCAAAGCCAGCAACGTATCGCGCCGCTGCACTCCAGCGGGCGATTGCCCGAACGTATGCAGACCATCGCGAATCTGCGCCTCCTTCAACTCGCACAGCCAGGCGTCGACGCGCGTCAACAGCACGTCCTCATCGTCTTGACCGGTCGGCGCCGCGAGACTCAACTCTTCATGCAGCTTATGCTCGACGATGGTCGCGAGAATCGTGCGCCTCAACAGCTTCGAGCGGCGTGGATCGACCATCAGCGCTTCATAGTATTCGTCGACCTGGCGTTCGAGGTCCTGCAACGGCCCGTAAGTTTCGGCGCGCGTGAGCGGCGGCATCAGGTGATCGATGATGACGGCCTGCGCGCGGCGTTTCGCCTGACTGCCCTCGCCCGGATCGTTGACGATGAACGGATACAGATGCGGCATCGGCCCGAGAATCAGATCGGGCCAGCAGACATCGCTCAATGCGACGCTCTTGCCCGGCAGCCATTCGAGATTGCCGTGCTTGCCGACATGCGCGACTGCGTCGATGCCGAACTGATGACGCAGCCAGAAATAGAACGCCAGATACGCGTGCGGCGGCACGAGCTCAGCGTCGTGATAGCTCGCGTAATCGCCCTGTTCACGAGAACGCGACGGCTGAATCCCGACGAACACCTGCCCGCAGCGCCAGCCCGCGATCATGAAACGGCCGCGCCGCAACGTCAGATCCTGGTCGGGTGCACCCCAGCGCGCGTTCAGCGCGTGGCGGGCTTCGGCGGGTAAGGCGTTGAAGTACAAAAGATAGTCGTCGAGCGCAAGGCTTTGCAGCGCGGGGCGCAAGTCGCGCACGACCGGATCGTTGGTCACGCCTTCGGTCAGCTTCTTCAACAGCGCATCGCCGTCGGCGGGCAACTCGGCGACGCGGTATCCCTCATCGCGCAACATGGACAGAATGCCGACCACCGAGGCCGGCGTATCGAGTCCCACGCCATTGCCGATGCGCCCTTCGCTCATTGGATAGTTGGCGAGGATCAGCGCGAGTTTCTTGTCCGCGTTATCGAGCGTGCGCAACCGGCACCAGCGGCGGCTCAGTTCGGCCAGAAAGCCGACGCGTTCGAGGTCCGGTTGATAGCGGACCACATCGACCTCGGTGTGCGGACAACGATAGGCGAGCCCCTTGAAGCTGATCGCCCGCGTGATGATGCGTCCGTCCACCTCCGGCAGCGCGATATGCATGGCGATATCGCGCGAGTTGAGGCCCTGATTGTCTTTGAGCCAATCCTCGCGGTTGCCGCCGCTCAGGATCACCTGCATCACCGGCGCGTCACCGGCGAGCGCAAGCGGCTCGGGGTCGTCGATGGCGGACGCGGCGAATGCGGTTGTATTCAGCACCAGTGCGACATCATGTTGCGCGCACAGCCGCTGAACGACGTCGCGGCTCATCGCATCTTTCAGCGAGGTAATCGCGATCGGCAGCGGATTCAGGCCTTGTGCTTCGAGCGCATCGATCAGCGCGTCGAACACGGCCGTGTTGGCCGCTTGCAGATGCGCCTTGTAGAACAGAATCGCGGCGACCGGTGCGCCCTTACGCCAGCGCGCCTGCCAGTCGGCTACGGTCGGCGTGTCGTGTTCGGGATGGTAGAGCGTCGCGGCAGGCAGTGCGCGCGGCGGCGCCGGCTCGCGCCCCCAGCCAAGCGAGCGGTACGCGATGCAGCGCAGGAACGCCTCCGCATTCTGCGGGCCGCCTTCACGCAGATAACGCCAGAGCTGATGGCACAGATCGGCGTCGGCGGTGCTGCGCGCGAGCAGGTTCGGGTCTTCCTGCAGATCGCCGGAGAACATCGCGAGCGTCTGCTGCTTGCGCTCAGCGAGCGCGACCACCTGCTCGATCCCGTACGGCCAATACGCCTCACCGCCGAGGTGATCGACCACAACGACACGCGCATGCTGCAACACGTCTTCGACATAGAAATCGACCGAAGCCGGCTGCCGCAAATACGTGACGTTCGCGAGCCGCACGCTCGGAAAACCCTCGCCCAGACGCGGAAACACGCTCGCGAGCAGCGACAGCGTGGTATCAGCGGAGCTGAGCACCACGATATCGGCGGGCTGCTGGTCGATACGGATCACGCCTTGCGTATCGTCGACAAAGCCCCCCGGCGTGGTGCGCAGCAGATGCATGACGGTTACGCCTGTTGCGGCTGAGCGCTCGCCTCGGCGCCCAATGCGGCGTCGAATGCCTGTTGCAGCGCGGCCTGATCGAGGTCTTCGCCGATCAGCACGAAACGGCTTTGCAGGCCTTGGCCCGTTTCGCCCGCTTGCCAGCGCCGGTCGAAGTAACTATCGAAACGACGGCCCACGCCCTGGATCACCAGACGCATCGCCGCGTCCGGCAAAGCCGCGAAACCTTTGACGCGGTAGATCGTGTTCGTTTCGACGAGCCCCCGCAACGCGGCGATCACGGCCTCACGCGACGACACATTCGCGTGCACCACCACCGAATCGAACTCGTCATGATGGTGATCGGCGTCTTCGGCAGAACCATGATGATCATGGCGCAGGTGAATCGTTTCTTCCGACGCCGCTTCGAGACCCAGCAACGTATGCAGATCGAGCCGGCCCATCTGCGCGCGCACGATCTTCACTTGCGGCGGAATTTCTGCGCGGATGGTGGCTTCGACAGACGCTTGATGCGATTCGTCGAGCAAATCCGTTTTGTTCAGAATCACCAGATCGGCTGCCGACAATTGATCTTCGAACAATTCGTGCAGCGGCGATTCGTGATCGAGATTCGGATCGGCCTTGCGTTGTGCATCCACGGCGAGCGGATTCTCGGCGAACTGGCCGCTCGCTGCGGCCGGGCCGTCAACCACGGTGACGACTGCGTCGACAGTAAAGCTATTCTTGATCTGCGGCCAGTTGAACGCCTGCACCAACGGCTTCGGCAACGCGAGACCGGAGGTTTCGATCAGCACGTGATCGATCTGCTCGCGCCGCTCCACCAGCTTTTCCATCACCGGGAAAAACTCCTCCTGCACGGTGCAGCACAGACAACCATTCGCGAGTTCATACAGTTGCCCTTCGGTCTCGACGCCGTTTTCATCGCAACCGATGCCGCAACCCTTGAGGATTTCCCCGTCGATGCCGAGTTCGCCGAACTCGTTGACGATCACCGCGATGCGCTTGCCGCCCGCATGCTGAAGAATGTGCCGCAGCAGCGTGGTCTTGCCGCTGCCGAGAAAGCCCGTGACGATGGTGACGGGAATCTTGCGCATTTGAGTTTGCATCGTGAGGTCCATCCGTAGGAGTTGCACGTGCACGCCGGCGCATGTCTGTTCAGGCCGGGCACACGGGGCACATGCCGCAAGCCACGACAATAAGCAAACACGGGGACGAACAACGGCGTTGCCAAGGCAACAAAGAAACAGAAAACGGGAGTGAAGTCATGAACGCGCCGCCGCATCCCCGCGGTGGTCGTTCTTCGTCGTCTGGCCGGTATCCGGGCTGGCGAAAGCGCCGCTTCCCCTTCCCGGACGAGTGGTTTCTCGCCCAGTGGTTATATGCCGACGCGGCCTTGCGCGTGGACATCGAAGCCGGCTCCGCGGCGCTGGAGAACGCACCGCTTTTCGCTTACCGTTGCGGGGGCAGCACAGGTTGACCCGGTCCATTGCAGGTGGGCACCCTGTTTCCCGTTTAACTGCATGCGCACGAGCGCGCACACGAGCACCAAAGTGCGTGCGAGTTTAGGCCGAGAGCCCCGTGCCGTCAAGGAAACGCGGGCCGCGGCAGGGCCTTTGCGCAGTGCCGGCGCGGCCTGCCGTGTGCTATCGTATGCGCGCGTTTGGTGCCCGCATATGCGTTCGCATGTGCAGTTAAACGGGAAACAGGCCGCGCTCGCTGCGCTCAACCTGTGCTGTCCCCGCAACGGTAAGCGACCTGCGGTGCTTTCGCATCGCGCATGCGTTTGTGATGCCACTGTCTGACGAATCCGGACGGGAAGGCAAAACGCATGAGGCCGCCAGCCCGGATACCGGCCAGACGCGGAGGCAGCGAACATCACGCTGCCGGCCGCCGGAATCCGCGAGGGACGGATGTGAAGGCGCTGAAGCACGATGTGGCGCGGCCGTTGGCGTTTTCCTGAGGGAAACGCGGCGAGCGGCGTTTTTCGTCGCGCGTAATCCGTAGCACCGCATGACCTCAATTTCTGCCGCCTCCGGCATCTTCGCGCCTCACCCGCTCCCGCTTGTCACGACATGGCGCTCGCCATGCACGCCGCGATGACCCGCGCCTGGCTGATCGGCGCCGGCCCCGGCGATGTCGAACTGATGACGCTCAAGGCGACTCGCGCCCTCGCGCAAGCCGATGTGGTGCTGGTCGACGATCTGGTGAACCCCGATGTGCTGCAGTTCGCCCGCGCCGATGCCCAGGTCGTGTACGTCGGCAAACGCGGCGGGCATCCGTCCACGCCGCAGGCCGGCATCGTCGCACAGATGCTAGAACACCTGCAGGCCGGGCGCAGCGTCGCGCGTTTGAAAGGCGGCGATCCGTTCGTGTTCGGCCGTGGCGGCGAAGAACAGCAGGCGCTGCATGCGGCGGGTATCGAGGTGGATGTGATCAACGGCATCACCGCCGGGATTGCGGCGCCCGCGGCGATCGGCATTCCTGTGACCCATCGCGATCACGCGCAAGGCGTGGTGTTCGTCACCGGACACGGCGCCGGCAGCAGCGAGCCGGACTGGGCCGCGCTCGTCGCCACGCGGATGACGCTGGTGATTTATATGGGCATGCGGCGGCTGAACGATATCGCCGGCGCGTTGCTCGCGGCCGGCATGAACGCCGATACGCCGTGCGCGGCGATCGAATCGGCCACGCGTCCGGAGCAACGGCATACGCTCGCCCGACTCGGCGAGTTCGCGGATGCGGTCTCGTGTGCCGGGCTCGGCTCGCCGGCGATCGTGGTGATCGGCGGCGTCGTGTCGCTGGCTTTGGCGCGGGATGCTGTGAATGCGAATGCAGGTGCGCTGGACGCAGTAGACGCGGTGGGAGCGGTGGGAGCGGTGGGAGCGGCAAAGGTAACGAACTCGGCCGGGACGGCAAACGCGTCGGACACCTCCAACGCCGCGAACCCAGCGGACGCCCAATGAAAACGCTAACCATCGGCATCGGTTGCCGCTTGCACAGCTCGGCTGCGCAGATCGAAGCGGCTGTGCGTGCCACACTCGGTTCGCATGCATTCGATGAAATCAGCGCGATTGCCTCGGTCGACGTCAAAGCCCACGAAGCCGGTTTGCTCGAATTCTGCGCACGTCACGCGCTGCCGCTGAAGCTGTTCAGCCGCGAGCAGATCGCGGCGATATCCTTGGAC
>NZ_WOEY01000165.1 GCF_013177695.1 Paraburkholderia solitsugae | reverse complement strand
ATCGGTCGTCGGCAGCACGCGAGCATCTCGGCATAGACGGCGTCTGCGAGCCGTGCGCCTTGCTCGCCGCGGCGACCGAAACTGATGCGGCCAGCGCGCCTGGTGCGGCCCAGGCATCGGCATCGGCATTGGTTGCGTCAGTTGCCCCGGCTGCATCAATCACGCCCAACACCCCCAGCGCACGGCTACTCGTGCGCAAAACCATCCACGACGGCGTCACGGTGGCAATTGCATCGACCACCGCCCGCCCGGCCCGCGAACAGACAAACAACGCCCCCCAAGAACAGGACCTGCCATGAAAACCGACCCCGAATCGCATCAACGCATGACCGAGCGCCGGCGTGAAGGCCACGAGAAAAAACAGGCCAGCGCCACCGTCGAAAAAGGTCTGCTGATCGTCAATACCGGCACCGGCAAGGGCAAGACCACCGCCGCGTTCGGCATGGCCGTGCGCGTGCTTGGGCACGGCATGCGCCTCGGCGTCGTGCAATTCATCAAAGGCGCGCTGCATACCTCGGAGCGCGACTTCCTCGGTGCGATCGCCCATTGCGACTTCGTCACAATGGGCGACGGCTACACCTGGAACACGCAGAATCGCGACGCCGACATCGCCACCGCGCGCAAAGGCTGGGACGAAGCGCGCCGCATGATCGAGAGCGGCGACTACCAGATGGTGATCCTCGACGAACTGAACACGGTGCTGAAGTACGAGTACCTGCCGCTCAACGAAGTGCTGTCGGTATTGAACGCGCGCGCGGAGATGCTGCACGTGGTGGTGACCGGCCGCCACGCGCCGGACGCGCTGATCGAAGCCGCCGACCTCGTCACCGAAATGCGCATCGTCAAGCACCCGTATCGCGAGCAAGGTGTGAAAGCGCAACGCGGCGTGGAGTTCTGAGCGATGTCCACGCCCCCCAAGGGGACGTCCTCCGGGGCCTGCCCCGCTCTGTTCATTAGTGCACCCGCGTCGGGTCAAGGCAAAACCACGATTACCGCGGGTCTGGCGCGCTACCACCGGCGGCTGGGGCGACGCGTGCGCGTATTCAAGACCGGCCCCGACTTTCTCGACCCAATGATTCTGGCGCGTGCCAGCGGGGCGCCGGTACTGTCGCTCGATCTGTGGATGGTGGGCGAATCGGCCTGCCAGAACCTGCTCGCCCAAGCGGCGACTGAAGCGGACCTGATCCTGATCGAAGGCGTGATGGGTCTGTTTGACGGCACACCGAGCAGCGCCGATCTGGCAACCACGTTCGGCGTGCCGGTGCTCGCTGTGATTTCAGCGAAAGCGATGGCGCAGACCTTCGGTGCGGTCGCTTTCGGCCTCGCGCACTTCAGGCCGCAGGTGCCGTTCTACGGCGTGCTCGCCAATCGTGTCGGCTCGCCAAGGCACGCGCAAATGCTCGAAGATGCCTTGCCGGCGGACCTGCGCTGGTGCGGGCACATCACCGGCGACGACGAAATCGAGTTGCCCGATCGCCATCTCGGCTTGCATCAGGCCGCGGAGATCGACGATCTGGACACGCGTCTGGATCGCGCCGCCGATGCGCTCGCGCAAACCGCGCTGGCTGAATTGCCACCGCCGGTCGATTTCGGCGCGCCCGCGCCAGAAACACTGCCGCGTCTTCTGGAAGGCAAGCGGATTGCGATCGCACGCGATGCCGCGTTCTCGTTCATCTATCCGGCCAACCTCACGCTGTTAGAAACGCTCGGCGCGCACCTCGACTATTTCTCGCCGCTCGCCGATGACGCCCTGCCCGAGCGCACCGACGCCCTGTACCTCCCAGGCGGCTACCCCGAGTTGCATGCGGCCTTGCTCGCTGGCAACACGCGCAGTGCAGCAACGATTCGCGCGCACGCGGCAGCGGGCAAACCAGTTGTCGCCGAATGCGGCGGCATGCTTTACCTGCTCGACCAGCTTACCGACACGCACGGCGCCAGCGCGCCAATGCTCGGCCTGCTGCCCGGTCATGCCACAATGCAAACGCGCTTCACAGCGCTCGGCATGCAACAGATCGACAGCCTGCACGGTCCGATGACCGGTCATACTTTCCATTATTCGAAGCTGACGACGCCGCTCACGCCGCTGCGTTCAGCCACCCGGCCAAATAGCGATGCCCCCGGCGAGGCCGTGTTCCGCGCCGGATCGATCGTGGCAACCTATATGCATGCTTATTGGCCCTCCAACCCGGCCTTCACGGCCGCCCTGTTCCATGGCGAAGCCTTTTAACGATTCCGAGCGCGAAGCTGTCTACCGCGCGATTTACGAACGGCGTGACATGCGCCATTTCGTGCGCGATCCGGTCGATCCTGCCGTGCTGCAACGCCTGCTCGACGCGGCGCATCACGCGCCAAGCGTCGGCTTCATGCAGCCGTGGCGCATCGCGCGCATCACCGACCCGGCTTTGCGCACGGCTTTGCACGCGACGGTCGAAAGCGAACGCCTCGCCACCGCCGATGCACTCGGCAAGCGTCGCGAAGAGTTCATGAAGCTGAAAGTGGAAGGCATGCTGGAGTGCGGCGAACTGCTGGTGATGGCGCTGATGGATGGCCGGGAGCGTCACATCTTCGGACGCCGCACCTTGCCGGAGATGGACTTGGCTTCGGTGGCTTGCGCGATCCAGAACATGTGGCTGGCCGCGCGCGCGGAAGGTCTGGGCATGGGCTGGGTGTCGCTATTCGACGTCGACGTGGTCCGCACGCTGCTGCATATGCCCGAGGGCGCGCGGCCGGTGGCGATCCTGTGCCTCGGCCACGTCGATCAGTTTTACAGCGAACCGATGCTGGAAACCGAGCGCTGGGCATGCCGCATGCCGCTCGCCGATTGCGTGTTCGAAAACCGCTGGCCGGAAGACGACCAAGCGCCGGAATAACGCCGGCGCGGGCGTCTCACTGCTACGGCTTAAGAGGCTTGACCGAAACCACATCCGGCACACCGCCCGTTTCCTGGGTGCGCAGTTTCACGCGCCAGTCGGGCGGCGCATCGAACGGAAATTTAGCCAGAGCGCTTTTCACGAGCGCCGGCATGGCGTGCAGGGGATCGGCATCGCGATCGCTGCTCGCCGCGCTCACTTTGTAGACCTCCTGTCCGCTCGACTGCTCGAAAAATCGCAGCGTCAACGCGTGCCGATAAGCGCGTCCGTCGAACAGCGCAAACGGCGGTTCGGGCGAGCGTTCGCACGCACCTGGCGCGCAATCCTTCGCGCCCACGCCGACCACGACCGGCCGCGTGTCATACGCAATCGACAGTAAATAGTGCGCGGAATTGCCCGCCGTATCGGTGAAACCGTTCTTCGCCAGCTCATCACGCAGCATGGTTTCAAATTGCGGATGATCCGCGCTGGCATCCTGCGACGGCATGCGCGCAATCGTATAGGTGCGCTCGCCCTGCAGCACCGCCGCAGGATTCGCCGTGTGCACGTCGGCGCTCAAACCCGCGCATCCGGTCAGACTCGCCGCAGCCAGCGCGGCACAGATTATTATCGTTTTCACCATTTTCTCGCTTCGACAAGGTGAGTGTTTATCCATCATGAGCGTGATGTTGCAGACGCATCGGTTTGCGCTTCGTCGAGTGCCGGCAGGGAAATCGTAAAAGCCGTTCCCTTGCCAGGCGCGCTGACCACCTCGACATCGCCGCCATGACGCGTCACGACGGTTTTGACGAACGCCATGCCCAGGCCCGCGCCGCCCACTTCCGGGCGCTCCGTCTCGTGAAAGCGCCGGAAGCGCTCGAACAGACCCGCCTGCTGCTCCTCGGGAATACCGTAGCCTTCGTCGCGAATCGTGCACGATACACGTTTTGCCGCGCTGGGCGCGGCCATCTGCGCGACGCCGCCGAGGCTCTTCAGGCTGCACGTGATCCGCGTGTCCGGCGGACTGTACTTGACCGCATTGTTCAGAATGTTGACGAGCGCGCGTGTCATCAGCGAGCGGTCGGCACAGATCCAGTGGCCCTCGTCGGCGGCGGTCTCGCCGTCCGTATCGGTTTGCAGCGTAATGCGTTTGGCGTGGGCCTGCGGCCAGACTTCGTCGCTGGCGTCGATCATCAGCTCGGTCATGCTCACCGGTTCAAGCACGTAGGCTTGCGATTCGGCGCGCGCGAGTTGCACGAAATCGTCGGCAAGCGTCAACGCACGCTGCGCGTAGCGCTCGATGCGCTCCAGCAGGCCACGCGCGAGCACCGGCTCGCTGCGCGCCCGCTCGATCTCCACCAGCGCCAGAATCGACGCCTGCGGCGAGCGCATGTCGTGCGACAGCAGCCGCAACGCGTCTTCCCGTTGGCGCTCGGCCGCATGCAAGGCCGATACGTCGACGAGGCCCGCGATCCAGCCCGTCGTCTCACCTTGCTCGTTCGTGCAATTCGCATAGCGCAGCAGGTGGTCGCGCTCGTGGGCGTCGCGCACTTCGACGCCTTGCGCCATCAGTGCGGCAAACTCGCGGCGCGCGGGGTCGAGCAGCGCGGGCCATTGGGCATGCGCGAGCAGATTGTTTTCGGCGTCTGACACCGCGCCGCTGTCGATGGTCTTGACCAGCGTCAGCCCGCCCAGCACTGCTCGCATAGGCCGGCCTTCCGGCAGCGGCGCGCCAAGGCGCGCGAAATGCGCCTTGGCGGCATGGTTCGCGATCAGCACGATGCCCTCCACGTCGCTCACCAGGATCGGCTCGGGCACGCTGTCGAGGCTGTCCCACACGAAGCGCTTCATGTCCTGCACGCGCTGCGCGGCCTGCGCCATCAATGCCATATGCTGTTCCAGCACGTCGCCGCCGAATTCGCGGCGGCGCTGGGGTGTTTCCGGCAGGAGGTGAGGCTCGTCGGCGAGGCGTTGCAGTTCTTCGCGCAGATAAGCCATCGTCATTTCGAGGCGCCGCCAGTTCCAGATCGGATACACCACGATCAAACCGAAGATCGCCGGCACCGGCGACATCCATAGCCGCGCGCCGTACAGCAAGGCCGCGCTGCCGGCCGTGGCGAGCGCACCCAACGCGACGGTCAGCAGCAACGAGCGGCGCGGCGACAGCACCAGAAAACCAGCGAGCAGCGCAGTGAGCGGCGCCAGCGAGGCGACGAACAGCACCCACGGATCCGCGGGTTCGAGCTCGCGACCGGTCAGCAGCGTATCCAGCACGTTCGCGTGGATATAGACGCCGGGCAGCGGCCCCAGCTCGCCGGACACCGGCGTAGCAAAACGGTCGTACAAGCCGGACGCGGTCACGCCGATCAGCACGATGCGCCCGCGCAGCTTGTCCGCGGGAACATCGCCCGCGAGGACGCTCGCGAAACTCAGTTTCGAAAAGTTCTGCGCATTCAGACCAAAGGGGATCAGGAAACGGCCTTCGCCTTCGTCATCGCTGCTGGATTGGGCTGCCGATGCGCCGCCGGAAAACAGTCCGTGCGGTCGCTCGTTCAACTGCAGCACACCCCGCTCGACGGCCTGTACGACCGGCACCATCAATTGCGGCCAGCGCGAATTCGCGTCGCCCTCGAACCGCGCGACGCTGCGCACAATGCCGTCGCTGTCGACTTCAAGGTTGATATGCCCAATCCCGGCCGCGGCATGCGCGAGCGGCGCCACCGGTTCGACCGCGACGCGCCGGCCGGCGCCGTCCAGCGGCGTCAGCAGCATCGGCAGGTAGGTGGGACTCAGGGCAATCTCGCGGGCGAGCTGGGCATCTTCCGGATTGGCTTCGGTAAAGAGCACGTCGTAGATCACCGCGGCGGGCTTCGCCTTCGCAATCTGCTCGAGCAGCTTTGCGTGGACGCTGCGCGGCCACGGCCAGCGGCCAAGCTGCGCAATGCTGGCGTTGTCGATTTCGAGCACCACGATGTCGCGCAGCAACGGTTGCGCACGCAGGCTTAGAAAACGGTCGTAGGCCAGGTTGTCGACGCTGGCGGTCAGCCGGCCGAGCGAGCTGAGCAGAATCACCACAAGGCCCAGGCCGCCGATCCCCACCCATTCGATCAGGAAGCGGCGGCCCGCGCGCCGTCCGAGGCGGGCGCGCGGGTCGAGGCTCAGGCGCGTGGGTGGGTTCGGCAAAGCGTGGCGTGGTTGAGAGCTAAGGAGCGGGCTGGTTGGTGGCCCGGCCCCGTGAATCTACCAGTGTCAGCGGGCAAGCGTAAACGAGCGGACCGCGCTGCTCTTCTCGTAGAAACGGCCGTTTTCGAACTGCTCGGCGACGATCGTCCAATAATAGACGCCGCCCGGCAGGTCACTGACCACGATCTGGCCGCCCGTCAGATCGGTCCGATCGATGAGCGGATGGCGCAGGTCGGCGGTCGTGGCCAGCACGAAGCGAAAGCGCGTCTCGACCGTGGTGCGGCTGACAAACCAGCGGAACTCGTAGTCGCGGCTGCCGGCGCGCGGTCCCGCCGACGCCGCGAGCCCAAGCTGGCGCCGCTCGAAACCATACACCTGAGGCAAGCCTTCGAGCCCGTTCGCGTCGATCGCGGCGATACGCACGAAATACGTGCCGTCGGCCAGATCGCCGAAGTCCGCAAGCGGCGCGCTCACGCGCAGATCGCGGATCAAGTCGAGCTGATCGGCATCTCGCGCAATCTGCACACGGTAGGCCACTGCGCGCTCGGCGGGGACGAGGTCGAAAGCAACGGTTTTGCCGTCCTGCACTTTTGCCGGTTCGACGAGCGACGGTGCGGGCAGCAATTCCACCGGACCGCCGATCGCGCCGCCTGCCCGCGTGACACTGCCAAAGCGTGCCTTGACGAGTTGCGCGGACGCCTGCAACGGCACGCCGGGTGGCGGCGCCGAGGCCTGACCATTAACTGCGGCCGGGTCGACGCCGACCGCTCCGTCCAGCACTTCGACCGCCGTGGTTCGCGCGTCGCCGTCGTAGGCGACCTTGAAGCGCGTACCGCGCACCCCTGCGACAACCGATGGCGCGCGGATCTGGAAGCGGTCGTCCTTTTTGGTGGCATGCGTGACCTGGCTCTCGACTTCGCCACGCTGCAGATCGAGCACGCGATCGCCCGAGCCGGTCAGCACGGTGCGCCGCAGCTTGCCGATGTCGAGCTGACCGTCCTGCGACACCGTGATGTGCGAGCCGTCCGGCAACTCCAGCGTGACAAAGCCGTTATGGCCGGTGCGGATGCGGTCGCCCTCGCCGAGCGTCGTGCCCGCCGAGAGCGGCGTGTAAGGATTCTTGCCGAAAGCGTGCTCGGCCGGACCGCTCGTCGCGATCACGCGCGCCGACTCGGGATCCTGTCTGAGCCGGTCGGCCGGCAGACGCAGCGTGATCCCGGCCGGCATGCGGCGTGGCGCGGGCACATGATTCAGGCGGCTCAACATCGCCCAATCGCCGGAGTCGCGCAGATAGCGGCCGGCGATTTCGTATAACGTGTCGCCGTCGTGGGTCACGTAGGACACATAGACTGGCGCGGTCGTTTTTGTGCGTTGCTTCGGCGCGCGGGACGAATAGGCATCCGCCGATGCCGGCGCAAAGCACGTCATCGCGATCAGGCCGGCCGCCGCCAGCATCGCGCCGGCGCGGCGGCCGGGTGAACCTGCGCAGCCTGCCGGTACCGCATCGAAAGAAACCGTCACGCATCCCCCGCTTCGGGGTGCCCTTCGGCCGCCGCGGGCGGCGTGCCGGATTCGATCCGCTCAAGCCGGTACCCATAGCCGTAGATCGGCGTCAGACGATAGCCGTGCTCCGGGCGCAAGCCGAGCTTGCTGCGCAGCATCGACACGTGCGTATCCATGGTGCGCGAGGGGATGTCCGTCGCCTGCTTCCAGATCACATCGAGAATGTGCGCGCGCGACAGCGGCCGGCTCAGGTGCTGGAACAGCAGGAGCGCGAGCTCGAACTCCTTCTGCGTCACGGCGACCGTTGCGCCGCGCGCCACCACGTGCTTCGCGCTCAGATCGAATTCGAATTCGCCGAATACCTCTTTCGACGCAGGCGGCTTCAGGTGATACGCCCGGCGCAGCAACGAGCCGACGCGCGCCAGCAGGACCGCCGCGGAGACCGGCTTGACGACGTAATCGTCCGCACCGGTATTGAGGATCGAGGTGATATCGGTTTCGCGGCCGCGGCTCGTCATGAACAGGACCGGCAAGCGCTCGGAGAGGCTCTCGCGCACCCAGCGCAGCACCTCTTCGCCCGACATGTCGGGTACGTTCCAGTCGAGCACGAGCAGGTCGAAGGTCTGGCGCCGCAACTGCCGCACCAGTTCGCGACCCGCGACGTAGGCGTGACAGACATGGCCGGCCGCCGACAGCGTTTGGCAAACAAGGTCGGCTTGCGCCGAATCGTCATCCAGGACTGCAATTCTCATAAAACCCCGCAACGCGACAACGTCCTTCGTAATGGGTGGCCGGTGAGCCGGCAGATGGCCGGGATGCCGGTGCTAGCACCGTCGATCCAGCTTCCTGTTTTCATCTTCGGCTGCACTCTTTTTTCGATTAATGGCCCTTCGCCTTGCGCCCTGTTCAGCTCTGCTGCCGTCTTGTCTCGAAATTCACGCGCATTTTGGCTTTAGCGCGTCGATTACTGAGGGGGCAGATCATCATAATCGAAAACGGCCCTGCTTTTTCCCGGATGCGATTAAGCAGCTATCCGGTTCGGCTCGGTCATTGCGAGCCGCTCTATGGGATTTTCCCCAATGTCTCTCAGGTTCGGCCGCTTATTGATATCGACCTCCAGGGGTCGTTATTCGGTCCGGCTGGTCTCGCTCGCACGATGGTTGGCCCCGTCTACCTTTTGTCCTATCGGGCTGTGCCCCCCGGCGTTCAGGAAACAGCGATTTGACAATTTGCGACTCAGTATAGGAACAGTCTCAAAATAAATCGTTTAAAGATTGTTAGATCGTTTGATTGAAGCTAAACCGTTGACTCATTGATGAGGAACTTGGCGCTTTGGAATGTACGCACCGGCCAAAAAACCTCACCGCCCGCTTTCAATCTCCGGCATCGGCGCAAATAGCGCGTCGAGATCGTCGTCCGAGAACTTGGCGGCGCCGGCGGCGTCTTCGGAGAGAATGCTGTCGGCGAGCCCCGCCTTCTGCTCCTGCAACTCCACGATCTTTTCTTCGATGCTGCCCGCGGCAATCAGCTTGTAGACAAACACAGGCTTGTCCTGCCCCAGCCGATGGGCACGGTCGGTCGCCTGATTCTCGGCGGCTGGGTTCCACCATGGGTCGTAGTGAATCACGGTGTCGGCGGCGGTCAGATTCAGGCCCACGCCGCCTGCCTTGAGGCTGATCAGGAACAGCGGCACCTCACCCTTTTGGAAGCGCTCGACCGGCGTCACGCGGTCCGCCGTGTCGCCGGTCAGAAGCACGTAGGGAATCGCCGCTTCTTCGAGCGCTTCGGCAATCAACGACAACATGCCGGTGAACTGCGAGAACAACAGCACGCGCCGTCCTTCCTCGATCAGTTCAGGCAGCATCGATAACAGCAAATCGAGCTTGGCCGAGCGCGTGACGCGCGCGCCCTTCTCTGCCCTTTCGGTCTTTTCCGCTTTGTCGCGCTTCTCGCCTGGTTCGCCCGGGTTCCCGTCAACCTTGATTTTCCGCACGAGACGCGGATCGCAGCAGACCTGGCGCAGTTTCAACAACGCATCGAGCACGATAATGTGGCTGCGCGCGAGACCCTGTGCGCTGACTGCCGCACGCACGCGCTCCTGCATCGCCGTACGCACCGTTTCGTAGAGATCGCGCTGCGCGCCCTCCAGATCGACTGAACACACGATGGTGGTCTTGGCCGGCAATTCCTTCGCGACCTCGTCCTTACGACGGCGCAGCATGAACGGCCGGATGCGGCGCGCCAGCAGCGCGCGGCGCACACCGTCGCCGTTTTTCTCGATGGGATTGCGCCAGCGTTTGGTGAAGTCTTTCTGGCTGCCGAGAAAGCCAGGCAACAGAAAATCGAACTGCGACCACAGCTCGCCGAGGTGATTTTCCAGCGGGGTCCCTGTCAGACACAGTCGATGCCGCGCGCGCAATCCACGAATCGCCTGCGCGGCTTTGGTGGTGGCGTTCTTGACGTACTGCGCCTCGTCGAGGATCAGCAGGTGGTAGTCATACTCGGCGAGCACCTTCTGATCGCGCCACAGCAGCGCGTAAGTCGTCAGGATCAGATCGTGCTCGCCGATCTGCTCGAAACGCTCCTTGCGCTGCGGGCCGTTCAATACCAGCACGTTCAATTCGGGTGCGAAGCGGCGCGCTTCCTCGCGCCAGTTGTGCACGAGCGTGGTCGGCACGACGATCAGCGCGGGACGATCGAGCCGTCCGGCTTCTTTCTCCGCGAGGATGTGCGCGAGTGTCTGCACAGTCTTGCCGAGACCCATGTCGTCGGCGAGCACGCCGGCCAGATCGTGTTCGCGCAGAAACTGCATCCAGTTCAGACCTTGCTGCTGATACGCGCGCAGTTCCGCCTTCAGGCCTCGCGGTACCGGCACCTCGTGCAAGCCCGGTCCAGCTTGCAGACGCTGGGCCAGTTGGCGAATCGAATCGTCGCCCTGGAATTGCCAGCGGCCTGTGCTGTTCAACGCTTCAAGCCGGCCCGCATCGACGGAGGGCACACGCAGCGGCGCGCCGTCGGCTAAAGATCCGCCCAGTGCGTCGAACAGGTCGACCAGCACGCGCACCACCGGCTTCAACCGGTCGGCGCGCAGACGCAGACGCTTGTTTTCCTCGGTCTTTAACTCGATCGGCTCGTCGTCGGCGATGGCTTCGAGCGCGCCGCCGAGCCAGCGCCGGTCGCGCCGGAACAGATCGGCGAGCAGCGGCTCGAGCCGCACATTGCGCTCGCCGATGCGGATGCCCATCTCCAGATCGAACCAGCCGTCGCCTGCCTGATGCGCGGTGCCGTCAATCGCGTCGATCTCGATAATGTTGTAGCGGAACTCCGGCGCCATCGTCACGCGCCAGCCTTTGCTCACCAGTTCAGGCACCGCGTCGTTGACGAAGGCGGTCCAGGATTCGGCATCGGGCAGGCCAAGCATCGTGTCAGGCAGAAGCCGCGATGCGTACACGCGGCTGGTCGGGACTTTCTGCAGCCCGGTCTTGCGCAGTTCGAGCAAGCGCTTCTTTTCGGCTTCATAGCGCCGGCGGATATGAATGACGTCGCCGCCCGGCATGGGCACGAGTGTGACGCTGCTGTCGACATTGATGCTGACGCCGTCGTAATCGAAGC
>NZ_WOEY01000164.1 GCF_013177695.1 Paraburkholderia solitsugae | reverse complement strand
CGGGCACTATCAGATTGCGCTCAATGAACTGCTGCGCGAACAGCGCTCGCCTCCTGGAAACCCTCACCCTCCTCGTGACAACGAGGCCGATCCATTCTGACTAACGACCGGCACGCTCGACCATGGGCGCCAACGACTGACCACGGTTGTTGACGCTTTTACTCAACCTTGCGCCGCCGTTTAGTGTCGGATTTGCACCGCCGCTAACAGTTCGCGCAATGCAGCCGGCTGGATGCCATCGAGCGTGGCAATGCGCAGCAGCACATCGTTGCGCGTCCGTTCGACGAAGCATTCGAGTACGTCAGAAGCCTGTTCCGGGTCCAGGTGCACGAGGATGGTTGCGATGATTTGCGGGTGTTCGTTTTTGATCAGTTCCGCGACGGCCGGCGCGTCCATCCACTTCAGGCCTTCGATGCCGGTGACGTCGTCTCCATGCAGAATGCGGTCGATGACGTTGCCAGCCTTGTCTTCGCCGAGCGCCCTGGTCAGCACCGACCGGATGTAATCCTTCGAGTCAAGCGATAGCGTAGTATGCGTTTCCGCTTCCTTGATGAAGTCTTGCAGCACGGCGTCGACGGCACCGTGTGTGACGTTTTTCAGGGCGGCCATCGCGATGCTGATCTTCTGCACCTCACGTGGGTCGAGGAACCGGAAGGCTTCGGCCGCCTCGTCTTCACCGAGCGACATCAGCAGCAACGCGGCCTTGTTGATTCCTTCGGCGTTCACGGACCGCTCCGTGACTTGCTAACAACGATTGCAGCGATCTTCTGATCTCTTTGTCCCGGCAAGCGCGCGCTGTTCAGTTGTTGTCCAGACGTTGGGAGCAATGCTCCATCCGTCGGTCGCATGCCTCCCAGAGACCTTAAAGGACGACGGACCGTGGGCCAGCCAGGGCGTGCGGGAAATACATGCCGGACACGTTGCGCGAGCCAGTCCGCTTTAAGTCCGGCACGGTACGCTGACGTAAACGGTGCGGGATTCATGCGTCGGTGCCTCGCCGGCGGGGTACGTTCAGGTTGACCCACTCGTAAGCATCGTGCCCAAGCCTGCCCACTTCGCGCCACACGGCGAAGGGAATCTCCTGTCGGGCCGCGTGCCGATTAACCAGACCCTGGCATGCCTGTGTCATCTGTCGAAGCAGCACAATCGCGTGCGTTTGAGCTCTCACCCCGTGCTGGTCGAGCGCCGTCTTCGCCTCGTGAGCCCGTTGAACCATTGCCCGCCATTGGGCATCCCGGATTTCCTGAGCGTGAGTGCCTCGCTGCGCGAGCGCGCTCGAAACAATGTAGAGGTTTTTGAGCGCCGTGATGACTTCTGGTGGCAACACAACGCAGCCTTCGCTGCAGCCCGGCTGCGTGCGCGCCATCAGCATGCCCTCGACAGGTCCGCCAGGGGTGTGACCGCGAAATCCGTTCTCGACGAAGCCTTGCGACCTCTTGAGGAACGGGCGGGACGTGAGATGTTAGCCAGCCGGTGCAAATCTGGACTGGGTAGCGGTGTTTGTGAGATGCCGGTCGAGGTGGCGCTCATGCGGGCGTGACAAGTGTTGTGGATGAGAAATTCGCTGGACTGTTCAGGTCGCTTTCTGCCCTTCGTGCAGATGTGGCTACCGGATGGGGAGGCAATTGCCGGGTTACTTTAGTGTTTGCGGCCAAAGCACGCCTGGGCGGCTTCGAAGGGCGACAGGCCCGCGCCGAAATAGCCGCGAAGACGCCGCATGGTCGCGGGGTCGAGATGATAGTGCGGGCGGATAAATCCCGCTTCAACGGCTTCGCCGTACCAGGCACGCGTCCACTGGTCCAGGCCCTGTTCGTACATTAGCGATACGTATTTCGACTCGTTAAACATGATGATTTCCGAAAGCTCAGTAGACGCGTTCGCCGTACATGACGGCGCCGGTCACTGCTGTAGTGAGACACTACAGCCCGCGACGGGCGTGCCGAGCAGGTTGAGCAGCGCACGGAGTCGTTGCCGGTCCTGCACCGACAGTCCGGGACGTGCCAGCAGGCACTCGATCTGCGATATCCAGTAGTCGCGACGGATAAGTCGTGGGCGACAAACCAGGGCATTCAGTGCCTTCTCCAGTTGTCCAATCTCGGTCTTCACCATGTTCATGTTTATCTCCTTCCGCGATCTTCTGAAATCCGGAATGTCACACGGGCTGTCGTGGATCGCAGCAGACACCTCATTCGTAAGAGATCAATGGCTGTTTCCATCACCCTGCTCGACGTCGACGTCGACGTCGACGGCGCTCAGGCATCCGCTGGGACGCGACACACGCTACACGTGACACAACATCCGCTACAGGTAATTTAGCCATATCACCATCAGGACGTAGGTGAGGACGAAGAGCCAACCCAGAGTGCGATCAGGCCATGTCGACATCGGCTTTCTCCATCGATACCGGGTGGTGAGTACGTGTGCTCATTTCGCGCTTTCACACCGGCTCAGCAGCAGTCCAACGCGTCCAGCCGCTTTGTCCATCTGCGCCGGTGACGCGCAAGGCGCGGGAGCCGTCGGTGAACGTCAGGCATTCAACGCGAAGACGCCGGTCTGCGTCAGTACCATGTGTGTGGACATCGCCGCTTTCATGCCTGAAATGCAGCTTGCCTTCCTGCAAGAGGTTTAGCGATGACTGATCTCCTGGGTTTGCGCGTTTACGGTCCCATCGGTTCAGGAGCGTCGCGGCAATTTCGGCGTCGAACATGTTGAACTTTCCTCAGCGGGCAGATAAGGGTGTCAGCCCGAAGCATCTTGAAGTGTGTGTCTTGGCCGCCTTGAAACGCGTGATCGCGCCCGGGTATTGACGCGCTGTTCGTTCGATGCGCCTGGTGCAACAGCCATACGTCGAATCCCTTGATGGCGGTCAAACACACGAGGTTTGGGAGCAATGGCAGCCACAGTTTTTTGGGCAAACGTTTGCCGTTCCATGTTCGACCCGCCGCAAGGGTTTGAATGAAGTCAACGTGTATTACGGCATCCATTCCTATATTTTGACCGGGGTAAACCCTGTGTCAGCATGCTATCCGCATGGGAGCCAGACAGTGCAATAATCTGCGCTGCACAGCTTCTGGCATGGCCTTCGGAATAGCCAGAATCCTTCAGCCGACACGACCTGTCGGTTTTTTTTCGTCAGCGTGTGGGCGAGCGCTCGTGCGAATCTACGGACTCGGAAGTGTCGGACGGCCTTTCCATTGGAGAATTCGTTGAGAGCGAGCACGGCCACTGTGGGTTGCGGACCGGTACCTCGACCGGTTCGCTGAGCGAGTAAGTTGTGTGCGTTGCGACGGGCGCATCTTCGGGTAGCTGATGTGGCTCGCGTCTCATGCGAAAGGCATAAAGCGAGTGGGTGAGCGCAGTCGTAAACCACAGTCGGGAGCATTCCCTGTTCAAGCCTCTCCCGAGAATGCCGTTAACTCAGCCATCGTTACAATGGTGAGGAATCGGTCGTGCGCATTACAAAGAACTTGCTGCCCCTGTCCTTCATAGCAATGACTCTAAAAGAGATGCAATGCTTCGCCTGCGCGGGCCGGCTGGCTTTCACGGAAGCCGACATCAATTCGGGCCCGACTAACGCGCATCGTCAAGTCCGTCGTTTGTCCGTTGTGATCAGGCATACAGTATCTAGTTTGCTGATGGTGCGAGGTTAGAAGTAAAATTTCGCGCGAGGTATGAGATCCAAAAGCGTTCGAGTGACGGGAGTGGCTGGACGTGGCTCAGCTAGCACCTTGCTATCCGCGATCCGTCGAACGATTTTCAAAGAATTTAAAAACGACGAGCCGCACGTCAAGGCTCATTCTAACGGGACGAGCAACGTGTTCATCACGTCAGCAAACTACGAGGATCAGATCCTCAAGCTAATGGATTCAGGCGAAAGGGTATCCGCAGCCGTCGCATTTCTGGGCGATGGATGCGACGATCTCCTTGGACGCTCCACTGCCTCAGTACGCTTGCTGTGTAATCTGTTGTCTGGGGGCACCAATCCGAAAGCCGTCGACGCATTGCGGGCCTACGGTAGCATCGAAATTCGACATCTACCCAACCTTCACGCCAAGGTCATCCTCGGAGAGAGCAAAGCCATCGTCGGCTCTGCCAATCTTTCCGAAAACGGGTTGGCGGAAGATCCTGATGCTGGCTCAGGATGGCATGAAGCCGGTTTTCTTGTGAATGACCGCGAGAGCCTCCAGACGATGGACGCGTGGTATGAAAGGCTCTGGACCATCGCATTACCGGTCACCGAAGACGACATGAAGAAAGCCCGGATCATGTGGGCGGCTCGACGTACCGCCGCTTTCGTCGGCAAAGGCCGCACCGGTGGTAGCTTCGCGGATGTCAGCAAGGCTCAGGTCGAATGCGTGCCAATTTACGTTTGCATATATAGTGATGATGCTTCTGAGCAGGCCATAAAGGCTGCGTCGGCGAAATTATCCGAGATTGAACAGGGCGGATCACCAGTGCCAAGCGTGTCCCCCTACGAGATCTTCGACGGTTGGTCGAGCCTTCCGTCAGATGGCCCACTGCTATGCTTCCGTGCAAATCCGGATGATTCGCTGACAAGCGAGGCCCATGGAAATACATAGAAGGACTCGACACAAGCTATCGCTACGCTCGCCAACGCAACAACGTTTTCTTCTCTTCACCGGTTCGGAAAGTACTTGAATGGAAGTACGCGGCAAGTGACGGAAAGCTGCTAGCCAACCGACTCGAGCCGGCGTATCACCGCATTCTTTCGAAACAGAACGGCGCACGTGGCAAGGGCTTTGTGACGCTGTACGAAGCTCTAACGCTCGCCGGGGTAGAGAACTTGCGGCTCTAACGTGCTGGTCGCGATAGGGATCTGTCGGTAGTCTTGGTGGCGCTCGCACTGATCATCGCGCGATCCAAGGGGCGTATCCGCCCAACGCTAGCGTTCCAGACGGGTGGATTTAACATCCGATATAGGACAATGCGATCGACCCTTCCGGTTCGATCCGCGTCACGTTGTGGAGCAGATGTGCGGCGGGGCAAGGTCTGCGCCTGACTATTACGCAGACGGTGCCCAAGGCCCTGGGCACGGTCAGCATTACCCTCTGGTGCCCCTTGCGGGGTGTCCGTCCCCCCGCCGCAACGTGATTATATCGACGTCCTGAAACAAGCCAAGCAGGTAGCCTCCTCGCCTAAGGAGGAAAATTTGCTGCACTCGACCGTCCGTTAACGAGAAAGCTGGGAGACCGTTCAGGGTCGGCTACGGTCTGACGCGCAATGCCGAGCCCGGACGTTCAGGCGTGCGGGACGTCAGGCAGGGTTCGGCCAGGAACAGACACTCGCGGGATCGCGTTGGGTGACGGAAGTTCAGCCGATTGCAGACGTTCGTCGGAGCTGTCGAGAATCGGTCAAAGTCCGTCATTTGCCATCGGATTGTTCGCGGGCATGCAGCCTGGAAGCTGTCGTTTGACATCGCGGTAGGAGCGTTGACGATCGATGCGCGGCGATTGTGTAGTGGTCACAGCAATGAGACCATGACCTTTTCGACAGTGTTGCCGTTCGGTGACTGACAGTGCGGGCACTCATATATTTCGTTGGCGCTGTCGCGTGCAAATAGATTCAGGCACGATCGGAGTCTATTTTCCGAGACCCGAAGATCGGAGCGGGAAAATAAACATCGCGGCGGCCACGCCGAGTGATCCGCCGAGGAGCGTCTCCCAGGCGCGGGCGGCAAGCAGGGGGATCGAGTGCACACCACTTGCCGCAAGCGTGACGATTAGCGTGAAAGCGAAAGCCCCGCAGGCGATGTCGTAGCGCTCCGGTAATGCCATCGCATAGACGACCATAGCGAGTGCGGCTGCCGCCCAGATCACCAGCGGCGCATGCTCTGCAACTGGCAGGCAGGCAAGGCCTAACGGAACGCCAATCATCGTACCGAGAATCCGGCGACGCACACGTAGTATCGTGCCCGTTGCCGAACCTGCGACGGCGTACGTGCAAGCGGTGATCGCCCAGGCAGACTCCTCGAGACCAATCAGGCCGTTCAGGAGGCATATAACCAACGCGCCGATGGCCGCCTGCAATCCCATGAAGAACTCTGGCGAACACCTCCCGGAAGCGGGTTCCGGCCCGGCAGCGAGCGCGGCCACCGTGACGGGCCGCTCCGCCGGGCCACTTAGCATGCGCGGCACGACCGACGCCAGCGCGGCGATCAGCGCGGCAATCCCAATAGCCCGAAGATCGTCCGTCGTTAAACGAGCGCCGTATGCGAGCAACTCCCCAATATAGATTTGCGATCCAATGCCTGCACCCAGGACGCCGAATCTTTTGAGATATCCGACGAGGAACGCGCCAGCCACGAGAGTCAGTTCTGGTCCCGCCCGACCCGCGAATTGCAACGGCCTGGAAAAAACCACGAACAGAAGCGCGCCAAACGCAGCGGAAAAGCTCAGCAGCACAAGATCGCGGCTCGACTCAGCTCGTGTCGTTTTGCCCTCGGACACGCTCGCCCAGAGGGCGAAGCTTCCAGCAAGGTAACCCAGCGAAATGCTGCTGGGCACACTATGGGCAATATCCTGCAACGTCCCGAGTGCAGCCGCGATGCCGTACGCCGTCACGAATCGCAACCCCTTGATCCGGCGGTGCGTACCGGGATCGACCCGGTCTAGCCAACGGCCAGCTGCCGCTACCGGCCGCAGGATGCCCCAGAGAGATTTTCCGACCTGATTTGGGGAGCCTTGCGGGTTGTCACTCATCGGCTTCTCCGTGATCTCTTCCAAGGCACATGCGAGCGGCAACGCAAATGGGATTTGTCAGGAAGCAGACAAAACGGGAAGTATCAAACGGGATGACGACCCGACCATGTTGAGACTACTGGTGCCGACACTGGCGTGCCGAAAATTCAGCATAGCTGGTGCCGCCGGATTCTGGTCGTCACTTGCGATGACTAGCTGTATACGATGGCCCGATCGGAATCGCCGTGCATTGGCGACCAACGGAATCCGGTATTTCACCAGTTCACCCGTGGGCACGGCCTGAAATTTCCTGCACGGAATCGCTGGCGCGCCCAACCGGCTTTCGCTCTCATCGACTTCCCGCAGGCTCGCGCGCAAATAGCCCGCGGTCACGTCGATCGCCGCGCTCGAGGGATCGACGTCCTGAAGGACGACCATCCAGGCCGTGTCCGGCGCCGTGCTGATCGCGTCAAGTTTTAGCTCTATGTCACCGACGATATCAAGATCATGCTCCAGCGGCTGGCTGGTCCATGTCAGGCTCGAAGCAGGGTCCACGGGACTCGGATGGTCCCGATTCAGTCCGGCGCCCGAACTCATCAGCTGGCGTGTTCCGCTGGTGCCCTCGTCTTCGGCAAGCGTGCCGTCGGCGCCTAACGCCAGAGCGCGGTGCGTAGCGTGGGGCGGCCATGAATCGGCAGTCCGCCATCCTTCGGCACCCGGCATAACATAACGGATGGGAGGACCTTCGAGAATCCCGGTGTCACGCCCCTTCAGCCAATGATCGAACCACGCGAGAGCTTCGACGTGCAAGCTCTCCCACGGCCATGCGAGACCATGCGTGCCCAGCATTCCCACACGAACGTGCGGACTGTTGACGAGCGCGGAATATGCCTTGAACGTGGACGGAAGATGCAAAGGTACGTTATCCCAGTCGCAACCCAGATAGACAGGCACCTTGACCCGGTCCAGCAACGGCAGGAGATTGCGGTCATCCCACCAGTCGTCGCGCGCCTGATGTTCCACAACACATGCTCGCCAGAGATCGTCCCAAGGGTGCGGCGCGTGCTGCAGTTTCAGCAAACCCTTGATGCCGGCCATCGCTGCCTCGCCGTTCATGGTCGAGAAACGCTTGTGAATGGCCGGAGTCTTCAGGATGTAACTCGCCGCATCTACGAACCTGTTGCGGTAGAACGCGCTGCTATGCCCGGATGTCATGCCGATCATCGACAGGAAGGGCGTGAGAAAGGACGTGCTCGCCAGTCCGTGATGGACCGCCGCTTCATAAAGATCGACGGTTGCTGCGACCGGAAAGATTGCCTTCAGATGAGCGGGCTGCTCGACCGCCGCTTCCAGTTGGGTCATGGCGAAATAACTGATGCCGACCATGCCGACGTTGCCATCTGACCAGGGCTGCACAGCGGTCCATTCCACCAGGTCGTGCATATCCCGGCGCTCCTGGCCGTCGAAAAAGCCGAACGTCCCACCTGAACCGCCCGTGCCCCGGATATTCGCAATGACGTGAACATACCCGCGAGGGACGAAAAAGTCGCTGGCGCCTGCTTCGACGAAACCCAGTGGTGCCCCCAGGTTCTGTATCTGACGGGGATAGGGCGACGCGGACACGAGTACCGGATACCGCCCGGGCGTCACCGGCCGATGGATGTCGGCGCGCAGTTCGACGCCGTCCCGCATCGGCACAGAGACATCGTAGTCGGAATCCATCGCCAGGTTGGGCATTGAGAGATTGCGGTAATCCCGGCCGCTCGTTTGCGGCCCGTTGAGTTGACGCTGTCCGGGTTCGATCCCGGAGACTGACTGAGGCATGGTTTCTCCATCGTTCAACAGGCCGGATCGATGCGGCCTGGATTCGTGATCTCCGCGAGGACAACCCGATTGCTTCGGCGTTGCAGCAGTTCGTGCTGGCGCGTCCGTTCGCGGTCCGGACGCCGATGAAGTAGAATGGATAGTATGCGAATTTGAATTCAAATTCAAACTATTTTTTTGCGAGTCTATTGCGTCCACCATGTTGACAACCATCAAAAAGACAGCCGCGACACAGCCAAAGCGGGCCTCGCGCCCCGACGGCGCGGCGACACGTCAGCATCTGCTCGATACCGCAGGGCAGGTGTTCGCGGAACGCGGTTTCGCAGATGCCACCAGCAAGGAAATTTGCGAGCGTGCAGGCACGCCGATGGCATCGGTCAACTACCACTTCGGCAGCAGGGAGGCACTCTATGAGGCCGCACTCGTTGAGGCTCATCGCCAGGTTGTAGGCCTCGACGAACTCGCGGCACTCACAGCCGGACTGGCCGATTCACGGGAAAAACTTCACGCTGTGCTTTCGCGATTCGTCGGTCTTTCAACGAACACTGGCCTACCTTGGGGTTTCATGGTTATGTTGCGCGAAATGCTCTCGCCGTCGACCGCCATTCCGGCGCTTATCGAGAAGGCCGTGCGACCGAAAGCTGCATTCCTGCTTGGACTGATCGGCGAAGTGCTGGGGCTAAACCCGAAAGCTCCGGCGGTACAGCGCGCCGTGATGTTTGTTGTGCTCCCCTGCGTCGCGATGATCGTCGCGCCAAAGCAGATGCAGGCTGCCCTTTTGCCCGCTGTCATGAAGGACAAGGACGCGCTTGCAGAAGACTTTGTGCGCTTCGTGATGGCAGGACTAGATGCGCTCGCTATCGCTCACCGCTCGGACAACCATCCGAACGGCTGATGTGAGCCGGCTGATTTTGCCGATCTCCCAACGGCACGTACGGAGCCGTTTTGATTTGTCGTCCTCCGGTTTCGAATGTCACTTGTTAGTGTTGAAGCGGACGAAATCGAAAGTGGCGGGATCGGCTGTAGTGGGTTGTCAGGAGCCTATCGCATCGGGCTCCGTCCAGCCACGAACAGGCTCCCGCCTAAAGATATCGAGCGACCCAAAGGCATTCGGCAAACAGCCATTCAAAAAATCCAGCGATAAGATGGGTTTGCTGCGCAGTTGGTCCAACGCCGTGCTTTCTGTTGTATTTCGACAGGCTTTCGAGTGCATATCTAGCTGTCAGGCTCTCAAGTCGCCCAGCGCGAAACTTGTATTGGATCGTGTATAAATACGGAGACCACAATACGACACAACAACCAATTCATTTGCGCGCAGGACGATGGGTGAACCGATAGACGATATTCCTCTCGCAGAACGTAGGGCTCTTGCCGCCAGGCTTCTGTTGAACGGTGACGGTATTAGCGAAGTGTCCAGGAAGGCTCGACTAAGTCTTCCGACCGTGAGCAAGTACAAGGATCTGGTTGAACGGGGCGGAGCCGACGCCCTTATTCGCCTTCGCATCCACGGTGGTCCCTCCCGACTGGATGATGCTTCGCAAAGCTGGCTCGTTAGCGCGATCAAGCACTCACCTGAACTTCACGGCTATCCAGGACCGACCTGGACGATAAGCCAACTGCGCGAATTGATCTTTCGGCGTTTCGGCATCCGGTTTTCAGCTTCGCACGTTGGCTACCTTGTTCGGGGCTATGGCCTTGCATACCGCCTCACCTATTCAACGTCAGAAAAAGCGTCACCGGCTACTGCTGAGAAATCGCAGAGCGACGTCTATGCCGCCCGCCGAAAGATTGCCGCGAAAATGTTGCTGGACGGGGACAGTGTCGAGCACGTCTCGAAAGCGCTCAACATCAGCGTGCGCACCGTTACAAAATACAGATCAATGGTAGTTGCTGATGGCATTGAGGCCGTTGAACAGATCAAGTCATCGGGGCGCAAGGCTACGCTTGGCCCCGAAGCCCTTGAGTGGTTGCGGGTGACATTGGAGGGTAGCCCCATGGCTCACGGCTACGAAACCGAACTCTGGCGAAACGGGGATGTTCAGAAGCTGATCAAGGAAAAGTTTGGCGTTTACCATTCCGCTGGACACGTAAGAACCGTCGTCGAGAAGCTTGGAATGGATCACCGGATGCGATCGCCGAAACAGCGCACGGACAAGAAGCCTTCCGCGATGAATGATGAAACGCTGGCATGGGTTGCCGCAACGCTCAGGCAATCGCCTCGAGCGCACGGCATAGAGTCTGATCACTGGACCAACGCACGTTTGCGTACCGTGCTTCATCAGCGGGTAGGCGTCGATTATTCTCGCGGATATATCTGGGAAATTGCCGCCCGCGCCGGAGTGGCGGACCTGCTCACAAGACGCCGTAGCTGATCAATTCAGGGCATTAAGCGACAGATGGACGATTCAGGTAATCTTGACGACGAAGCGCGTGCTGAGCTGCTCTGCTATCTGGCGGTGGGGCAGCTGGTTGCGCGAGCGCGAACAGGCGGTTGGTTGCGAACCGACCATGTTGTGGAGTTGCTAGATATTTGGCTCAAGGGCAATGGTGCTCAAGCTAACTGGCAGGACCGCCTGTATCTTGGCGCATTATCGAAAAACGTAGCGCTGGACTTTGCCGGGTTGCCAGGATTCGCAGATTCGGATTCGCTTGCGCAACTGTTTACCGATGGCTGGCGTATGGATTACCGGTCGCCGTTCGTTGGTCAGATCTATTCGGTCTGCGAAGACGAGTTGAAAGAGGGTTAGGACCGCCAAACCGAGGTCACGTTGCCCGAACTGAGTTCAGGCTAAAAAAGCCGCAGGCAATGCTGCGGCGAACAAACACACACGCCGAACGTTAGGAACGCTGTCGTGTTGCCTTAGCGTATCCAGGCTCGCAGCGGATGCAAATCGGGTATCTCGTGTGATGATTTTCGTCTCCTCGCCAAGGCCTGCTGGGCGAACCTGACGTTATATCTGGATGGCGAAGCGGTCGTAAAAAACAACACAGAGTCGCACATCCGGCATCTCATCTCGACCCGGTTTCGGCTGGAACGCGGCTCCGGGACGCGGGCGTCCCAGCCTGCGTACTTTCGACGTTGCCTTCGCGCTCGCAGATCCATGCAAACGCCCATTGTTGTGCAACCTCGATCGCCTCGTCCTCGGTGTCGAAGTAGGAAAGATCACGCTCGATGTGCATCTCACCCTCAACGTCATCATCACTCGAAACTCGGACCAGTCGCGCGTGTGCGAAGAATTTCCCAAGGGAGAAATCCGGAGTCGCGTCGATGATCCATCCACGGTACCCGCATTTCATGATTACCTCCGATACTCAGGCTATTCAGGATTCGAAAAGACAAAGCATGGATTCGTCCGGTCGTACTCGCTAAACCTCCTATCCCAGTCAAAATTTCGCGGGGCTTCCGCGCCCACAGAAATAGCACAACCGTCCATCTCGGATCGTTGATACTGGTGTAGATCGTGCGCGGTCCCGACGTTGGTTCCTGCTATCAATGGCAGCAAAAAAATGCCCATTCAAACAGGTCCTGGAACTGAGCCTAGGGCAGTTTAATCTCAGCCAAACCGTCTGAGCTGCACCCCCGCCAAGCGCCCCCCAAAACTACAATGCCAAACCCGCGATGGACCGAAGCCCGCCATGAACCGACTGTCGCGGCCGGAAGAGGAACGGCCGCTGCTTAAATTTGCCAGCCATTCATGATATGCCGCCTGAGTTTGACGCGTGGAGCAAGACGTCCGGCAAGTTACTGCAGCTTTTTCGAGAGCTGCCCGTGCAAGTTATCTGCGATCTTATGCAAGATGTCTGGCAAAAGCACCTGTGCCTCAAGTGGGCCCACCACGGAATACCCTGATCCCGATTCGCCGCCGATGACGATCACGACTGCGCAGCGCGCGCGTGTCATGTTTCGCACGTGATTGCAAGCGGCGTCGAATAGCCCGGCCGACTCCCCACCTGGTATGACCGTCGACTCAAAGTCTGATGTCATTGTCCCCTCGCAGAATGTTTGATCAATCCATAGGACGAAGCACCATACGCAGAGAGGAGTGTATCGCGCACAATGCGGGCGAATATAAAGGGCCGCCCATGAAGCGGGCCACGGGAGTTCAGCAACGCCGAGTTCGGCCATCTATGGCCGGTCGTCCGCGCGCGTCGAACGTCGGCTCCTGCTCAGCCAATGGACTGTCATGGATCATTTAACACCAAAGCGTCGCGAGTAGCGGCTCGTGTATCGAACGGACTGACGTTTGACCGGTACCGTACCGACTTCTTCCGCCTGATGTGAGAGGCTCTGCCGCATCCGCCGGTAGATCCGCGATTCAGGTGTCATTTTCTCTGGGCCGAGTGTCCACGGCTTTTGACCGGCTGACGAGGAGTGGCGCATGGAAAATGATCTTCGCCGCACAGAGAATCGACTGCTGGGTCTTCTTCCCAGAATGGAATTTATGCGCCTGAAAACGCGTCTGGAGCGGGTCGAGATGGCGCCGGGGTTGATCGTGCACAGGACCGGCGAACATCTCGACTACGTTTATTTTCCGACGACGTCAATAATATCGTTACGGCAAGCGACGCCGGATCGCGAATCCGTGGACATTGCAGTCGTCGGCAACGATGGCGTGGTTGGCACCGAGCTTTTTATGGGTGACGAAGAAGCTACAAATACATCTGTCGTGCGAAGCCCGGGCGCGGCGTACCGACTGAGCGCAAGGATCCTGATGGAAGAGTTTCGTCAGGCAGGCATGATGCAGCGGCTGTTGCTACGTTATACCCTGGCGCTGTTTGCGCAGATTGCCCAGACGGTCGTTTGCAACGAATATCATTCGACAGACCAGCGCCTGTCCCGGTGGCTACTGCTCGGTATCGACCGCCTCCCGCCGAAGGAACCAAAGGTAGCATCAGAACTGCTGGCCGACGCGCTTTGCGTGCGAGGCGCCAGCATGAGCAAAGCCCTCGCGCAATTGCAGGGCGACGAGGTGATCCGGAAAGACGATGGTTATATTGAGGTGCTGGATAGGGCCTGGCTCGAAGACCATGCGTGCGAGTGCTATGGCGTAGTGAAGCGGGAATACGACCGACTGTTAGCCGATTCGACGGAGGCTTAGTGGCAATCAGCGGAGTTCCTACGGAGTGGGCAGCCTGCAGAGCATCGCAGATACCGGCTACCACCGCGCAATCGCATTCGCTATCGAGCCTCTCGGGCGTCACGCTGCGGCAGATTGCGCTTCTGGGACAGCGAGCCCGAATCCTTGTCATTGACAATAGCCTGCCTATCGCGGAAGCTCTGGTAGCCTCTCTGGTGGCTATTGGGCTGGAGACGCACTATGCGCTGAGTGGCGTAGAGGCGCTCCAAAGGCTTACCTTTTGGCAACCCCACGTGTTCATCGTAGACGTAAATATGCCGGAACACGACGGCTTCGCGGTGGCACGAGTGCTCCGGCGTATTCGTTCGACCTGTGACGCTGGCATCATCGCATTCACAGCATTGGATAAGGACGACTTTGTCGCAAGCGGCCCGGTGCGTCACTTTGATGGCTATTGCCGGAAGGGAGGCACGCACGCGCCGCTGCTTGCGCTAATCAATGGGATGCTTGTATAGGGCTCTGGCAGTTTGACCCTGCTCCTACTCCCTAAGGCGAACGTCATCTACTCACCCAGAACCGGACGGCCGGAATTTGTGACTGAACGGCCGAGGTGGGTCGTATTGGGAATGGCGAGAGAGCTAACTCGCCGGGTTTAATGCCTTGACACCGGCGTCAGCTTCCTAAGAACTTCGTTCACGTTTCCGAGCCGCCATACATCATGTTGAGCGTCGAATGAACGGGCCGTGCATGCCATGACCAAACCGAACAGACTGTGCCAGTCACTCGGTCGAAGCGCCGAAGCAGCGGCCGCACGAACGCGCCTTGCCCAGCCGCAGGCGCCCGGCGCTCACTGCCACCTCACCGCCGCAGTCGCACCGGCAAACCCACAAACCATTGCCAGTGTACCGATCGGTCGTCAACAGGCCAAACACCTCCCCGCCCCGCAGCGCGGGTGAGCCCGGGCGGGATCGCCACACACGACGCTGCTCACGGCAGCCGCAGTCCCGCGTTCTGCCGCCTTCCACTGCATCTAGTTCGACAATCACGTGGCCACCGCAACGGCAGCTCCAGAGCCACATATCGGCGCCGCGATATTGAAGCGCGACAAGGTAGCCGAAGGTGCGACCAGCGACATCGCGACTAGGCGGAAAGGGCCATTCAGGTAGCAAGGGAGGACGGATACGCTGATTCACAAAAGGTAAAATGGGATTCAGCATCCTACTTTCAAGGTATCAGTGCTGCCCGTTGCTGCGAGGGCGTGGCTCAGGAAAACAGCGGCAGAGTGGCCCCAGACAATCGACGAATCGGCACTTCATTATAAGGAACGCGTGCGCAAGCTGGCACGGCAGCAACATGTCGATGACTGTTCGTGGACATTCTCTCCGGCGTGTGACGAACAGCGGAGACGCCGTCATAACGACTGTTTCGAACGGGCACAGTTTAGGCTCGTTCGACGCCTGCCTGCAACGCACGGTGGCGCACTCAGATTCCTGTGGATGATCGTAGGCATCGGACAACCCTTCTAAACCATCTGCGGCCTTCGTGGATGCGAGGAGGCAGGTCTGAGTCGTCGGATCATAGCGGCAAAACATGTCGTCGGATCATTGCCGCGATAACGCGGATTTTTACCGCGCCGATGCGCCATTAAACGCAACCCTGATAGGTGGAGTCGCCAGGGGTGATTGGTACAAAAAAGCGGCGCGTATGTCGCGGGCCCGGTTCTGGCGGAGCAAGGACGGGCGGCCAGTCTCCGGCCAGAACCGCATTGCGCCGTTTTGTGGTCGCGTGTCGCTGGCACGGATCCCATCTGCATCACAGTCACTACAACGGCCCGCGGCGGGTCTTCATCCGCGCCGCGGGCGGGCACCGACCCCATCTGTTCCTTAGGCTTTGTCACGATGCGAGGGCGGTCGCGTAGACTCAGGAGGTGAATAATTCTAAACCGCTTTATCACGGGCATCGCTTTCCGGCGATCGTGATTAGTTGTGCCGTTGGCTGATACTTTCGGTTTCAGTTGAGCTTGCGCGACATTGAATCGCTGTGTTTTGGTACATGACTTCGCAGGGAACGTGGTTTTTTCCTACGTGCCTGGGCACCGCGGGGGCAACATTTGCATCGATCCGGATATTCGCTTTGGCGCATCCGATTACAGTAAGATTTCGCGTGGGCGTCTCACCGCCAGCAGGCTTTCTGAGTCTTTGCTCCGCCGATGAGGCGATTCCCGGCCTCATGCTCAGCCTCCGATCATGGGCCGAGCCCACCCTGAGAACAGGCTCCGCGCGTCAATCTGTCGTTTTACTTCCGAGTTCCGTCAATGCTACGCGAACTAATAGCCGTCTATGGTCTGCCCCTAGTGTTCGCCAACGTACTCTTGGAGTCCCTCGGGCTACCACTGCCGGCGCTGCCAACCTTGATTCTGACCGGGGCAATCGCGACCGTGACAGGCGTGGCCGCCGGTGCTGATATATGGATGAACGTGTTAAGGCTGGCCGAGATTGTCCTCGTCGGCACGGCTGCCGCGCTACTCGGTGACACCCTCTGGTTTGGACTTGGTCGGCGCTACGGTAACCGCGTCTTGATGTTCATGTGCAAGATGTCAATTTCCAGAGATATTTGCGTGAGCCGCAGCGGTGACTTTTTCGCTCGTTATGGTGTTCGAGTGCTTACGCTCTCCAAGTTTATTCCGGGCCTGTCGACATTGGCGATACCTGTAGCCGGTGCAAGTGGCGTCACCCTCAGAAGCTTCTTATTGTTCGACTCGCTTGGCACCGTCCTATGGGCGGGATTTGGCGTAGCTATCGGAGCTTTTTTCGCTGGTGCCATCGATACGCTTCTGCAATATCTGGATTGGCTCGGGGAGGGCGCACTCGCAGTTGCCGTTGCCACGCTCGCATGCTACATCGGCGTGAAGTGGTGGAGGAGAGTGGCCCTGCTTCGTCAGCTCCGGATACAACGCATCGATGTTGCGCAACTTAGTGCTCTGCTTGCAAGCAACGACCCGCCGATAGTCGTGGACGCTCGGCGCGACCGGCACCGTGTGTTGATTCCGTTCGTTATTCCAGGCGCGACCGTTTTGCGAGGCAAGCACGCGGGTGCGCAACTGAATGAACTGGAACGCCACCGCAAGCTCGTCGTCTATTGTGACTGTCCTAATGAAATGTCGGCGGCATTGGTGGCGAAGAGGATGGTCGATCACGGGTTTAATGACGTAGCACCGCTAGCTGGAGGAATGGAGGCGTGGCGAGCTGCGGGGTATGCGCTAGAACCACTGCTTCTGGATGCAGCTATGAAAGAGAGTGTCAGGGCGATAACGAAGTCGACAGAAGGTGACCGCTGAAGCCTGTTTCACGTGAATATCGAATAGTGTCGTTGTCGGCAGCTAATGGATTGCGCCTCACGTGTAGTACGGGAAGAAACCTTTCGGCGGGCCGCAGCACGTCATCGACTACTTGGGGCGTTACACGCGCATCGCGTCGCCATCTCGAACAATCGCCTGATCGCCATCGCTGATGGACACTTCACGTTCCGCTGGAAAGACTACCGCCATGAATCCGCAGAGCGCGTGATGCGGCTCGACGCGCCGGAATTCATCGGTCACTTCCTGATTCGCGTGCTGCCGCGCGGACTGCAGCGTATCCGTCACTACGGGTTCCTCAGCAACCGGCGACGCGAAACCGGACTTGCCGAATGCCGACGCCTGTTAGCGGTCATATCGCCACCCGCGACTGCGACGGACGAGATCAGACCAGACTATCGCGACCGCTATGCCAGACTCACAGGTCGATCCCTGCGCGACGGTCCAGTCGGCCCGTCAACGTGACAGCGCCGTTGTGACGCGTCGAGGAAGCCCGGACGTGATGATCCCGGGCATCATTGACGTCACGGCTTGACCCGACAGGCCTGCCCGTCGCGCGCGAACGCACCGGTGCCGTCAGTGCGGCGTCGCGTCGTTCAGATAGACGCCCGCCGACAGCCCGGCCTTCACCTGCCGTGTGAACTCGTCGGTGGACACTTCCTCCACGCCGGCCTCGATCGCATCGTACGCCTGGCGCACGACGTCGGTCGGTGTCGCCTTCGGCACTTCCAGCCCGCGCACCAGATCCGTATCGATGAAGCCGGCATGCAGCCCGACGACCTGTGTGCGCTGCTCACGCAGCGATTGGCGCAGGCCATTAGTCAGCGCCCACGCCGCCGACTTCGACACACCGTAGGCAGACAGAATCGGCCGGTTCACCCAGCTCGCGACGGACAGCACGTTCAGGATTGCTCCACCGCCGTTGCCGGCGAGGCTCCCAGCGAACGCCCGCGACATCGCCAGCATGCCGAACACATTGGTTTCGAAGTGATCGCGCAACGCCTCGAGCGCACCGTCGTCCGTCAGGCTACCGAGTCGCGCGATGCCTGCGTTATTGATCAGCAGCGTGACGTCGCGAGCCGCGTGGGCGGCCGCGGCCACGGCCGTCGGATCGGTCACGTCGAGCTTCACGGGCACGACTCCCGGCAGCGTCACGCTGGCAGGATCGCGTGCGCCCGCATATACCTTCCATGCCCCTCTTTCGAGCGCCTGTTTCGCGAACTCGAGGCCAAGCCCACGGTTCGCGCCCGTCACGAAAACAACAGCACCTTTGATCTTCATGATCTTTCCTTTCGAATGATGAATCGCATGCGCGCCGGTTCGCCGCGCTTGAGATCCGGTGAAAACAAGGCTGCAATCGCGTATCGAGCCGTTGCGCCGTGCCTTCCCGCGCAGCAGTTAATCGCGTCGCGCAGCCGGCGCCGGATTGCTTTTGTCGGACGATTCGTGACAACTCGCGCATCGCATACGACGATGGGCGAAGGATATAGATATGAAAACCATAGTGTCAAGTGTGACGTAGTTTTGCCGACGATTTCCTGTGAAGTTGACAGTACATGACGGCGCAGTCCACCCGACCGCAAAGCGTGCCGGGTAGACGGGTCGACCGACCCCGGCGTCCCCGTACAAGTGGTTGCCCCATGGTAACGCGTCGCGAACTGATACCACCTGACACGGGGAGAAACCATGCAAAAGAGTGGGACGCACTTCCCCGGCAAGGACCTGACACACCTGCAAATCACATCATTCGCCGACGTCCGAGTCGGATACACGATGGCTTGTTGGCACACCCCCCGTGCGACAGCGTGCGAGACCGGCGGCCCCTGCTGGCCGCCGCGGGATTTCCGTTCCCCCTATCGAAAACGCGTATGCGATTAAATCTTTTGCGATTGACATCGGGCGCGTCTTTCTCCATTATTCGACGCAAGCGATTACATCGCATGCGATTTAAGACGCTTAACACCCTTATTCACACAGGAATCCATCATGACCAAGATCGAACAAGTCCTCCACTCAGGCAACAGCCACGCCACGATCAATCACGACGCCGATGTCAAGCGCGGTGAGCTCGGCGTCCTCGACCTCAAGCTGTCAGCACCCGACGGTGAAAACCGCGAGTTCATCGCCACCGAGCTACACCCGAGAGCCGAGCAGTTGTTTTCGGGCGCGTGGTCGGCCTGTTACGTCAGCGCGTTCCAGATTGCGGCCTCGCTGAAGAAGGTCACGCTGCCGTCCGACTACTCCGTGGACGTCCAGGTAAGCATTGGGTCGGTTGGTAACGGGCATTGCCTCGGCGCCCAGTTCACCATCCGCGTGCCGGGTCTGGCAACGGAAGTCGTCGATGCACTCGCGCGCCAGGCCCATCAGCTCTGCCCGTACTCGAAGGCTGTGCACGGCAACATCGAGGTCGGTCTGACCATCGTCACGGCGTAACATAAACAACGCATACGATTATATCGCGCAAGATTTAAACACGCTTAATACCCTCATACACATAGGAATTCATCATGGAAAAGATCGAAAAAGTCCTCGCCTCAGGCAACTCCCACGCCACGGTCAATCGCGACCCCAGTCTCCAGCGCGGCCAGTTTGGCGTCTTTGACCTCAAGCTGACTGCGCCTGGCGTGGAAAGCCTCGAGTTCATCGCCACCGAGCCGCACCCGACAGCCGAGAAGCTGTTTGCGGGCGCGTGGTCGGCCTGTTACACCACCGTGTTCGGGATCGCGGCCTCGCTGAAGAAGGTCAAGCTGCCGTCCGACTATTCCGTGGACATTCAGATAAACGTTGGGCAAACCGGTGCCGCGTGGTTCCTCGGCGCCGAGTTCACCATTCGCGTGCCAGGTCTGGACAAGGAAGTCGTCGAGCAAATCGCGCACCTGACCCATACGATCTGCCCGTACTCGAAGTCGGTGCGCGGCAACATCGAGATCGGCACGAACATCGTCACGGCGTAATCCGCCTGGGCACGTACATCTTCCTGGGGCACGTGCCCCTCACCGAACCACCTTTTAGGGAATTCGCATCATGAAGACCAAGCTCATCGCTGCACTGCTCGTCGCCTTCTCGGCGTCCGCCACCGCACCCGCGTTCGCCAGCGGCTATGGACCGGCCCCCTTCTACAAACCCTCGGTTGGCGCACCGGCGTCGCAAAGCGGTCAGAGCGCGCGAACTGTCGCCGCCGAACGCGACGACGCAGCTGGCTCGCAAGAGGCATACGGCGGTGTAGTCGCCGGACTCTCCCAGGCGGGCAGCCATGCCGCCGTGACGTCGCGCGACAACCTGTTCGCACGTCACTAGATCGTGCATCCCTCCGTCGCTGGGCCGTCGCGCATCGTCGTTCCATATGCGCGACGGTCACAGCATCGGATGGAACATGGTTCATTTACCAGGGGAGGAATAGACAATGTTCAGTCACGTAGTGGTCGGCACCAACGACCTGAAAAGAGCAAAGCGATTCTACGATGCCGTGCTGGGCGCGATTGGCTATGGTGACGGTCTCAGTGATGACAACGATCAGCGTCGACGCTATGTCTATCGCGGCGACACGGGGCTTTTCATTATCACGCAGCCGCTCGATGGTCGGCCGGCGACCGCTGCCAATGGCGGAACGATCGGCTTTGCCTGTCAGTCGACCAGGCAGGTCGATCTCTGGCATGCCGCCGGGGTCGCCAACGGTGGAACATCCGCTGAGGCGCCGCCCGGCGTGCGTGAGGCCGCGTTTGGCAGCCTCTATCTCGCCTATCTGCGCGATCCGGACGGCAACAAGCTCGGCGCCCTGTATCGCGTGCCGGTCTGAAGCGAACGACGGCGACAAAGGCGCTCCAGACCAGCGGCGGCCGTAGCGGCAGGCAGGCGCCGCCGCGAGACCTCTACGATGCGAAATAGCTGGGTCCGGCGAAATTGACAACCGGTTGTACTCTATTCGGCAGCGGCCCGAGGTTCGTTATATTGCGATATAATCGCATGCGATATAACATACTTCGTATGTCTTGCGGAACATCAGGCTTTAGCCAAAGAGGATACAGATGAAAACTACGAACCAAGCGCCCGCTGCGGCCGTGCCGCTGTCAGACTATCTGTGCTTTGCGGTCTACTCCGCGAACCTGGCTTTTGGCAAGGCATACAAGCCGATACTCGAGGAACTCGGACTTACCTACCCGCAATACATCGCGATCATTGCGTTGTGGGAGGAAGACAACCAGACCGTCAGCGGTCTGGGCGCCAAGCTGTTTCTCGAATCCAATACGCTTACGCCGATGCTGAAGAAGCTCGAGGCGATGGGTTATCTGGAAAGGCAACGCGATCCTGGTGATGAGCGCCAGGTGCGGATCAGTCTCACGAAGAGCGGCCGGCGGCTGCGCGAAAAAGCCCTCAAGATGAACCCCGTCGAGACGGGCCTCGCTTCCGACGAGTTCGCGAAAATACAGACGGCGGTCGTGGCGCTGCGGAACAATCTTATCAAGTCAGTCCAGAACGGCGAATGAGCGCTTAACGGTCGTATTACAGGGGCGACCGTTTGCGCACATTCAACGGACCCGTTGGCGCTTCACGCAGGACCGATTTCATCGGGCGAACATTTCTCTGTTCGCAAGCGTATTGACGGCTAGTCGCGTCCAGGTTGGGCCCGTGTTCCGGTTCACCTCGACCGCTGTCAGGCAGACGTCCGCACGAAAGCACCACTGGATCCTGAGACCGATTCTCCCGCGACGTTGCTGGCAAACGTTTGTAAAAAAGTCTGTAGCGATGCGCCAGTATCTGTGCCCGATGAGCCAAAGAGGGTGTTGAAATCCTTCTCCATGCTCGAAATAGCCTCATTCAATGAAGTCGTCGAACCGGTCTCACCGTTTTCGCTTGCGTCTCCAGGCTGGCTGCCGCGCGCGCCAACGGCCCGGGCAAGCGATTCAAGCGCTTGAGAAAGGGGATTGGAGTACCCCGTTGCAGATGTTTCGCTTCCCAGACTACCTGAGTTGCTCTGAGATGCCAGCGAAGAAGCGGTGCCGTACTGCAGGCTGGAGGCTACCTGAAGAATCTGGCCGATGAACTGCTCGAAGATCGAATCAATACCAGCGGCGGATAGTGATCCCGTTCGCGAGTTAGCGTTGCTGCCCTGGGTTCCTCCGCTTGCAGCTGAATTGGTGACGGATAACGTGGATCCAGTGCTGCTGCCTTGGCTGAAGGGAAGAGTGAGTCCCAATTGCGCGAACGTTTCAACGATCGCTTGTACCACGGCATTCCCCGATGTCGACGACGGCGTCTCCGGCTGCTTGGAGAGCTGTGCAAGTGTCTCGCGCTGCACGCTGATTCCTGGCACCTGTCCTGAATCCTGCAATAACTGGATACGGAGGTCTCTGAAGTCATTGCCCGTAAGTTGATGTGTGATCATCAAAAGTTCCTTGTCCTTGTTGTTAGATCCGTGATGAAACAACTTCAATGCTGTGGTTAGCTGTTGAACAGCTTCAGTCCCTTGCGCAGCAGGGTGATCAGTCGCACTAGCTGCTGGCAAGGGCGGGAGTCTCGATCGACACCGGGAATGCGGCGAGCAGCGCGGTGATGGCGTTGGTTTTCGTGACGAATTCCCCTTGAAATTCGTCCTTTCGTGTTTAGGCAATTAATTGATCGTATGCAATTACATCGTATACGATTCTATGCGGGGAAAAGGAGCCAATGCCAACAGAGGCGACAAGCTCATTTCATTGACTTTCAGCGTTACCTGACTTCAGATACCCCGACATTGACCCGCTTACCACCTGCAATCGAGCGAGTGGGATCAGCCATGTAGTGCGTATGAATCACGCAGACTTAGCAGCCTTCATTGCGTCCTGTCGTCCCGCGCGCTCCTGCGCATAAGAAGGGCTCAATTCAGGCTTTAGATCCTCGCGCCGCAATGGTTCACCACAGGCCTGGCAGACAGTGCCAATGCCGGCATCGTGACCACAGGTGAGATGCGTATAGCGCACCGCGACGTCCTCGTCCGACGACTTGTGCCACGTTTCGCCCCATTCGCGAAGCGCCAGGATGACCGGATAAAACGCTCGGCCCATCTCCGTGAGTTCATATTCGTAACGAGGGGGCTTTTTCATGTAGCGCTTGCGCTCGATCATGCCGTCTGCTTCGAGCCGTTTGAGACGGGACGAGAGCATCTGCGGCGTCGCCTGCGATTGTGCCAGCAGGCTGTCGAACCTTCGATTGCCCATAAACAGTTCGCGCACGATCAGGACAGCCCAGCGGTCGCCGATAACAGCCTGAGACCGCGCGACCGGGCACAGCGTATCGCTCTTGTCTGGCAATGCAGTCATTCAAGCCTCCATCGAAACCGCAACGATCGTTAGTATGATAATCATATTAATGATAGCACAGGTTCGCGCCGTAACGCGTGCGCGAAGAGCCCGTGACCCCCTGACCTGCGCGGATCGCGGGCCCCTGCCATGGCACTTTCAAGCTGACCGCCCATCAGGCTTTGGACAACTCGCCATCGGTGAGACGCCAGATGCCGCACGGATTGTCATGCCGCAAGGCCTCCGGCAGCATCTCGTCCGGGAATCCCTGATAGCACACGGGTCGCAGGAAGCGCTCAATCGCACTCATGCCAACAGACGTAAAGCGGCTATCCGACGTCGCAGGGAAGGGACCACCGTGAATCGATGCGTATGACACCTCTTGCGGATGCGCGAACGCATTGACGACAATGCGTCCTGTGCGACGTTCGAGAAGGGGCAGCAGGCGGGCAGCGAGCACGTAATCGGCTGGATCGATCTGCATCGTTGCCGAGAGCTGGCCGCGAAAATGCCTCGCGATGGCAACCAGTTGCTCCACGTCCTTCACCCGCACTAGCAGTGCAGCAGGTCCGAAAGCTTCTTCCGACAACAACGGATTCTCGAGTATGTTTGCGCCGTCGACTTCGAAGAGAACCGATTGACCGTCCCATGCACCCTGTGTTTCGCCGCCTGCTGCAATTCGCTTCGCACCCGCGTTGCTCTGACGCTCCACGTTCTTCCGATACGCCGCGTTGATGCCAGGCGTCAGCATCGTGCGCGCTTGCGTCGCTTCGACGCGGGCGATCATCGTATTCTTCAGTTCTATGTAGCCCGGGCCGTCGACCGCGAGCAGGATTGCGGGTTTCAGGCAAGCCTGACCAACGGTGACGAGCATGCGCTCGGCAAAGCCATCGCCGATAGTGCCGCCACGTGCAGCGAGCGCCGCTGGCAGCACGAAAGTCGGATTGACGCTCGTCATTTCGGTGAAGACCGGTATCGGATCGGGACGTTGCTGCGCGCGCCGAAACAAAGCCATTCCGCCAGTTTCAGAACCCGTGAAGGTCACGCCCTTGATGAGCGGATGATCGACCAACGCCTCACCGATTGCATTGCCGCCACCGCGGACCAGAGAAAACACGCCCTCATGCAGGCCCGAATCTCTAACGGCCTGCTGGATCACGCGTCCCATCAGTTCTGACGCGCCGGGATGCCCGTTGTGCGCTTTCAGGATGACGGGGCAGCCAGCGGCCAGCGCCGACGCAGTGTCGCCACCCGCGACCGAATAGGAAATCGGGAAATTGCTTGCGCCAAAGATCGCGACCGGACCGAGTGCGATTTTCTGCATCCGATGGTCCATCCGCGCACGCGGTTGACGTTCCGGCTGGGCGGGATCGATGGTTGCCTGGCGAAAGCGCCCCTGACGGACGACGGTCGCGAACTGACGGAACTGGGTCGCGGACTTCGCCGCTTCTCCTTCGAGTTGAGCGATCGGCAAGCCGGTTTCGAGTGACGTGCGTTGGGCGAGCTCCGGCGTGATGGCGTCGAGGCCGTCGGCGATGCTCTCGAGGAACGCGGCGCGTTCGGTAAGGCTCGTGCCGTTATAGCTATCGAATGCATCGTCGGCGAGTTGTGCTGCGCGATCAACGTCGTCAATTCCCCCAAATGCAAACAGCGGTTCAATCTCAGCATTGGTTGCGGGATTAAGCGCCTTCATGCTGCCAGCCGTGGCAGCGACTTCCTGCGCACCAATTAATAGATTACCGGTGAGTTTCATGGTGTTCCTTATGATCAGGCGGGAAGTGCGGCAACCAGCTGTGCCGTCGTCAGGATTTCATGGGCGAACGTCGGGCCGTTCAGATCGTGTGCAGCGCGCATCATTTCCTTGGTGAAAGCGGCCGTTGCGTCTCGTACGAGCGTGACGTGATAACCCAGTTCCATTGCGAAGCGGCTCGTGGACTCAATACATGTATTGGCCAGCAGGCCGACGACGATCACGTGCGTGATGCCTTGCTGTTTGAGCTGAAAGTCGAGGTCGGTGTTAGCAAAGCCGCTTTGGCCCCAATGCTCATGAACGATGATGTCGCCTTCCTGCGGCACAAAGTCAGGATGCCATTCTCCGCCCCACGTACCCTTGGCGAAGGTGTGGCGCTGCTGCACGAGGCGCTGGGTTGGATTCGGATGATCCCAGTTGTCGTAATCGCCGGCCTGCCAGCGGCGATGCGGGACATAGAGAACCTGAATATCTGCTTTTCGCGCGGTATCGACCGCGGCGCGGAGATTGTCGAGCAGCCGGACTTCTGCGGCGATGTCGCGAAGCATCGGAAAGAGCTTGCCGCCGTCCGAGAGAAAGTCGTTGTACGGGTCGACCAGCAACAGTCCGGTGCGGTCCGCGTCGTATGCAGTGTTGGACATTTCAGTACTCCATTAAGTCAGTGTGCGAATGAATGCATTCGCGTTGCACAGTCGGCGCCGGATTGTTTTTGTCGGACGATTCGCGACGTCTCACGCTTCGCATAGGGTGAGCGAAGAATATAACTATGATAATCATACCATCAAGTACGGCGCGGCTTTTATGACGATTCCCTGGAAGTTGACAGTTCTTAACGCCGCTGTCCAGCGGACTGCGGCGCGTGCCGGGTAGGCGCGTCGATTGACCCCGGTGAACCGCCAGAATTGACCTACACTCTGGTGACGGACGGGCCAGCGCGCGGTCCGTGCGGCAGCGTGCGAGACAGGCGGCCCCTGCTGGCCGCCGCGGGATTTCCGTTCCCCCTATCGAAAACGCGTATGCGATTAAATCTTTTGCGATTGACATCGGGCGCGTCTTTCTCCATTATTCGACGCAAGCGATTACATCGCATGCGATTTAAGACGCTTAACACCCTTATTCACACAGGAATCCATCATGACCAAGATCGAACAAGTCCTCCACTCAGGCAACAGCCACGCCACGATCAATCACGACGCCGATGTCAAGCGCGGTGAGCTCGGCGTCCTCGACCTCAAGCTGTCAGCACCCGACGGTGAAAACCGCGAGTTCATCGCCACCGAGCTACACCCGAGAGCCGAGCAGTTGTTTTCGGGCGCGTGGTCGGCCTGTTACGTCAGCGCGTTCCAGATTGCGGCCTCGCTGAAGAAGGTCACGCTGCCGTCCGACTACTCCGTGGACGTCCAGGTAAGCATTGGGTCGGTTGGTAACGGGCATTGCCTCGGCGCCCAGTTCACCATCCGCGTGCCGGGTCTGGCAACGGAAGTCGTCGATGCACTCGCGCGCCAGGCCCATCAGCTCTGCCCGTACTCGAAGGCTGTGCACGGCAACATCGAGGTCGGTCTGACCATCGTCACGGCGTAACATAAACAACGCATACGATTATATCGCGCAAGATTTAAACACGCTTAATACCCTCATACACATAGGAATTCATCATGGAAAAGATCGAAAAAGTCCTCGCCTCAGGCAACTCCCACGCCACGGTCAATCGCGACCCCAGTCTCCAGCGCGGCCAGTTTGGCGTCTTTGACCTCAAGCTGACTGCGCCTGGCGTGGAAAGCCTCGAGTTCATCGCCACCGAGCCGCACCCGACAGCCGAGAAGCTGTTTGCGGGCGCGTGGTCGGCCTGTTACACCACCGTGTTCGGGATCGCGGCCTCGCTGAAGAAGGTCAAGCTGCCGTCCGACTATTCCGTGGACATTCAGATAAACGTTGGGCAAACCGGTCCCGCGTGGTTCCTCGGCGCCGAGTTCACCATTCGCGTGCCGGGTCTGGACAAGGAAGTCGTCGAGCAAATCGCGCACCTGACCCATACGATCTGCCCGTACTCGAAGTCTGTGCGCGGAAACATCGAGATCGGCACGAACATCGTCACGGCGTGATCCGCCTGGGCACGTACATCTTCCTGGGGCACGTGCCCCTCACTGAACCACCTTTTAGGAAATTCCCATCATGTAAGACCACGCGCGTCGTTGCACTGATCTTGCGCCGAAAGCGTCTGCGGAAGTGCAAGCTGCCAGGGCCCGAGATCACCGTGAACGCAACATTGGTCTACCAATCGACTTAGGAGAAGCATCATGCCCGACCCTTCGCAGTTCGACATCGACCGCACCTATCCGGGCCGCTGGACGATCACCTTCAGCAACCCGCCGATCAACATGTTTGTTCCCACGACGATCGTCGAATTGGGAGCGCTAATGACCGATCTCGAGGCGGACCCGTCCGTAAAGGTCGTAGTGTTCCAGTCGGCGAATCCCGATTTTTTCGTCGCCCATCTCGACGTAGCCAAAGCAGCTGAACAGCCTGAGGTGTTGGGCCTTTGGCGCGACGTCGTGCTGCGCCTCTCGTCCACGCCGGTCGTGAGCGTTGCCAAGATTCGCGGTCGCACGCGCGGCATCGGTAACGAGTTCGTACTTGCCTGCGACATGCGCTTCGCCAGCCGGCAAAGCGCCCTGTTCGGCAACCCCGAGGTCGGCGTCGGCCTGGTCCCGGCTGGCGGCGCACTGGAATGGCTCCCGCGCCTGGTTGGCCGCTCGCGGGCACTTGAGATTGTCCTCAGCGCCGACGATTTCGATGCCGACGTCGCCGAACGCTATGGCTGGGTGAATCGCACGCTGGACGATGACGAACTCGACGCCTTTGTCGATACGCTTGCCCGACGTCTCGCTTCATTCGACCGTGAAACACTCGGCGCGGCGAAAGCACAGGTCAACCGGTTCGGGACGCCGACGGCTGCCGAACTCCAGTCGAGCATCGACCTGTTCTTCCCGGCCTTGGCCTCGCCAAGTGGGCAGGCACGCCGCGCCAAGCTCCGTAGCCTGGCCTACGGAGTTCCGAGCGACTTCGAAATGAACTTCGGTAGGTACCTGCCTACGCTAGGGCAGGCGGGCGACGATGACACGGACCCGCGACACTTCGGCGCGCCGAAGGGCTGAGCCTCTTCGTGGAATTCGTGCGGCGGCTGTCGACGCGGCGCGCAGCGCCGCAGCCTATTTGCACCCAGCGCTCTCCGAGCCTCCGGCGGCGTCTCGACCATCTGAAATGCCGCGGTGCCGTTTGTCCAGCGCTTCCAACGGTGGTCCTGCAACTGCGAATACTCGGTGCAAACCCGCCGTTTGATGGCCACCGCCGGGTTTGTCCGGAAAGCCGTGACTCTCACCGATAAATGGCGAGGGATTTTCAGCGCTATGTGGCGCGAATAGGCGGCCCCGGATGGCATTTCCGCAATGAACTTTTGAAATAACAATCCTGACGGCAGGGACGACTGAGATGGAATGGACACAGTCCTCTCTTCGCGGACGCAGGGATGTCAATCGATATGATTGCGAGCGTGAGTCAGTTGCTTGCGGTGGAGCGGACGTTCGAACGTCTGCGTGAAGGCCTGGCTGGCCGAACCGTGACCGATGTCCCCTACGCGGGATCTCCCGAACCGCGCATCGCGTGTCAGACCGTAATCGGCCCGCATGGGATGGTCGAGTCGCTTGATAGCGGACATTCAGACCGATTAGGTGCTTATTAAGTGGGGGCGAGGCGTTTGAAATCCCCGGTCTCCGTCGAAACGGAAGGTATTCATCTACTCTACATATCGGCTAGCACCTGGTGCACCATGTGGACGACGATCGAACCCTCTCCGACCGCAGCTGCGACCCGTTTGACGTTTCCGGCCCGCGCGTCGCCTACGGCGAATACGCCGGGCAGGCTGGTTTCGAGCATATAGGGTCGCCTCGCAAGTGGCCATGGCCGGGGTGGCAAGACGCCGTCCAGATCCGTTCCTGTCAACACGAAGCCACGCGGATCGAGTGACAGGCAGCCGGCCAGCCACTCGGTCTTCGGTGAGGCTCCCGTCATGACGAAGATATGCCGCATGGGCCGCGTCGTCACCTCGCCCGTGCTCTTGTCGCGCCACGACACCTCTTCAAGATGGTCGTCACCGCTTAAGCGCACGAGCTCACTGTCGAAATTAACCTGAATTAGCGGGTTTTCTTCGATGCGCCGGACCAGGTAGCGCGACATCGTTGCCGCGAGCCCCGCTGACCTGACCAGCATCCGTACGCCCTTCGTGTTCTGGGCGAGAAACACGGCCGCCTGTCCCGCGGAGTTACCGCCGCCGATAACGATTACCGGATCGCCACTACACAGTTGGCCCTCCATGAACGTGGCGTTGTAGTAAATGCCACGGCCGGTAAAACGGTCGATGTTGGGCAGCGCAGGCTGGTTATAGGCCGCACCCGTTGCAAGTACGACCGAACGGCCCGCTATCTGTTGGCCGTCGTCGAGCGAAATCCGGTAAGGCCGTTCGTCGCAGTTAAGGCCCTCGACCGTACGCGCCACCATGATTTTCGCGCCAAATTTTTCCGACTGCGCGATCGCGCTGTTCGCAAGCTCCTGACCAGAGAGGCCAGTCGGAAAACCGAGATAGTTTTCGATGCGTGAACTGGAGCCGGCCTGTCCGCCGGGCGCCGCGCGTTCGATGACCAGCACATCGAGACCTTCGGACGCCGCATACACCGCCGCGGCCAGTCCTGCGGGACCCGCGCCGACAATTACGATGTCGCGCACCTGTGACTCGTCGATATTCGAGTTGAACCCCAGCGTTTGCGCCACTTCCCGTGTGGATGGGTTTCTGAGTATCTGGTCCCCGTTGCAAACGACGATAGGGACGTCGTCACTGCATACCCCGAAGCGGTCGAGCAGTTCCTGGGAACTACTATCAGTGTCGAGATCCACATAAGCGAACGGGTGCCCGTCGCGCGTCAGAAACTCTCGTACAGCAAGTGTCTGCGCCGAATAGCGCGAGCCGAGTATGAGCACATTCGTACGTCCGTGGCTAACCATGGAAAGGCGCCGCGCGAGGAACGTCCTCATGAAGATTTCGCTCAACTCCGCGTCCTTGCTGATCAGCGTTCGCAGGTTTTGCGCGCTCAACTCCAGCAGGTGCGATGCTTCGACGGCTTGACACCGGTAGATGGAACGCCTGCCTGCAATCATCAGCAATTCGCCCGAAAACTGACCCGGGTCATAAGTAGTCACGGTATCTTCGACGCCCCCAGCCAGCGAGATGATCCTGATCTTGCCCTCGATCACCACGTATACCGGCGGGGTGTCGTCATTGGGGTTATAGAGGACATCGCCTGCCGCCACCTGTCGCGGCTTCGTGAAGACGCGCACACGTTCGAGTTGAGATTCGGAGAGGAATGGAGCGTAAGCCATGACGACCTCAGGTCTGCTAGGCCAAGACCGCCGCGGCGATGGAGGTGTTGTCGGCTTCGGTCATGTTCTCCTCCATCAGCACGGGTGCCGGGTCTGCCAGACCACCTTGCAATGGTAGGTCGCAGCCTAAGAATGCGCCAATAAACCGCTATAAATTGCTGCTAGCACGGAAGTGAAACAAATGCGTTTCTGAAATCCCAACCCATCTCGAGCAGCAAGTCTCCCAGAATGCCGGTGCTGATCACGTCGAGCCAACCAACGCCATGCATGCAGTTTCTTTGCTGGCTGGGTGTGGTCGAGGCGTGAGGGTGTCCATTTGTACAGTCAAACTAGCTGCGGGTAGTCGGTATAGCGTTCTGGCCCCGGGTTATAAAACGTCTCGGGCCGCGGCCCATCGAGCAATGCGTCCAATTGAAGCCGGCGCGGCAAGTCGGGTTGGCGATGACCATCTGCCCGAAAGCCACCGCGTCGGCTCCGTCGGCGGCAGGTAGCTGTTCGGCGGTCTACTTATTCATCTTTTCGTTGGCGATATAGACGCCGCCGAATGCTGCTTTCAGCGCGGGCCCGAGGCGGCCGTCGCCCGGCGCTTCACGTGAGCAGATGAAGGCAATACCGCGTTTGCCGAGTTCGCGCGCGACATAGCCGAAGGTGGCCGCAGGGTCCGAATCGCCCATCGAATGCAAGTCGCCGCGCGGTGACAGGTGTACACCGCGCGGTTGGCGCCCCCATATTGCGACGCAGGTGTCCATGACTTCGAGCAGCCGCCGCGAGACGTAGTCTCTCTTTATCTGCCCTCCAGCAATGAAAGCGAGTGCACCGTCCACTTTCACGACTTCACCACCACTTCACGAAGAATCTCGTTCTCCATGGCTTTTCTTTCCGGCAATCGCTGCAGTTTTCTGAATTGTTTCGGTGCATCGCTGAACTCGGCTGCAGGCACCACTTCTTTGCCGTCACTGACTCTTGGCAATCCGACATCGTGATACAGCTTGCGGGGGGGCGTTCCACCACGATAGTGACTAGCCAATCGAGCCGATGAAGTCAGCAGGTGAAGATGGCGCGGATTGACGTTTTTGAGCATGATTTTGACCATATCAGGTATCACAATTGTCGGCTTCGCGGCTTAAAGTGGGGGCTCCTAACCAACCGAAGGAGATACACCATGAGCCGTATCACTATTCCCGCAGTTTCCACCGCCACGGGAGCAACCGCAGACGTGTACGCGCAGGTCCGAAAGATTGCAGGCGGCGGCGTGCCGAACCTGTTTGCAGCCTTGGGTCATCTTGCGCCGGCTACGCTTGCGGCAGCGCTGAAGGCTGAAAGCGCGCTGGCATCGAGCAGCCTGAGCAAGCAGGACCTTGAAACGATCAAGTTGCTGGTGAGCGAACAGAAGGGCTGCGACTATTGTGTCGCTGCGCACGTTATGCTGGGCAAGATGGTGGGGCTGTCGAAGGAAGCGCTGCGCGCAATCCGTGCAGGTCAGGCCACGGGCGACGCAAAGCGCGACGCGTTGGTTCGGTTTGTGCTGAATTTGCAAAAGACCCGCGGGACGATCAGCCAGCAGGAGTTCGCAGCGATCCGCGAGGCGGGGTATACGGAGACGCAACTGGCGGAGATCTCACTGGCGATTGCGATGATTACTTTCACCAACACATTCAACCGCGTCAACGACACCGACATCGATTTGCCGGCCGCTGACTGACCAGATGTCGGGCGGGGCGCATGAGTAGTGGAGCTGCCCCGTCGAAAACCAGTTGGGTGTGACGGATGTTAAGAGGAGGGGCAGGTATGACTGCGCAAATTTTCGAGTTCGACGGGCCCCGAGGATATCGCCTGTCGGGTAAATTGGACTTGCCGACGAGTGAGCCGCAGGGTTGGGCGATTTTCGCTCATTGCTTTACCTGCGGAAAGGACAGTCTGGCCGCCAGTCGGCTGGCAAGGGCGCTGGCTGCTCGCGGCATCGGGGTTTTGCGCTTTGATTTCGCAGGAGTCGGGAGTAGCGGAGGTAGTTTCGCGAAGGCGACTTTTGCAGCTGATGTGGAGGATCTGGTTGCCGCCGGTGCGGCAATGGCTCGTGATGGTAAGAGAGTTTCGATTCTCATAGGTCACAGCCTCGGGGGCACAGCTGTGTTGATGGCGGCGGGTGAGATGGAGGGCGTTCGTGCAGTTGCGACAATAGGAGCGCCGTTTGATGTTACGCACGTGCTGCATCAGTTCGATCCGGAAAGTTTGCGGACGATCGAAGCGCAGGGGGAGGCGCAGGTTTTGTTGGCTGGACGACCGTTTGTTGTGGGTAAAAGTTTTGTTGAAGACTTAGGACGTCACGACTTGGCAGCGCGGGTTTCGGAGCTGCGTGTGCCATTACTTGTCATGCATTCCCCGGTGGATGCAACCGTTGGGATTGACAATGCGGCGCGTATTTTCGGAGCTGCCAAGCATCCGAAAAGCTTTATTTCGCTGGATAACGCCGATCATTTGTTGACGCGCCGCACCGATGCCGACTACAGCGCAGCGTTGATTTCGACGTGGGCTAGCAGGTTCGTGCGTTCAGAGGAGTGACGATTAGGAACGAGATTCCGGCAAAGACGGGTCGCTTGGCGGGGGCAGGGCACAAAATGCGACGTTATGATCTGATTACCGGGACGCGCAATGCCGGCTCGATGAGAGCTCTTGGTTTAACCGATCGTCGGCTTCGCACCGATGGAGTCCGGAAGACGAGCGGGGTGAGCGAGAAACAATTGCAAGCGTGTTATCGCGTTGCGTTGGGAGCGACAGCGTACTTGAGTGTCATGCTTGGAGGTTCCCGCCCGAAGAGCGCCACCGAGCGGGTGTGATACCGATATGCCGTTTGAAGACGCGCTGAAACGCAGCGTCTGATTGATAGCCGACCGACTCGGCGATTGCGGCGACCGGGTTCGCTGTTTGCAACAACATTCGCCCCGCGATAGTCATGCGCACTTCGGTCAAAAGGTCGCTTGCTGACCGCCCAATCGCCTGCTGAAATTGGCGCACAAACGTCGCTTTGGACATATTGCAAAGCGAAGACAGTTCGTCGAGTGTCCAAGGCTCACCCGGTGTTTCAAACATCGCTGATACAGCGGGCTGCAAACGAGGGCGTCGAGCCAATGCCATGAGGCCTACTGGCTGTTGAGCGGCCTCGGTTGCGAAACGTAGGGTAAGTGTGAATAAAGCCGCCGAGAAATGACTTACGAGCATCTCGCTGCCCAGACCCGGGTCCAAAGCCTCTTCTTTCATCAGCCCGATGAGACGCATCAATCTGGTGTGTGAAATTGAGCGTTCCGGTTCGCCAGCTCCGATAGCCTGGTCAGTCAGTGCGCTGCGCACGACCATTCGACCCGGCAGATGATCGCGTAATAACCTGTCTGGAACCGCCCCTAGCAGAAACCTTCCGCAAAGAAAATCTGCTGTTTCGCCTATCCCATCGTTTTCGACGACGACTAAAGACGCATTGTTACTCGTAAACTCAGGCTTTGCCGGCTCGCCGCTTCCGTCGTGTATCAGATGTGCGCTACCCGCCGGAAACAAGATGATGTCGCCGGCTACCAGTTGTTCGGGCGGCCCGTTACCGTCCTCGAGCACTGCATGGCCAGACATTAGCAGGTGGTATGGGATTTCTCGGGCGCCTGCGACTCCCTGGCTGATCTTCCAAGGCGCTCCAAAATGACAGCGCAACTCCAGCCGACCAGTTACAGGTATCAGTGAAAGGAATCTACTTAGCAAATCCATATGGGTCGGGTGAGATGTTTGGTCGTCGTCCGCGATTCTCGTCAGTGGGTGACGAACATAGAGTGTAGTTGTCGCTCAAGCGGCGTGTCAGCCAGATTCAGCTGTTCAGGTGGCGATCGCGATCGGGAGAGCGCGATAACACCCTCTATGAGCGGGAAGTTGTCAACGTCTTTCGTCACAAATCATCGGCCAGGTCCTTCTGCGCTTCCAGTAGTGCGGAAGAGCGTAATCGGGTCAAGGGCAGGCCAAGGCCTGGCGCCAGCGGACCCTTGACGCGGCGAAGGGTTCAATATGCTGGCGCAGGCTGGCGAGCACGGGTTTTTGCGCTCGCCAGCCTGCAAGCCATTCTGATCGCATATTTACCGCCGCCAACATTTGCTGCAATCCGCTCTGCGTCCCTTTGGTCTGAAGCCGGGTCATCGCGCGCGTAAGACTCCAGTGTCTCACCCACCTTCTATCCGCTGGCGCGTGGCCAGCCTCATCCTGTATGCGCGTTCCGCTGGAATTTCTCCAGGAATATGCCCCATCTGTAAAATCGGTTACGTCAGCAACCCGGGTGTTATGCGGGCATGTTCACTTCAAATGGTCCATGCATCAGTTTCGCGCCTTGCATTGATGGCGTGGTTTCGATTCCGTGCTGCGTCACGCGGATTTCAGTTGTGCGCCCTCGGGTATCACCCCGTCCTTCAGATAGCGCCACAGCGCAATCGCGAGACGCCGCGCCACCGCGACGATCGCAATGCGCCGCGCGCGGCGGTTCGGTCCCGTGCCCTGGGTGCGCTGGTTGAACCACTGCGTTAGCGCACTGCCGGGCTGGTAGCGCAGCCAGGACCACGCCATCTCGATCAGCAGGGCACGCACCCGTCGGTTGCCTTGTTTGCTGATCCCCTGGTCCACGTGACTCTCGCCGCTGTCGTAGGGTTGTGGCACCAGCCCGACGCACGCACCCACCTGGCGCCGGTTGCTGAACTCCCTCCAGAACAGTTCCAGCGCGAGGCGCGACGCGCCCACTTCGCCAATCCCCTTCAGGCGCGCCAGGTCATCGCTTCGCTTGCGCGCGGGCGCCGGCACGCTGACCTGCCGCGTCTTCTCGAGTGTCGCCAGTTGCTGCTCCGCCAGCGCCAGCCGTTCACACTCGCGCAGCAGCCGCTCGCGCAGCTCAGGCGGCAGCGGCGCACCGTCGTGGCACTTCACCTCGTTGCTGGCGAGCCGGCCGGCGAAGGCCTTGTGGCCGACCTCATCCCAGCAGCCAAGCGTGGCCAGCAGTTTGCGTATCCGGTCGCGATGCTGCAGCACTTCCTTCTGCAGTTCCCCGCGATCGCGCATCAGCTGGCGGGACGCTTCATCCTGCGGCGACGGCACGTGAACCACGTGCATGCGGTCGCGCTCGCCGCGCAGCCACGCGCGCAGGTTGATCACCAGTTTGATGGCATCGAGCCTATCGGTCTTCGCGCGTCGCTTGTGGCGTTCGACCGGAATGCTCGCCGGATCGACGACATAACACTCGATGCCGCGCGCCTGCAGCGCACGACAGATCCAGAACGCGTCCTGGCCGGCCTCGTAGCTGACGACGGTGCGCGCGCCAGCCGGCAGCGACCACGTCTCCTTGTGCCGTTCGATCAGGTCCAGCACCGCCTGCAGGCGGGCGGCGGCTTGCGGCTCCGCTACCGTGTGCACGGCGGGCTGCTCCCGCCGGCCGTCGTGCAATGCGACCTTCCACGTGGCGGCGGCGAGTTCTAGTGACACGGCCAGCACCAGTTCCTCGATACCCGTGTTGAACGTCTGATCCGTGCGCATGATCCTCTCCTTTGAACAGGGACTCGACACGCTGATTTTACGTATCAGTTCGTCGACGTCCCCCCGTTACATAGGATCTGTCTTTGTGGCAAGGCCTTGCAAGGCGGGCATGGGCAGGGGAAGCAGGGACATGCGGTCGGGCCGCAGATGCAGTCTGGTAGGACCTTGGCGATTCCTAATCGGCCGCCCGTCGCTGCGAGGTATTGCCTATGAATGTTCGCTTTAGGGAAGTTCCGCATCAGGCAGTAGCCGGCCACAAGCCGCCGCTCACATGCGTCGTCGCTCGGGCGTTCAAGCGTCGGCTTCACCCCGTAACCGGCCATCCAATCGCAGAGGACGAACGCTCGGTCATCGGCCATAGTTGACATTGACGGGCGATCCAGTAAGCGGCCTTAATGCGCCGCCAAGCAGCCACCCGAAGTGAAGTACGATTCGCACGAATGCAAGCTATGACCGTTCCGCAAAGGCAGTGAACGTTAAGGGGGGGCACAAGGTCATTTACCGGTCGACAGCCAGCCGTGTGAGATGGGCCATCTCGACTACACATGAGACGACCGTGCAATGCGCGCAACGCCTCGAGCGTGCACCACCGCACACGTCACTCACACGTGCAAATGCCCGGTGCACGCTGTGACGGCTAGCTGTAAGACGACTTCATTGCTCATTCGCCTTTCTGACCTTGACAAAATGGGCGCTTGCCTGGATGGCGACGTCGCAACCCATGTCACATTTTGTCCCATCAAGGGCGGGAGCGCCACTCGCTATATGCTGAGCGCTTGTGACACCGAAAATCTCATTGCCATTGTCGACAACGACGATTTTTTGCGTAAGCGTGCTCCCATTGTGAAAATCGAGTCGCAGTTCGCCAGTACAATCCGCATAAACGGTGTACGTGAGCGTTTCGTTGTCCTGGAATGAATCGGGCGGCGAGCCCGGCCTGACTGTGCCGTTGAGCATTGCATAGTCAATCTGTGTGCCGGCTCCGGCACCGTCAAATGTCGCAAGGGCAACGCCGTCAATAAGATTGGGAGTGGCATACCGGTGGAGCACCTGGCTCGGTGCGGTTCCCGTGAGGATACCGAGCGCCTCTCCGTGAACTTTGACGCCGTATGGGCCTTTCAGGCTCGCAGTTGTGCATGCGTGGTTCTGCGCCTGGGCCACACCGTTCAGTGACAGCAATACAATCGCGGCGGCCGCCGCTTCTTTCAAGAACCTGATAGTCATCTTCATCCCCTTTCTTTTGCCGATTCAGTCAAAAATTAAATATTTAGTGACCACTGTCGGCGTTGCATTGGGGTTGATGACCGCAGGTAGCCAACCCCGAGCGACCTGTACCGCCGCTTGCACTGCTGCTCCCGGAAACACCGCCATACCCCGAGTTACTGCTAGCATTGGCCGATGCCGATTGCCCATC
>NZ_WOEY01000163.1 GCF_013177695.1 Paraburkholderia solitsugae | reverse complement strand
GTTCGCTAATCGATGCGCTGGCCTTGAGCTTTGCCGGAATCGTCGTTTCGCCTCTGACTGCCGCTGAATAGTTACGCGGCAGGCAAAGAAAAGTAGGTGCCTGCCCCGCACAGGGGCGACGCTAATAGACCAATAAGAAATCAAGGAAAGGCCAACGCCGCAAGGGCACAACCAAAGAGCGCCGCGCAGGCAACAAACCAAGCAAAGCCCAACGCCGTAGGCAAACAGACGAAACAAGCGCCGCGCAGGCAAAAAGCCAAAAGCAAAACCCAACGCCACAGGCAAACAGACGAACAAGCGCCGCGCAGGCAACCATTTCAAGAAGAAAAGGCGCCAAAAGCCAGTCGCCCCCACGGCAAAGCCCCCCCGCCGGGCAGGCAAAAACCTATGATTAGGTGGAATCCCCAACCTTGACAACCCGCCCGAAGGGCAACCATAATCGCTCCAACGTTCGCTAATCGAATCAGTGTTCACATATAGAACAAATCGACAACGAACAAACCCAAGGCGCCAGCCCGCATCCCCACACGGCGAGCCGCCGCCAGCCCAGGCCGGAGACCGTTCCGCACAAGCCCCTGCCTGCCAAGGCAAAAAGCCCAGCGGCGCGCAGCGCCCCAAAAGGAAATTCGACATGATCAACAAGATTTTCGAGTCACTTCAATCGGCAGTCGCCGATGTCCACGATGGCGCGACCGTCATGATCGGCGGCTTCGGCACGGCCGGCATGCCGTCCGAGTTGATCGACGCGCTCATCGAACAAGGCGCGCGCGAACTCACTATCGTCAACAACAACGCCGGTAACGGCGACATCGGCCTCGCAGCGCTGCTCAAAGCCAAACGCGTGCGCAAGATCATCTGCTCGTTCCCCCGCCAATCCGATTCGTATGTGTTCGACGCGCTCTATCGCGCCGGCGAAATCGAACTCGAACTGGTGCCGCAAGGCAACCTCGCGGAGCGCATTCGCGCAGCAGGCGCGGGCATCGGCGGGTTCTTCACGCCCACCGCTTATGGCACCAAGCTCGCCGAAGGCAAGGAAACGCGTCTGATCGACGGCAAGCACTATGTACTGGAGTCGCCGCTGCATGCGGACTTCGCGCTGATCAAGGCGTTCAAGGGCGATCGTTGGGGCAATCTGGTCTATCGCAAGACCGCGCGCAACTTCGGGCCGATCATGGCGAGCGCGGCGAAAACGGCCATCGTGCAGGTGTCGAAAGTGGTGCCGCTCGGTGAGCTCGATCCGGAAAATGTCGTCACGCCAGGCATCTTCGTGCAACGTGTCATCGAAGTGCCGCAAGCTGTGCATCAAGCCGAGCTTGCATCCGCGACCGCCGCCTGAGGAGACCAACATGAAAAAACTGACCCGCGATGAAATGGCCAAGCGCGTTGCCCAGGATATCCCTGAAGGCGCTTATGTGAACCTCGGTATCGGCGTGCCCACGCTGGTGGCCAACCACCTCGCTGCCGACAAGGAAATCTTCCTGCACAGCGAAAACGGCCTGCTCGGCATGGGCCCGGCACCCGCAAAGGGCGAGGAAGACGACGAACTGATCAACGCCGGCAAGCAGCATGTCACGTTGCTCACGGGCGGCGCCTACTTCCATCACGCGGATTCGTTCGCGATGATGCGCGGCGGCCATCTGGATTTCTGCGTACTCGGCGCGTTCCAGGTGTCGGCGACGGGCGATCTGGCGAACTGGCACACCGGTGCGCCCGACGCGATTCCGGCAGTCGGCGGCGCCATGGATCTGGCGATCGGCGCGAAGCAGGTCTACGTGATGATGGAACACCTGACCAAGCAGGGCGAAAGCAAGATCGCGGCGGAATGCACGTACCCGGTGACGGGCGTGGGCTGCGTCGACCGTATCTATACGGACCTGGCGATGATCGACGTCACGGACAAGGGCCTCGTCGTACGCGAGATCTTCTCGGACATCGACTTCGATGCGCTGCACAAACTGACCGGCGTGCCGCTGATCGACGGCACGCAAGCGGCTCGCGCGGCCTAAAAGCATAGCCGGACGCGGCGGGCGTCTGCGCGCTGGCCTTGCAGAGAAGCCGAAATGCTGGCGAGGCAAGCGGAATGCGCGCGCCGCGCTAGCGTGCCGGCGCCGTTGGCCGGAGCGCGCATGAGGCACGCTTCCTGCGCGTCATCCAACGTCACGGCGCATACCGCATGGACAGCACATGTGGCGTATCCGGCAAATACGACACGTCCGGCCCGCTGTCGCGGCGATGTTCGGCGTATGACGCATCCCGCGAGCTGTCGCGGCGATGTCCGGCGCACGACGCATCCCGCCCGCCGTCGCGGCGGCATGTGGAGCAGAATACGCGGCAACGCCGTGTGCGGTACGCTCTCGATAGATAGCGCCAGGGGGCGCGCCTCGCAGCGCGTCCAGATCGCCCCGGCGAAACCTTCACTTTCGATTTCCTCATCGACGCCACCATGCTCGACTCCAGCGCCCGTCTGACCGGCCTCCTTTGCGGCACACAGCCAATGAACGACATCTGGGCGCCGCGTGCCACGCTGCAACGGATGCTCGATGTCGAAGCGGCGCTTGCGCGCGCTTCGGCGGCACATCAGGTGATTCCGCACACCGCCGTGGCCGCGATCGAGGCGGCCTGCCAGGCCGATCAGCTCGACGCCGACGCACTGGCGCGCGACGCCGCACTCGGCGGCAATCTCGCGATTCCCCTCGTCAAACAACTCACCGCGCGCGTCAAAGCGGCGGACGCCGAAGCGTCGAAGTACGTCCATTGGGGCGCGACGAGCCAGGACATCATCGATACGGCGACCGTGCTGCAATTGCGCGACACCTTCGATCTGCTCGACACCGGCCTGCAAGCGACGTGCGATGCGTTGGCGAAACTCGCAGCCACCCATCGCGCGACGCCGATGATCGGCCGCACATGGTTGCAGCAGGCGCTGCCCATCACACTCGGCCTGAAATTCGCGCAATGGCTCGACGCGTTGCTGCGTCATCGCGAGCGGCTCGATGCATTACGTGCGCGCGTGCTGGTGCTGCAATTCGGCGGCGCGGCGGGCACGCTGGCGAGCCTGCGCGATGCGGCGCCGCATGTCACGCAATCGCTGGCTCAAGAGCTCGATCTCACGGTGCCGACCTTGCCGTGGCACACGCAGCGCGATCGCATCGCCGAAACGGCGGCGCTATTCGGCATGCTGAACGGCACGCTCGGCAAAATCGCGCGCGATATCTCGTTGCAGATGCAAACCGAAATCGACGAACTAGCCGAGCCCGCCGGGGCAGGCAAGGGCGGTTCCTCGACGATGCCGCACAAGCGCAACCCGGTCGGCTGCGCGGCGGTGCTGACGGCCGCGACACGCGCGCCGGGGCTGGTGGCCACCGTGTTCGCCGGCATGGTGCAGGAACACGAGCGCGCACTCGGCGGCTGGCAAGCCGAGTGGGACGCGCTGCCGGATCTCGCGCGCCTTGCAGGTGGCGCGCTCGCGAACATCGAGCAGATCGCCGCGGGTCTCAACGTGAATGTGCCGCGCCTTGCCGCGAATCTCAACGTCACGCACGGATTGATTCTTGGCGAAGCGGTGATGCTCGCGCTTGGCGACAGCATCGGCCGGCTCGATGCGCATCATCTGGTTGAGCGCGCATCGAAAGCGGCAATCGCCGAGCGCAAGACGCTTTTCGACGTGCTCTCGGCGGACCCCGCCGTGACCGAACATCTTTCACTCGAGCGCCTGACGCAACTGCTCGATCCCGCCCAATACGTCGGCCAGGCGCACGCTTATGTGGATGCCGCGCTGGCCCTTCATCACACGCGCGAGAAGCGCGCCACTTTCAAGGAGTAACCGGCATGCCCTACGCCGCAGTCAACGGTACTGAGCTTCATTATCGAATCGACGGTGACCGTCACGGCAACGCGCCGTGGATCGTGTTGTCGAATTCGCTCGGCAGCGATCTGTCGATGTGGACGCCGCAAGTCGCGGCGCTGTCCAAACACTTCCGCGTGCTGCGCTACGACACGCGCGGTCATGGTCACTCAGAGGCGCCCAAAGGGCCGTACACGATCGAACAACTGACCGGCGACGTGCTCGGCCTGATGGATACGCTGAAGATCGCGCGCGCGAATTTCTGCGGGGTGTCGATGGGCGGCCTCACCGGCGTCGCGCTGGCCGCGCGTCACGCGAATCGTCTCGAGCGCGTCGTGCTGAGCAATACCGCGGCACGCATCGGTTCGCCGGAAGTGTGGGTGCCGCGCGCCGCGAGGGCTCGCACGGAAGGCATGCTCGCGCTGGCCGACGCGGTCCTGCCGCGCTGGTTCACCGCCGACTACATCGAACGGGAGCCGGTCGTGCTGGCCATGATCCGTGACGTGTTCGTGCACACCGACAAGGAAGGCTATGCATCGAATTGCGACGCCATCGACGCCACCGATCTGCGCCCTGAAGCCCCCGGCATCAAGGTGTCTGCGCTGGTGATCAGCGGCACGCACGATCTGGCCGCCACGCCGGCACAAGGCCGTGAATTGGCGCAAGCGATTCCGGGCGCGCGTTACGTCGAACTGGACGCCGCGCATATTTCCAACATCGAGAAAGCCGAGACCTTTACGAAGACCGTGCTCGACTTCCTGACGGAGCAGAAATGAACGACGAAGACCGCTACGAAGCCGGACTCGATGTGCGCCGCGCGGTGCTGGGCAGCGCGCACGTCGACCGGTCGCTCGCGAATCGCACTGAGTTGACCGAAGAGTTCCAGAATCTGATTACCCGCTATGCGTGGGGCGAAATCTGGACGCGCGAAGGCTTGCCGCGTCACACGCGTAGCCTGCTGACCATCGCGATGATGGTCGCGCTCAATCGCAGCGAAGAACTCGCATTGCATTTGCGCGCCGCGAAGAACAACGGCGTGACGCGCGAGCAGATCAAGGAAGTGTTGTTGCAAACCGCGATTTATTGCGGCGTGCCGGCAGCCAATTCGGCGTTCCACCTCGCCGATAAACTGTTCCGCGAAGACGACGCCGCAGCGGCAAAGGCGTAACGACGCTGCGGCAGGGGCGCGGCGTGTGGCCGCACCGGCACTCGCCGCGTGCCGCGCTGTCGCCGTGTTCCGCCGTCGCGCTGCCGTCGCACCGTCGTATTTCCCCGCCGGATTGAAGCGATATTAAAGCGTGATGCGGAGCCTGAAGCGTGCGTCAGACGAAACGCGCTTCAGGCAATCTTGCTCTCATTCATCACTGCCGTTTCAGCCGGCAGTTGCAAGCGCACCGCGCGCAGCACCGTATCCTTGATGACCTCGCGCCAATGCGCGAGTGCGGCCTTGTCCATCAGCGGTTCGCCAAGAAACGCACCCAGTGTGTACTGGTTGGCGTTATAGAAATAACCGAGCGACGCGATCATCAGGTACACATCACGCGCTTTGACGTCGGTACGAAAGACGTTTTGCGCCTTGCCCGCATCCAGTAACTGTTGCACAACCGAAATTGCATAGCCCGAAATCTCCTTCAGCTTTGACGATTTCTTCGCGTGCTTGCCCTGGTGCAGATTCTCGCTCGACAGCAGCGTGACGAACTCGGGATGATCGAGGTAGTACTGCCAAACGAATTCGACCATCTGCTCGAGGCCGTGCACGGGATCGTCCAGATCGAGATCGAGCTTGCTTTCGGCTTCGTTGAACTGCGTGTAGATCGTCTCCAGGACTTCGACAAACAATTGTTCCTTGCTGCCGAAGTAGTAGTAGATCATCCGGTCGTGCGAATGCGCGGCCTTCGAAATACTTTCGACCCGGCCGCTTGCATAGCCTTGCTTGGCAAAGACCTTGATTGCCGCTTTGAGAATCTTGGCGCGCGTGTCTTGCGCCTGCTTCGCTCGGATGCCGATAGCGCCCGGCTTGCGGGCGGCAGTGGGACTCATGGCAGTCTCGGATCTCCTGGTTGGCGTCAGGTTAAACGGCATGCACCGCAGCCACGAAGGCACACTTAGGCACGCTTGAGCACGGCGCGCCTTCATCATACAGCCCATATTGCGCGCGACGAAATGCCCTGCAAGATCACATGCTTCGGCGTAGATTGAATCGTGATTCATGCGGCGATGCCGCGCCGCAGCATTCGGGTGTTCGCCGGGAAACTCGTTGCGCAGTCTATTTTGATCGAGTAGATTTCAAGCAAGTTTGGTGTAGCGGATACTACACGAACGGTGAGTGACCGCAACATGGAAGCAATGCGGATCACGCGAAAGTCCCTTCAGGCAGGGGCTATTCGTCAGCCGGGCGGGACCGATTGTAATGTCGTCGTATGGGAACCCCACCATGACAGAACATACGAAGGTCGATTTCGGTGCGGAGAGCGTCGACGGCGAAACTGCCTCGACGCCGGGTCCGACCGTGCTCGAGAAAGCGTCGCCGCGCAGCGAGCGGATGGCGTCGAACAAGATCGAATGCAATGCGTGCCCGGTGTTGTGCCAGATATCGGAGGGCCGCACTGGCGCATGCGATCGTTATGCGAATGCGGATGGGCGGCTGATTCGCGTCGACCCCGTGGTGTTTCTGTCGCGCGCTGCGGGTTCGCCTGAAGCGGCCACACACAGCACGGACGCCATGGTCGAATTTGGTGCATCGTCCGAGGTGCACGATCCTGCCGCGGAACAGGCGCTGTTCGTCACCGGCATTGGTGCATCGTCCACTTATCCCGACTACAAACCCGCGCCTTTCATCGTTTCCTCGAAGCTCGACGACGTCGATATGATTACTGTCGTCACCGAGGGCATTTTCAGCTACTGCAGTTTCAAGGTGAAGATCGATACCGACCGCTTTCTTGGGCCGGAGCAATCGAACGTGCGTTGCCACGGCGAGATTGTCGGCCATGTGACCACGGCGGAGTATGGCTCGCAGATGCTGAGTCTCGGCGGCGTCCATCATCTGACTGGCGGTAGTAAGAAAGAAGGCCGCGTGACGTGCGACATGATGCTCGCGCTCGGCAACAAGGACGCAGTGGAGTTGACCATCGACGGCGGTGCGAGTCTGGTGATTCGCGCGGGTGCGGCGCCGATTGTCGACGGCGTCGAAGAACAGCGTATGCGGGTGGGTTGCGGGTCGGCCACCATTGGCATCTTTGCGAAGCAATGGTTCGGTCATGCGGACGAGGTAGTGGTGGTCGACGATCACATCACCGGCGTGCTGACTGAACACCAGGCGGGCCGCTGCCTCGGCATGACGCGCTCAGGTCTGAAGATTCGCGGACGCAAATCGACCCCGGGCCGCTATTTCCAGGTGGCGAATCCCGGCACCGGGTGGGGCGGCACTGACATTCAGGACCCGCTGGCGATTGTCGAAGGTTTCGATCCCGCCGTGGCGAAACCTGGCATGCGCTTGCTGATGGTGTCGACCACTGGCGAACACGCGCAGTGGTATGAGCTCGATCACGACCTCGTGCCGCGCATCGCGGCCATGCCGGATGCTGTGCGCCGCACGGTCGATCGAATCGGCGAGAACTGCGAGCCGTCGCTTGCGACGGTGCTGTTTCTCGGCGGCGCGGGCGGCAGCTTGCGAGCAGGTGCAACGGAAAACCCGGTCCTGCTCACGCGCGCGATCAAACAGAAGCTGGTGAACGTAACATGTGGTGGTGCGCCAGCCTATGTGTGGCCGGGTGGCGGCATTACCGTGATGGTCGATGTCTCGCGCATGCCCGATCGATCGTTCGGCACCGTGCCGACGCCCGCGATCGTCGCGCCGATCGAATTCACCATGACGTATGACGCGTATCGCGATCTCGGCGGCCATCTCAACGCGGTGCGTTCGCTGGCAAGCGTACTGGCGAACGGGCCGGAACATACAGAAGGGGCGCCGCTCGGGCGCAGAACCCTGGCGCGCAATCCGGACAACCCGTGGCCGCCTGCCATGCCGCCGATGCTTGGCTAATGGCGATAACATGACCGACACGACGAACGCGATGAACGCAACCCGCACCCAGCTCGACGCGGCCCGCTGGCATTGGCAGCATGGGCCCATCGATCTAATCCTCAGCGCGGACGGCGAAGCCTCGGCGGTGCAGGCCGCTTACGAGGCGTGCTGGGCGCGTTTTGTCGACGTGTTGCCTGAGTTGGTCGGCGAGTTGACGTTGCTTCGGCGGCCTGTGCCGGGCAGCGCGGCGCATAGCGACTGCGCGCTGAAAGGCCCGGTCGCCCGCCGCATGTGGAGCGCATGTCATCCTCACCGCGCGCGCTACATCACGCCGATGGCGGCCGTTGCAGGCAGTGTCGCCGACGAGTTGATCGCGGCGTTCGCCCGTGAAGGGATAGCGCGCGCCTTCATCAACAACGGCGGCGACGTCGCACTTTATTTGACCGAAGGACAGCAGTACCGTGTGGGCGTGTTCGCCGATCTGGGGGCCTTCTCCGGTGCGATTCTGTCAGACGGTTCAGCTTTAGACGCGAACGTGACGCTCGACGCCGCCATGCCGATTCGCGGCGTCGCGACCAGTGGCTGGCGCGGACGCAGTTTCAGCCGGGGGATCGCCGACAGTGTGACGGTGCTCGCCCGCAACGCCGCCACCGCCGATGCCGCCGCGACGGTGATCGCCAATGCCGTTAATCTGGAGCATGCGGGCATTGTGCGCAGGCCGGCTTCCTCGTTGAAGGACGATAGCGACCTCGGTGACATGCTTGTGACTGTCGACGTGCCGTCCTTGCCGCAACCGCTGATCGATCTCGCGCTGGCACGCGGTGTCGAGGCCGCGCAACGCTTGCAGGAACAAGGCCTGATCGAAGGCGCCGCGCTGTTCCTGCAGGGGCAGGCGCGGGTGGCGGGTACCCATCACAAAGGCGCGTTGTTCAGGAATCGCGCTGGAACAACAACGGAGGCTCCGTGTTCGAAATACGCCGCGTGCTGACGCACGTCGAAGACATTTTCCACGAGTTCGGTCCTGCGCCCGCGCATCCGCTACGGCGCGGCGCGATTGCCGCGGTGATGACGAATCCGTTCGCCGGCCGCTACGAAGCGAAAATCGAACACGCCATGGAAGCGCTCAAGCCGATCGGCTTGGACATGGCGCAACGGCTGTTGGCGGCGATGGCCGTGCCGCACGCGTCGATCGAAGGCTATGGCAAGGGCGCAATCATCGGCTCGCGTGGCGAACTCGAGCATGGCGCGTTGTGGCATGTTCCCGGTGGCTATGCAATGCGCGAATTGCTGGAGAAAAACGGCGTGCCGACCAACGCGATCGTGCCGTCGACCAAGAAAGTCGGCGCGCCTTCCACCGCGCTCGATGTGCCGCTGACGCATGTGAATGCGAGCTACGTGCGCAGTCATTTCGATGCGATCGAAGTTCGCGTGCCCGGTGCCCCCGCCGCGGACGAACTGGTGGTTATCCTCGTGATGAGCACGGGACAGCGCGTGCATGCGCGTGTCGGCGGGCTTGCGAAGGAGGCGATTGTGGGCAAGGACGGCTTGCGCTGAACGGCGCTTGAACCACGTCATTCGCTGAATCATTGAACAGAAGCACTGAGGTGAAGCAATAAGCCGAAGCACTCAGGCAGAACACGCATCGATACCCGGAGATCGAAATGGCAATCAAGCTTCGCAAGCTGGTCGTGCAGGTCGATGAAACACGCATTGAAATGGGGCAGACTATCGAGCCGCCGACACGCCGTGCCGTCGCAATCGCGGTGATCGATAATCCTTATGCGGGCCGCTATGAGGCCAAGCTGGACGCACTGATCGAAGCCGGTGAGGAACTGGGTGCGTTGCTTGGCAACAAGTGCGTCGAAGCGCTAGGCATCCAGCCCGGCGAAGCGCAAAGCTACGGCAAGGCGGCGATCGTCGGCGAAGCGGGCGAACTGGAACATGCGGCGGCGATTCTTCACCCGAAGCTCGGCGCGCCGCTGCGGGTCGCGGTCGAAAAGGGGGCGGCGCTGGTGCCGTCGGCGAAAAAAATGGGTACGCTCGGCACGGCGATCGACGTGCCGCTCGGCCACAAGGACGCCGCCTTCGTGCGCAGTCACTTCGACGCAATCGAGGCGCGGGTGTCCGACGCGCCGCGCGCGAACGAAATCGTCGTGGCGGTCGCAGTGACGGCCTCAGGCCGGCCGCTGCCGCGCATCGGCGGATTACAGGTGAGTGAGATCAAAGGCGAAGACGGTTTGCGCTGAGTTATTTCGAGGGTCGCGATGCTTTCGAATCTGCTGGTACAACTGGTCAACGGGCTCGCCGACGCGTCGACGCTGTTTCTCGTCGCCGCCGGTTTGTCGCTGATCTTCGGCGTGACGCGCATCGTCAACTTCGCGCACGGCTCGTTCTATATGTTCGGCATCTATGTCGCGTATAGCATCGCGAGCCGCTTCGGCCATACGGCGGGTGGGTTCTGGCTGTCGGTGCTGGCTGCCGCGCTGGTCGTCGCGGTGCTCGGCGCGCTGGTCGAAATGATCGTGTTACGGCGTATCTACCAGGCCCCCGAGTTGTTCCACCTACTGGCGACATTCGCGCTGGTGCTGATCTTTCGCGACGCCGCGCTGTGGCTGTGGGGCCCGGAAGACCTCTTCGGACCCCGTGCGCCGCATCTGGCCGGCGCAGTCGATTTTCTCGGCCATCCGCTACCGACCTACGATATCGCGCTGATCGTGATCGGGCCAGTGGTGTTGCTGCTGCTCTGGTACGCGTTGACGCGCACACGCTGGGGCACGCTCGTGCGCGCCGCGACGCAGGATCGCGAGATGCTCGGCGCGCTTGGCATCAATCAGGCATGGCTGTTTACCGGCGTGTTTTTCGTCGGCGCGTTTCTCGCCGGTTTGGGCGGCGCGCTGCAAGGGCCGCGGATGTCGGCGAATCTGTCGCTGGATCTGGAGACCATCGGCAATGCGTTCGTCGTGGTGGTGGTCGGCGGAATGGGGTCGATTCCAGGCGCGTTCGTCGCAGCATTGCTGATCGCGGAGATCAAGGCGCTGTGCATCGGCATCGGGCATGTGTCGGTGTTCGGTATCGATCTGTCGTTGAGCCGCTTTACGCTGGTCGCAGAATTTGTCGTGATGGCGGTGGTGCTGGTGGTACGGCCTTGGGGCTTGCTAGGGAAGGCGAGCGCCGCGGTGCGTGGCATGGCTGCGCCTGAAGCGCCATTAAGACCCGCAGGCAAGCGCCTGAAATGGTTGGCGGCAGTCACTTTGCTGGTGCTGGTACTCGCGCCGCTTGCGGCCAATGCGTTTCCCTACATGCCGGTGCTGCTGGTTGAAATCCTGATCGCCGTGTTGTTCGCAACGAGTCTGCATTTCATCATGGGCCCCGGCGGCATGCATTCGTTTGGCCACGCCGCGTACTTCGGCCTCGGTGCCTACGGCGCCGCGCTGTTCCTCAAAGTTTTGAATCTGCCGATGGAAGCTGCGTTACTGCTCGGCCCCTTGCTTGCAGTGGCAGGCGCGCTCGTGTTCGGTTGGTTTTGCGTGCGTCTCTCCGGCGTCTACCTCGCGATGCTGACGCTTGCGTTCGCGCAGATCGTCTGGTCGGTCGTGTTCCAGTGGGACGACGTGACGGGCGGCAGTAACGGCATTCTCGGCTTATGGCCGTCGAACTGGTTGTCGTCGCCGGTCGCTTTTTATTATCTGACGCTCGCCTGCGCCGTGGTCGGTGTGTGGCTGTTGCGCAAGATGCTGTTCTCGCCGCTTGGTTACGCGATGCGGGCGTCGCGCGATTCGGTGCTGCGCGCAGAGGCGATCGGCATCGACGTGAAACGCGTGCAGTGGGCGGCCTTCGTCGTCGCGTCGCTGTTTTGCGGGCTCGCCGGATCGCTTTATGCTTTCTCCAAAGGGACGATTTCACCGGAGGTGATCAGCGTGAGCCGCTCAGTGGACGGCCTCGTGATGGTGCTGCTCGGCGGCTTGCAGACGTTGACTGGCCCGATCGTCGGCGCAGCCGTGTTCACGTGGCTGCAGGACACCGTCGCGCGGCAAACCGATTATTGGCAGGCGTTGCTGGGTTTCACGATCCTGCTGCTGGTGATTGCGTTTCCGCAGGGCATCGTCGGTTTCATTCGCGAGCGTTTTGGCGACGATCCGGTGGATAAGGCAGAAGAGCGCGCCTCATCGCCATCACAAGGTACCGCGATCAAGGAGGGGCTATGAGCTTGCTGCGCGTCTCCAGCCTCTCCAAATCGTTCGGCGGCCTGAAAGCGGTCGACGATGTGTCTTTCGACCTCGAAGCTGGTCAACTGTTGGCGCTGCTGGGTCCGAATGGCGCGGGCAAGTCGACCTGCTTCAACATGGTCAACGGGCAACTGCAGCCGTCGTCAGGTTCGATTCGTCTCGACGATCATGAACTGGTCGGCATGCGGCCACGCGATATCTGGCGGCTGGGCGTCGGCCGCACGTTTCAGATTGCCGCGACCTTCAACTCGATGACCGTGCTCGAAAACGTGCAGATGGCCCTGGTCTCGCGTGAACGCAAGACCTTCGGTCTGTGGAAAGCCGCGGGCTCGCGCTACGCCGATGAAGCCATGACGCTGCTCGAACAGGTCGGTATGGGCGCCGACGCGAACCGCGCTTGCGGCGTGCTCGCATACGGCGACGTCAAACGCGTTGAACTCGCTATCGCACTGGCGAACCGCCCGAAGCTGTTGCTGATGGACGAACCCACTGCCGGCATGGCGCCGAAGGAGCGCAACGAGCTGATGGCGCTGACCAAGCGTCTCGTCACCGAGCACAAGATCGGTGTGCTGTTTACCGAGCACAGCATGGACGTCGTCTTCGCGTACGCCGATCGTATGATCGTGCTCGCGCGCGGCAAACTGATTGCTGAAGGAGACGCCGAAACGATCCGCAACGACACACGCGTGCAGGAGGTCTATTTCGGCACCGGTAAGACCTTCCAGCCACGCGCGCCGCTGCATGAAGCGGCAGGCGGCCATCAAGGGCAAGGAGCGCTGCAATGAGCGAGCCGATGCTGAAAGTCTCCGGCCTCAACGCGTTCTATGGCCGCGCGCACATTCTGTTCGACGTCGGCCTCGAAGTTGGCCGCGGCGAAGTCGTCGCGCTGATGGGCCGCAATGGCGCCGGCAAATCGACGACGATGAAAGCGGTGATGGGCTTGCTGCCGCGTCGTCAAGGCGAGGTGCGGTTTCGCGGGCAGAACATCACGACGTTGCAGCCGTATCGGATCGCTCGGATGGGCATGGGTTTCGTCCCCGAAGACCGCCGCGTGTTCTCGGATCTGACGGTGATGGAAAACCTCGACGCAGGCCGTCAACCGCCGCGCGAAGGCGCGCCGCAATGGACGCCGGAAAAGCTGTTCCGTCTGTTTCCCAATCTCGGCGAAATGCCGAAACGTCCCGGCGGGCAGATGAGCGGCGGCGAGCAGCAGATGCTCACCGTTTCACGCACGCTGATGGGCAATCCGTATCTGGTGCTGCTCGACGAACCCTCCGAGGGCGTCGCGCCCGTGATCGTCGAACAGATGGCAAACATGATTCTCGAACTCAAGCGCGAAGGGCTGTCGATTCTGTTGTCCGAACAGAACCTGCATTTCGCCGAGTTGGTCAGCGACCGCGCGTACGTCCTCGAAAAAGGACAGATCCGCTTCAGCGGCACGATCGGCGAACTCGCAAAGAACGAAACAGTGCGGCGCGCTTATCTGAGCGTGTGATTCCATCGGCGCACAGGGCGTGCAGGGTGTGCACGCAGGCGGCGCCGGGCAGTCGTTGCGAAAGGAGATGCAGATGGCAGCAGAGACGTTGACAGGCTTGTCGGGCAAGGTCGTGGTAACGAACATCGGTCTGCTGTTATCCGGCGATATTGATCAGCCGATTCTCGACGCGGACACGCTGGTGATCGACGACGGCGTGATCGTCGCGGTCGGCCGCGAGAAAGACTGCGATCTCGAAGGCGCGCGGACTACGGTCGATTGCAAAGGCACGGCCGTGGCCCCGGGTCTGATCGACTCTCACGTGCATCCGGTGTTCGGCGACTGGACGCCGCGCCAGAATCAGATGGGCTGGATCGAATCGAATCTGAACGGCGGCGTGACGACGATGATCTCCGCCGGCGAAGTGCATTTGCCGGGCCGTCCGAAAGACGTAATCGGCGTCAAGGCGCTGGCTATTACCGCGCAACGTTCGTTTGAAGGCATGCGCGGCGCGGGTGTCGGTGGCGGCGTGAAAGTCATGGCAGGTGCGCCGGTGATCGAGAAGGGCATGGTCGAGGAGGACTTCAAGGAGCTTTCGGAAGCGGGCGTGAAGCTGCTCGGCGAAGTGGGTCTCGGCAGCGTGAAGGGCGGCGAGGAAGCGGGGCAAATGGTCGCCTGGGCACGCAAGTACGGCATTCAAAGCACGATTCACACGGGTGGCCCGTCGATTCCAGGCTCGGGTCTGATCGATAGAGATGTGGTGCTCGCCGCCGACGCGGACGTGATCGGCCACATCAACGGCGGCCATACGTCGCTTTCCTATCGGCACGTCTGCGATCTGTGCGAGCAATCGAGCCGCGCGCTGGAGATCGTTCACAACGGCAACGAACGGATCGCGCTGCTGACCGCACGTCATGCGGTCGAATTGAAGTGTCCGCATCGAATTATTCTCGGCACCGATAGCCCGGCGGGTTCCGGCGTGCAACCGCTCGGCATTTTACGGATGATCGCGCTGATTTCCAGCCTCGCCGACATCCCCGCTGAGATCGCCTTCTGCTTCGCGACCGGCAACACCGCGCGGCAACGCAATTTGCGCCAGGGTCTGATCGAAGTAGGCCGTCCCGCCGACCTCGTCTTCATGGACCGCGCACAGCATACGGCCGCCGATACGCTGCTGGAAAGCGTGCAGCTCGGCGATATTCCAGGCGTCGGCATGGTGATGATCGACGGTTTGATCCGCTGCCGGCGTAGCCGCAATACACCACCGGCGACCGAAGTGCCGGTGGTGCTTTGACCGCGCGCCGCAGGGCGTGGTCGGCATTGTCATGAACCGCCCGGCGCCACTTACGCTGCACGTCAACGGCGCGACGTATCGTGTCAACGCCGCCGCCGACACGCCGCTGCTTTATCTGCTGCGTAACGACCTGGCGTTGAACGGTCCGAAATTCGGCTGCGGTCTCGGCGAATGCGGCGCGTGTACGGTCTTGCTCGACGGCATGCCGACGCGTTCATGCGTGACAACCGCGAAGGTTGCATTGGGGCGTGAGATCACCACGCTCGAAGGACTGGGTACGTGTGCCGCGCTGCATCCGGTGCAGCAGGCTTTTATCGAAGAACAGGCCGCGCAGTGCGGCTATTGCCTGAACGGCATGATCATGACCGCCAAAGCGTTGCTCGATCGCGATCCGCATCCGAGCGTCGAGACGATCCAGCGGGAGTTGTCGCGCAACCTCTGCCGTTGCGGTACGCATGTCGAGATCGTGCGTGCGGTGCAGCGCGCGGCTGAATTGCTCGCTGCCCAGTCGGCGTTGCCTAACGGAGTGCACGCATGACGGGGCCGGATTTCAGCGTCGATCGACGTGCCGCGCCGCTATCGCGGCAGCAGCTCTATGACGCGCAGAATGTGCTCATCATCACGCGGCCACCGCAGGCGCCCGAGAAACCGGCGATCGGTCAGCCGGGGTCACGTTCGTCGTTTGTGCCAACCGATGCGGACATGTTTCTCGTGGTGCGCAGCGACGGCAGCGTGGTGGCGTTCAACGGTCACGTCGATCTCGGTACCGGCATCGGCACGGCACTCGCGCAGATCGTCGCGGAAGAACTGGATGTGCCGCTGACGCGCGTGTCGCTGGTACTGGGCCACACCAGCGAAGCGCCGAATCAGGGGCCGACGATTGCAAGCGCAACGATCCAGATATCGGCGGTGCCGTTACGGCATGCAGCGGCGCAAGCGCGGCAATTTCTGCTGGCGGAAGCGGCGGCGCGTCTTAGCCTGGGTGTCGAGCAACTCGACGTGCGAGACGGTGTGGTCGTTCACCGCGCCGACGCCACTGCAAAAGGCCTGAGCTACGGCGAGTTGATCGCCGGGCGGCGCATCGAATTGACGCTTTCCACCGATGCCCCTTTGAAATCGCCGGACGCGTACAAGATCGTCGGCAAGAGCACGCCGCGTGTCGATATCCCGGCGAAGGCAACCGGCGAATTGAGTTTCGTGCATGACGTGCGCGTGCCGGGCATGTTGCACGGCCGCGTTGTGCGGCCACCCTATGCGGGTGTCGCACAAGGCGACTTCATCGGCAACAGTCTGCTGCACGTCGACGAGGCGTCGATCGGTGATTTGCCCGGCATCGTCAAAGTCGTGGTGATTCGCGATTTCGTCGGCATCGTGGCTGAGCGCGAAGAGATCGCTCAGCAGGCGGTGAAGCGGTTGAATGTGAAGTGGAAAGCTGTAGAGGGTTTGCCACCGCTCGAAACCAGTGAGGAAGTGGAGGCTGCGCTAAGAGCGAATCCGGCCACACGACGCGATCTGGTGATCGAGGGCGATATCGATGCAGCACTTGCGCGAGACCCTGCTCGAACGCTGGAACGCACCTACGTATGGCCGTTTCAGATGCATGCGTCGATTGGGCCATCGTGCGCGGTGGCCGACTACCGGGATGAGAAGCTGAAAGTCTGGTCGGGCACGCAGAATCCCCATTCGTTGCGTGCCGATCTTGCCTTGCTGATGGCGCTGGACGAAGCGCACATCGAAATCGTGCGCATGGAAGCGGCAGGCTGCTATGGCCGCAATTGCGCGGACGATGTCGCCGCCGACGCCGCATTGTTATCGCGCGCGACCGGCAGTCCGGTGCGTGTGCAACTATCGCGCGAAGACGAGCATGCATGGGAGCCCAAGGGCGCCGCGCAATTGATGGACGTGCGCGGCGCCTTAGGTGCGGAAGGCGAACTCGCGGCGTACGACTTCGCGACGCGCTATCCATCGAACGACGCCCCCACGTTAGCGCTGCTGCTCACCGGGACCCTCTCTGCGCAGCCGCAGGTATTCGAAATGGGTGACCGCACGGCCGTGCCACCGTACGACTACCAGACCATGCGCATTGTCTGCGACGACACGCCCCCGATTGTGCGCGCGTCATGGCTGCGGGGCGTGTCAGCCTTGCCGAACACTTTCGCGCATGAATCTTTCATTGACGAGCTCGCGGCGGAAGCGGGCGTCGATCCCGTGGAGTTTCGGCTCAAGCATCTCACTGATCCGCGTGCGATCGATCTCGTCAAGGCAGTGGCTGAGAAAGCGGGCTGGGAGCCCCGTAACGTTGCATTGAAAGATGCTGAGGAAGATGGCGACATTGCGCGGGGCAGAGGCTTCGCTTACGCCCGTTACGTGCACAGCAAATTCCCTGGGTTCGGCGCGGCATGGTCCGCGTGGGTGGCCGACGTCGAGGTCAATCGCAAGAGCGGCGAACTCGCGGTGACGCGCGTGGTGGTTGGCCAGGACACCGGCACCATGGTGAATCCTGACGGCGTACGTCATCAGATACACGGCAACGTGATCCAGGCAACCAGCCGTGCGTTGAAAGAACGCGTGACGTTCGGCGAGAACGCGGTCACGAGTCAGGAGTGGGGCGCGTACCCGATCCTGACGTTCCGTGAAGTGCCGGTGATCGATGTGGTGATGATGCCGCGCCACGGCGAGCCGCCGATGGGTACCGGCGAATCGGCTTCGCTGCCTGGCGCCGCGGCGATAGCCAACGCACTGTACGACGCGACAGGTGTGCGTTTTCGCAGACCGCCGTTCACGCCCGAGACAATCCGCGCCGCGCTCGCCGATGCGCAGGCGGAAGAAGCGGCGGCGCGCAAAAGGAAGCGCTGGCGGCTCGGCTTTCTCGGCGCAATCGCCGCGGGCGCGGCCGGCTGGCTAGGTGCATTGGCGTTGACGCCACAAGCTATTGCGCCGTTTACGCCACCGCTTGCGAGCGCGTTTGCGCCCGAACTGGTGGCGCGCGGCAAACTGCTCGCGGCGCTGGGCAATTGCGCGGTTTGCCATACCGCGCACAACGGCGTGCCGAACGCGGGCGGCAGACCGCTCGATACGCCATTCGGCACTGTCTACAGCACCAACATTACGCCCGATGGGCAGACGGGCATCGGCACATGGCCGCTCGACGCATTCGTGCGGGCGATGCGGCAAGGTATCAGCCGCGATGGGCATCGTCTGTATCCCGTGTTTCCCTACACATCGTTCAAAAACACGTCCGACGACGATCTGAAAGCGCTCTACGCGTACCTGATGGCGCAAACGCCGGTGCGCTCCCGACCGCCGGAAACGAAGCTGGCCTACCCGTTCAGCGTGCGTCCGTTGATGGCCGTATGGAACGGGCTGTTCCTCGGACGCAATACGTTGACTGCCAGCGCGACGCAAAGTGCGCAATGGAATCGCGGGGCGTATCTCGTCAACGGGCTCGGCCATTGCAGCGCATGCCATACCCCGCGCAATGCATTCGGCGCTGAAAAAACCGGCGCCGCATTCATGGGCGGCGGCATGGCGGAAGGATGGGAGGCGCCCGCACTGTCGACGCTTTCCAACGCGCCCGTGCCCTGGAGCGAGGATGAACTGTTCAGCTATCTGCGCTACGGTCACGCGCCGCTGCATGGCGTCGCGGCCGGGCCGATGGCGCCGGTCGTCAGCGATCTGGCGGCATTGCCCGACAGTGATATTCGCGCGATGGCCACGTATCTGGCGTCTTTGAATCCCCTGGAGCCCAACGCCAATCCCGTGGCGATGGCGCGTCAGTACGAGCAGGCCAGCACGATTACGGGGGCGACGACAGGCCTCGGTGCACGTCTCTTCGATGGCGCGTGTGCTGCCTGTCATCACACTGGCAGCGGGCCGCAATTGTTCGGTGCGCATCCGTCGCTGGCGCTTAACACGAATCTGCACAGCACGACGCCTGATAATCTGATTCGCGTGATTCTCGATGGTATCGGCTCGCCTGCGCGCCCCGAACTCGGTACGATGCCGGCTTACCGGGACAGTTTCAATGATGCCCAGGTCGCCGAGCTCGTGTCCTACCTGCGTCAGCAATTCGCCGGCGGCAAGCCGGCATGGCAGGACGTCACGGCGAGCGTCGCCAGAATCCGCGCGACGCCGCGGGCAGAGTGAAATCGCCAGACGCATGGCAGCACGGTTTGCAGCATCACTCGCAGCACCACTTGCAGCACAGCTCGTAACACGGCTTGCGACACGGCTTGCCGAACGAATCGCGAGACACTTGAACGCTTTATAAGAACGACCGCATTCCCGCAATCCTTTTGATAACGGAGAAACGCATGACCACGCGCGCAGGATGGATCACTCGCCTTACGGTTTCAACGGTTCTATCGCTTAGTGCTGTCGGCGCGAGCGCCCAGCAGACCATCAAGATTGGCGAAATCAACAGCTACAAAGCGCAGCCTGCCTTTCTCGGGCCTTACAAGAACGGCTGGAATCTGGCGCTCGAGCAGGTGAATGCGGCGGGCGGCGTCCTTGGCAAACAGCTCGAAGTGGTGTCGCGCGATGACAACGGCAATCCGGGCGACACGATCCGTGTCGCGCAGGAGTTGATTGCACGTGAGCAGGTGCAATTGCTGTTTGGCGGGTTCCTGTCGAACACGGGGCTCGCGCTGACCGACTTCGCGAAGCAGAAGAAGATTTTCTTCCTCGCGGCCGAGCCGTTGACGGACAAGATCGTTTGGGCCGACGGCAACAAATACACGTACCGTCTGCGTCCTTCGACGTATATGCAGGTGGCGATGCTGGTGCCGGAGGCGGTGAAGCTGAAGAAGAAGCGCTGGGCGCTGGTGTATCCGAACTACGAGTACGGGCAATCGGCGGTGGCGACGTTCAAGAAGCTGATGACGGCGGCGCAGCCGGACGTGCAGTTTGTCGCTGAACAGGCGACGCCGCTGGGCAATGTCGATGCAGGCGCGGTGTCGCAGGCGATTGCCGACGCGAAGCCGGATGCGATTTTCAACGTGCTGTTTGGCGCCGATCTTGGCAAGTTTGTGCGTGAGGGCAATACGCGCGGATTGTTCAAGGATATCAGCGTGGTTTCGTTGCTGACGGGTGAGCCGGACTATCTTGATCCGTTGGGTGCGGAGGCGCCGACGGGGTGGATTGTGACGGGCTACCCGTGGTATTCGATCGATACGGCGGCGAACAAGAAGTTTGTCGATGCGTATCAGGCGAAGTATCACGATTATCCGAGGCTGGGGTCGGTGGTGGGGTATTCGGCGTTGATGTCGATTGCGGCGGGGATCAAGAAGGCTGGGTCTACGGATTCGGATAAGCTCGCTGCCGCGTTTAAGGGCTTAGGGGTGGAGACGCCCTTCGGGCCGATTACGTATCGGGCGCAGGATAATCAGTCGACGATGGGGGCTTTTGTTGGTGTCACCGGGCTTAAGGATGGCAAGGGGGTGATGACTTCTTATCGGTATATTGACGGCGCTAGTGTGCAGCCGTCGGATGCGGAGGTTAAGAAGTTACGGGCTGCAGACTAAGGTTTTTTTTTGCCTGCGCGGCGCTTTGTCTGTTTGCCTCGTGGTGTTGGCCTTTTCTTGATTTCTTATTGGTCTATTAGTGTCGCCCCTGTGCGGGGCGGCACTTTCTTTGCCGCCGCGTAACTATTCAGCGCTTGTAAACTGCTACCAGGCTGTGCATAGTGAAGGACATGACGAAGATGCCTGACATCAAGGACCTGACACCGGAGCAGAAGGACGCACTCATCGTTGATCTGGTGAG
>NZ_WOEY01000162.1 GCF_013177695.1 Paraburkholderia solitsugae | reverse complement strand
TACCACATCTCGATCTAAGGCACTGATCTAAAAGAGGAATTGATGGCCGGCTTCACAGCGCTCAGTGCTTCGTTACGTGCGCTGGTACCTCTCCCGTTACCGATTCAATGCCATGCGCGCCGATTGTATTGAACGCTTCGGCCAGCGCAGCGCCATCGGTCGGGAACAAATCGTCCCAAACCGTGGACGTCCCGAACGAGTCGACGATTTCCAGCACCCAGCCATCGCGGCCATTATTATCGGACCGATAGATGTGCACATCGACAGAGGTGCCGGCGCGGGTTACGGTCGCAGACAGCGGGGACAATGCAAGTGGGTGAAACGCTTCTTCCGTCGCACGGCCGAGCGAATCAACAAGGAACAGGTCGTCGAACTCGTTCTCGTCTTGCGCGTCCGGATCCCTCCGCTCGGTCCGCTTGCCTGTCCTGTCTTTCGGCCTTGAAACTGCCGGGATCATGTTTGGCCGCTCGCCTTGTTCCATCAATTTTCGGCGCTCCTCGCACCAGTATTGATGGATATTGAGCGCTGAGGCCGTGAGCAAGTTTGCGAACGATCGACGTTGCTCGACCGTGTAATCTCGCTGCACCAGATCTTCGTATCCGGAGGCGGTCCCGAACAAAAGGATGACATTGAACCAACTGGGGTGCCGTTCAATCAGCGGCTCCCAAGCTTCCCGGTCCAGGTCGATGCCCTTGCAATAGCCCTCGCACCATTCGTCGAGGATGAGAATCTCTTCACCCTTCCACTCGGTGGAGTGCAAAGGAGGCGAGAACAGATCGGGACAGTGATTCAGGGTGTTGTTGACGTCGTTCCAGTATTGAATGATCAGCCCGGTGACCTTGCGTGCCCGACCTGCTGACAGAAATCTGGGCTGACGTGTTGCGTGCCTTGCATCCCAGATCCACGGAAGAATTGTGCTCGGCATGATCACGTTCGGTCCAGAGATGACGGCGGTCAGAAAGCCGTGCAACATGACGGCGTCCATCGCATCGTCGCAAACGGCATTGCTGGAAAGAAAGCGTTCGAGGAAATCAAACTCTTCGTCAGTTAGCGGCTCGTCGAATTCGGGATCGAGATTCATAGTATTCCCCACGGTAATACACGGTAGACGCGATGCTGATCGCCTGTGCTGTCATTGTCGCTGACGTGCAACTCGACGCAGCGCTCGCACGCAATCATTTCGGCGAGCGTTGGGATGACGACATTTTACCCGATGGGTCGATGTGTGAATCGAGCTGACGGTCGGCACATCGACGAATTTCCATGCATCCCTATCGCTAACCCTTATTATCGATAGGGCTACATTTCTGGATAAAACTCCCGTTTCGGGAAACGCGCCACACCTGACCTGCAACTCGGCTACCATCACGTTGCCTATAATCCCCGGATGCCGAACGCTCCGTCGCCACCATCCTTTCCTGACACCGCGTCCCTGTCCGCGCTGCGAGCGTGGTACGCGGGCGTTGGCTCGCGAGAGGCGGTCGAGCGCTATTGTCCGCAGGCGCTCGAAGGCGGCCAGTCGGCGCGCGGCGTGATCGGACGAATTCGTCGACAGCTTGCCGGTTTCGCCCTCAGCCGGCATCGCGCCGATCTGGCCCGGCTGTTCCAGTGCGCGGTGGGCGAACGGTCCCGTCACCGCAAGGCCGCGACCCGGGCGCTGGATATCCTGCCAACGCTTGCGATCCCACAACCGCAGGTGAGCGATTCGGTCGATGTCTGGCTGCCAGCCCGTGTTGTCCCCGTACTGCATCAGCATGGCATCCGGACGCTGGCTGATCTGACCGTACGCATCCCTCGTCGCCGACGCTGGTGGCGCACGATTCCCGGACTCGGCGTGCGCAGCGCACGGCACATTGAAACCTTCTTTGCCGCCCACCCGGTGCTCACCGAACGCGCCCGCGCGCTGGTCGTCGTGACGGCGCCGGAGTCCGTGGTGCCGTGGGAAAACATTCGCGTGCCACATGACGTCGACGGCTCGCGCGGCGCCTTTCGTGCGCCGAAACCGATGTGCGCGCTCGAGGCCGATAACGACTATCAGGCGATCAGCGCCTGGCTCGACCGGAACGAAGCCGCCGAAACGCAGCGAGCCTACCGCCGGGAGGCCGAGCGCCTGCTGCTATGGGCGATTGCCGAGCGCGGCAAAGCGCTGTCTTCGCTCACGAGCGAGGATGCGACCGCTTATCGCGCCTTCCTGCGCCATCCCACACCCCGCGCCCGGTGGGTCGCGCCGGCGCGCCCGCGATCGTCGTCCGAGTGGCGGCCGTTCACGGGCGTGCTGTCGCCAGATTCCATCGCTTACGCGCTGTCGGTTCTGAGTGCAATGTTTCGCTGGCTGATTGAGCAGCGCTACGTGCTCGCGAATCCGTTTGCCGGCCTCAGGGTGCGCGGCGCGCAGCGCAATGGTGAGCTGGACATCTCGCGCGCCTTTACGGCCGGAGAGTGGGAGTTGATCCGCACGATTGCCGATGGCCTCGAATGGTCGTATGGCTGGGCGGTCCCCGCCGCACAGCGTCTGCGCTTTCTGCTCGATTTCGGCTACGCGACCGGCCTGCGCGCGGGCGAACTGGTCAGCGTTACACTCGGCGGCATCATGACCGGCACCCGCGGCGAGCGGTGGCTTCACCTCACCGGCAAGGGTGCGAAGGCCGGCAAGGTGGTGTTGCCGCCGCTCGCGCGATTTGCGTTGGACCAGTACCTGATGCAGCGCGGTCTGCCCGTGAGCTACGCACGCTGGGCACCGGATACGCCGCTGCTCGGCCATCTCGACGAACCCGGTGGCATCACCACGCCGCGTCTGAGGGAGGTGCTGCGCCGGTTCTTCCAGACCGCCGCCGACGCAATTCGGGCCGACCACCCGGCACTCGCCGACAAGCTGCAGCGCGCGACGCCACACTGGCTGCGCCACACGCACGCAACAAACGCTCTCGCACAGGGCGCCACGCTGACGACTGTGCGCGACAATCTGCGTCACGCGTCGATCACGACGACCTCGATCTATCTGGACGACGACGAAGTTCAGCGTACCCGGCAGATCGAGCAGATCTTTGTGCGGCGGCAGCCAACGTGACGACTGTCCACGAGACCATCTATCCGGTGCTGCCGGCTGAGCCGGGCGCGGCGGAGCTGAAAGCGGCATTCACGCCGAGCGCCGCGGAAATCCGCTTCGTGCGCCGGCAATCCCGGCAGGAAGCCTCCGCCGTATTGATCATGGTGCAGTTGAAGCTGCTGCAGCGTCTCGGTTACTTCCCGATGCTCGTGGAGGTACCGCCCGCCATTGTCGATCACATCCGGACGTCGATGCGGGCCCGCGCCCTGTCCCGGACGGCGATCGCACGGTATGACGTGTCGGGCACCCGGATCCGTCACCAGAAACTGCTGCGCGGCTGGCTTGACATCCGGGCGTTCGATGCGAGTGAGGCGGCGTCGCTTGCTGAACTGGCGTCGGCGGAAGCCCGGACAAAGATCGAACTGCCCGATATTACGAACGTGCTGATCGAGGAACTGGTCCGGCGCCGGTACGAGTTGCCGCCGCTGGCGACGCTGCAGCGCATCGCCACGCAGGCGCGCAACGATCACAACGAGGCGATCTATGGGGCCATCACCGGCGCACTCGATGCAGCACTCGTCGAACGCATCGACGCGCTTCTCGTCGTCAAGGCCGGCAAGTCCGGTTGGGATGATCTGAAACAGGAGCCGAAGCGACCCGCCGCGCGGGCGATCGCCAGCTTCCTCAAACATATCAACGGGATCAGGAAACTGGCGGAAGGCTTGCCGGCGCCATCCTCTATCCTGTCTGTTAGCAAGCGGGCCCAACTGGTCACCGAAGCGCGGGCGCTCGACGTCGCGGAACTGCGGTCGCTCAAGACCGCGAAGCGTCATGCGCTTGCGGTGCTGTTCATCCAGGCGCAGTTGCAGAAGGCGCTTGATGATGTCGCCGAGATCTTCATCAAGGTGGTGCGCAAGTTGGAGTCCTACGCAAAGGTCCGGCTGCAAAAATACCAGCTTGAACACGCCGGCATGCTGGAGGGACTGGTCGGGCAGTTCCGGGACGTCCTGCAGATTCTCCAGGATGAGGGCGTACCGGAGCCTAAGCGGTTACCGAAAATCCGCGAGGCGCTCGGCGACCCGGCCGAAGCGCTCGCGCAATGCAACGAGCACATCGCTTATGCCGGGCAGTTCGATCTGCCGTTTATGCTCGTGCCGTACCGCACCCAGCGCTCGCTGCTGTTCCAGTGCCTGGACGTGCTGCCGCTGCAATCGAGCTCGCAGGACCGCGCAGTGCTGGTCGCGCTCGCGTGGCTGCAAGGTTTCCGCAACGCGCACCGCGAATACCTGCTGCTGACCGACAACGACTTCGCGAACCTGCCGCTGGACTGGTTGCCGGAGAAGTGGGAGCGCGCGGTGTTCCCGCACGGACGGGACAGCCGGATGCTGCACCGCCGGTTCTTCGAACTGGGTGTCTTCAGCCAGATCATGCGGGAACTCAATTCCGGCGACCTCTATGTGGAGGGCAGCGACCGCTTCGACGATTATCGGGTGCATCAGGTCACCGACGAGGAATTCCGGCGTGAACTGCCGCGCTACTGCGAGATCGTGGGCTTGCCCACGGACGGCAAGAGCTTCGCGAAGGATCTGCGAGACAGGCTGAACGCGGCGCTCGACGAGGCCGATGCGAACTTCCCGGCAAACGACAGCATCGAGTTCGCCAATGAGGAACTCGTCATCCACAAGCCGGGCAAGGAGCCCGAGCCGCCGAACCGCACGCTGATCGATCAGGCCATCACGGCATCGATGCCGCAGCTCAGCATCCTGGATCTCCTCACCGAAACCGAGCAGTGGCTCGACCTGCATAAACTGTTTGGACCGCTATCCGGGTTTGACGCGAAGATCGACGATCCGCGCAAGCGCTTCATCACGACGCTGTTCTGCTACGGTTGCAACCTAGGGCCGAGCCAGACGGCGCGCTCGGTGAAAGGGCTCACTCGCAAACAGGTCGCCTGGCTGAACCTGAAACACGTCACGGAGGAGCGGCTCGACAAGGCGAACGTGAAGGTGATCAACGCGTACAACCAGTTCGCGTTGCCGAAATACTGGGGCAGCGGCAAGCGCGCGTCGGCCGACGGCACCAAGTGGAGCCTGTACGAGCAGAACCTGCTGTCCGAGTATCACGTTCGCTATGGGGGATACGGCGGGATCGGCTACTATCACGTATCCGACATGTACATCGCGCTGTTCAGTCACTTCATCCCGTGCGGTGTCCACGAAGCCGTCTATATCCTCGATGGGCTGATCCTGAACGGCGCAGACGTCAAGCCCGATACGATCCATGGCGATACGCAGGCGCAAAGCGGTCCGGTCTTCGGTCTGTCGTACGTGGTGGGCATCAACCTGATGCCGCGCATGCGCAACATCAAGGATCTCGTGCTGTACAAGGCTGACCGGCGGCGCAAATACAAGCATATCGACAGCTTGTGCCGTCAGGCGATTGACTGGGCGCTGATCGAACGTCACTATGCCGACATGATGCGCGTTGCGGTGTCGATCAAGGCGGGCAGGATGACGCCGTCGACAATCCTGCGCCGCCTCGGCTCGGAGAGCACGAAAAACAAGCTCTACTTCGCGTTTCGGGAGCTGGGCCGCGTGATCCGTACGCTGTTCCTGCTGAAATATCTCAATGAGCCGGAGCTGCGTCGCACGATTCACGCGGCAACCAACAAGAGCGAGCAGTTCAACGACTTCGCGCAGTGGCTGATGTTTGGTGGCGAAGGCGTGATTGCCGAAAACGTCCGGCACGAGCAGCGCAAGGTGATCAAGTACAACCACCTCGTCGCAAACATGGTGATCCTGTACAACGTCCAGTGGATGTCGCGCAAACTGAAGGAACTGCAGGCGAAAGGGCATCCGGTCGACGCCGAAGTACTCAAGGTGCTGTCGCCGTACCGACGGGAACACATCAACCGGTTTGGGGACTATCTGCTGGATCTCCTACGCCCCGTTCCGCCGCTCGATCCGACCATCGATTTTGCATTCAAATCAGCTGCTTAGACTGAGATGTGGCGGATTTTTTACGAATCCCGGTCAA
>NZ_WOEY01000161.1 GCF_013177695.1 Paraburkholderia solitsugae | reverse complement strand
ACCATAGCGAGTCGGTCCCACCCCTTCCCATCCCGAACAGGACCGTGAAACGACTCCACGCCGATGATAGTGCGGATTCCCGTGTGAAAGTAGGTAATCGTCAGGCTCCCCAGCATGTCCAGAAACCTCGCCCCAAAAGGCGGGGTTTTTGCGTTTACGCCGGCGCTGAAATCGCTATATAAGTGAGAGCTATGAGTTTGGGACGGTCAAGCAAGCCTTGACAGCAAGCGGTTGTTCCCTCATAATCATCAGTTCTCTGCGGAGGGGTGCCCGAGTGGCTAAAGGGGGCAGACTGTAAATCTGTTGGCTTACGCCTACGTTGGTTCGAATCCAACCTCCTCCACCAGAATGCAAGCTGTAGCAGTAGTTGGGAATCCATGGATCCTTGCGGGTGTAGCTCAATGGTAGAGCAGAAGCCTTCCAAGCTTACGACGAGGGTTCGATTCCCTTCACCCGCTCCAGTAACAAAGAAGTAGCGCCCATGTGGCTCAGTGGTAGAGCACTCCCTTGGTAAGGGAGAGGTCGGCAGTTCGATCCTGCCCATGGGCACCAGAAGTACTCGGTGATTGTTTGCGCGCGGCGCAACGTACGGATAAATCCTCTTAGGAGTCGAAAATGGCCAAGGGTAAGTTTGAGCGGACCAAGCCGCACGTGAACGTCGGCACGATCGGTCACGTTGACCACGGCAAGACCACGCTGACGGCAGCGATCACGACGGTGCTGACCAAGAAGTTTGGCGGCGAAGCGAAGGCATACGATCAGATCGACGCGGCGCCGGAAGAAAAGGCACGTGGTATCACGATCAACACGGCGCACGTCGAGTACGAAACGGCTAACCGCCACTACGCACACGTTGACTGCCCGGGCCACGCTGACTATGTGAAGAACATGATCACGGGCGCAGCGCAGATGGACGGCGCGATCTTGGTGTGTTCGGCTGCAGACGGCCCGATGCCGCAAACGCGTGAGCACATCCTGCTGGCGCGTCAGGTTGGCGTTCCGTACATCATCGTGTTCCTGAACAAGTGCGACATGGTGGACGACGCTGAGCTGCTGGAGCTCGTCGAGATGGAAGTTCGCGAACTTCTGTCGAAGTACGACTTCCCGGGCGACGACACGCCGATCATCAAGGGTTCGGCCAAGCTGGCGCTGGAAGGCGACACGGGCGAGCTGGGCGAAGTGGCGATCATGAACCTGGCCGATGCGCTGGACACGTACATCCCGACGCCGGAGCGCGCAGTTGACGGTGCGTTCCTGATGCCGGTGGAAGACGTGTTCTCGATCTCGGGTCGCGGCACGGTGGTGACGGGTCGCGTTGAGCGCGGCGTGGTGAAGGTCGGCGAAGAAATCGAAATCGTCGGTATCAAGCCGACGGTGAAGACGACGTGCACGGGCGTGGAAATGTTCCGCAAGCTGCTCGACCAGGGTCAGGCAGGCGACAACGTGGGTATCCTGCTGCGCGGCACGAAGCGTGAAGACGTGGAGCGTGGCCAGGTTCTGGCGAAGCCGGGTTCGATCAACCCGCACACGCACTTCACGGCTGAAGTGTACGTGCTGAGCAAGGACGAAGGCGGCCGCCACACGCCGTTCTTCAACAACTATCGTCCGCAGTTCTACTTCCGTACGACGGACGTGACGGGCTCGATCGAGTTGCCGAAGGACAAGGAAATGGTCATGCCGGGCGACAACGTGTCGATCACGGTGAAGCTGATCAACCCGATCGCGATGGAAGAAGGTCTGCGCTTCGCAATCCGCGAAGGCGGCCGTACGGTCGGCGCAGGTGTGGTTGCTAAGATTCTCGAGTAACGCCAGAAAGTTCTCGTTGATCGGTAGTTTCGGGGTTGGCGGTGTCGTCAACCCCAAAATGGTTTAGGGGTATAGCTCAACTGGCAGAGCGTCGGTCTCCAAAACCGAAGGTTGGGGGTTCGATTCCCTCTGCCCCTGCCAACTCTCGCGTCGTATATGGCGCTTCGTTAAGGTGTTATGGCGAATCCTTCCGTCGAAACTGTAAATACATCCGGCGACAAGCTGATGCTCGTCGCGGGCGTATTGTTGGTCTTGGCCGGGTTCGTGGGGTTCTTCTGGCTCAGTGGCCAGGAATGGTACGTCCGCGGAGCCGCCTTGGCTGTTGGTGCTATCGCTGGTGTTGCAGTCGGTCTTCTCTCCGCGCCTGGCAAGGGTTTCATCGCTTTCGCCAAAGACTCGTACAAAGAAGTTCGTAAGGTTGTCTGGCCGACTCGTAAAGAGGCCACCCAGACAACGCTCGTAGTGTTCGGCTTCGTGTTCGTCATGGCGGTCTTTCTTTGGATTAGCGACAAATCCATCGAATGGGCGATTTTCTCGGTGATTCTGGGTTGGAAATGATATGAGCGATACTCCGGCATCCCCGAGCGGCAAACGTTGGTACGTGGTGCACGCCTACTCCGGCATGGAGAAGAGCGTGCAACGTGCGCTTCAGGAGCGCATCGAACGTGCTGGCATGCAAGACCAATTCGGTCAAATCCTCGTTCCGACTGAAGAAGTGGTCGAGGTGAAAGGCGGTCACAAATCGGTGACCGAACGTCGTTTCTTCCCGGGCTATGTCCTTGTGGAAATGGAAATGACAGACGAAACGTGGCACCTCGTGAAGAACACGGCAAAGGTGACGGGTTTCGTAGGCGGTGCGCGTAATCGTCCGAGCCCGATTTCCCCGCGGGAAGTCGAGAAGATCATGTCGCAGATGCAGGAAGGCGTGGAAAAGCCGCGTCCGAAGACCCTGTTCGAAGTAGGCGAGATGGTGCGGGTGAAGGACGGTCCGTTCACGGATTTCAACGGCAGCGTCGAAGAAGTGAACTACGAAAAGTCGCGCGTCCGTGTTTCCGTTACAATCTTCGGCCGCGCAACGCCGGTCGAGCTGGAATTCGGCCAGGTCGAAAAGTTGTAATCCAGAATTCTACGGGGCGCACCGATCGGTGCGTTCCGTATTTCGCGCTTACGGTCCGCGTAATGGCCGTTGAGGAGCGTAAGTAGTCTGTTTTTCGGCGAACGCGCGCTACTACTCACTGAATGTCCGCTTGTACCACGGCGGCGTTCCTAAGAGGTTTTCAAAATGGCAAAGAAAATCATCGGCTTTATCAAGCTGCAGATTCCTGCAGGTAAAGCCAACCCGTCGCCGCCGGTCGGTCCGGCACTGGGCCAACGCGGCCTGAACATCATGGAGTTCTGCAAGGCGTTCAACGCGCAGACTCAGGCTATGGAACCGGGTCTGCCGATTCCGGTCGTGATCACCGCGTTCGCGGACAAGAGCTTCACGTTCGTTCTGAAGACGCCGCCGGCTACGGTTCTGATCAAGAAGGCAGCGAAGATCGACAAGGGTTCGGCGAAGCCGCATACCGACAAGGTCGGCACGATCACCCGTGCTCAAGCTGAAGACATCGCCAAGACCAAGATGCCCGATCTGACGGCAGCTGATCTGGACGCAGCGGTTCGTACGATCGCTGGTAGCGCCCGCTCGATGGGCATCACCGTGGAGGGCGTGTAAATGGCTAAGCTTTCAAAGCGTCTGCAAGCATTTGCAGCCAAGGTTGATCGTCAAAAGCTGTACGCGATCGACGAAGCGCTGTCGCTCGTGAAGGAATGCGCAAGCGCGAAGTTCGACGAGTCGATCGACGTTGCAGTGCAACTCGGCATCGACGCGAAGAAGTCGGACCAAGTGGTTCGCGGTTCGGTCGTCCTGCCGGCGGGTACCGGTAAGTCGGTTCGCGTGGCCGTGTTCGCACAAGGCGAAAAGGCTGAGCAAGCTCGTGCAGCCGGCGCAGAAATCGTCGGTATGGAAGACCTGGCTGAACAAGTCAAGGCCGGCAAGCTGGACTTCGACATCGTGATCGCTTCGCCGGACACGATGCGCGTTGTCGGTACGCTCGGTCAGATCCTCGGCCCGCGCGGCCTGATGCCGAACCCGAAGGTTGGCACGGTTACGCCGGACGTCGCGACTGCGGTCAAGAACGCCAAGGCTGGTCAGGTGCAATTCCGTGTCGACAAGGCCGGTATCATCCACGCCACGATTGGCCGTGCTTCGTTCGAGCCGACCGCTCTGCGTAGCAACCTGAACGCTCTGGTCGACGCGCTGCAAAAGGCGAAGCCGGCAACGAGCAAGGGTGTCTACCTGCGTAAGGTTGCGCTGTCGAGCACGATGGGTGTTGGCGTTCGCGTCGACCAGGCATCGATCGCAGCACAGTAATAAATTTCATCGCCTCGATGTGAGTCGAGGCGGTTTTATGGGCTTTGGGCGGTCGCAAGATGGCAGTCTGCATCGAGCGGCCGGTTGTCAAAGACCGTTGGCGGGAGCGCAGCAGGTAGGCGTCCCCTTAATGTAAAGCCAACGCAGATGGCGAACCCGAAATGGTTTTGTAGTGATGAAGCCGGTTGAAGTCCGCAGCAATGCGGGTTTCAGGCGGTCGAAATACTCCTGACTGGTCGGACGCCGTTATTGAACGCGGTACACAAGGCGCACGCTGCGTGTATCGAATCTGGAGGTTAACCGTGCCACTTAACAAAGAAAGCAAGCAGGCCGTCGTCGCTGAGGTTGCCGCGCAAGTCGCGAAAGCCCAGACCGTGGTTCTGGCTGAGTATCGTGGAATCGCGGTTGGCGATCTGACCAAGCTGCGCGCGAAAGCGCGTGAGCAACAGGTTTACCTTCGCGTGTTGAAAAACACGCTGGCGCGTCGCGCTGTCGAAGGTACCCCGTTTGCTCCGCTGGCAGAGCAGATGACTGGTCCCCTGATCTACGGCATCTCGGAAGATGCCATTGCTGCTGCTAAGGTCGTCAACGACTTCGGCAAAACCAATGACAAGTTGATCATCAAGGCTGGTTCCTACGAAGGCAAGGTGATGGACAAGGCTGGCGTGCAAGCGCTGGCAAACATCCCGAGCCGCGAAGAACTGCTCTCCAAGCTGTTGTACGTTATGCAAGCACCTGTTTCCGGCTTTGCGCGCGCCCTGGCCGCGCTGGCAGAAAAGAAACAAGGCGAAGAAACCGCTGCGTAACGCACTTCAGTCGAGCGTGATTGATCGCTGGCTGTATCCGAATTCAATTTAGGAGTATTTCAAATGGCAATCGCAAAAGATGACATCCTCGAGGCAGTAAGCTCGATGTCGGTTCTGGAACTGAACGAGCTGGTCAAGGCGTTCGAAGAAAAGTTTGGCGTGTCGGCAGCTGCTGTTGCAGTGGCAGGCCCGGCAGGTGCAGCTGCAGCTGTCGCTGAAGAGCAAACCGAATTCACGGTCAACCTGACGGAAGTCGGCGCGAACAAGGTTTCGGTCATTAAGGCTGTTCGTGAACTGACGGGTCTCGGCCTGAAGGAAGCGAAGGACCTGGTCGACGGTGCACCGAAGCCTGTTAAGGAATCGGTACCGAAGGCTGCTGCTGAAGAAGCCAAGAAGAAGCTGGAAGAAGCCGGCGCGAAAGCTGAAATCAAGTAAGTTTCAGCGCGTTGTGCGAAGGCTGGCGGTTTTCCACCGCCGGCCTTTTTGTGCTTGTTGGGGACCACGTTTTTGCCAGCCGGTTTCGGTAAGAACAGGGGTCCCAGAAGCCAAAGAAAATCGCCTATCGGCAATATTGACCGGCGTTTCTCTTTGTCTTCTGAAGCGACTGCAGAAGGCAAGTTTGGTCGGGTAGCGGGCAACATAGGCATCCGCTGCCGTCAGCCAGCGGTTGGTAGCGGCCAACCACCAAGCTTCTAGGCTCGTTCAAGCCATCGGACGGCCATCGGGTCTCAGTCGGTGAACACTCGGGTTGTCTCATCAAGGTATCCTGCCTCGACAACAATGCCCGCCGTGATTCGGAGATCGTATGCAATATTCCTTCACCGAGAAGAAGCGCATTCGCAAGAGTTTTGCGAAGCGCCCCATCGTTCACCAAGTACCTTTCCTGCTGGCTACCCAGCTTGAATCATTCAGCACGTTTCTGCAAGCAGACACGTCGTCCACGCAACGCAAGCCGGAAGGCCTGCAAGCTGCGTTCACATCCGTTTTCCCGATTGTTTCGCATAACGGGTTCGCACGTCTAGAGTTCGTCAGCTACATGCTGTCGCCGCCGGCATTCAACATCAAGGAATGTCAGCAGCGCGGTTTGACGTACTGCTCGGCACTGCGCGCGAAAGTGCGTCTGGTGCTGCTCGACAAAGAATCGCCGAGCAAGCCGGTCGTCAAGGAAGTGAAGGAACAGGAAGTGTACATGGGCGAAATTCCGCTCATGACGCCGACCGGTTCGTTCGTCATCAACGGCACGGAACGTGTGATCGTTTCGCAGCTGCATCGTTCGCCGGGCGTGTTTTTCGAACACGACAAGGGCAAGACGCACAGCTCGGGCAAGCTCCTGTTCTCGGCACGTATCATTCCTTACCGCGGCTCGTGGCTCGACTTCGAATTCGATCCGAAGGACGTGCTGTACTTCCGCGTCGACCGCCGCCGCAAGATGCCGGTCACGATCCTGCTGAAGGCGATCGGCCTGACGCCGGAACAGATCCTCGCAAACTTCTTCGTGTTCGACAATTTCACGCTGATGCCGGAAGGCGCGCAGATGGAATTCGTGCCGGAGCGTCTGCGTGGTGAAGTCGCACGTTTCGACATTACGGATCGTGATGGCAACGTGATCGTCCAGAAGGACAAGCGGATCAACGCCAAGCACATTCGCGATCTCGACAACGCGAAGACGAAGTTCATTTCGGTGCCGGAAGACTATCTGCTCGGCCGCGTGCTCGCGAAGAACGTTGTCGACGGCGACACGGGTGAAGTCATCGCTAACGCGAACGACGAAATCACTGAAACCGTCCTCGAAAAGCTCCGCGAATCGAAGATCAAAGACATCCAGACGCTCTACACGAACGATCTGGATCAAGGTCCGTACATCTCGTCGACGCTGCGTATCGACGAAACCGCGGACAAGATGGCCGCTCGCATCGCGATCTACCGCATGATGCGTCCGGGCGAACCGCCGACCGAAGAAGCGGTCGAGGCGCTGTTCAACCGTCTGTTCTACAGCGAAGACGCATACGACCTGTCCAAGGTGGGTCGTATGAAGTTCAACCGCCGTGTCGGTCGCGACGAAATCGTCGGTCCGATGACGCTGCAAGACGACGACATCCTCGCCACGATCAAGATCCTGGTCGAACTGCGTAACGGCAAGGGCGAAGTGGACGACATCGACCACTTGGGCAATCGTCGTGTGCGTTGTGTCGGCGAACTGGCGGAAAACCAGTTCCGCGCAGGTCTCGTGCGTGTCGAACGTGCTGTGAAGGAACGCCTCGGCCAGGCCGAAAGCGAAAACCTGATGCCGCACGATCTGATCAACTCGAAGCCGATTTCGTCGGCGATTCGCGAGTTCTTCGGTTCGTCGCAGCTGTCGCAGTTTATGGACCAGACCAACCCGCTGTCGGAAATCACCCACAAGCGCCGTGTTTCGGCACTTGGCCCGGGCGGGTTGACGCGTGAGCGCGCTGGCTTTGAAGTTCGTGACGTGCACCCGACCCACTACGGCCGTGTGTGCCCGATTGAAACGCCGGAAGGTCCGAACATCGGCCTGATCAACTCGCTGGCTCTGTACGCTCACCTGAACGAATACGGCTTCCTCGAAACGCCGTATCGCAAGGTGGTGGACAGCAAGGTGACCGATCAGATCGACTATCTGTCGGCGATCGAAGAAGGCCGTTACGTGATCGCTCAGGCGAACGCGGCGGTTGCTGCCGACGGCTCGCTGACCGACGAACTGGTGTCGTCGCGTGAAGCAGGCGAAACGCTGATGGTCACGCCGGACCGCATCCAGTACATGGACGTGGCGCCGTCGCAGATCGTATCGGTGGCAGCCTCGCTGATTCCGTTCCTCGAGCACGATGACGCGAACCGCGCATTGATGGGTTCGAACATGCAGCGTCAGGCTGTGCCGTGTCTGCGTCCTGAAAAGGCCGTGGTCGGTACGGGTATCGAACGCACGGTGGCAGTCGACTCGGGTACGACGGTTCAGGCATTCCGCGGTGGTGTGGTCGATTACGTCGACGCAGGCCGTATGGTGATTCGCGTGAACGATGATGAAGCCGTTGCTGGCGACGTCGGCGTGGACATCTACAACCTGATCAAGTACACGCGTTCGAACCAGAACACGAACATCAACCAGCGCCCGATCGTGAAGGTCGGCGACATCGTGTCGCGTGGCGACGTGCTGGCTGACGGTGCATCGACCGACCTCGGCGAACTGGCTCTCGGCCAGAACATGCTGGTCGCGTTCATGCCGTGGAACGGCTACAACTTCGAAGATTCGATCTTGATCTCGGAGAAGGTGGTTGCTGACGATCGTTACACGTCGATCCACATCGAAGAACTGAACGTCGTAGCTCGCGATACGAAGCTCGGACCGGAAGAAATCACGCGCGACATCTCGAACCTGGCTGAAGTGCAACTCGGCCGTCTCGACGAGTCGGGCATCGTCTACATCGGCGCTGAAGTCGAAGCAGGCGACGTGCTGGTCGGTAAGGTCACGCCGAAGGGCGAAACCCAGCTGACGCCGGAAGAAAAGCTGCTGCGCGCGATCTTCGGTGAAAAGGCTTCGGACGTGAAAGATACGTCGCTGCGCGTGCCGTCGGGCATGAGCGGCACGGTCATCGACGTGCAAGTGTTCACACGTGAAGGCATTCAGCGCGACAAGCGTGCGCAACAGATCATCGACGATGAACTGAAGCGTTATCGCCTCGACCTGAACGACCAGTTGCGTATCGTGGAAGGCGATGCATTCCAGCGTCTCGCACGTATGTTGACCGGCAAGGTCGCGAACGGCGGTCCGAAGAAGCTCGCGAAGGGTACGAAGATCGAACAGGCTTACCTGGAAGATCTCGACCACTACCACTGGTTCGACATCCGCCTCGCGGACGAAGAAGCAGCGGCACAGCTCGAAGCGATCAAGGACTCGATCGAACAGAAGCGTCACCAGTTCGATCTGGCGTTCGAAGAAAAGCGCAAGAAGCTCACGCAAGGCGACGAACTGCCGCCGGGCGTGCTGAAGATGGTCAAGGTGTATCTGGCTGTGAAGCGTCGTCTGCAGCCTGGCGACAAGATGGCCGGCCGTCACGGTAACAAGGGCGTGGTGTCGAAGATCGTTCCGATCGAAGACATGCCGTACATGGCCGATGGCCGTCCTGCTGACGTCGTGCTTAACCCGCTCGGCGTGCCGTCGCGGATGAACGTGGGTCAGGTTCTCGAAGTGCATCTGGGTTGGGCCGCGAAGGGTCTCGGCTGGCGTATTGCAGAAATGCTGCAACGTCAGGCGAAGATCGCTGAACTGCGCGAATTCCTGACCAAGATCTACAACGAGTCGGGCCGTGCTGAAGAGCTGGACAGCTTCACGGACGACGAAATCGTCGAACTGGCGAAGAACCTGCGCGAAGGCGTTCCGTTTGCCACGCCGGTGTTCGACGGTGCGACGGAAGAAGAAATGTCGCGCGCGCTGGATCTCGCATTCCCGGACGACATCGCGAAGAACCTCGGCATGACGCCGTCGAAGAACCAGGTGCGTCTGTATGACGGCCGCACGGGTGAGATGTTCGAGCGTACGGTGACTGTCGGTTACATGCACTACCTGAAACTGCACCACTTGGTCGACGACAAGATGCACGCGCGTTCCACGGGCCCGTACTCGCTCGTCACGCAGCAGCCGTTGGGCGGTAAGGCGCAGTTTGGTGGCCAGCGTTTCGGTGAAATGGAAGTGTGGGCGCTCGAAGCGTACGGCGCATCGTACGTGTTGCAAGAAATGCTGACGGTGAAGTCGGATGACGTGGCGGGCCGGACCAAGGTGTATGAGAACCTGGTCAAGGGTGATCACGTGATTGACGCCGGCATGCCGGAATCCTTCAACGTGCTCGTGAAGGAAATCCGCTCGCTCGGTATCGACATCGACCTCGACCGCAACTAATCGGACTACGGAGAGAAAGCAATGAAAGCTCTGCTCGATCTATTCAAGCAAGTCCAACAGCCTGAAGTTTTTGACGCGATCAAGATCGGTCTGGCCTCGCCAGACAAGATCCGTTCGTGGTCGTTCGGTGAAGTCAAGAAGCCGGAAACCATCAACTACCGGACGTTCAAGCCGGAACGCGATGGTTTGTTCTGCGCGAAGATCTTCGGGCCGATCAAAGACTACGAATGCCTTTGCGGCAAGTACAAGCGCCTGAAGCATCGTGGCGTGATCTGTGAAAAGTGCGGCGTCGAAGTGACGCTCGCCAAGGTGCGTCGCGAACGGATGGGCCACATTGAGTTGGCCTCGCCGGTCGCTCACATCTGGTTCCTGAAGTCGCTGCCGTCGCGTCTGGGCATGGTGCTCGACATGACGCTGCGCGACATCGAGCGCGTGCTGTACTTCGAAGCCTACGTGGTGATCGATCCGGGCATGACGCCGCTGAAAGCGCGGCAGATCATGACGGAAGAGGATTACTACAACAAGGTCGAAGAGTACGGTGACGAATTCCGTGCCGAGATGGGCGCGGAAGGCGTTCGCGAACTGCTGCGCGCGATCAACATCGACGAGCAGGTCGAGATGCTGCGCACCGAACTCAAGAACACGGGTTCGGAAGCGAAGATCAAGAAGTACGCGAAGCGCCTGAAGGTGCTCGAGGCTTTCCAGCGTTCGGGCATCAAGCCTGACTGGATGGTGCTCGAAGTGCTGCCGGTGCTGCCGCCGGAACTGCGTCCGCTGGTGCCGCTGGACGGCGGCCGCTTCGCGACGTCGGACCTGAACGACCTGTATCGCCGCGTGATCAACCGTAACAACCGGTTGAAGCGTCTGCTCGAACTGAAGGCGCCTGAAATCATCGTCCGCAACGAAAAGCGGATGTTGCAGGAAGCCGTCGATTCGCTGCTCGACAACGGTCGTCGCGGTAAGGCCATGACCGGCGCGAACAAGCGTCCGCTGAAGTCGCTCGCTGACATGATCAAGGGTAAGGGCGGTCGTTTCCGTCAGAACTTGCTCGGTAAGCGCGTGGACTACTCGGGCCGTTCGGTGATCGTGGTCGGCCCGACGCTCAAGCTGCATCAGTGCGGTCTGCCGAAGCTGATGGCGCTCGAACTGTTCAAGCCGTTCATCTTCAACAAGCTCGAAGTGATGGGTGTCGCTACCACCATCAAGGCTGCGAAGAAGGAAGTCGAGAACCAGACGCCGGTGGTGTGGGACATCCTGGAAGAGGTGATCCGCGAGCATCCGGTCATGCTGAACCGTGCGCCGACGCTGCACCGTCTTGGCATTCAGGCTTTCGAGCCGGTGCTGATCGAAGGTAAGGCTATCCAGCTGCACCCGCTCGTTTGCGCGGCGTTCAACGCCGACTTCGACGGTGACCAGATGGCTGTGCACGTGCCGCTGTCGCTCGAAGCGCAGATGGAAGCGCGTACGCTGATGCTGGCGTCGAACAACATCCTGTTCCCGGCCAACGGCGATCCGTCGATCGTGCCGTCGCAGGATATCGTGCTCGGCCTGTACTACGCGACGCGTGAAGCAGTGAACGCCAAGGGCGAAGGCCTGACGTTCACCGGCGTGTCGGAAGCACTGCGTGCTTACGAGAACAAGGAAGTCGAGCTGGCCTCGCGCGTCAACGTGCGGATCACGGAAATGGTCCACAACGAAGACAAGTCGGAAGGTGCGCCGGCATTCGTGCCGAAGATCACGCTGTACGCGACGACCGTCGGCCGTTCGATCCTGTCGGAAATTCTGCCGCCGGGCCTGCCGTTCTCGGTGCTGAACAAGCCGCTGAAGAAGAAGGAAATCTCGCGTCTGATCAACACCGCATTCCGCAAGTGCGGTCTGCGTGAAACGGTGATTTTCGCCGACCAGTTGATGCAGTCGGGTTTCCGTCTGGCAACGCGCGCCGGTATCTCGATCTGCGTCGACGACATGCTCGTGCCGCCGCAGAAAGAACAGATCGTCGGCGATGCAGCCAAGAAGGTGAAGGAATACGACCGTCAGTACATGTCGGGTCTCGTCACGTCGCAAGAGCGCTACAACAACGTGGTCGACATCTGGTCGGCAACGTCGGAAGCGGTCGGCAAGGCGATGATGGAACAGCTGTCGACGGAACCGGTGGTCGATCGCGACGGCAACGAAACGCGTCAGGAATCGTTCAACTCCATCTACATGATGGCGGACTCGGGTGCTCGTGGTTCCGCAGTTCAGATTCGTCAGCTGGCCGGTATGCGTGGCCTGATGGCGAAGCCGGACGGCTCGATCATCGAGACGCCGATCACGGCGAACTTCCGTGAAGGCCTGAACGTGTTGCAGTACTTCATCTCGACCCACGGTGCACGTAAGGGTCTGGCTGATACGGCACTGAAGACGGCAAACTCGGGTTACCTGACGCGTCGTCTCGTCGACGTGACGCAGGATCTGGTGGTGGTCGAGGACGATTGCGGTACGTCCAACGGCGTTGCCATGAAGGCGTTGGTCGAAGGCGGTGAAGTCGTCGAAGCGCTGCGTGACCGTATCCTGGGTCGCGTGACGGTGGCTGACGTCGTCAATCCGGAATCGCAGGAAACGCTGTACGAAACGGGCACGTTGCTCGACGAAGACGCGGTCGAAGAAATCGAACGCCTCGGCATCGACGAAGTGCGCGTCCGTACGCCGCTGACTTGCGAAACGCGCTACGGTCTGTGCGCAGCCTGCTATGGCCGCGACCTGGGTCGTGGCTCGTCGGTCAACGTCGGTGAAGCAGTCGGCGTGATCGCTGCTCAGTCGATCGGTGAACCGGGCACGCAGCTCACGATGCGTACGTTCCACATCGGTGGTGCGGCATCGCGTGCAGCAGTGGCTTCGTCGGTTGAAGCCAAGTCGAACGGTACGGTGCGTTTCACGGCGACCATGCGTTACGTCACCAATGCGAAGGGCGAGCAGATCGTCATTTCGCGTTCGGGCGAAGCGATGATCACCGACGACCACGGCCGCGAGCGTGAACGTCACAAGGTGCCGTACGGCGCGACGCTGTTGCAACTGGACGGCGCGCAGATCAAGGCCGGCACGCAACTGGCGACGTGGGATCCGATGACGCGTCCGATCATCACCGAGTACGGTGGTACGGTGAAGTTCGAAAACGTCGAAGAAGGCGTGACGGTTGCCAAGCAGATCGACGATGTGACGGGTCTCTCGACGCTGGTCGTGATCGACGTGAAGCGCCGCGGTTCGCAAGCGTCGAAGACGGTGCGTCCGCAGGTCAAGCTGCTCGACGCGAACGGCGAAGAAGTCAAGATCCCGAACACCGAGCACTCGGTGCAGATCGGCTTCCAGGTCGGCGCACTGATCACCGTGAAGGACGGTCAGCAAGTGCAGGTCGGTGAAGTGCTGGCACGTATCCCCGTTGAATCGCAGAAGACGCGTGACATTACCGGTGGTCTGCCGCGTGTGGCCGAACTGTTCGAAGCGCGCTCGCCGAAGGACGCCGGCATTCTGGCGGAAGTCACGGGCACGACGTCGTTCGGTAAGGACACGAAGGGCAAGCAGCGTCTCGTTATCACGGACCTCGAAGGCAATCAGCACGAGTTCCTGATCGCGAAGGAAAAGCAGGTTCTGGTGCACGATGGTCAGGTCGTCAACAAGGGCGAAATGATTGTCGACGGGCCGGCTGATCCGCACGACATTCTGCGTTTGCAGGGCGTCGAAGCGTTGGCGCGCTACATCGTGGACGAAGTGCAGGACGTGTATCGTCTGCAGGGCGTGAAGATCAATGACAAGCACATTGAAGTGATCGTCCGTCAGATGCTGCGCCGCGTGCAGATCGTCGATAACGGTGACACGCGCTTCATCATGGGCGAACAAGTCGAGCGCTCGGATATGCTCGACGAGAACGACCGGATGGCTGCGGAAGACAAGATCCCGGCAACCTACGACAACGTGCTGCTCGGTATCACGAAGGCATCGCTGTCGACCGATTCGTTCATCTCCGCGGCGTCGTTCCAGGAAACGACTCGCGTGCTGACCGAAGCGGCGATCATGGGCAAGCGCGACGATCTGCGCGGGCTGAAGGAAAACGTGATCGTTGGTCGTCTGATTCCGGCTGGTACGGGTCTCGCGTTCCACAAGGCACGCAAGAGCAAGGAACTGTCCGACCGCGAGCGTTTCGATCAGATCGCAGCGGAAGAGTCGTTCGAATTCGGTACGCCGGAAACCCCGGCCGCCGAACAGCAGCACTCAGGCGAGTAAGTCCCGGCGGCGCAAGCCGCTTGGGCTCAACAGCCAGCGAAGCCGCTCAGTTTCGACTGAGCGGCTTTTTTATGCGCCTCACTTTTGTGCGTTTTTTGTGGATTCGTCGGCCGAACGGCTAACGTTGCCGCAAAGCGCGGGCGCAGCACGAATGCGTTGGTAAAATTCGTGTCACCGGCTTTACGCTGCTTCTCTCAAATTCATGTCCCGTCCGCTCGAAATCCTCAACGAAGTCTTTGGTTACCCCGCGTTCAGAGGACAGCAGGGCGAAATTGTCGAGCACGTCGCCGGTGGTGGCGATTGCCTCGTGCTGATGCCGACGGGCGGCGGCAAGTCGTTGTGCTATCAGATCCCGTCGCTGGTGCGCGGCGAGGCAGGTTGCGGAGCGGGGATCGTCGTGTCGCCGCTGATCGCATTGATGCACGATCAGGTCGCCGCGTTGAAGGAAGTGGGCGTGCGCGCCGCGTATCTGAATTCGACGCTGTCGAGCGCGGAAGCCATGGCCACCGAGCGTGCATTGCGCGAAGGCGAAATCGATCTGCTGTACGTGGCGCCGGAACGGTTGATGACGCCCCGTTTCCAGGAGTTGCTCGAACGCACGCGTATCGGCCTGTTCGCCATCGACGAAGCGCATTGCGTGTCGCAATGGGGGCACGATTTCCGGCCTGAATATATTCAGCTGTCGGTGCTGCACGAGCGCTTTCCGAATGTGCCGCGCATCGCACTCACCGCGACCGCCGATGCGATCACGCGTGACGAAATCATCCACCGTCTCGCGCTCGATGAGGCGCGCATCTTTGTCTCCAGCTTCGATCGCCCGAACATTCGCTATCGCATCGTCGAAAAGGACAATGCGCGCACGCAATTGCTCGACTTCATTCGCGCTGAACACTCGAAGCCGGACGGCACGACCGACGCCGGCGTGGTCTACTGCCTGTCGCGTCGGAAGGTCGAAGAAACGGCAGAGTGGCTGAAAGAGAAGGGGATGCGCGCTTTGCCGTATCACGCCGGCATGGAGTTCGAAATCCGCCAGAAGCATCAGGAGATGTTTCAGCGTGAGGAAGGCATCGTGATGTGCGCAACGATCGCCTTTGGTATGGGGATCGACAAGCCTGACGTACGCTTTGTGGCTCACCTTGATTTGCCGAAGAGCGTTGAAGGTTACTACCAGGAAACCGGGCGCGGGGGGCGCGACGGCATGCCGGCCAATGCATGGATGGCGTACGGTCTGGGCGACGTCGTGCAGCAGCGCAAGATGATCGACGAATCCGACGCCGACGACGCGCACAAGCGCGTGCAGACCGGCAAGCTCGATGCGCTGCTCGGTCTGTGTGAAGCGGCGACCTGCCGGCGGGTGCGGCTCCTTGCGTATTTCGGCGAGTCGAGCAAGCCGTGCGGCAACTGCGACAACTGCCTCGAACCGCCAGACACGTGGGACGCGACGCGCGAAGCGCAGATGGCGCTGTCCTGCGTGTTCCGCGCCCAGCGCGCGAGTGGTTTTCACTTTGGCGCAGGCCACCTGATCGATATCCTGCGGGGCAACCGCAGCGAGAAGATCATGCAGCGTGGCCACGAGAAATTGACTACGTTTGGGATCGGCGCGGCGCTCGGGGAGCCTGAGTGGCGTGCGGTATTTCGTCAACTCGTAGCGTTCGGCTATCTGACGGTCGATCACGAAGGGTTTGGCTCGCTGGTCCTCACCGAAGCCAGCAAACCGGTGCTGAAGGGTGAGCAGAATGTCACGATGCGCCGCTATGTGAAGCCCACCCGCACCCGGCAGTCGTCCGGTCGCACGAGCGAGCGCGCCGATCCGACGATTGGCATGGGCCCGCGCGAGCGTGCCCGCTGGGATCGCCTGCGCGCCTGGCGCACGGAGACGGCGAAAAGCGACGGCGTGCCGGCCTACGTCATCTTCCACGACGCCACGCTGGCCGAAATTGCCCGTAACGGCCCTGATTCCATCGAGGATTTGCGCGGCATTCCGGGCATGGGCGCCCGCAAACTCGACCGCTTTGGTGACGAGTTGCTGGAAGTCGTCGCCGCCGACTGAGTGCCGGCGAGCTCAGGTTGAGGTCGGCAGGCGTGCAAAACAATGCAACCTGTTGACTCGCTTAGCATTTTCGGAATATTATGCTAGGTTCCGGTTCTTGGAATGCCTGTGCGTGAAGTCAATTCATGCGCCGACACCCTGGTTCGGAAGTTCGATGCGCAATCGTTTCTGCTTTGCCCGGAAACAGATGCGTCGATTTTGTTCAATTTCAGGAATAAACAATGCCAACCATCAATCAACTGGTTCGCAAAGGCCGCGCGTCGGAAACGACGAAGAGCAAGAGCCCGGCTTTGCAGGACTGCCCCCAGCGTCGCGGCGTGTGCACCCGTGTGTACACCACGACGCCTAAGAAGCCTAACTCGGCACTGCGTAAGGTTGCCAAGGTTCGTCTGACGAACGGTTTCGAAGTTATTTCGTACATCGGTGGTGAAGGCCACAACCTGCAGGAACACTCGGTCGTGCTGATTCGCGGCGGCCGTGTTAAGGACTTGCCGGGTGTGCGTTACCACATGGTTCGCGGCTCGCTGGATACCCAGGGCGTCAAGGATCGTAAGCAAGCTCGCTCGAAGTACGGTGCGAAGCGCGCCAAGGCTGGCAAGTAATTAGCCGGTCAGTGTAGTTTCAGGTCGCCTGTAAAGGCGGTAATAGCGGTGGTGCCGGAATCGCCGGTGCTGTCGAGTAAGTGGTCACCCGACCAGGCTGGTAAGTCGTTAGAGATGAATCGGGTTAGTTGGTGGCCGCGGGGCTAAAAATAGCTCCAACTGAAAAAGTAAAGGAAGAAACATGCCGCGTCGTCGCGAAGTCCCCAAGCGGGAAGTGTTGCCGGATCCGAAGTTCGGTAACGTAGATGTAGCTAAGTTCATGAACGTGCTGATGCTCTCCGGCAAGAAGTCGGTTGCTGAGCGCATCGTGTACGGCGCTTTCGAACAGATCCAGACCAAGGGTGGCAAGGACCCGCTGGAAGTGTTCACGGTAGCGCTCAACAACGTCAAGCCGGTGGTCGAAGTTAAGAGCCGCCGCGTTGGTGGTGCGAACTATCAGGTTCCGGTCGAAGTGCGTCCGTCGCGTCGTATGGCATTGGCGATGCGTTGGTTGCGTGAAGCCGCGAAGAAGCGCAGCGAGAAGTCGATGGCCCTGCGTCTGGCAGGTGAACTCTCCGAAGCGGCCGAAGGCCGTGGCGGCGCGATGAAGAAGCGCGACGAAGTTCACCGGATGGCAGAAGCCAACAAGGCGTTCTCGCACTTCCGTTTCTAAGCTTCCCGAACCCGGGTTTAGCAGAAAAAGCGGAAAGAAATTCCGGGCGGGTGCGCTTACAAAGCGCCTCGCCCGTTTGTGTTACAGCGCGATGGGTATTTTCTCGCATCGCGTCATCCCAATAGAGGATCAAAGTGGCTCGCAAGACACCTATCGAGCGCTACCGTAACATCGGTATTAGCGCTCACATCGACGCCGGCAAAACGACGACGACCGAGCGCATCTTGTTCTACACCGGCGTGAACCACAAGATTGGTGAAGTTCACGACGGCGCTGCCACCATGGACTGGATGGAGCAGGAGCAGGAACGCGGCATCACGATCACGTCCGCTGCTACCACGGCATTCTGGAAAGGCATGGCCGGCGACCGCGCTGAGCACCGCATCAACATCATCGACACCCCGGGCCACGTTGACTTCACGATTGAAGTTGAGCGCTCGATGCGCGTGCTCGACGGCGCATGCATGGTGTATTGCGCAGTGGGCGGCGTGCAGCCCCAGTCGGAAACCGTGTGGCGCCAGGCTAACAAGTACAAGGTTCCCCGTCTCGCGTTCATCAACAAGATGGACCGTACCGGCGCGAACTTCTTCAAGGTCTACGACCAGCTCAAGCTGCGTCTGAAGGCGAATCCGGTTCCGGTCGTGGTGCCTATCGGCGCTGAAGAATCGTTCACGGGCGTGGTCGATCTGCTGAAGATGAAAGCGATCATTTGGGACGAAGCGTCCCAAGGCACGAAGTTCTCGTACGAAGAAATCCCGGCAGAACTCGTCGACACGTGCAATGAATGGCGTGAAAAGATGGTCGAAGCTGCGGCTGAATCGAGCGAAGATCTGATGAACAAGTACCTCGAAGAAGGCGAGTTGACGGAAGCAGAAATCGTCAAGGGTCTGCGCGACCGTACGATCGCTTGCGAAATCCAGCCGATGCTGTGCGGTACCGCGTTCAAGAACAAGGGCGTGCAACGCATGCTGGACGCCGTGCTCGACTTCCTGCCGTCGCCGATCGACATTCCGCCGGTTACGGGTGAACTCGAAAACGGTGAAAAGGCTGAGCGTCGCGCAGCTGACGACGAGAAGTTCTCGTCCCTCGCATTCAAGATCATGACCGACCCGTTTGTCGGCCAGCTGATCTTCTTCCGTGTGTACTCCGGCACGACGAAGTCGGGCGACACGCTGCTGAACGCGACCAAGGACAAGAAGGAACGTCTCGGTCGTATTCTGCTGATGCACGCAAACCAGCGTGAAGAAATCAAGGAAGTGCACGCAGGCGACATCGCTGCGGCTGTTGGCCTGAAAGACGCAACCACGGGCGACACGCTGTGCGATCCGCTGCACCCGATCGTGCTCGAACGCATGATTTTCCCGGAGCCGGTGATTTCGCAGGCTGTTGAGCCGAAGACGAAGCCGGACCAGGAAAAGATGGGTCTGGCCCTGAACCGTCTGGCTCAGGAAGATCCGTCGTTCCGCGTTCAAACGGACGAAGAATCGGGTCAAACCATTATTTCGGGCATGGGCGAGCTCCACCTGGAAATTCTGGTCGACCGGATGAAGCGTGAATTCGGCGTCGAAGCAACGGTTGGCAAGCCGCAAGTGGCGTATCGTGAAACGATCCGCGGCAAGGCGGAAGACGTCGACGGCAAGTTCGTCAAGCAGTCGGGTGGTCGCGGCCAGTACGGTCACGCGGTCATCACGCTCGAGCCGAATGAGCAGGGCAAGGGCTACGAGTTCCTGGACGAGATCAAGGGCGGTGTGATTCCGCGTGAATACATCCCGGCAGTCGACAAGGGTATCCAGGAAACGCTGAAGGCTGGCGTGCTGGCAGGCTTCCCGGTTGTTGACGTGAAGGTTCACCTGACGTTTGGTTCGTACCACGACGTTGACTCGAACGAAAATGCGTTCCGCATGGCTGGTTCGATGGCGTTCAAGGAAGCAATGCGCAAGGCGCAGCCGGTCATCCTCGAACCGATGATGGCTGTGGAAGTCGAAACGCCTGAAGATTACATGGGCAACGTGATGGGCGACCTGTCGGGCCGTCGCGGTATCGTTCAGGGCATGGACGACATGGTTGGCGGCGGCAAGATCGTTCGCGCCGAAGTGCCGCTGTCGGAAATGTTCGGCTACTCGACGTCGCTGCGTTCGCTGACCCAAGGTCGTGCAACGTACACGATGGAGTTCAAGCACTACTCCGAAGCACCGCGCAACGTGTCTGAAGCGATCATCAACGCGAAGTCGAAGTAAGTACGCGGCAAGTCATTCAACGATTAACTTTTTGAAAGAAGAGAAACATGGCTAAAGGTAAATTCGAACGGACCAAGCCGCACGTGAACGTCGGCACGATCGGTCACGTTGACCACGGCAAGACCACGCTGACGGCAGCGATCACGACGGTGCTGACCAAGAAGTTTGGCGGCGAAGCGAAGGCATACGACCAGATCGACGCGGCGCCGGAAGAAAAGGCACGTGGTATCACGATCAACACGGCGCACGTCGAGTACGAAACGGCTAACCGCCACTACGCACACGTTGACTGCCCGGGCCACGCTGACTATGTGAAGAACATGATCACGGGCGCAGCGCAGATGGACGGCGCGATCTTGGTGTGTTCGGCTGCAGACGGCCCGATGCCGCAAACGCGTGAGCACATCCTGCTGGCGCGTCAGGTTGGCGTTCCGTACATCATCGTGTTCCTGAACAAGTGCGACATGGTGGACGACGCTGAGCTGCTGGAGCTCGTCGAGATGGAAGTTCGCGAACTTCTGTCGAAGTACGACTTCCCGGGCGACGACACGCCGATCATCAAGGGTTCGGCCAAGCTGGCGCTGGAAGGCGACACGGGCGAGCTGGGCGAAGTGGCGATCATGAACCTGGCCGATGCGCTGGACACGTACATCCCGACGCCGGAGCGCGCAGTTGACGGTGCGTTCCTGATGCCGGTGGAAGACGTGTTCTCGATCTCGGGTCGCGGCACGGTGGTGACGGGTCGCGTTGAGCGCGGCGTGGTGAAGGTCGGCGAAGAAATCGAAATCGTCGGTATCAAGCCGACGGTGAAGACGACGTGCACGGGCGTGGAAATGTTCCGCAAGCTGCTCGACCAGGGTCAGGCAGGCGACAACGTGGGTATCCTGCTGCGCGGCACGAAGCGTGAAGACGTGGAGCGTGGCCAGGTTCTGGCGAAGCCGGGTTCGATCAACCCGCACACGCACTTCACGGCTGAAGTGTACGTGCTGAGCAAGGACGAAGGCGGCCGCCACACGCCGTTCTTCAACAACTATCGTCCGCAGTTCTACTTCCGTACGACGGACGTGACGGGCTCGATCGAGTTGCCGAAGGACAAGGAAATGGTCATGCCGGGCGACAACGTGTCGATCACGGTGAAGCTGATCAACCCGATCGCGATGGAAGAAGGTCTGCGCTTCGCAATCCGCGAAGGCGGCCGTACGGTCGGCGCAGGTGTGGTTGCTAAGATTCTCGAGTAAAATCGAGGGCTGAAGTTGCAGTAAGTGGTGCCCGGAGCCGGGTGCCAGCCCACAGCGGGTGCCCGGCTCTACGTTCTTTTACTATCTGGCGGCGCAATACCGCCTCGCTCTTTCCAAGGAATTGTCATGCAGAACCAGAAAATCCGCATTCGCCTGAAGGCTTTCGACTATCGCCTGATCGATCAATCGGCAGCTGAAATCGTCGACACGGCAAAGCGGACTGGCGCAATCGTTCGTGGTCCGGTGCCCCTGCCGACCCGCATTCAACGTTTCGACATCCTGCGTTCGCCGCACGTCAACAAGACGTCGCGCGATCAGCTCGAAATCCGTACGCACCAACGCCTGATGGACATCGTCGATCCGACGGACAAGACCGTTGACGCACTGATGAAGCTGGACCTGCCGGCTGGCGTGGACGTGGAAATCAAGCTCCAATAAGGCTTCTAACGCTTGCCTGGCATGCCGGGCAACGCTAAGTCATTGATTGCTTGCGGAAAACGAAAAGCCTCGCTATAATGCAAGGCTTTTCGCGCATTTGCGCAAAAAAGTCGGTGTGCTGCAGCATGATTTCATGCCCGAAACGGCACCGGCATTTTGTAAATTAGCCCCGACCAATCGCAGTCGGGAATGGAGAAAACGATGAGCCTTGGACTCGTAGGTCGCAAGGTTGGCATGACCCGTATCTTCACGGCAGAAGGGGATTCGATTCCCGTTACCGTGCTGGACGTGTCCGACAACCGCGTGACGCAGATCAAGACTGTTGAAACCGACGGCTACACCGCCGTGCAGGTTGCATTCGGTACGCGCCGTGCATCGCGTGTGACGAAGCCGTTGGCCGGTCATCTCGCCAAAGCCGGTGTTCAAGCCGGTGAAATCCTCAAAGAATTCCAGATCGATGCTGCCAAGGCTGCCGAGTTGTCGAGCGGCACCGTGGTCGGTCCCGACCTGTTCGAAGTAGGCCAGAAGGTCGACGTGCAAGGCGTGTCGATCGGTAAGGGCTACGCCGGTACCATCAAGCGTTACAACTTCGCATCCGGCCGTGCATCGCACGGTAACTCGCGCTCGCACAACGTGCCGGGTTCGATCGGTATGGCGCAGGATCCGGGTCGTGTTTTCCCGGGTAAGCGCATGACCGGTCACATGGGTGACGATACGGTAACCGTGCAAAACCTCGAGATCGCTCGTATCGACGCTGACCGCAAGCTGTTGCTGGTCAAGGGCGCCGTTCCGGGTGCGAAGGGTGGCAAGGTATTCGTTACGCCGGCCGTGAAGACGCGTGCCGTGAAAGGAGCGAAATAATGGAACTTAAGCTCCTGAATGCCAATGGTCAGGAAGGTGCAGGCGTTAGCGCGTCGGACGTCGTGTTCGGCCGCGATTACAACGAAGCCCTGATTCACCAGGTTGTGGTGGCGTATCAAGCGAATGCCCGTAGCGGCAACCGCGCGCAGAAGGACCGTGAGCAAGTCAAGCACACGACCAAGAAGCCGTGGCGCCAGAAGGGTACGGGCCGCGCCCGTGCCGGTATGTCGTCGAGCCCGTTGTGGCGCGGCGGTGGCCGGATCTTCCCGAATTCGCCGGAAGAAAACTTTTCGCACAAGGTTAACAAGAAGATGCATCGCGCAGGCCTCTGCTCGATCTTCTCGCAGCTGGCTCGCGAAGGCCGCATCTCGGTGGTTGACGAGCTGACGCTCGAAGCGCCGAAGACGAAGCTGCTGGCCGAAAAATTCAAGGCGATGGGTCTCGACTCCGTGCTGGTGATTACCGACACGGTTGACGAAAACCTGTACCTCGCGTCGCGCAACCTCGCCCATGTGGCAGTTGTCGAGCCGCGTTACGCCGACCCGCTGTCGCTGATCTACTTCAAGAAGATCCTGATCACGAAGGCTGCGGTCGCCCAGATCGAGGAGTTGCTGTCATGAGCGAGATTCGCAAGAACGATCATCGTTTGATGCAGGTCCTGCTCGCGCCGGTGATCTCCGAAAAGGCGACGCTGGTGGCCGACAAGAACGAGCAAGTTGTGTTCGAAGTCGCGCCCGATGCCACGAAGCAGGAAGTGAAAGCTGCAGTCGAGCTGCTGTTCAAGGTGGAAGTCAATTCCGTCAACGTGCTGGTCTCGAAGGGCAAAGCCAAGCGCTTTGGCCGCTTCATGGGCAAGCGCAAGGACGTGAAGAAGGCGTACGTCTGCCTGAAGCCCGGCCAGGAAATCAACTTTGAAGCGGAGGCCAAGTAATCATGGCAATCGTTAAAGTTAAGCCGACTTCGCCGGGTCGCCGTGCGATGGTCAAGGTGGTCAACAAGGATCTGCATAAGGGCAAGCCGTTCGCGCCGCTGCTCGATTCGCAATCCACGACCGCCGGCCGTAACAACAACGGCCACATCACCACGCGCCATAAGGGTGGTGGTCATAAGCATCATTACCGTGTCGTCGATTTCCGTCGCAACAAGGACGGCATTCCGGCAAAGGTCGAACGTCTTGAGTACGATCCGAACCGTAGCGCGAACATCGCGCTGGTTCTGTACGCAGACGGCGAGCGCAAGTACATCATCGCTCCGAAGGGTTTGACGGTTGGCCAGCAACTGATGTCGGGTTCGGAAGCTCCGATCCGCGCAGGTAACACGCTGCCGATCCGCAATATCCCGGTCGGTACGACGATTCACTGCATCGAAATGTTGCCGGGCAAGGGCGCGCAAATGGCGCGTTCGGCTGGCACGTCGGCGATGTTGCTGGCTCGTGAAGGCATCTACGCACAGGTCCGCCTGCGCTCGGGTGAAATCCGCCGCGTTCACGTTGAATGCCGCGCGACGATTGGTGAAGTTGGCAACGAAGAGCATAGCCTCCGTCAAATCGGTAAGGCTGGCGCGAATCGCTGGCGCGGTATCCGCCCGACGGTGCGTGGCGTTGCAATGAACCCGGTCGATCACCCGCACGGCGGTGGTGAAGGCAAGACGGCTGCAGGTCGCGATCCGGTGAGCCCGTGGGGCACGCCTGCTAAGGGTTATCGCACCCGCAGCAACAAGCGCACGACGAGCATGATCGTCCAGCGCCGTCACAAGCGTTAAGGAGTAGGCAATGGCACGTTCTGTAAAAAAAGGTCCGTTCTGCGACGCCCATTTGCTGAAGAAAGTTGAGTCGGCAGCCGCTGCGCGTGACAAGAAGCCGATCAAAACCTGGTCGCGTCGTTCGACGATTCTGCCGGATTTCATCGGTTTGACGATTGCTGTGCATAACGGCCGTCAACACGTTCCGGTGTACATCTCGGAAAACATGGTCGGCCACAAGCTTGGCGAGTTCGCATTGACCCGGACGTTCAAGGGTCATGCAGCCGACAAGAAGGCTAAGAAATAAGGGGATCATGATGGAAGTGAAAGCAATTCATCGCGGTGCCCGCATCTCGGCGCAGAAAACGCGCCTTGTGGCTGACCAGATCCGCGGTTTGCCGGTCGACAAGGCGCTGAACGTTCTGACGTTCTCGCCGAAGAAGGCTGCGGGAATCGTGAAAAAGGTTGTGCTGTCGGCGATCGCGAATGCGGAGCATAACGAAGGCGCCGATATCGACGAGCTCAAGGTAACGAGCATCATGGTCGACAAGGCTGCATCGCTCAAGCGTTTTACCGCGCGCGCTAAAGGCCGTGGTAACCGCATCGAGAAGCAATCCTGTCACATCACTGTGACGGTCGGGAATTAAGGGGTCATACGATGGGACAGAAAATTCATCCGACTGGCTTCCGTTTGGCCGTCAGCCGCAATTGGGCGTCGCGTTGGTACGCGAACAACAACAATTTCGCGGCGATGTTGCAGGAAGACATCGGTGTTCGTGAATACCTGAAGAAGAAGCTGAAAAACGCTTCGGTTGGCCGCGTCGTTATCGAGCGTCCGGCGAAGAACGCGCGCATCACGATTTATAGCTCGCGTCCGGGTGTCGTCATCGGTAAGAAGGGCGAGGATATTGAGCTGCTGAAGTCGGAACTGCAACGCCGCATGGGCGTTCCGGTCCACGTCAACATCGAAGAAATCCGTAAGCCGGAAACCGATGCGCAACTGATCGCGGATTCGATCACGCAACAACTCGAGCGCCGGATTATGTTCCGCCGCGCGATGAAGCGTGCGATGCAAAACGCAATGCGTCTGGGTGCTCAAGGCATCAAGATCATGAGCGCTGGCCGCCTGAACGGTATCGAAATCGCTCGTACGGAATGGTATCGCGAAGGTCGCGTGCCCCTTCATACGCTGCGTGCTGATATCGACTACGCAACGTCGGAAGCGAAGACGACGTACGGCATCATCGGCGTGAAGGTGTGGGTCTACAAGGGCGACACGCTCGGCCGCAACGACGCTCCGGTGGTTGAAGAAGTCGCCGAAGAAAAGCGTCCGCGCCGCAACGCACGTCCGGGTGGCGATCGCCGTCCGCGTCGCGATGGTGAAGGTGGTGGCCCGGCAGGTGCACGCCGTGGCGCTCCCCGTCGTGCTGGCGGTGCCGGCGACGGCGGGAAGACTGGAGAATAACGATGCTGCAACCGAAACGCAGAAAGTATCGCAAAGAGCAGAAGGGTCGTAACACCGGTATCGCTACCCGCGGCAACGCGGTGTCGTTCGGTGAGTTCGGCCTGAAGGCTATCGGTCGTGGTCGCTTGACCGCGCGCCAGATTGAAGCGGCACGTCGTGCAATGACGCGTCACATCAAGCGTGGTGGCCGCATCTGGATCCGCATCTTCCCGGACAAGCCGATCTCGCACAAGCCGGCTGAAGTACGTATGGGTAACGGTAAAGGTAACCCTGAGTACTACGTCGCGGAGATTCAACCGGGCAAGATGCTGTACGAAATGGACGGCGTAACCGAAGAGCTGGCACGCGAAGCGTTCCGTCTGGCTGCAGCTAAGCTGCCGCTCAAGACGACGTTTATCGTGCGTCAGCTCGGCGCCTAAGGAGTAAATGATGAAGGCTTCCGAACTTCACCAGAAAGATCAGGCCGCGCTCAACAAGGAGCTGTCGGACCTGTTGAAGGCGCAATTCGGCCTGCGCATGCAACTCGCGACCCAGCAGCTCACGAACACGAGCCAGCTGAAGAAGGTTCGTCGCGACATCGCACGTGTGCGGACCGTCCTGACTGAGAAGGCGAACCAGAAATGAACGATAGCGTAAAAACCTCGCTCAAGCGGACGCTGGTCGGCAAGGTCGTCAGCAACAAGATGGACAAGACGGTCACCGTGCTGGTTGAGCACCGCGTGAAGCACCCGATCTACGGCAAGTACGTTGTGCGTTCGAAGAAGTACCACGCGCACGACGATGCGAACACGTACAACGAGGGTGACCTCGTTGAAATCCAGGAAACGCGTCCGATTTCGAAGACGAAAGCTTGGGTTGTGGCTCGCCTGGTTGAGGCTGCTCGCGTCATCTGACGCCGCAAAGTTGTAGAAGTAGTTGAAATCGCAGTAAGTTTCGCTTGCAAGACCGAGATTATTTGTTATAATCTCGGTCTTCCCTCTTTTATGGGAGCCCCGTCGCGGGCGAAGTTGGTGGGGGAAGCGGTTCAGGCGCCAGTCTGTTCCGAAGGATTCACCGGATTGCGATGGCGGGTTTCGTTTGCCGTCGCTGCTGTTCATACCCAAGCAGCCGATTGGCTGACGGGACCAAGACTGACCGGGTACGCCATGGTGGTGTGACCGGATTAAGTTGGGATAGATAAACCATGATCCAGACCGAAACTCGGCTTGAAGTGGCCGACAACACCGGTGCGCGTGAAGTCATGTGCATCAAGGTTCTCGGCGGCTCGAAGCGTCGTTATGCCAGCATTGGCGACATCATTAAGGTGACCGTCAAAGAAGCAACGCCGCGCGGGCGCGTGAAGAAAGGCGAAATTTACAACGCCGTGGTGGTTCGCACCGCCAAGGGCGTGCGCCGTCAGGACGGCTCGCTGATCAAGTTCGACGGCAATGCTGCAGTGCTGTTGAATGCCAAGCTCGAACCTATTGGCACCCGTATTTTCGGGCCTGTTACGCGCGAGTTGCGCAGCGAACGATTCATGAAGATCGTTTCGTTGGCACCTGAAGTGCTGTAAGGAGTCGCGATGAACAAGATTCGCAAAGGTGACGAGGTTATCGTCATCACCGGCAAAGATAAAGGCAAGCGCGGCGTCGTGCTGTCCGTTGGCGAAGGCAAAGTTATTGTCGAGGGCATCAACCTCGTCAAGAAGCACGTCAAGCCGAACCCGATGAAGGGTACGACGGGTGGCGTGGAAGCCAAGACGATGCCGCTGCAAATTTCGAACGTCGCATTGGTCGACGCGAATGGCAAGGCGTCGCGTGTAGGCATCAAGGTCGAGGGAGACAAGAAAGTCCGTTTCCTTAAGACGACCGGTGCCGTGCTGAGCGCCTGACGCTGCGGAGTAAAAAAATGGCTCGTTTGCAAGAGTTTTACAAAGAAAAGGTTGTACCCGGCCTCATCGAGAAGTTCGGTTACAAGTCCGTGATGGAAGTGCCGCGCATCACCAAGATCACCCTGAACATGGGCCTTGGCGAAGCGGTTGCTGACAAGAAGATCATCGAAAACGCCGTTGGCGACCTGACGAAGATCGCAGGCCAGAAGCCGGTGATCACGAAGGCACGCAAGGCAATCGCTGGCTTCAAGATCCGTCAGGGCTATCCGATCGGTGCAATGGTCACGTTGCGTGGTCAAGCAATGTACGAATTTCTGGACCGTTTCGTGACGGTCGCGCTCCCCCGTGTGCGTGACTTCCGTGGCGTGTCGGGTCGTGCGTTCGACGGTCGCGGCAACTACAACATCGGTGTGAAAGAGCAGATCATTTTCCCCGAAATAGACTACGACAAGATCGACGCACTGCGTGGGCTGAACATCAGCATCACGACAACTGCGAAGACCGACGACGAAGCAAAGGCTCTGCTCGCCAGCTTCAAGTTCCCGTTCAGAAACTGAGGTTACCGTGGCTAAACTGGCACTGATCGAACGTGAAAAGAAGCGTGCTCGCCTGGCCGCTAAGTACGCTCCCAAGCGTGCTGAGCTGAAGGCGATCATTGGCGATATGAGCAAGTCGGACGAAGAGCATTACGCAGCACGTCTGGAACTGCAACAACTGCCGCGCAACTCTAATCCGACCCGTAAGCGCAATCGTTGTGCAATTACCGGTCGCCCACGTGGCACGTTCCGTAAATTCGGGCTGGCGCGTAACAAGATTCGCGAAATCGCGTTCCGCGGCGAGATCCCTGGCCTGACCAAGGCGAGCTGGTAATAGGAGAAACGTAAATGAGCATGAGTGATCCTATCGCCGATATGCTGACTCGCATCCGCAACGCGCAGATGGTTGAGAAAGTTTCGGTGACAATGCCCTCGTCGAAAGTCAAGGTTGCGATTGCGCAGGTCCTGAAGGACGAAGGCTATATCGATGATTTCGCAGTGAAGTCCGAAGGTGCGAAGTCTGAATTGAACATCGTGTTGAAGTACTACGCTGGCCGTCCGGTGATCGAGCGCATTGAACGCGTTTCGAAGCCTGGTCTGCGTGTGTACCGCGGCCGTAACGACATCCCCGTGGTCATGAATGGCCTCGGCGTGGCAATCGTGTCGACGCCGAAGGGCGTGATGACGGACCGCAAGGCGCGTGCAACGGGCGTTGGCGGCGAAGTCATCTGCTACGTCGCTTAAGGCCGAAAGGAGAGAAACATGTCTCGAGTAGGTAAAAGCCCGATCGCGCTGCAAGGCGCAGAAGTGGCCCTGAGCGACGAACGCATTACCGTCAAGGGCCCGCTGGGTACGATTTCGCAGGCTGCAAACAGCCTCGTGAAGGTGGTGAACGACAACGGCACGCTGAAGTTCGAGCCGGTGGACGAGAGCCGCGAAGCGAATGCGATGTCGGGCACGATGCGCGCACTGGTTGCGAACATGGTGAACGGCGTGACGAAGGGTTTCGAGCGCAAGCTGACGCTGGTTGGCGTCGGTTACCGCGCACAGGCGCAAGGCGACAAGCTGAATCTGTCGCTGGGTTTCTCGCACCCCGTGGTGCACCAGATGCCGGAAGGCGTCAAGGCTGAAACCCCGACGCAAACCGAAATCGTGATCAAGGGGATCAACAAGCAACAAGTTGGCCAGGTCGCTGCAGAAGTGCGCGGCTATCGCCCGCCGGAGCCCTATAAGGGCAAGGGTGTGCGTTACGCCAATGAGGTTGTGATCCTCAAAGAAACGAAGAAGAAGTAAGGGTGCGCAATCATGGATAAGACTCAATCTCGCCTGCGCCGCGCTCGTCAGACGCGTATCAAGATCGCTGAGCTGCAGGTCGCGCGTCTCGCCGTGCATCGCACGAACACGCACATCTATGCGCAAGTGTTCTCGCCGTGCGGCACCAAGGTGCTCGCCAGCGCGTCGACGCTCGAAGCCGAAGTGCGTGCGCAACTGGCTGATCAGACGGGCAAGGGCGGCAACGTCGCTGCTGCGACCCTGATCGGTAAGCGCATTGCAGAAAAGGCTAAGGCTGCCGGCATCGAATCCGTCGCCTTCGACCGTTCGGGTTTCCGTTACCACGGCCGCGTGAAAGCGCTGGCTGATGCGGCGCGCGAAGCCGGACTCAAGTTCTAAGGGAAGAATTCGTCATGGCAAAGATGCAAGCGAAAGTTCAGGCTGACGAACGCGACGACGGCCTGCGCGAAAAGATGATTTCGGTCAACCGCGTGACCAAGGTTGTGAAGGGCGGCCGGATTCTCGGTTTTGCCGCACTGACCGTGGTTGGCGACGGTGATGGCCGCGTCGGTATGGGCAAGGGCAAGGCGAAGGAAGTGCCGGTCGCTGTTCAGAAGGCGATGGAACAGGCTCGCCGCAACATGTTCAAGGTGCCGCTTAAGAACGGTACCCTGCAACACGAAGTGCACGGTAAGCACGGCGCATCAATGGTCCTCTTGGCTCCGGCCAAGGACGGTACCGGTGTGATCGCTGGCGGCCCGATGCGCGCAGTGTTCGACGTGATGGGCGTGCAGAACGTTGTGGCCAAGAGCCACGGTTCGACGAACCCGTACAACCTCGTTCGTGCAACGCTCGACGGTCTGCGCAAGCAGTCGACGCCGGGTGATATCGCGGCGAAGCGCGGCAAGTCCGTCGAAGATATTCTGGGCTAAGGTGGACACCATGTCTGATAAAACTGTCAAGGTCCAGCTCGTCAAGAGCCTGATCGGCACCCGTGAAACGCACCGTGCAACGGTGCGTGGCCTGGGTCTGCGCCGACTCAACTCGGTTAGCGAGTTGCAGGACACGCCGGCTGTGCGCGGCATGATCAACAAGGTTTCGTACCTCGTTAAGGTCATCAGCTAAGCGGCTGACCAGGACTCAAGGAGTTGATAATGGAATTGAATAACCTGAAGCCGGCTGAAGGCTCGAAGCACGCTAAGCGTCGCGTCGGCCGTGGTATCGGCTCCGGTCTGGGCAAGACTGCTGGCCGTGGTCACAAGGGTCAGAAGTCGCGTTCGGGCGGCTTTCACAAGGTTGGCTTCGAAGGCGGTCAAATGCCGCTGCAACGTCGCCTGCCGAAGCGTGGCTTCACCTCGCTGACGAAGGAATTCGTCGGTGAAGTGCGTCTCTCTGATCTGGAAAAGCTGCCGGTCGACGAAATCGATCTGTTGGCTCTGAAGCAAGCCGGCCTGCTCGGTGAGCTGATCAAGAGCGCCAAGATCATCGCGACGGGCGAGCTCAAGCGCAAGGTCGTTGTGAAGGGTCTGGGTGCGACGAAGGGTGCGCGCGCTGCGATTGAAGCAGCCGGCGGCTCTTTTGCCGAGTAACGCGCAAGTTATTTGCCGTCACTAGCATTTGCATCGGAGAAGGTACTTGGCTAACAGTCCGAGTCTCGCAAAACCCGGTCGCAGCGCGGCGAAGTTTGGCGATCTGCGTCGGCGTGCAGTATTCCTGCTGCTGGCGTTGATCGTCTACCGTATCGGCGCGCACATTCCGGTGCCGGGTATTGACCCGGACCAGCTGGCAAAGTTGTTCCAAAGCCAGTCGGGCGGCATCCTTGGCATGTTCAACATGTTCTCGGGTGGTGCACTTTCGCGGTTCACGATTTTTGCGCTGGGGATCATGCCGTACATTTCGGCGTCGATCATCATGCAGTTGCTGGCGATTGTCTCGCCGCAGCTGGAAGCGCTGAAAAAGGAAGGGCAGGCGGGTCAACGGAAGATTACGCAGTACACGCGTGTCTTTACGGTCCTGCTGGCGACGTTCCAGGCGTTCGGCATTGCCGTCGCACTGGAAAATCAGCCGGGCCTGGTGATCGATCCGGGGATGGTATTTCGGTTGACGACGGTCGTGACGCTGGTGACCGGCACGATGTTCCTGATGTGGCTGGGTGAGCAGATCACGGAACGTGGGCTGGGTAACGGTATCTCGATCATCATTTTCGGCGGTATTGCGGCGGGTTTCCCGAACGCAATCGGTGGTCTTTTCGAACTGGTGCGAACCGGCTCGATGAGCATCATCTCGGCGATTATCGTGGTTGCGCTGATTGCTGGTGTGACGTATCTGGTGGTGTTCATCGAACGCGGCCAGCGCAAGATTCTTGTGAACTACGCCAAGCGGCAAGTTGGTAACAAGATTTACGGCGGACAGTCTTCGCATCTGCCGCTGAAGTTGAATATGTCGGGCGTGATTCCGCCGATCTTTGCATCGTCGATCATTCTCTTCCCGGCAACCATCCTGAACTGGTTTAGTTCAGGGTCGCGTGCCAGCTGGTTCGCAGACACGTTGCACAACGTGGCCGAAGCCATTAAGCCCGGTCAACCCGTGTACGTGTTGCTGTACGCGTTGGCGATCGTCTTCTTCTGCTTCTTCTACACCGCACTGGTGTTCAACAGCAGGGAAACGGCCGACAACCTGAAAAAGAGTGGCGCTTTCGTCCCAGGCATCCGCCCGGGCGATCAAACGGCGCGATACATCGACCGCATCCTAACGCGTCTGACGCTGGCTGGTGCGATCTACATCGTGTTTGTTTGTCTGCTGCCTGAATTTTTGGTACTGCGCTGGAACGTGCCGTTTTATTTTGGTGGAACGTCGCTGCTGATCATTGTCGTCGTCACAATGGATTTCATGGCGCAGGTGCAGTCGTACGTTATGTCGCAACAGTATGAATCGCTGCTGAAGAAAGCTAATTTCAAAGGCGGCGGCGTCCCGATGCGTTGAAAGGACTTATGGCCAAAGACGATGTTATCCAGATGCAGGGTGAAGTCATCGAAAACCTGCCTAACGCTACCTTTAGGGTGAAGCTGGAAAACGGCCATGTCGTATTGGGACACATATCCGGCAAGATGCGGATGCACTACATCCGAATCTTGCCGGGCGACAAGGTAACGGTTGAATTGACGCCTTACGATCTGTCGCGTGCGCGGATCGTGTTCCGGGCGAAGTGATTTGAAAAAAGGGTAATATCATGAAAGTGATGGCATCGGTTAAGCGCATTTGCCGCAATTGCAAGATCATCAAGCGCAAAGGCGTTGTGCGCGTGATTTGCAGCTCTGATCCGCGCCACAAACAGCGTCAAGGCTGAACGCCGCGCTTTTTGCTGCGCTTTTTGTTTGAGGAAAAACAATGGCTCGTATCGCAGGGGTTAACATCCCGAATCACCAGCATACCGAAATCGGCCTGACGGCAATTTACGGTGTCGGCCGCACGCGCTCGCGCGACATTTGCGTCGCTGCTGGTGTGGCATTTTCGAAGAAGGTCAAGGACCTGAACGACGCAGACCTCGAAAAGCTGCGTGAAGAAGTCGGCAAGTTCATCGTTGAAGGCGATCTGCGCCGTGAAACGACGATGAACATTAAGCGCCTGATGGATCTCGGCTGCTACCGTGGCGTGCGTCATCGCAAGGGCTTGCCCCTGCGTGGCCAACGCACGCGTACGAATGCCCGTACGCGCAAGGGTCCGCGTCGTGCAGCGCAATCGCTGAAGAAGTAAGCGGAACTGACAGTTACAGGAAAACGTAATGGCTAAGGCTTCGAACAACTCCGCGGCGCAACGCGTTCGCAAGAAGGTCAAGAAGAACGTCGCCGAGGGCGTGGTTCACGTTCACGCGTCGTTCAACAACACCATCATCACGATCACCGATCGTCAAGGCAATGCACTTGCTTGGGCAACGTCGGGTGGTCAGGGCTTCAAGGGTTCGCGTAAATCGACCCCGTTTGCAGCCCAGGTGGCAGCCGAATCGGCTGGCCGCGTGGCGATGGAATACGGCGTGAAGAACCTCGAAGTGCGTATCAAGGGCCCCGGTCCTGGCCGCGAATCGGCGGTGCGCGCGTTGCATGGTCTTGGTATCAAGATCACCGCGATCTCCGACGTGACTCCGGTCCCGCACAACGGCTGCCGTCCGCCGAAGCGTCGTCGTATCTAAGACGCTGTTTTCGCTAGCGCCTGTTGCCGCCGGTGTTCAAGCCGGCGACGACAGGCTGCTTGCGCTATTGAATTGACTAAGCCCACCGTTCGACCCAAAGGGTTCGAACTAGCGCGAGTGCATGCATTCGTGCGATTAATCATTGAAGGAATCAACGTGGCACGTTATATCGGCCCTAAGGCCAAGCTGTCCCGCCGTGAAGGCACTGACCTCTTCCTGAAGAGCGCCCGTCGTTCGCTCGCTGACAAGTGCAAGCTTGACAGCAAGCCTGGCCAACACGGCCGCACGTCGGGTGCACGTACGTCCGACTACGGTACGCAGCTGCGCGAAAAGCAAAAAGTGAAGCGCATCTACGGTATCCTGGAGCGTCAATTCCGCCGTTACTTCGCTGAAGCTGACCGCCTGAAGGGCAACACGGGTGAAAACCTGCTGCAACTGCTCGAATCGCGTCTCGATAACGTCGTGTATCGCATGGGCTTCGGCTCGACGCGCGCTGAAGCGCGTCAGCTGGTGAGCCACAAGGCGATCGCGGTGAACGGTGTCGTGTCGAACATCCCGTCGATGCAAGTGAAGGCAGGCGACGTCGTCGCAGTGCGCGAACAAAAGAAGAAGCAGGCGCGTATTCTCGAAGCGCTGTCGCTGGCTGAGCAAGGCGGTCTGCCGAGCTGGGTTGCTGTCGATTCGAAGAAGTTCGAAGGCACGTTCAAGAGCAAGCCGGAACGCAGCGACATCGCTGGCGATATCAACGAAAGCCTGATCGTCGAATTGTATTCGCGGTAATCGGATTAACGGCCGGGGCACCCCGATTGCGTTGCGCAAGGGGGCGTCTCGGCTGTTTATTTTCAGGTTGTTACCGGTCAGCCTTATCGGTGTAACGAGCCGAGGGTATTGAAAAGGAAAACCTATGCAAACCAGTTTGTTGAAGCCCAAGATCATCGCTGTTGAATCGCTTGGTGAGAGCCATGCGAAAGTGGTCATGGAACCGTTTGAACGCGGTTACGGCCACACCTTGGGTAACGCGCTTCGGCGCGTGCTGCTGTCGTCGATGATCGGCTACGCGCCGACCGAAGTGACGATCGCAGGCGTGGTTCACGAGTATTCGACGCTCGACGGTGTGCAAGAGGACGTAGTCAACCTGTTGTTGAACCTGAAGGGCGTGGTGTTCAAGCTGCATAACCGTGACGAAGTGACGGTTACGCTGCGCAAGGAAGGCGAAGGCGTTGTCACCGCTGGCGACATCGAACTCGCGCACGATTGCGAAGTGATCAACCCGGATCACGTCATTGCGCACCTGTCGAAGGGTGGCAAGCTCGACGTGCAGATCAAGGTCGAAAAGGGCCGTGGTTATGTGCCGGGCAATGTGCGTCGTTACGGCGAAGAGTCGGCCAAGATCATCGGCCGTATCGTGCTGGACGCGTCGTTCTCGCCGGTTCGCCGCGTGAGCTACGCCGTTGAAAGCGCGCGCGTCGAACAGCGTACCGACCTCGATAAGCTCGTCATGAACATCGAGACCAACGGTGTGATTTCGCCGGAAGAAGCGATCCGTCAATCGGCGCGTATTCTGGTTGATCAACTGTCGGTGTTCGCTGCACTGGAAGGCACCGAAGCAACGGCTGAAGCGCCGTCGCGTGCGCCGCAGATCGATCCGATCCTGCTGCGTCCGGTTGATGATCTCGAACTGACGGTTCGTTCCGCGAACTGCCTGAAGGCCGAGAACATTTACTACATCGGCGACCTGATCCAGCGCACGGAAAACGAGTTGCTCAAGACCCCGAATCTGGGTCGCAAGTCGTTGAACGAAATCAAGGAAGTACTGGCGTCGCGTGGTTTGACGCTCGGCATGAAACTCGAAAACTGGCCGCCGGCAGGTTTGGACAAGTAAGTCGAGAAGTAATGCCGGGGGCAGAACCCGTCGCTGCACTGGCAAAGACGCGGATTTTCCTTTAAAATCCGCGTCTTGTCTTTTTTCACTACCGGCCCGTGCACTCGTCACCGTTGGGAAACCGAGGGTAGACCGAGCGCGATAGAAGAGCTGGACCAAAACTTTGAAACAAAGGAATTAACATGCGTCACCGTCATGGTCTGCGGAAACTGAACCGCACGAGCAGCCACCGTCTGGCAATGCTCCGTAACATGTCCAACTCGTTGATCGAGCACGAAGTCATCAAGACGACGCTGCCGAAGGCGAAAGAACTCCGTAAAGTCGTCGAGCCGCTGATCACGCTCGGCAAGAAGCCGTCGCTGGCAAATCGTCGTCTGGCGTTCAACCGCCTGCGCGATCGTGACTCGGTCACGAAGCTGTTCGAAGTCCTCGGCCCGCGTTACGCTACCCGTCCGGGCGGCTACCTGCGCGTCCTGAAGTTCGGCTTCCGCGTCGGCGACAACGCACCGATGGCACTGGTCGAATTGCTGGACCGTCCGGAAGTCGAAGAAGTTGAAGTGCAAGAAGCTGAGTAAGCTTTTTAGCATCGAAGAAAAAGCCAGGCGCCAAGCTTGGCTTTTTTGTTTCTGGCGGCTGAATTCATCACCGTAATCCAATCATGGCGGCCAAATGCCGCATGCTCGCCGTGTGCTTCTGCGGCACCACAGCGGTGCCGCAAGGCTAGGTGATACGATATCGGCACTTGAATCGTGCCTGTCCGGAGCCTTTGTGAGCGTGAATGTAACTTTGATTCTGACTACGGTACCGGATGCCGCCGTTGCTCAGAAGCTTGCGGCGGACGCACTGGCCGCGCGGCTGTGCGCTTGCGTCACGCAGTTAGGCGCCGTGCAGTCCAGCTATCAGTGGCAGGGCGCGATCGAAACCGCGCAGGAGATCCAATTGCTGTTCAAGACGAGTGCGGCACGCGCGCTCGAACTCGAGCAGTACATCCAGGCGCACCATCCCTACGACACGCCGGAAATCCTCTCGTGGCAAGCTACGGCATCGGCCGCGTACGGCCAGTGGATCACTGCTGAAACCCAACGTCCTCTCCATGTTTAACGGTCTTAATCGGCGTGCACGCCATGCGTTGCGCGCAGTCTTTTTCCTGCTCGGTTGCCTGATCTTCGCTCAGCTCGGCACGCTTGCGCACGCCGCAGACGACTTCCTCGATCCCGCCCTCGCCTTCAAATTCAGCGCGACTGAGAAGCCCGGCGAAGTCGACGTCACCTACAAGATCGCGGACGGCTACTACATGTACCGGGAGCGCTTCGCGTTCGCGACCCGCAACGGCACGACGACGATCGGCGAGCCACAATTGCCGGCCGGCCACGTCAAGTTCGATCAGACCTTCAACAAGAACGTCGAAACGTATCGCAATGAGCTGACGATCCGCATCCCGGTGAAACAGGCCCAGGGGCCGTTCGACCTGGTTGTCACGTCGCAAGGCTGCGCCGATGCCGGCATCTGCTATCCGCCGATGGACCGCGTGTATCACGTGAGCGGCGAGGCTTTGCAGCCAGCCGACAGTGCAGCGACTGCCTCTACGCAGCAATCCGCAGGAGCCGGCGCCCCGTGGTATGAGCGTGCCACCAGCGCCGATTACGCCCAATCGCTACTGCAAGGTGGCGGCTTCTTCGCGATCATCGGGCTCTATTTCGTGGCCGGCGCCGTGCTCAGTCTGCTGCCATGCTCGTACCCGATGATTCCGATCCTGTCGGCGATCATCATTGGCGAGGGCGCGCGGGTGACGCGTGCCCGCGGCTTTGCGTTGTCGCTGGCGTACGTGATCGGTATGGCGCTCGTGTACACGGCGCTTGGCATTGCGGCGGCGCTGGTTGGGCAGAGCCTCGGTGCGTGGCTGCAGAACCCGTGGGTGCTCGGTACATTCGGCGTACTGCTGACCGTTTTCGCGCTGACCCTGATCGCTGGCTTCGACATCGCGTTGCCGCAGCGCTGGCAGGATGGCGTGTCGCGCGCGTCGACGGGGCGTTCTGGCGGCAAGTTTGCCGCGGTGGCCGTCATGGGCGCGCTGTCCGCGTTAGTGGTCGGCGCTTGCATGACCGCTCCGCTCTTTGCCGTGCTGGCGTTCATCGCGCACACAGGCAACGCGTTATTGGGCGGCGCGGCGCTGTTCTCGATGGGACTCGGTCTCGGCGTACCGCTGCTTATCATCGGTCTTGGCGCCGGTACTTTGCTGCCGCGCGCCGGCGCGTGGATGGACGGCGTCAAGGTGTTTTTCGGCGTGGTGCTGCTTGCCGCGGCCCTGTGGATCGTCTGGCCGGTGCTCGGTGCGACAGCGACCATGCTGTTGAGCGCGTTGTGGCTGCTGATCGCCGCCGCAGGACTCGGTCTTTTCTCGGCACCAGCCGCGGGCGCGTCAGTGTGGCGGCGGCTCGGCCGTGGTATCGGCGCGGCGCTGGCAATCTGGGCGGCGGTACTGCTGGTGGGCCTGGCTGCGGGTTCCTCCGATCCATTGCGTCCGCTAGCTGTCCTAGCCGCGCGTGGCGGTGAGGAGGCTAGCGTGGCAAATGGCTCCAATAAGCCGAATACGGCGTCACAGAGCGATCTGACGTTCGCTTCGGTTCGTTCCTCGGCCGGGCTCGACGAGGCCGTCAAAACGGCTGCGCAGCCCGCTATGCTCGATTTTTACGCAGACTGGTGCGTGAGCTGCAAAGAAATGGAGAAGTTCACGTTTAGCGATCCGCGCGTTCAGGCGAAATTGAAGCAGATGAACCTGCTGCGCGCCGACGTCACCGCGAATAACGCTGACGATCAAATGCTGCTCAAGCGTTTCAGCCTGTTTGGGCCGCCTGGGATCATCTTCTTCGATCAAGGCGGCAGGGAAGTGTTGCGCGTCGTCGGGTACGAGTCGGCCGACAAGTTTTTGCGCACCCTCGATCGCGCGAGCGCGCCTGGGGCGTAACGCAAAGCGACTCGCCTGCCTGAGCGCGCCAAGAAGCGCGTGCCGGCGCGCCCGTACAAGGCGCACACCAGAACACGCACAAAAAAAAACGGAGGCGCGACGAAAGTCAGCCTCCGTTTATTCTTTGGCTTTGAGAAGACTGGCGTCGCCGCCAAAGCGACGCCTTAAATCACTTCTGCGAGCGCAAAATCCGCGCGGCATCCAGCGCGAAGTAGGTCAGCACGCCATCCGCGCCAGCCCGCTTGAACGCCAGCAGCGATTCCATCATCGCCTTGTCGTGATCCAGCCAGCCGTTCTGCGCGGCCGCCTTCAGCATGGCGTATTCGCCGCTCACTTGGTACACATAAGTCGGGAATTTGAACTCGTCCTTTACACGACGCACGATGTCCAGATACGGCATGCCAGGCTTGACCATCACCATATCCGCGCCTTCGTCGATGTCCGCTTGCACTTCGCGCAGCGCTTCATTCGAGTTGGCCGGGTCCATCTGGTAGGTCATTTTGTTGCCCTTGCCGAGATTCGTCGCGGAACCGACGGCATCGCGGAACGGGCCGTAAAACGCCGACGCGAACTTGGCGGAGTAAGCCATGATGCGCGTGTGGATATAGCCCTCGCTCTCGAGCATTTCGCGGATCGCGCCGATGCGGCCGTCCATCATGTCCGAGGGCGCGACGATATCAACGCCCGCTTCAGCCTGTGCGCGCGCCTGTTCAACCAGGATCTCGACGGTCTCGTCGTTGATCACATAGCCGGCCTCGTCGAGTACGCCGTCCTGGCCGTGGCTCGTATACGGATCCAGCGCGACGTCGGTGAGCACGCCCAAGTCGGGGAAGTTCTTTTTCAGTTCGCGAACCGCGCGCGGGATCAGGCCAGCCGGGTTGGTCGCTTCGCGGCCATCAGGCGTTTTCAAGGAAGGCTCGATCGCCGGAAAGAGCGACAGCACCGGCACGCCCAACTCGACGCATTGCTCGGCCACGCCCATCAGCAGATCCACCGACACGCGCTCGACGCCCGGCATCGACGGTACGGCTTGCCGCACGTTGGTGCCTTCGACGATGAACACGGGGTAGATCAGATCGTTGGTGGTGAGGATGTTTTCCCGCATCAGACGGCGCGAGAAGTCGTCACGGCGCATGCGGCGCGGACGGAAGTGCGGAAAGAAGCTCATAAACGAATCGAAGATCGTGGATGTGTGGAGTGGGCAAGAAACGCCTGCGTCCGCTCCCGGAAACTTTTCGAGACAATGGTATATCATACCGATCGAGCAAGGCGCCCTGCGCTGACCTCCCCGCTTCTCCTCCCTGAGCGGGTGCCTGTCGTTTTTTCGATTAGGCTGTTTGACCCGCCGTTAAAGCGGCGGGTTTTTTTATGGGCGGACGAAATAGGGCTTGTACCCCGGCTGACAGGCGCCGTAGCGCTTACTGCGGTGCGTCTGCTTCGCCCTTCGCATCGGGGATCAGCCAGCTTTCGATCAGCTCGTGCGCCTCGTCGATGCCGATACGCTTGAGCGCCGAAAACAGCTGTGCGGTCAATTCGCCCTGGTAGCCGTTGGCGCGATATTCAGCCAGACCCTTCTGCGTCGCGCGCAGCGCATTCACACTTTCCTGGCGCGTCAATTTGTCGCACTTCGTCAGCAGCGTGTGGATTGGCTTGCCGGTCGGCGCGAACCACTCGATCATCCGCCGGTCCAGATCCGTCAACGGGCGACGCGAGTCCATCATCAGGATCATGCCGCGCAGTTGCGAGCGCGACTGCAGGTAGGTGGACAGCAACGCTTCCCAGTGAGCCTTGGCTGCGCCCGGCACTTCCGCATAACCGTAGCCCGGCAGGTCGACCAGGTGCGCAGTCGGCTCATCCGCCTTGCCCACCGAGAAATAATTGATGTGCTGCGTGCGGCCCGGCGTCTTACTGGCGAACGCGAGGCGCTTCTGATTGCACAGAATATTGATGGCCGTAGACTTGCCCGCATTCGAGCGCCCGGCAAAGCAGATCTCGGGTTGCGCCGTGGCCGGCAGATCACGCAGGTGATTGACGGTCGTGAAAAAGCGGGATTGGTGGAGCAGGAAGGAAGACATGATCAGGCCAGGATTCGAGACGCCGGGGAACCCGGAGTGGGGACGGGTCAAGCCCGACTGGCGTCTTAGCGATTAGCGAGTTATTGTACAATACGATGGTTTACTGAAAACCTGAGGGGGCCAGCCCGCGTGCCTTGGCGGCTCTTAGCGGTCACTCAGTCGCTGTCGTATCTTGCAAAACCTCTAAAATCCCACAAGACGAGACAGGGTGTGCGAATGAATCGACTGTGCAAGACTCTGATGGTGCTTCATGTAGCGGCAGGTCTTTCAGGTTTGGCAATTCAGGCACGAGCAGCAGATCCGGCAAAGCCGGACGTCAATCGGGGGCAGGCAATCGCAGTGCAGGTTTGCGCGTCATGTCACGGTGCAGACGGCAACAGTGCTGGCGGTGCGTATCCGAAGCTGGCGGGGCAGCATCCTGAGTATCTCGTCAAGCAGCTCATGGATTTCAAGACGCAACCGGGCGCCAAGCAGCCTGCGCGCAACAATGCGATCATGGCGGGCATGGCTGCGGCGCTGTCGGATCAGGACATGGTCAACGTCGCTGCCTATTTTGCGACGCAGACCCCGAAGCCAGGCTATGCGCATAACAAAGACACCGTCCCGCTCGGTCAGAAGATTTATCGCGGTGGCATTGCGGACAAGGGCGTGCCGGCCTGCGCAAGCTGCCACGGGCCGACCGGTCAGGGGATTCCGTCACAGTATCCGCGTCTGTCGGGGCAGTGGGCGGAATACACGGTGGCGCAGTTGACCGCGTTCACGCAAGGTCCGGGCGCGCGTAGCAACAATGAGGCGATGCACGCCATTGCATCGCGTCTGTCGGACAGCGAGATCAAGGCTGTAGCCGATTACATCGCGGGCTTGCACTAAGAAGTCCGCACGCAAGTGCAACCGGTCCAGCGAGACCGGTACAAAACAAGAAAAGGGTGAGGGCGTCGTGCCTACGACAGCCCTTCACCCTTTTTTGCTGTTCAGTCGGAGTATGAATGAGCGTCACCACGTCGGGTTTGCAGTCGAAGTCGGGCAATCGCATCACGCGCAGCATCATCGAAGTATTGAGTTCGATGCGTTTCGCCATTGCGCTGCTCGTGATTCTGTCGATCGCCAGCATCATCGGCACCGTCCTCACGCAGGACGACCCCTATCCCAACTACGTCAATCAGTTCGGCCCGTTCTGGGCCGACATCTTCCGCTCGCTGAGCCTGTACACCGTGTACAGCTCGTGGTGGTTCATGCTGATTCTCGGCTTCCTGATGGTGTCGGTGTCGCTGTGCGTGATCCGCAATTCGCCGAAAGTGGTCGCGGACGTCAAGAGCTGGAAGGACAAGGTCCGCGAAGGCAGCCTGCGCGCGTTCCATCACAAGGGCGAATTCGCGGTGCACGGCACGCGCGCGCAGACTTCGGCGGTGCTCGCCAGACTCTCGGCCAAGCTTGGCTATAAGTTCGTCACGCGTGAGTCGGAGGGGGCGACGCTGATCGCCGCCAAGCGCGGCGCGCTGACCAAGTTCGGCTACATCTCCGCGCATATTGCGATCGTGGTGATCTGTCTGGGCGGTCTGCTCGACAGCAATCTGCCGATCAAGCTGCAAATGTGGTTATTCGACAAGTCGCCGATCCGTGCCAACACGGTGATCAACGACATTCCGCCGGAACATCGGCTGTCGCAATCGAACCCGACTTTCCGCGGTTACGCATGGGTGCCGGAAGGGCAACATGTGTCGACGGCGATCCTGAATCAGCCAGACGGCTCGTTGATCCAGGACCTGCCGTTCTCGATCGAGCTGAACAAGTTCATCGTCGACTACTATTCGACGGGCATGCCGAAGCTGTTCGCGAGCGACATCGTCGTGGTCGACCATAAGACGGGCGCGCGCGTGCCGGCGCGCGTCGAAGTGAACAAGCCGTTCACCTACGACGGCGTGTCGATCTACCAGTCGAGCTTCCAGGACGGCGGCTCGCAGATGCAGATGACCGCGTACCCGATGTCCGGCGCGAGCGCGAAGACCGCGCCGTTCGGCGGCACGATCGGCAACAACGCGCCGTTGAGCACGGCCACGCCGCTGGCCGACGGCCAAACGGTCGAATTCACCGATTTCCGCGCAATCAACGTCGAAAACATCTCCAACGGCAGCGGCCAGAACGATGCTCGCGGCGTCGCCGCGCATCGCACGCTGCAAGAAGCGTTCGACGAGCGCCTCGGCTCCGGTGCCAAGACCTCCAAGCCGCTCGATCTGCATAACGTCGGCCCGTCGGTGCAGTACAAGGTGCGCGACAAGGACGGCCAGGCGCGCGAGTACAACAACTACATGCTGCCGGTAGACGTAGGGGGCGAAAAGATGTTCCTCGCCGGCATGCGCCTGAATCCGGACGACCCATTCCGCTACCTGCGTATTCCCGCCGACACTGGCGGGACCGTCAAGGAATGGATGAACCTGCGCGCCACGCTTGAAAATCCGGCCATGCGCGCCGCGGCCGCTCACCGTTTCGCGCTGCGCTCGGTACCGGGTTCGAATACCGAACTGCAACAGCACCTGGAAGAAAGCGCGCTGCGTGTCCTGACCCTGTTTGCCGGGGCGGACAACAGTATCAAGATGCCGAACGGCCAGACGGTCGGCGGCTTCCAGGCGATCGCGGGCTTCATCGACCATTCGGTGCCCAAGGGCGAGCAGGAAAAGGCCGCGGGCCTGCTGCTGCGCATGCTGGAAGGCGCGACGTGGGACTTGTGGCAACTGTCGCGTGAGCAGTTGGGCGAGCAGGATGCGCAGCCCAATGCGGACGCGAGCCGCTTCATCCAAAGCTCGATCAATGCGATATCCGACAGCTTTTTGTATGGTTCGCCGGTCTATTTACAGCTTGACTCATTCAAGCAGGTGCAAGCTTCGGTATTTCAGTTGACGCGCGCACCGGGCAAAAAAGTCGTGTATCTTGGCAGCCTGCTCCTCGTGTTGGGCATCTTCTCGATGTTCTACGTCCGCGAACGGCGCCTCTGGTTCTGGCTCAAAGATACCGATCACGGCACGAATGTCGTGATGGCGATGTCGAGCGCGCGCAAAACGCTTGATTTCGAGAAGGAGTTCGTCCAAACGCGCGACGCTGTCGGCGCCGCGCTGGGCGCCAAACTCACTGAAGCATCCGCCGCCGCCGGCGCCTCCGACAAACCCGGCAATGCCGGCGCGCCGTCCGCACGCTCACAAGATTCGACCCGGTAAGATCATGGACTTGACTCAGGTTTCCTCATCCTCCTCTTCGTCACCCTCGCGGCCCACCAGGGCGTTCGCGAGCGAGACACTCAACGTCGCGCAGTATGACGAACGGCCGTTTCTGAAGCGGCTCGGTGTCGTCGACTGGCTGTTCGCCGTCGTGATGGTCGCGGGTGCTGGGTTCGCGCTGTCGCGCTATCACCCGTTCATGAATTACTACGACAAACTGGTGCTGTGCCTGGCGGTACCGGTGTTCGTCGTGCTCGGCTGGCGCTGGAAGCCCGTGCGTCCGCTTATGGCCGGTATTGCGGCGCTGTCGTTGCTGGCGATTCAGATCTATCACGGCGATCTCAGCCGTGCGGATAGCGCGTTCTTCCTCAAGTATTTCCTGTCGAGCCAGTCCGCGATCCTGTGGATGAGCGCGCTCTTCGTGTTCGCCACCGTCTTCTACTGGATCGGCCTGCTGTCGCGTTCACCGACCGGCGCCGCGATCGGTTCGAAAATGACGTGGGCCGCAGTGGTGATGGGTTTCGTCGGGTTGATGGTGCGCTGGTACGAGTCGTACCTGATCGGCGCGGACGTCGGCCATATTCCAATCTCGAATCTGTACGAAGTGTTCGTGCTGTTCAGCCTGATCACTGCGTTGTTCTATCTGTACTACGAGCAGCACTACAACACGCGTGCACTCGGCGCCTTCGTGCTCCTCGTGATCAGCGCGGCGGTCGGTTTCCTGATGTGGTATTCGGTCGCTCGCGACGCGCAGCAGATCCAGCCGCTGGTTCCCGCGCTGCAAAGCTGGTGGATGAAGATTCACGTGCCGGCTAACTTCATTGGCTATGGCAGCTTCGCGCTGTCGGCGATGGTCGGCGTCGCCTATCTGGCGAAAGAGCGCGGCGTGCTGGCTGACCGCCTGCCGCCGCTCGATGTGCTCGACGACTTGATGTACAAGTCAATCGCTGTCGGCTTCGCGTTCTTCACGATCGCAACAATCCTTGGCGCGCTGTGGGCCGCTGAAGCATGGGGCGGTTACTGGAGCTGGGACCCGAAGGAAACGTGGGCGCTGATCGTCTGGCTGAACTACGCGGCCTGGCTTCACATGCGCCTGATGAAGGGCCTGCGCGGTGCGGTGGCGGCATGGTGGGCGCTGACCGGCCTGCTGGTGACGACCTTCGCGTTCCTCGGCGTCAATATGTTCCTGTCGGGGCTGCATAGCTACGGCAAGCTGTAAGATCTGCCGTTCCGAGCCGACTAAGAACCGCCGCGTGCTTCGCACCGGCGGTTTTTTTACGTCTGGTGGAATATTCGCTGCATCCAGTGTGTTCGTTAGAGCAGTACCAAAGGATGGCAGGGCGAGCAGATCATCAATATGGCCCCGTAAGATAGACAACCCGATGGGCCGGCAAGGAGCAGCACGATGTGGATCAAGCGAAGCGACAGAATTCAACTCATCGGCGACGACATCGCACGCAGCGAAATCACGCCGCAGCGCGTCTTCGAGAACCGGCGGCGTGCGTTGCAGGCGGCCGGCGCGTTGGCGCTCGGCAGTCTGATCGGTGTCAATGGCGAAGCGCTGGCGGCGTATTCGTCGCCGGATCCGAAAGCGCAGAAGCTCGCCGCGAAGACCAACGCGAAGTTCGTCGCGCTCGACAAGATCACGCCGTACAAGGACATCACCACGTACAACAACTACTACGAGTTCGGCACCGACAAAGCGGATCCCGCGCAGAACGCCGGTACGTTGCGCCCGCACCCGTGGAAGGTGAGCGTCGAGGGCGAAATCAAGAATCCTAAGGTGTACGACATCGACGAATTGCTGAAGCTCGCGCCGCTTGAGGAACGCGTGTACCGGTTGCGTTGTGTCGAAGGCTGGTCGATGGTGATTCCGTGGATCGGCGTGCCGCTCTCGGAGTTGATCAAGCGCGTGCAGCCGACCGGCAACGCCAGATACGTGCAGTTCATCACGCTCGCCGATCCGTCGCAAATGCCCGGCCTCTCGACGCCGGTACTCGACTGGCCGTACACCGAAGGTCTGCGGATGGACGAAGCGATGAATCCGCTGACGCTGCTGACGATGGGCCTCTACGGCCAGGTGCTGCCGAATCAGAATGGCGCGCCGATCCGTGTGGTGGTGCCCTGGAAGTACGGCTTCAAGAGCGCGAAGTCGCTGGTGAAGATCCGCTTCCTTGACAAGCAGCCGCCGACCAGCTGGAACACGTACGCGTCAAACGAATACGGCTTTTATTCGAATGTGAATCCGAACGTCGATCACCCGCGCTGGAGCCAGGCAACCGAACGGCGCATCGGCGAAGACGGTTTCTTCACCCCCAAACGCAAGACGTTGATGTTCAACGGCTACGGCGATCAGGTCGCGTCGCTGTATCAGGGCATGGACCTGAAGAAAAACTTCTGAGCGGCGACGCGAATATGGCTTCCGATACTCAACCTGTTGCTCAAACCGAAACTAGAGCGCAGCGAGCAGCGCAGGCGTCGGCTGCGGCGAAACGTCCCGCAAGCGGCGCGCGCTGGATCGTGCCGGCGAAGATCGCGGTGTTTATCGCGGCGTGGTATCCGCTCGCGCGCATCGTACTGTTCGGCTTGACCGATCGGCTGGGCGCGAATCCGATCGAGTTCATCACGCGCTCGACGGGCCTGTGGACGCTCGTCATTCTTTGCATCACGTTGGCCGTGACGCCGTTGCGCCGGCTGACCGGCATCACTGCATTGGCCCGGTTTCGCCGGATGCTGGGTCTTTACGCCTTCTTCTACGCGACGCTGCATTTCACCACTTACCTGTGGTTCGACAAGTGGTTCGATGTTGCCGCGATTCTCAAGGACATCGGCAAGCGGCCTTTCATTACCGTGGGCTTCGCCGCGTTCGTGCTACTGATCGCGTTGGCCGTGACGTCACCGCGCGCGATGGTGCGCAAACTGGGACGCCGCTGGCAGACGCTGCATCGCGCGATCTATGCGATCGGCGGGCTCGCGATCCTGCACTTCTGGTGGATGAGGGCGGGCAAGCACGACCTGATCTTGCCGAAGATCTATGGCGCGATCATGGTCGCGTTGTTGGGGTGGCGTTTGCTCGTATGGCTGCGCGAGCGGCGGCTAAAGACGCGCTGACCAAGAGGTGCCGCGCGCAAAAAGAAAAAGGCGATGCCGCAGTGGCATTGCCTTTTTATGCTGCTTAAGCTTTGACGTTTACGCCGGCAAGATGGTTTCGCCTGCAAACAGCTGCTTGACCTCTTCACGCGCGCGAACGACATGCACTTGTGTACCATCAACCATCACCTCGGCCGCACGCGGACGGGTGTTGTAGTTCGAGCTCATCACAAACCCGTACGCGCCGGCCGAGCGAATCGCCAGCAGATCACCCGGTTCGACTGCCAGCAGTCGCTCACGACCCAGCCAGTCGCCACTTTCGCAAACCGGGCCGACGACGTCGTACACGTGAGCGGGCACGTCGCGCTTCACGACAGCGTCGATCGCGTGATAGGCCTCGTACATGGCAGGGCGTGCGAGATCGGTCATCGCTGCATCGACAATGGCGAAATTCTTTTCCGCGCCGGGCTTCAGAAACTCGACGCGTGTTAGCAGCACACCGGCATTGCCGACCAACGAACGGCCCGGCTCGAAATACACCTCGCGATGCCCGTGACCGCGCGCTTCGATGCGATCCAGCACGGTGCGCACGAAGTCGCCGATTTCCGGCGGGGTTTCGTCGTCGTACGTGATGCCGAGACCGCCACCTACGTCGATATGGCGAATCTTCACGCCGTCCTGCTCGATCTGTTCGACCAGTTCGAGAACCTTGTCGACCGCGTCCAGATACGGTGCGACTTCAGTGATCTGCGAGCCGATATGGCAGTCGATGCCGACCACGTCGAGATGCGTCATTGCCGCTGCGGCTTGGTACGTGGCGCGTGCATCTTCGAACGCGACGCCGAACTTGTTCGACTTCAGACCGGTGGAAATATACGGATGCGTTTTTGCGTCGACGTCCGGATTCACGCGCAGCGAGACGGGTGCTTTTTTGCCCATTTCCGCCGCAACCGCATTCAGGCGGTCGAGCTCGGGAATCGATTCGACGTTGAAGCATTTGACGCCAGCCGCGAGTGCCTGACGCATCTCGTCCGCATGCTTGCCGACACCGGAAAACACGGTGTTTTCCGCTTTGCCGCCCGCAGCCAGCACGCGCGCCAGTTCGCCGCCCGACACGATGTCGAAGCCGGCGCCGAGGCGTGCGAACACATTTAGCACCGCGAGATTGCTATTCGCCTTGACGGCGACGTGCACGGTCGCGCGGCGGCCGGCGCAAGCGCCTGCATACGCATTCCACGCTTCGGTTAGCGCGGCGCGTGAATAGACGTACAGCGGCGTGCCGAATTGCTCGGCGAGTGAGACGGCGGACACGCCTTCGGCGTGCAACACGCCGTCGACGTAGTCAAATGCGGATCGAGTCATGCGAAAGTCTTATTGAGCGGGAGTGACGGCGGAGGCAGGTTGCGCAGGCATAGCGGCGGATGCGGCAGAAGCGGGCGGCGTGGCGAGTTCGCTTTCCGGCGACAACGAGAGCGGCGCGCCAGACGTATCTGGTACCTCACCCATCGGGGAAGCGGTTTCCGCGCCGGGTTTCACTTCAACTGACGACGGCGCTTGCGTGCGATCGACCGGCTTGGCCGGCATGGGTGGCACGGTGGGCAGATAGAGCGAACCGCGTTGCCCGCAGCCGGCAAGTGCACAACCTGCGAGAATGGTTAAACCCGCTACAATCGCGCGGCCGGGCGCCCCCGCGCGCATCCGAGATACGACTCGCATGACTGTCCCTGAATAAATAATCGATGGAGTTTAGCATGTCCGATAGTGAATACCTGACCCGCGCGGAAGCCGCGCTAGCCGCCATCGAACGCGCGCTCGACGACACGGAAGCCGACATCGAACTCGAGCGCAGCGGCAATGTCCTGACCCTCGAATTCGAGAACCGCACGAAGATCATCGTCAACCTGCAGCCACCGATGAGCGAGATCTGGATTGCCGCGAAAGCGGGTGGGTTTCACTTCCGTTTTATCGACGGTGAGTGGCGCGATACGCGTAGCGGCACGGAGTTTTTCGCCGCGCTGTCGGAGTACGCGACGCAGCAGGCTGGTGAGCCGGTTCACTTCGAGGCATAAAGCGACCGCCTGAAAGAAAAAAACCACCGCGCATCGAGCGCGGCGGTTTTTTTTCGACTGATCCAGGGATTGCTTTAGTGCCCCCGGAACAGATTCATGATGTCCTGCTTTTCCTGCTCGCCGACTTGCTCCGGCGCGGCTTCCGATGCTGAACCGCTCGCGTCGGCATCCAGCGCGGCCTGACTGATACCGACTGTCGAGACGAAACCGTGCCCCGGCGTGAAGTCGTCGAAATACAGCTCTGAACCGAGCTCGGTCACGCCGTCTGGCATCGGCATCTTGTAATCCGGCACGCCTTTGAGCGCGCTCGCCATGTATTCGATCCACACCGGCAACGCGAGGCCGCCGCCGGTCTCCTTATCGCCGAGACTGCGCGGGTTGTCGTAGCCGATCCACGCGATGGCGGTGAGCGTGTGCTGATAGCCGGCAAACCATGCATCCCGCGAATCGTTGGTCGTGCCGGTCTTGCCGCCGAGATCGGTACGCTTCAGGACGTTGGACTTCGCGCCCGTGCCGCGTTGCGCGACGCTTTGCAGCAGGCTGTTCATCACATACGCATTGCGCGGCTCGATCGCGTGCGGCGCACTCTGCGCGGCGACCAGCGGTTGCGCGTGCGCCACGACGATACCGCGCTGATCGGTGACTTCAGCGATCAGATACGGGTTGACACGAAAGCCGCCGTTAGCAAACACCGAGAATGCACCTGCCATCTGCAAGGGCGTGACCTGACCCGCGCCGAGCGCCATCGGCAGATAAGCGGGGTGACGCTCCGCATCGAAGCCGAAACGCGTGATGTATTGCTGCGCGTACTTGGTGCCGATCTGGTTCAGGATGCGGATCGACACGAGGTTCTTCGACTTCTGTAGTGCGGTGCGCATGGTCATCGGACCGTCGAAACCGCCGCCGTAGTTCTTCGGTTCCCACGCTTGACCACCTGTCTCCGCAGCGCTGAAAAAGAGCGGCGCATCATTGATCACCGTGGCCGGTCCGAGCCCCTTTTCGAGCGACGCCGAATAGATGAACGGCTTGAAGCTCGAACCCGGTTGACGCCACGCCTGGGTCACGTGGTTGAACTTGTTCTTGTTGAAGTCGAAACCGCCGACCAGCGCGCGAATCGCGCCATCTTGCGGCACCACCGAAACGAACGCGCCTTCCACTTGCGGCAACTGCGTGATCGACCAGTTGCCGTCGTCATCCTTCACAAGGCGAATGATCGCGCCGGGCCGCACGCGTTGATTCGGCTGCGCACGCGTGCCGAGCGCGAACTGCGCGAAGCGCAGGCCGTCGCCCTGAATGGTCGCGACGTTGCCATCGATGAAAGTGGCCTGCACCTGCTTCGGGTTCGCCGCCGTCACCACCGCGGCGATGATTTCGCCGTTGTCGGGATGCTCGAGCAACGCGTCGTCGATGGCCTGTTCGCGGTCGTCCGCATCGGATGGCAAATCGATGAACGCTTCCGGGCCGCGATAGCCGTGGCGCCGCTCGTAGTCCATCAGACCTTTGCGCAGCGCCCGATAAGCGACGTCCTGATCGGCCGAGTCGATGGTGGTCACCACGTTCAGGCCGAGCGTGTACGCCTCTTCGCGATACTGCGCGTACATCATCTGCCGCACCATTTCCGCGACGTACTCCGCGTGCACACTGAACTCCTTGCCCGCACCCTTGACAACCAGCGGCTGCTTGCTTGCCTCCTCGTATTGTTCCTGACTGATGTAGTGCAATTCGTACATGCGCTGCAGGATGTACTCCTGACGGATCTTCGCGCGCTTCGGATTGACCACCGGGTTATACGCGGACGGCGCCTTGGGCAGGCCCGCCAGCATGGCCGATTCCGCCAGTGTCAGATCCTTCAGATCTTTGCCGAAGTACACCCGCGCCGCGCTCGCGAAGCCATACGCGCGCTGACCGAGATAGATCTGATTCATATACACCTCGAGAATCTGATCTTTCGTCAGCTTCGACTCGATCTTGTACGCGAGCAGCATCTCGTAGATCTTGCGCGTGTAGGTCTTCTCACTCGACAGGAAGAAGTTGCGCGCTACCTGCATGGTGATCGTGCTGGCGCCTTGCGTGGCGTGACCATTGGTCAGTGCGACGAAGCCGGCTCGCGCGATGCCTGTGAGGTCGACGCCGCCGTGATCGTAGAAGCGCGCGTCTTCGATTGCCAACACGGCTTTCTTCAGGCTGTCGGGTACGTCCTGGATATGGACGATGTCGCGCCGTTCTTCACCGAATTCGCCAATCAGCACGTGGTCGGCCGTGTAGATACGCAATGGCACCTTCGGCCGGTAGTCGGTCAGCGCATCGATCGACGGCAGGTTCGGAGTTGCTACCACCAGCGCATAACCGAGCACCAGCAGCACGCACAGGATGCCTGCGACGATCAGACCCACAAAGCCCATGATGAGCTTGAGCCACAAGGGGCGTTTGCGCTTCTGCGGCGCAGGCGGCGGGGACGTAGGAGACGTGGATTGCATATGGGCACCAAAAAACAGTCCCGCGATTATAGCCGCCTCGCTTTTCAGCTTTCGGCATGCTTACTGACAGTTCTTGACAAGTCGGCGCGCCGCGCAGGAATGACTTCACTGTAGACGCTTTGATGGCGTGCAGGGCGTGCGTCGCGCAACGTTAGCCATTCGGCTGAGTGTCGCGCGGCGGCGCGGCTACGCACAATTCTCCCTCGTTACCCGCGTTCGAATAGTTCGTCGCGTGAGTCTGAGGGAGGGCGTGATGACGTTCAAAAGTTCGTGGCTTCAAGGTATGCAACTCGGTGCGCAGCGTTTTGCTGCGGGAATCGATGTGGGTTCGCAGGCGGTGCGTCTGGTCGTGGTGAGTCAGCATTCACGCGCACGTGCCGCGCTGCATATCGAGTACGCGAGCACGGTGCCGCTTGGAGCCGGCACGATGGCCGGCACAGAGATCGCCGACCGGCACGCGGTGGCGCGTGCGCTACGCGACGCATTCGCCGGTCTGCCGCGCGCGTGTGCGACGCATGCATTGCGATGCGCGATGGCGCTGCCCGCCTCGGCCACGTTGACAACCACAGTGCCGCTCACACGGCTCGCCGCGCTCGCCGGTTGCGCGGAAGACGGCGGGCATGAACTCGCCGAACTCGAGCCGGCGGTGATGAGCGAAGTCGAGCGCATCGCAGGCCTCGAGCGGCATGCGTTGGCGGTCGACTGGTTCGTCGACGAAACGCGCTCGCCGATTCGTTCGGTGACGATCGCCGCCACCGCACGTCAGCACCTCGAAGCGCGTATCGAATGCGCGGCGTCCGCGGGTATCTCGCTCACCGCGATCGATGGCGAGCCGCATGCGGCTTTGCGCGCCATGCGCTACGCGGCGAGCCACGAACTCGATCCGCACGAGCCCTATGTCGCGCTCTGGATCGGCATGGACGGCGTGTACGGCTGGCGCATCGTCGACGACTGCCTGGTCGGCGAAATGCGCTACCCGGCGCCCGAGCACACCGATCTCGCCGACGCATTGCGTGATCTCGTCCACGGTCCCGTACTCGACTGCGCGTTGTTGAGCGGCGAGGTCGATTTGCTCGACGGCGTGGGCTTCTCGATGGCGGATATCGCCGATGTATTGGGTTGCACTGTGCTGCCGTTCGAATGTGCGGCGCTGGGCGGGCTCGCCCCTCAACTGCACGATCCCTTGTTGCACGAGCCTGCCGCAGCGGTCGCATTCGGACTTGCGTTGCGCGGGGTGCTCGAATGAGGCGCGGTCCGAGCGCAGGTTTGGATCCGGCGGGCCCGAACATGCCGCCTTCTACGCCTGGCGCGCGCTTCGCACGGCTGCGACTCGGCGGCTTCAATCTGCTGCCGTACAGGCAACGCAATGCGCGGCTCTCGCGCCGGCAGCGTCTGCTCGAATGGCTTGCCGCAGCGCTCGCCGGTTTCGCGGCCTTGCTTGCGTTAATCGGATGGCAGGCATTTGAACGGTCACGGATCGACGCGCAGCGCGCGTCGATCGAACAATCGCTCACGCACCTAGCCGTGCCGCTCGCGGAGCACGCCAGCTTGCTGCGGGCGCAAGACGAGCAACGCAAAGGCGCGGCGCGTGCGGTGAACTTGTCCGAGCCGCTAATGCATTTGCGCGATCTGCTGGATGCATTGAGTTTCGAACCGGGTGACGGCGTGGTGCTGCAGCAGTTGCGCCACCGCGAGCACGAGACGGAATTGTTCGCGACCTCGCGCGGACATATCGCGTCGGCCGGGTGGCTCAAACGCTTGAGCGCGATCCGCGGTGTGCAGGGCGCGGAGGTCAGCGACCTGCGTCGCTCGGCGCCACGCAGCAGTGCGGTTGCGGCGGCCCGCATGACCGGCCCGATCGAATTCGGCGCGCATCTGCGCTGGGACGACCCGCCAAAGAAAACGGCTCATACAGCCGGGTTGGCGGCGCAAGGTCCCGTGAAGTCTGAACAATCAGGAGGTGCGAAATGAGTACGGTTTTTGTCGAGTTCGGCGGCGCGGCGAGCGCGCAGTTTTCTTTGTCCCAGTGGCTGAAGCGTGTGCGCTTGCCGCTCGCTGCCTGGAGCCGTCGGCGCCGTTGGGTGGTCGCGTTGCTGATCGCTGCGGTCGTGTTCGGACTTGGCGCGCATGGCTGGGTGGTGGCCGATCTCGGCGGTGTCGAGGCGAGCCGGACGGCATTGGATGCCGCCACCCGGCATCTCGCGGAGGCGCGCCGCGCGCTGGCGCAATTGCCCGCGCTACGCCGGGAAATTGCCGCCACGCCGGGCGCACCGTTGCCTGCGTCATGGACCTCCGCGGACGATGTGCGCATCGTGTCCGAACTCGCGACGCAGAATAGCGTTTCGTTGCTCTCGGTAGAACCGGGCGCCACTAGCGGCTCGGGTGCCGAAAACATGCGTCCTATCCAGCTCACCGCGCACACCAATTTCGTCCACCTGATGGCATTTCTGCGCGGCCTGTCGGATCTGCCGGTGCTGATCGTTCCCTTCGATGTGACGGTCAAGCGCGATGCTGATTCGCTGGCGGTGAGGGCGACGCTGCACGTATTCAGCGCGCTGAGACCGGTGCCTTCTACGGCTGCTGCGGATGCGTTCGCCGACGAGAGCCTCGATTCAGACGATGAAGAAGACATCGTATTCTTCGACCCGTTCTCGCTTCCGCAGATGCTCGCGTCCGGCGAGCCGCAGCCTGATGTTTCACCACTGCGCCTGGTCGGCTTGCTGCACGACCGCACGCGAGGCCTGGCCTTGCTCGATACGCCAGATGGCGCGACCACGGTCGTGCCCGGGCAGCAACTTGGTACTGAGCGCGTCACGCGGCTCGACGCGCTCAGCATCACGCTGGTCAGTGGCGGCGCGACACGTACGTTGGCACTGACGGAGGCGTCCTGATGAGGCTGATGACGCCAGTTAGCGTGGCCGTGTTGCGCTTCGGCGCTCGCACGTGTTTTTGCCATGGTGTCTGTTGTGGCCTGTCTGCAAGAACGCGTGGAGGCGCGTTTTGCAGATCGCTTTGCAGTCCGGTTCGCAGCCATCTTAGCCTTTTTAGCTGTCTGGTCGCCGGCATGGCATTAAGCATCGGCATCGCGCACGCGTCGACCCCGCTGCTTCCTCCACTCCCCGCGCACATGTCGCTCGACGACGCCATCGCGCTGCCCGATGCTCGATACGACGCACCGCCACTGCCGCGCGGCATCGCTGCCGAAGTGCCTAACCCGTTCCGTGACGATTTCGCCGACGAGCCCCGCGTATCGCGAGCGGCGGCACCCGCCGACATCGGTCGCGCCGACGACCTCGCCGGCGACGCAGACGGTTCAGTTCCGCTACGGAGACAATCCGCAGCCTCTGCGCGCGATGATCTCGCTGGAACTTCAGCGCTTGAAGGCCCACCGGTCCCGCTGCCTCCGCTCGCGCGCCTGAGCGACGCACCGAAAACGCCTGCAGACGCCAAACTTGCCGCTGACGACAAACCGATCTCGCTTAATTTCCAGCGTGCCGAACTCGGCGCGGTGCTCAACGCCTTCGCCGAGTTCACCGGACTGAACATCGTCGCGAGCGAGAGAGTGCGCGGCGCCGTTTCACTGCGGCTCGACAAGGTGCCGTGGCGCACCGCGTTCGATACCTTGCTCGACGTCAACGGGCTGGCAATGGAGCGGCACGGCAACGTGATCTGGGTCGCACCGATCGCGGATCTGGCCGCGCGTGAGCGGCAACGTTTCGAAGCGCACGCGAGAGCTGCCGATCTTGAGCCGCTCGCAAGCCGCACGTTCGAGTTGCAGTACGCCCGCGCCGACGACGTGCGGCGGCTGTTGAGCGGCGCCGGAAACCAGCGCGTGCTGTCCAAACGCGGCGCCGCGACTGCCGATCCGCGTACCAATCTGCTGTTCGTCACCGATCTCGAAGGACGCCTCGCGCAAATCACGTCGTTGCTTGCCTCCGTCGACCGGCCGACCCGTCAGGTATTGATCGAGGCGCGTATCGTCGAAGGTGAGCATGGGTTTTCGCGTAATCTCGGTGTGCGGCTTTCCATGGCGGCGGCCAATGCCAACGCCGACGGTTCCACCCGAGGGTTGACGGGAGGCAAGGACGGCTCCGTATACGATCTGTCGGCGCGGCCGATTTCCGGTTTCGACGCCGCCACCGCCGGGCTGACCTTGTTCGCAGCCGGGGCGACGCGGCTCCTGAACATCGAGCTGAGCGCGCTGGAGGCCGAAGGGCGCGGTGAAATCGTCTCGAGCCCCCGGGTCGTGACAGCGGACCGGATGAAAGCGGTCGTCGAGCAGGGCACCGAGCTGCCCTATCAGGCGAAAGTGGGGCAGGGTGTGTCGGGCGTGCAGTTTCGCCGCGCCACGCTCAAACTGGAGGTTGAGCCGCAAATCATGCCGGACGGCAGAGTGGTGCTGGATCTCGACATCGCCAAAGACAGCGTCGGCGAGCAGACTGACGCCGGGCCCGCGATCAACACCAAACACGTGCAAACGCGCGTCGAAGTCGAAGATGGTGGTACGGTGTCGATCGGCGGAATTTACGCGACCGACGACCGGGACGATGTGACGCGGGTGCCGGTCCTGGGCAAAATACCTGTTTTAGGTGCGCTTTTTCGCCATCGGGCCCGTCGGGACCAGCGCAGTGAACTGGCAGTTTTCATCACGCCGCGCGTCGTTCAGACAAATTAGGGGCACGCTGCCGCCGCTCACTCGCGGCGGCGTGCAGGCTCGACAAGGCAGCCGCTTTGCCAGTAAGCTGCGGCACGAACCATACCGGATTAGCCAGAGGACACCGTTGCAAGCGCGGGACGCATACGCCAATGTATTTTTTGTAGGGCTCATGGGGGCAGGCAAAACCACCGTGGGCCGGGCCATTGCGCGCCGTCTCGATCGCCCGTTCTTCGATTCCGACCATGAAATCGAGGCGCGCACGGGCGCGCGCATCCCAGTGATCTTCGAGCTGGAAGGCGAAGCGGGCTTTCGCGATCGCGAAGCGCACGTGATTTCCGAGCTGACCGGGCGCGAAAATATCGTGCTGGCCACGGGCGGCGGCGCCGTGCTGCGGCCGGAAAACCGCGAAGCGCTGCGAAATCGAGGTCTGGTGATCTATTTGCGCGCCAATCCGCACGATCTCTGGCTGCGCACCCGGCGCGACAAGAATCGTCCGCTTTTGCAGACCGAAGACCCCAAAGCGCGCCTCGAGGCGCTCTACGAAGTACGCGATCCGCTATACCGGGAATGCGCGCACTTTGTCATCGAAACCGGCCGGCCTTCGGTCAACGGACTCGTCAACATGGTTCTGATGCAGCTCGAGATGGCCGGCGTCGCCAAACATCCTGCGTCATAATGGACCGTATGATTACCGTCAATGTCGAACTGGGCGAGCGCGCCTACCCCATCCATATCGGTGCTGATCTGATCAGCCAGACCGCGTTGTTCGCGCCGCATATCGCCGGCAGCTCGGTCACCATCGTCACGAATACCACGGTCGACCCGCTCTACGGCGACACGCTGCGCGCGGCGCTCGCGCCGCTCGGCAAGCAGGTGTCCACGGTCGTTTTGCCGGACGGCGAAGCGTATAAGAACCTCGAAACCCTGAACCTGATTTTCGACGCGCTGCTGGGCTCGCGCGCCGATCGCAAGACCACGCTGATCGCCTTGGGCGGCGGCGTGATCGGCGACATGACGGGGTTTGCCGCGGCCTGCTACATGCGCGGCGTGCCGTTCATCCAGGTGCCGACCACCTTGCTGTCGCAAGTCGATTCGTCGGTGGGCGGCAAGACCGGCATCAACCATCCGCTTGGCAAAAACATGATTGGCGCGTTCTACCAGCCGCAGGCTGTGATCGCCGACATCGGCGCGCTGCGCACGCTGCCGGCGCGCGAATTGGCCGCGGGCGTCGCTGAAGTGATCAAGACCGGCGCGATTGCCGACGCCGGTTTCTTCAACTGGATCGAAGCGAACGTCGAGGCGCTCAATCGCTGCGAGCCGGAAGCGCTGGCCGAAGCGGTCAAGCGCTCGTGCGAGATCAAGGCGTCGGTTGTGGCGCAGGACGAGCGCGAAGGCGGACTGCGCGCGATCCTCAATTTCGGCCACACCTTCGGCCATGCGATCGAAGCCGGACTCGGCTACGGTGAATGGTTGCACGGCGAGGCGGTCGGCTGCGGGATGGTGATGGCGGCGGACCTGTCCGTGCGCATGGGCTATCTCGACGAAGCGGCGCGCAAGCGTCTGGTGGACGTGATCGTAGCCGCGCATCTGCCCACCCGGGCGCCCGCGCTTGGCGATTCGCGGTATGTCGAACTCATGCGGGTCGACAAGAAGGCGGAAGCCGGCGCGATCAAATTCATTCTGTTGAAGCGTTTCGGTGAGACGCTGATCACCCAGGCGCCCGACGCCGAGGTGCACGCCACGCTGACCGCTGCCGTCTAGACCGATTCGGCGAGGGCCTGGCAGCAAGGCAACGCGCACCAGCGTCACGAGGCGCCGCCCATGTTTCGGAGAATCCGGTGACTGACAGGCGCAGCGACGATGTAAAGCATGACCCGGCAAGCACGCCCGTGAGCGGCGTGCCTTCGCAGGAAGCACTCGAAGCGCATCTTGCGCCGTATGCGGCACATTCCGCCCATTCGCGCGGGCGTCGCTATCCCGAAGCCGCGCCCAGCGCGCGCACCGAATTCCAGCGCGATCGCGACCGCATCGTCCACTCGACGGCGTTCCGTCGGCTTGAGTACAAAACGCAGGTATTCGTGAATCACGAGGGCGATCTGTTTCGCACGCGACTCACCCATAGCCTGGAAGTCGCGCAGATTGCCCGTTCGGTTGCCCGAAATCTGCGTGTCAACGAAGACCTCGTCGAAGCCATTTCGCTTGCGCACGATCTCGGCCATACGCCGTTCGGCCATGCGGGCCAGGATGCGCTGAACGAATGTATGCGCGAACATGGCGGCTTCGAGCACAACCTGCAAAGCCTCGCAGTGGTCGACGATCTGGAAGAGCACTACGGCGCGTTCAACGGCCTGAATCTCTGCTTCGAAACGCGGGAAGGCATTCTCAAGCACTGCTCGCGCGAGAATGCGCGGCGCCTCGGCGCACTCGGCGAGCGTTTTCTGGAGGGGCGGCAGCCTTCCATCGAAGCGCAGATCGCCAATGTCGCCGATGAGATCGCGTACAACAATCACGATGTCGACGACGGCTTGCGCTCTGGCCTGCTCGCGGTGGAGCAGCTGGCTGAAGTGGAGTTATGGCAGACGCACTACGCGGCCGCACGCGACGACTTCCCGCAGATCGAAGGGCGCCGGCTGATTCACGAGACCGTGCGCCGCATTATCAACACGTTGATCGTCGACCTGATCGATACGACCTCGCTCAATCTTGCAAGGCACGCGCCAGCGTCGCTGGACGCCGTGCGCGCCGCACCGCCGCTGGTCGCGCATAGCGAAGCGATCGCTGCGCAGGCGGCGGCGCTCAAGCGCTTTCTATTCAAGAACCTGTACCGCCACTATCGCGTCATGCGCATGGCCAACAAGGCTCGCCGCGTAGTGGCCGGCCTGTTCGATGCATTCACGGACGATCCGCGGCTCTTGCCACCCAGCTATCAATCGACGGACGTGTCGCAGCAGCCGCGCCTGATCGCCCACTACATCGCGGGCATGACGGATCGATATGCGGTGAAGGAGTATCAGCGGCTGTTCGTGATCGACGACAACTGAACGAACTGACGCCGATAGGTATCGGTCGCTTGACCGGCGTCAGAGCCGGCTCCTATACCGCGAGCCGGCTCTTCATCCTCATTTGGCACAACCTGTCTAGCGCAGCCGCGACGCGAGCAGCGCGCCCGCGATTAGCGCAGCGCCGCCGACGATCGCAATCGTCTGCCAGGGGTTTTCACGCACGTAGTCTTCAGCCTCGGAGATTGCCGCTTCGGCGCGTTCCCGCATGGCTTCGCGGGTGTCGTTCAGGCGCTCGCGCGCGGCATCGAGTTGCTTTCGCAGTTTGCTGCGCAGCGCCACGGCATCGGCCCCGGTGCCGTCTGCCAGGGTGGATTCGAGTTCCGACATCAGCGTGCGCAGTTCGCCCGCGATATCTTTGGCCGCATGGCGGCTATGGCGAGCGATACGCCGCGCACGGCGGCTTGTGGTGGTCCAGGATTCGCCGAGGGCGTCTCGCGTATTGGGCAGTGCTGTCATGGCCGCTCCTTCGATGGGAGTGAAAAGGTCCCACGCTGTCACGCAGACACACGTTGCCGCGCGGGAAATGCACTATGAACGCAACTTCGGTGCCACACCCGCGGCGCCTGCCCACCTTGGCGCGGACCCACATTCCTCAGCAGAGAGTGCACGAGCCAATTCAATGGCGGGTTAAATTTACAAACCCTCACGCCTGCCCGCTGGGTGGGGTTCCCATGCCGCGAACGGCCTCGCGACTAGCGCGCAACATAAAAAACGCCGTCATTGGATGTATGACGGCGTTGTCCAAGTCACGAAAATTCGACTACCCTAAGTCAACAGCCCCTAATTTCGTGAGGCGTTAGAAACGGTAACCGATGTTGACGTAGGAAACGATCGGGTTGAGTCTGATCTTGGTTTGCGATTGCACATTCAGCGTGCCGACCGGGGTGGCGGCGGCAGAGTTCAGTTTGGCGGTCGTGCTGAGCGGCAGGTACGAAATCGAGACGCCCGCGAACCAGTGCTGGTTGAACGCATAGGTGAAACCTGCATTAAACACCGGTGCCCACGAACTATCCGTAGAGACGCTGGTCGGACCATGCAGTACGTTTGCCTGGAACACGCTATTGGTGATCTCTGCATCAGTGAACCAGACGCGGCTCACGCCAACGCCGAGATACGGGCGGAACGTGGCGGTCGGCGCGTTGAAGTAGTACTTGAACAGCAGAGTCGGGCTCCACTGTTTTGCCTGGCCGAGCTTCCCGAATTGGGAGAGGTTGCCCGAGCCTTCAAGGTCGAACGAAGGCGGGACGCCGATCACGAACTCGGTCGCAATGTGATCTGTGACGAAGTAACCGGCGGTGAAGCCGATCGTGTCGGCCGAATCCAGCTTTGCCCCGGTGTTAGGTTGTGTGAGATTGGTCGGGCTGCCACCTATGCTCGTCACGGTCAGCGGGTCGCTGTTCGACTGAGGCGCAAGATGGAACCAACCTGTCGTGACGTAAAAGCTTCCGGCCGATTGCGCATGTGCTGCCGTTGTCATGCAGGCTAGCGCGGCGATCCCCGTTACGGCCTGTTTTAATTTCATATGTGCTCCTCCAAAAAGGCCCGCTCATTATGACTACAACGTTTGAAACAAACCATACGCGGCGGTTAGAGCTTTCTCCCTAGGCTCCGCGCGGTTTCTGGCTCAGCCGCGCCGCGCCGAACCCCGGGCGCATGCGGCTCTTCGGACCTTCGGGTTTGTACCAACGCGACTATTGGATACTTCAGCATGGCACGGCTTGCACGTCTCTATGTCCCTGACCAGCCGCAGCACGTCATCCTCCGCGGACTTGATCAGCAGCCCGCGTTCGTCGATGACCAGGACTACGAGCTTTTCATCGACTGCTTGAAAGCGGCTTCACGCGACCATCACTTGTCCATCCACGCGTATGCGTTGATGCCGGGTTCTGTCCAACTGCTCGTCACGCCCACTGAGGAGTCGAGCTTGCCGAAGGCAATGCAGGCGGTGGGGCGCCGCTACGTTGCGCACTTCAACCGGCGTTATGCGCGCCGCGGCACGCTGTGGGAGGGCCGCTACCGTGCCACGGTTATCGAAGGCGAGCGCTATTTCCTGCTGGCGAGCCGCGTTGTCGAGATGTCGCCGGTGCGTGCCGGGCTCGTCAGCGCGCCCGAGGACTATCGCTGGTCGAGCTACCGCCACCACATCGGCCTGACGCTCGACAGCCTGATTACCGACCACCCGTTGTACTGGTCGCTCGGCAATACGCCATTCGAACGGCAGCGTGCGTACCGTGAATTGTGCGAGCAGCCGCTCGACGAACGCGAAGCCAGTCAGCTTCAACAGGCCACCCTGAAAGGCTGGGTTTTGGGCAGCGACACCTATCGGGAGTGGGCGGCGCGGGCCGCCAACCGGCGCGTTTCGCCGCTGCCGCGTGGGCGGCCGCGCAAGGTCCGCGAGACGCCGCAGACGCAATAAAGCGTTTTGCATCAAAGCGCTGCACCCAAAACGGCATCTTCGCATGCCGTTTTCTTTTGCACCTTTTTGATATGGCACCAATAAAAAACAACCGCAATGCACCAATTTGATAATTGGGGTCTGATAACCACGTTTTATTTGCTATTCCATTGATTCGTCGCGTATATTCCGAATTCCGGTACTTTTTGATACGCGTAGCATTCAAGCGTACGGAGACGCCGACGCGGTTGCGGTACGCACTGCGGCAATAGAAAAACGGTTTAACGGCCTGTCCGGCCCCTCACAGACGGTGTCCCCATGAACGATCACCAGCAACCGACTCACCCGGTTCCCGCCGCGCAAGGTCTGTACGACCCGCAAAACGAACATGACGCCTGCGGCGTCGGCTTCGTTGCTCACATCAAGGGCAAGAAAAGCCACGAGATCATCGAGCAAGGCCTGAAGATTCTCGAGAACCTCGACCACCGGGGCGCCGTCGGCGCCGATCCGCTGATGGGCGACGGCGCGGGCATCCTGATCCAGATCCCGGACGGTTTCTATCGCGAGGAAATGGCCAAGCAGGGCGTCGTGCTGCCGCCGAACGGCGAGTACGGCGTTGGCATGGTCTTCCTGCCGAAGGAACACGCATCGCGTCTCGCATGCGAACAGGAACTGGAACGCACGGTGAAGGCCGAAGGCCAGGTCGTGCTGGGCTGGCGCGACGTGCCGGTCGATCACACCATGCCGATTTCGCCCACCGTCAAGGCGAGCGAGCCGCTGATCCGCCAGATCTTCATCGGCCGCGGCAAGGACATCATGGTGACCGACGCGCTCGAGCGGAAGCTGTACGTGATCCGCAAGACCGCGAGCCACCGCATCCAGGCGCTCAAGCTCAAGCACGGCAAGGAATACTTCGTGCCGTCGTGCTCGGCGCGCACGGTGGTCTACAAGGGGCTGCTGCTGGCCGGCCAGGTCGGAGTGTATTACCGCGACCTGCAGGACGAGCGCACGGTGTCGGCGCTGGCGCTGGTGCACCAGCGCTTCTCGACCAACACGTTCCCGGCGTGGGAACTGGCTCACCCGTACCGCATGATCGCCCACAACGGCGAAATCAACACGGTGAAGGGCAACGTCAACTGGCTGAACGCCCGTACCGGCGCGATCGCATCGCACGTGCTCGGCGACGATCTGCCGAAGCTGTGGCCGCTGATCTACCCGGGCCAATCCGACACGGCATCGTTCGACAACTGTCTCGAACTGCTGGTGATGGCCGGCTACCCGCTCGTCCATGCCGTGATGATGATGATCCCGGAAGCCTGGGAACAGCACACGCTGATGGACGACAACCGCCGCGCGTTCTACGAATACCACGCCGCGATGATGGAGCCGTGGGACGGCCCCGCCGCGATTGCCTTCACCGACGGCCGTCAGATCGGCGCCACGCTCGACCGTAACGGTCTGCGTCCGGCGCGCTACATCGTCACCGACGACGACCTCGTGATCATGGCGTCCGAAGCTGGCACGTTGCCGATCCCCGAGTCGAAGATCGTCAAGAAGTGGCGTCTGCAGCCGGGCAAGATGTTCCTGATCGACATGGAACACGGCCGCATCATCGACGACAAGGAACTGAAGGACAACCTCGCCAACGCCAAGCCGTACAAGAGCTGGATCGACGCGGTGCGCATCAAGCTCGACGAAATCGAGCCGAAGGCCGAAGACGTCGCAACGGAACGCCGCGAAGCCGCTGCCTTGCTGGATCGCCAGCAGGCGTTCGGCTACACGCAGGAAGACCTCAAGTTCCTGATGGCGCCGATGGCGCAAGCCGGTGAAGAAGCCGTCGGTTCGATGGGCAACGACTCGCCGCTGGCGGTCATGTCCAACAAGAACAAGACGCTCTATCACTACTTCAAGCAGCTGTTCGCGCAAGTCACGAACCCGCCGATCGACCCGATCCGTGAAAACATGGTGATGTCGCTGGTGTCGTTCGTCGGTCCGAAGCCGAACCTGCTGGACACGAACAACATCAACCCGCCGATGCGCCTCGAAGTGTCGCAGCCGGTGCTCGACTTCAAGGACATCGCGAAGATTCGCGCGATCGATCAGTACACGGGCGGCAAGTTCAGTTCATACGAACTGAACATCTGCTATCCGGTGGCCTGGGGCAAGGAAGGCATCGAAGCGCGCCTGGCGTCGCTGTGCGCGGAAGCCGTCGATGCGGTGAAGTCCGGCTACAACATGTTGATCGTGTCCGATCGCAAGACTGACCGCGACAACGTTGCGATCCCGGCATTGCTGGCCACTGCCGCGATCCACACGCACCTCGTCCAGCATGGTCTGCGCACGAGCGCGGGCCTGGTCGTGGAAACCGGCTCGGCGCGTGAAACGCACCACTTCGCCTTGCTCGCGGGCTACGGCGCGGAAGCCGTGCACCCGTACCTCGCGATGGAAACGCTCGGCCAGCTCGCAGCGGGCCTGAAGGGTGACCTGTCGCCGGAAAAGGCGGTCTACAACTTCACCAAGGCAGTCGGCAAGGGCCTGCAGAAGGTCATGTCGAAGATGGGCATTTCGACTTACATGTCGTACACCGGCGCGCAGATTTTCGAAGCCGTTGGCCTGGCTGAAGGCCTGGTGTCGAAGTACTTCAATGGCACCTCGTCGAAGGTCGGCGGTATTGGCCTGTTCGACGTCGCGGAAGAAGCGATCCGTCTGCATCGCGACGCGTTCGGCGACAACCCGGTGCTCGCGAACATGCTCGACGCGGGTGGCGAGTACGCCTATCGCGTGCGCGGCGAAGAACACATGTGGACGCCGGATGCGATCGCCAAGCTCCAACATTCGGCGCGCAGCAACTCGTACCAGACGTACAAGGAATACGCGCATCTGATCAACGATCAGACCAAGCGCCACATGACGTTCCGCGGCCTGTTCGAATTCAAGTTCGATCCGACCAAGGCGATCCCGCTCGACGAAGTCGAATCGGCGAAGGACATCGTCAAGCGTTTCGCGACCGGCGCCATGTCGCTGGGCTCGATCTCGACCGAAGCCCATGCCACGCTGGCTGTCGCGATGAACCGCATCGGCGGCAAGTCGAACACCGGCGAAGGTGGCGAGGACGTGAACCGTTACCGCAACGAACTGCGCGGCATTCCGATCAAGAACGGCGACACGATGAAGTCCGTGATCGGCGATGAAGTGATCGTCGACATTCCGCTGAAGGACGGCGATTCGCTGCGCTCGAAGATCAAGCAGGTGGCGTCGGGCCGTTTCGGCGTGACGGCGGAATACCTCGCGTCGGCTGATCAGATCCAGATCAAGATGGCGCAAGGCGCGAAGCCGGGCGAAGGCGGTCAGTTGCCGGGCCACAAGGTGTCGGAATACATCGGCAAGCTGCGTTACTCCGTGCCGGGCGTCGGCCTGATTTCGCCGCCGCCGCACCATGACATCTACTCGATCGAAGATCTGGCGCAGCTGATTCACGACCTGAAGAACGCCAACCCGGCGGCCAGCGTGTCGGTGAAGCTGGTGTCGGAGTCGGGCGTCGGTACGGTGGCAGCGGGTGTCGCCAAGGCGAAGGCCGATCACGTCGTGATCGCCGGCCATGACGGCGGTACGGGTGCATCGCCGCTGTCGTCGGTGAAGCATGCCGGCACGCCGTGGGAACTGGGTCTGGCTGAAACGCAGCAAACGCTCGTGCTGAACCAACTGCGCGGCCGTATCCGCGTGCAGGCCGACGGTCAGATGAAGACCGGCCGTGACGTCGTGATCGGCGCGCTGCTTGGCGCGGACGAGTTCGGCTTCGCGACGGCGCCGCTCGTCGTCGAAGGCTGCATCATGATGCGCAAGTGCCACCTGAACACCTGCCCGGTCGGCGTCGCGACGCAAGATCCGGTGCTGCGTGCGAAGTTCCAGGGCCAGCCGGAACACGTCGTCAACTTCTTCTTCTTCGTTGCGGAAGAAGCGCGCGAAATCATGGCGCAACTGGGCATCCGCAAGTTCGACGACCTGATCGGCCACGCCGAACTGCTCGATATGAAGAAGGGCGTTGAGCACTGGAAGGCGAAGGGCCTCGACTTTTCGCGTGTGTTCTATCAGCCGCAGGTATCGGCTGAAGTCGCACGCAAGCACGTCGACGTGCAGGACCACGGTCTCGAGAAGGCGCTGGATCACGTGCTGATCGAGAAGGCAAAGGCCGCGATCGAGAAGGGCGAGCACGTCTCGTTCATCCAGCCGGTGCGCAACGTGAACCGTACGGTCGGCGCGATGCTGTCCGGCACGATCGCGAAGAAGTACGGCCACGACGGCTTGGCCGACGACACGATTCACATCCAGTTGAAGGGCACCGCGGGCCAGAGTTTCGGCGCGTTCCTCGCGAGAGGCGTGACGCTGGATCTGGTCGGCGACGGTAACGATTACGTCGGCAAGGGCCTCTCGGGCGGCCGCATCATCATTCGTCCGACCAACGATTTCCGCGGCAAGTCGGAAGAGAACATCATCTGCGGCAACACGGTAATGTACGGCGCGATCGAAGGTGAAGCGTTCTTCCGCGGCGTCGCTGGCGAGCGTTTCTGCGTGCGTAACTCGGGTGCGACGGCGGTTGTCGAAGGCACGGGCGACCACGGTTGCGAATACATGACTGGTGGCACGGTGATCGTGCTCGGCGAAACGGGCCGTAACTTCGCGGCCGGTATGTCGGGCGGTATCGCCTACGTGTTCGATCCGGACAGCACGTTCGCGGGCAAGTGCAACAAGTCGATGGTCGCGCTCGATCCCGTCTTGCAACAAGCTGAACAGGAACGCACGGTCGACAAGGGCCTCTGGCACAGCGGCACGACCGACGAAGCCCTGCTCAAGGGTCTCATCGAACGTCACTTCCAGTTCACGGGTTCGCCGCGTGCAAAGGCGCTGCTCGAAAACTGGGATGCGTCGCGCCGTCAATTCGTCAAGGTGTTCCCGACCGAATACAAGCGCGCGCTGGGCGAAATGGCAGCGAAGAAGGCGAACAAGGAAGTGCTCGCCGCTTAACCTGACCCGCCCGCGGCCCGACCCGCAGACGTCACACTTAGCCGTACCCGCCGCGCTCGACTATTCGATTGTTCGACGCGACGGGTGTAGATCACCTCACTTGATACAGATAGAGAAGAGAACCACATGGGCAAGGCAACCGGTTTTCTCGAGTATGAGCGCCGCCACGAGGCGTACGAAGCTCCGCTCACACGTGTGAAGCACTACAAGGAATTCGTCGCGGCACTGACCGACGACGAAGCAAAGATTCAAGGCGCGCGTTGCATGGACTGCGGCATTCCGTTCTGCAACAACGGCTGCCCCGTGAACAACATCATCCCGGACTTCAACGACCTGGTGTTCCATCAGGACTGGAAGAACGCGATCGAAGTGCTGCACTCGACGAACAACTTCCCCGAGTTCACGGGCCGCATCTGCCCGGCGCCGTGCGAAGCGGCGTGCACGCTCGGCATCAACGACGACCCGGTGGGCATCAAGTCGATCGAACACGCGATCATCGACAAAGCGTGGGCCGAAGGCTGGGTCGCGCCGCTGCCGCCGAAGCACAAGACCGGCAAGAAGGTCGCCGTGGTCGGATCCGGCCCTGCCGGTATGGCCGTCGCGCAGCAACTCGCGCGCGTGGGGCACGATGTCACCGTGTTCGAAAAGAACGACCGCATCGGCGGCTTGCTGCGTTACGGCATTCCCGACTTCAAGCTGGAAAAGTGGCTGATCGATCGCCGCATGCGCCAGATGGAAGCTGAAGGCGTGACGTTCCGCGCTAACGTGTTCGTCGGTAAGGCGGATACGCTGCCGGAACACATCGGCAACACGGCGAAGGAAACCATCACGCCGGCCGAACTGAAAGAACAGTTCGACGCGGTCGTGATCGCTGGCGGTTCCGAAACGCCGCGCGATCTGCCGGTGCCGGGCCGCGAGCTGGAAGGCATCCACTATGCGATGGAATTCCTGCCGCAGCAGAACAAGGTCAACGCCGGCGACAAGGTCGTGAACCAGTTGCTCGCGAAGGGCAAGCATGTGGTCGTGATCGGTGGCGGCGATACGGGTTCGGACTGCGTCGGTACGTCGAACCGTCATGGCGCGAAGAGCGTCACGCAATTCGAACTGCTGCCGCAACCGCCGGAAGAAGAAAACAAGCCGCTCGTGTGGCCGTACTGGCCGATCAAGCTGCGCACGTCGTCGTCGCATGACGAAGGCTGCTCGCGTGACTGGGCCGTCGCGACCAAGCGCCTCGAAGGCAAGAACGGCAAGGTCGAGAAGCTGATCGCCGCACGCGTCGAATGGAAGGACGGCAAGATGCAGGAAGTGCCGAACTCGGAATTCGAAATGAAGGCCGATCTGGTGCTGCTGGCCATGGGCTTCACGCAACCGGTGTCGCCGGTGCTTGAGGCGTTCGGTGTCGATAAGGACAACCGTGGCAACGTGCGTGCCGCGACCGAGGGCGACAAGGCGTATTACACGTCGGTGGACAAGGTCTTCACCGCGGGCGATATGCGTCGTGGCCAGTCGCTGGTGGTGTGGGCGATTCGCGAAGGCCGCCAGTGTGCACGTTCGGTCGATGCATTCCTGATGGGGCATTCGGAACTGCCGCGCTAATGTCTGCTGTCGACCAGAGTTGGCGCTTTAGCTGTCGACTGGAGTCGCGCTTTAGCACGTTACTCCAGTCCCATGCAAAGCGCTTACTCTGGTCCCATGCAACACGGTTGCTGCTGGTTTCCGCCTGATGGCGTAAAAACCAGCTCATGCTTGCAGGACGTGGTGGAGACGACAAAGCGGTATATAAGCAGTACCCCAAAGCGGTAAAAACAAAGCCGGGCACCTGAGAGGGTGCCCGGCTTTTCGTTTTTGCGACGCTCAGAGCGTCCTGTCTATGTGTTGGGTTGCGAGTGGTGCTCCGCGCCAGGCCGCGCAGTCATTGAGTCATTTTCGATACCGGGCCAACGTCAACCCGTCGAGATCGATCTCCGGCTTGCGCTGCGTGATGAGATCCGCGACCACCCGGCCCGAACCCATCGACATTGCCCACCCCGTTGAACCGTGCCCGAGGTTCAGCCACAGATTGTCCACGCCCGACGGACCGAGCAACGGCGCGCCATCGGGCGTCATCGGACGGCGACCCACCCAGAAGTGCGCGGAAGTCGGATTGGCCGCGTGCGGAAACCAATCGCTGAGCACTTTCATCAGCGTTTGCAAGGCCTGCTCGCGCAAGGTCGTCTGGCGATTGCCGAGCTCCGCGGTGCCGGCCACGCGCAGGTTGTTGCCGAAGCGCGTGATCGCCGTTTTCAGCGACTCGTCCATCAGTGCCGCGTGCGGGGCTTTTTCTTCGTCGGTGATGGGCAGCGTCGCCGAGTAGCCTTTGACCGGGTAGAGCGGCACCTTCACACCGAGCGGCGCGAGCAATGCCGCACTATCGACGCCCAGCGCCACCACCACCGCCTCCGCTTGCAACGTCTCGCGGCCGCGTTCGCTTTCGATCTGCACCGCGCGAACCATACCGCCTCGCACGTCGAGGGCGCTCACACGCGTGTCGAAGCGAAACTGTACGCCGTTGCGCTCGCAGATCGCGCGCAATTCGCGGGTGAAGCGGGCGCAATCGCCGGCTTCGTCGTCGGGGAGGTAGAGACCTGAGACTGGTGTCTGACGCGCCCAGCGCAAACCCGGTTCGATCTCGACGCACTGCGCCGCGCTGACTTCCCGATGCGCGATGCCCGCGTCGCGCAGGACCGCCAGCGCGGGTTGCGCGAGTTCGACGTCGTACTCGCTGCGGAACAACTGCAGATAGCCCTGACTGCGGCCATAGTCGAACGGATAGCCGCGGCGGAATTCGTGCAGGCACTCACGGCTGTAGTAAGCGATGCGTTGCATGCGCTGCTTGTTGACGCGAAAGCGTTCGAGGTCGCATTCACGTAGCCAGCGCGCGATCCAACGCCATTGAGCTGGATCGAAAGCAGGGCGGAAGATCAGCGGTGAGGCCGGCTTGAACAGATACTTGAGAATCTTCGCCGGCATGCCAGGCGCGGCCCACGGCGTCACATAGCCCGGCGCGATCACGCCGGCGTTGCCGAAGCTGGTGGAGAGCGCGACGTCCGGCTCGCGCTCGATGAGGGTGACGTCGCAGCCTTGCTGGCTCAGATAAAACGCGGTAGCGACGCCGATCACGCCGCCGCCCAGAACGATCGTTTTCATGTGTGTGACCAGCGATTTCAGGCGATAGGGTGGGTCGCGCCGAGCACTTTGCCCTTGGTTTCCGGCAGGAGCACGGCGGCGACGATCACCAGCAGATAGCCCGAACCGGCGACGAGACCCATCGCCTTAACCAGCGTCATGGTTTGCGACAGCGTACCCACCAGGATCGGAAAGAACGAGCCGAGACCGCGGCCCAGGTTGTAGCAGAAGCCTTGCCCCGAGCCGCGGATCGAATTCGGATACAACTCCGACAGATAGGCGCCCACACCCGCGAAAATCCCTTGCACCACGATGCCGAGCGGGAAGCCGAGCCCGAGCATCATGCCGTCGGTGATCGGCAGCATCGTGTAGACCATGCCAAGCACGAACGAGCCGATTGCGAACAGCACGAACGACGCGCGCCGGCCGATCTTGTCGCACAGAATCGCCCCGACGATATAGCCGGTGAATGAGCCGACGATCAGCACGATCAGATAGCCGCTGGTGTTGAAGACCGACAGATGGCGCACGGTTTTCAGATAGGTCGGCAGCCAGGTGGTGATCGCGTAGTAGCCGCCGAGCATGCCGGTGCACAGCACGCTGCCTAGCAGGGTCGTTTTGAGGTGAGGGAAGGAGAAGATCTGCAGGAAGTGCGAGGTGTCGAAGCCGCTTTCGCGAGCGCGGCGCGTTTCGAGAAATATCTCCGGATCGCTGACATTGCGGCGGATGTAGAAGATCCACAGCGCGGGCAGCAGGCCGATCCAGAAGCAGGCGCGCCATGCGACCTGTTCCGGCAGCAGCGCGAAGAACGCCCAATAGATGATGGCCGCCGCGGCCCAGCCGAATGACCAGCTGCTTTGCACGGTGCCGACGGCTTTCGCGCGATGCTGAGGTGACCGGATGGTTTCGGCCATCATGATCGTCACGACCGACCATTCACCGCCGAAGCCGATGCCTTGCAGCGTGCGGGTGGTGAGCAGTTGCCAGAACGAGTGCGTGAAGCCAGACAGGCAGGTGAAGATCGCGAAGGTGGCGATGGTCCACTGGAGGACACGCACGCGTCCGTAGCGGTCGGCGAGGATACCCGCGAGCCAGCCGCCGACCGCCGACGAAATCAGCGAACTGGTCGCGATCATGCCGGCTTCGCTTTTGGTCATGCCCCACGTCGCGATCAGCGTCGGAATGAGGAATGAGTAGATCATGAAATCGAAGGCGTCGACTGCGTAGCCGCCAAAGCCAGCGTAGAGGGTGCGGCGTTCGCGCTGGGTCAGTTCGGTGAACCATTGGAGAGAGGGCATGTTTTTTTGTGGTCTCCAGGCGGTTTTTGCCTTCCGGCAGCTTGATCGTGGTTTTTTGTATTCTAAGGGGGCGAGGTGTTGTGCGGCCAGTTGTGGTCAAAAATGGCGACGGGTAAGACATTCCATTCCGGTTCCTTACTAATTACGGTTCTTCGCGGAAAAGTGTGATGAAAAATCGCCATTTTTCAGATTCGAGGCAGCATGCAAGTGAGGATCTTCAGGCGCAGATACTCCTCATCTCGCAATCCGTACGCGCGTCGTTGGATGACCCGA
>NZ_WOEY01000160.1 GCF_013177695.1 Paraburkholderia solitsugae | reverse complement strand
ATTCTCCGTCGCGAGCGCGCGCGTACCCGCCCCAATCGCCGCCACCTCCGCTATCCCCGCCCGCCCCAGATCGTCCTCCGCGCGCTGCGTCAGCCCTGCCAGCTGCGCGGTGCCGAGCCCGAAAGCATCGGTTGCAGCCCCGCCCTCCGGCTCGCGAGACGGGCCATTGAGCGACGCCTGCGCACTCGACACCAGCTCGAATCCCGGCCGCTCCAACGTCTGCGTTTGACCATTGCTCGTCAACTGAACCGCGTGCCCGGCCAGCATACTGACTCGCGTCCGCCCGCTGCCATCCACCTCGATGACCGCCGATGCCGCATCGAGCTTGACTTCCCCCGACGCTGTTTTTACTGTGATCGGCGTCGTCTCGCTCACCGCTCCGCCAGCGATCCGCACCAGCCCGCGATTCACACTCAATGCCAGGTTGCCACCGCCCGCACCTCCGTAGCTGAAGGCATCGACGGTGACATCGCTATTGGGCGATAAGGTCAGCGATGTCCCGTCCGGGAACAGTACCTCCAGTATCTGCAGCGCACCGGTCGTGACCTGCTGCCCGCCATCCGGTACACGCCGTTCTGTTTGAACAATCGGTTTCAACCCGTGGCCAGGTAAAAACGTCAGCGTGACGCCATCCACGTTCGCCGCCGTAACGGGCGCAGCGATCAGAAGCCCGGCAATCAACGCCGGCAACGTACGCATCGGGATCGTCAGCCTGCTCATGATGCTCTCCTCGAAATCGGCCGGACGCGCGCTTCGCCGCGCTCTCCACGGTCGTACAACCCGCACTACCCATCCCCGCCGTTCCCCCGCTTTGAACGTCTAAAAACTCCAGGCCAAGCCGAGGCTTGCGCTCGTATCGTGGTACTTGAAGTTCGGCAACGTCGAATTGTTGTTTGTGTATTGGACCGACGCCGTCAACGTCAGCCGCTCGGTCAAGCGGATGTTGTTCGTCAGCACCAAGTCGAGCCGGTTGTCCTGGCGCTTGGTGGACGGGTCGATCGACGGATCCGCGTCGCTGTACACGCTGCGGTGCAAGCCGACATAGAACGACGTACTCCATGAATACGCCGTCAAATGGAACGGAGACGAATAGACCTGGGTTACGCCCGCGCCTAGTCCCAGTTCCTTGTACGATTCGAAGCCCGCATCGGAGTTGCGTTGCGCGAGACTCGCCGCGCCAAAGAGACGCGTGGCCGGAAAAAGCTGATAACTCACGCTAGTGCGCAGTTCGGTGTAGTGGCCCGTCCGGTTCGAATTGGTCGGAAACTCTTCGTGATCCTCAAAGTGCTGAGCACTGCTTTCGAGCGTCAGGTCAACGTACGACACCGAGGAAAAAAGCTTCCTGACGTTGACGCCACCGCCATACCCGCCCATGTACGTTTCCTGATTCAGAAAAATATAGGTCGCGGAAACAAAGGGACGTATCGACCAGCTTGGGTCGAGCACACCGCCAAGATAGAAACGTGGTCCGATGTCGGTGGTAAAGCTGTTGAGATTCAGAAGATGCGTATCGACGTAACGGCGGTTATATGTCGAGAAATTCGCCTCCAGGTCATTGCCCGCCTGACTGTCGAACGCATACGTATAGTTCAGCGTTGCGCCGATTTCTCCCGACCAGTCGGTGTGGCCGAGTGCCGCCTGATCGAGTTGGCCTTGCTGGCCGAGTACCCTCACCTCGGGCGACGACGGACCGGCGTTAGCGTTGGTGTCGTAACGCCCCCCGGCATAGATGGAACCTGAGAAGAAGTTCTTCTTTTACGAACGTTCCGCCTGACCGAGCAGCGACTGTGCCTGCTGGCGCAAAGGAGGCGGAATATCCGGCGCCAATAGGGCCTGACGCAAGTAAGTTGCCGCCAGATCCGTTGCACCGACGCGCAGGTAAAGCTCGCCCAGTTGCAGCCGGATGTTCGCCAGCCCCGGGTTGATCTTCAGAATCCGTTCGAGGGCGGCAATCGCACCGCGGACGTCGTCGTCCGACACAGCCACTCGAGCGAATTCGAAGGACCGTTCGGCGTCAGTAGGGTCCGCCATCATCGCGTTGAACGCGTCGCGATAGTTCTGGCTATGGCGGGACGCAGCGCCAGTTTCGTTCGCTTCGCTTGCACCGGCAGACTCCGACGATGACGATGCGGGCTCCGTTTCGGTCGCCGCCATTGCTGTCGCGTTGCTGATGGCGAGCGGCGCCACCGTGATGATCGCCGCGATCAACCGATGATTGAACACGACCAAAGCGGCGCTTACTCGCTTTTGCCGATTTGCGGCAGTGGGGTCATCCGGCCAGCCGGATTCGTCTGTCCGTCGTGGTCGAGTCTTCACGCCAATCTCCTAGGAAATCACCGGCCTTTTTTTAGAGCAAGCTGGCGAGCGATGCGGGAGTCTCATCCGTAGAAGACGAATTACCTCACGTGTTTTTGGAGTAGCATGTCGGCCGAGTCTGGAAGTTGGCCGACTTCGGCGATGCAAAGACCTTCTCGAGGCTCACGTGGGTGAAAGCCGATCGTCGCTCAACGAGAAGCTGAGTCGACAGAAAAATGCGGACTTTTAAATGGCCGGATCAAACTGGGAGTCAGACATTGCCTGCGCGCTGCACGACAGTGAAGTCCTGCTTGAGCATCGCAAATGAACCCACTTTCTCAACCTGAATCACGAACGGTGATTCGATAAATATTTGCGTACCGGATCGTGATAAATCTTTCTCCCCGTGCGCCACGGGCCCTTTGTAGTAGAAAAATCCGGGCTTAAGTCTGAACGTCGACACGAACTGCACGCTGTTCCCCCAATCCGCGATGTTAAAGCGAAGTTCTGCATCCAGGACCGATGCTGGCTTTTCCAGCGAGAAGAAGCCGGAGCCCCATTCCGAACTCGATGCGCCCCACGCCCGGTATATCAGGAGACCACCATCCGGTGACATCAGGTAGTCAGGTTTTGAGGCGAAGCCCTTCGCCTTCCAGTCAATTTCTTTCGACATCTGAATCCTCGCTCGCTTGTGCGGCATCCTGCGTAATCTAATGCTAGACGACGCGGGACAAGGCTGCGGATCATTTTTTTGGCTCATCGCCAATCCATAAAATGTTCTGGCGTAAATAGATAGGCCAGTCGAAAATTCTCCTATAGGTAGGATACCTTATCTATTGGAAAGGACTGAATTCCATGCAGCTGGCGCAGCGGCATTCTTGAGGCCGAGCTTCGCGAGATTGAATTTGTCCTTGCGGATCCTGGGCGACAGGATCAACTAGACGAGCGACAGCTTTCAAGTTACAACGCGCCGTCGCCGCAATTGCTGCACGTTTCATGCCATGGGCCGTCGCAAGTGGTCGGAAAGCGGCAGCCGGAAGCGTGGAAATAAAAGGTTCCATGAAGTCGGAACATGTAACGTACGTGTCGCGCGTGCTCCGCCGATTGAGCGGTTACACCCTTGCGGCGTTGTGGCCCCTTCGTTCGCATTTAAACCTAAAACCTTCCTCACACGTCCAGCGAGTTGGCAAAGTTAACAATGCCTTCAGCTTCCGTCCATAGTTTTCTCTGCATCCGGGACATAGAATTAACGTATGCGCTCACCATTGCTGGGAGGCGATCATGACGTGCACCGTCAACGTCTGGAGTATCTGCCACGGTACGGATTACATCCGCTGGAGAGATTAACCGCGGCACGTCCAAATGCAGCCTAAGCTCAAAAACGGTCTCAGCGCTTTTCTTCGGCTGAAACGACCATCTGGATCAAGCTGCGCGTCTGCTCCGCGCTGGGCGCTGCGATATGGCCTTCTTTGATTTTACGGTTTCCCTCGCGATCCGGATGGCTTTATCGAAGCTGCTATCCGTGGCAACGTGCCGGTTGTCAACGCTCACGAGCCAACGGTCAGTGCTACAGCACCAGCGAATCCTCCGCTCTTCAAGCAGCAATGCGAACCACCGCCAAATGGAGGCATCTTCGGCATTAGCGGCTGATGCCGCCGCCGCTCTGACATGCCTCATATCATTCAAATTGCTCATGTGTCACCTCATCCGACCTGGACTTTCCCTCGACGTACGCTTAAGACAGCATGTCCTCGAACTCCGGCACGACCGTGAACAGATCACCCACCAGACCGTAATCGGCGACGCTGAAAATCGGCGCTTCCGGGTCCTTGTTGATGGCGACGATCACCTTCGAGTCTTTCATGCCGGCCAGATGCTGGATCGCGCCTGAGATACCGACAGCAACGTACAGTTGCGGCGCGACGATCTTGCCGGTCTGGCCGACCTGATAGTCGTTCGGCACGAAGCCCGCATCGACCGCTGCGCGCGAGGCGCCCAGCGCTGCGTTCAGCTTGTCGGCCAGCGGTTCCAGAACCTTGGTGTAGTTCTCGCCGTTGCCCAGGCCGCGGCCGCCCGAGACGATGATCTTCGCCGAGGTCAGCTCCGGACGGTCCAGCTTCGTCACTTCGCGGCTCACGAATTGCGAGAGGCCCGTGTCGGCTGCCGCTTCGATCTTCTCGACCGTTGCGCTGCCGCCTTCTGCTGCCACCGGGTCGAAACCGGTCGTGCGGACCGTGATGACCTTGATCGGATCAGCCGATTGCACCGTCGCGATCGCGTTACCCGCGTAGATCGGGCGCTCGAACGTGTCCGCGCTGTCCACTGCGGTGATGTCGCTGATCTGCGCAACGTCGAGCTTCGCGGCGATACGCGGTGCGATGTTCTTGCCGTAAGCGGTTGCCGGCGCGAAGATGTGCGAATAGTCCTTCGCGATGTTCAGCACGGTCGCTTCGATGTTTTCTGCCAGGCCCGAAGCGAGTTGTGGTGCGTCGGCCAGCAACACCTTCGAAACTCCTGCAATCTTCGCTGCCGCATCCGCCGCAGCCTGTGCGTTGTGCCCTGCGACCAGCACGTGAATATCGCCACCAATCTTCTGCGCGGCTGCAATCGTGTTCAGCGTCGCAGCCTTGATCGATGCGTTGCCCCCAAACGGGGCTTCCTTCGGGGCGTCGTGTTCTGCAATTACAAGAATCGTCATTTTTATCTCTCAGGTTCCAACTACAACACCTTGGCTTCAGTCTTCAGCTTCTCGACCAGCGTCTTCACATCCGGCACCTTCACACCGGCGGAGCGCTTCGGCGGCTCAACGACTTTCAGCGTCTTCAGGCGCGGCGTCACATCAACGCCGAGGTCTTCCGGCTTGATGACTTCCAGCGGCTTCTTCTTCGCCTTCACGATGTTCGGCAGCGTCACGTAGCGCGGCTCGTTCAGGCGCAGATCGGTCGTGATCACAGCGGGCAGGCTCAGCGACAGCGTTTCGGCACCGCCATCCACTTCGCGCGAAACCGTAGCCTTACCGTCGGCCACGACAACCTTCGAGGCGAACGTGGCTTGCGGCAGGTTGGCCAGCGCAGCCAGCATCTGGCCGGTCTGGTTCGAATCGTCGTCGATCGCCTGCTTGCCGAGGATGACCAGTTGCGGCTGTTCCTTGTCGACCAGCGCCTTGAGCAGCTTGGCGACCGCCAGCGGCTGCAGGTCTTCGCCCGACTCGATCAGGATCGCGCGGTCCGCGCCGATTGCCAGCGCCGTGCGCAGCGTTTCCTGCGCTTGCGTGACACCCGCCGACACGGCGATCACTTCGGTCGCCACGCCCGCTTCCCTCAGACGAACAGCTTCTTCAACCGCGATTTCGTCGAACGGATTCATCGACATCTTCACGTTCGCCAGGTCAACGCCACTGCCGTCGGACTTCACACGGACCTTCACGTTGTAATCGACCACTCTCTTAACCGGCACAACAATCTTCATGGCTCCCTCTCCAAACGTTTGAACGCTAGTGTGCGTACTCAAACCAAGGGTTGGAATTCGGCATTCTGGAACGCCGCATTCCAGACGCTCGAATGCGCACGCAAGCCAGAACGGAAAAGCTCTGCGCGCGAATCCGCACCGACGCCCCCCTTAACCCCAGCCTAATCACGCCTTCCGCAATCAGTAATTGAGCGACGACTTTTGCTGATGCACGCTATCACTCATCAAAGCAAGGTAATCGATTGGCCCTGCTAAGCGCGACGGCTATCCGTTTTCATCAACCTACCAAAACTCGTCATCATGTCAGTCAACTGGCCGGAAACAATCTTCGAGCACTTCAAAGCCGCTGACGTGCGGCAAGTCGCATACGTGCCTGATGCGGGGCACAAACGTCTTATCGAGCTCTGCGAAGCAGACGCCGAAATCCATGCGGTTTCCCTGACCACCGAAGAAGAAGGCGTGGCCATGATGGGTGGCGCGTGGGTGGGCGGCCAGCGCGGCGTACTGCTGCTGCAGTCGAGCGGCGTGGGCAACTGCATCAACATGCTCTCGCTGCAACACGAATGCCGCATGCCCATCGTGATGCTGGTCACCATGCGTGGAGAGTGGGGCGAATTCAACCCCTGGCAGGTTGCCATGGGCAAGTCCACCCAGGAAGCCCTCGAATCTGCCGGCGTTTATGTCTATCGCGCGGATGATCCCGCCGAGGTCCCTGACACCGTGCGCGCCGCGCTGAATTTCGGCTACAACACCTCCCGGATGGTCGCGGTCCTGATCGGACAGCGCGTCATCGGCACCAAGAACTTTAACAAGTGAGTACGAACATGACTCAGCAGACGACGCCCCTGAACCGTCGACTGACGGTGAAGCGGATTCTCCGTGATCGGCAGCAGGACGTTCTGGCAGTGACCAGCCTTGGCAATCCGACCTTCGATGTGGCCGCCGCCGGCGACACGCCGCAGAACTTCTACCTCTGGGGTGCGATGGGCGGTGCCGTTTCCTTTGGGCTCGGCATTGCGCTTGCACAACCTGAGAAGCGCGTGATCGTATTCGTTGGCGACGGTGAAATGATGATGGGCCTCGGATCGCTCGCAACAGTAGGCGTCGATCGGCCGACCAATCTCTCCATCGTCGTTATCGACAACGAGCACTACGCGGAGACGGGCATGCAACTGGCCCACGCGGGCCGAGGTGTCGACATCACGGCAATCGCGCGCGCGGCCGGGTTCGAAAAGGCGACAACGATCTACGCTGAGGGCGAGCTCGAGGAGTATGTCGACGTCATTCTCAAGGCCAAGGGTCCTGTGCTCGCTACGGTGAAGGTCGGAACCGATCCCGAACCGACCGCCCTTCCGCCCCGTGATGGTCCGTACCTGCGCAGCCGTTTCCGTGAAGCATTGCTTGGCGCCAAGGCCCACGCGAGTCAATAAGCACCAAGGCGCGGCCCCGGCGGAAAAGCGGTGGAGCGGCCAGGGCCGCCCCACCGCTGTCTTCGCTCCCGCCACGCGTTATACCCCCTGTACAATCGGGATCACTGTGACTTCACGCTGATCCCCTTATGCCCGCCAAGGCCTATTCCGATATGTTGGTGGAGGTCTTTCGACAGTTGGACCGGCAGCCCGAGATGCTCGAGCGCGTCTTCGACTGCTTTCCCGACGTGCTGTATTACATCAAGGACGCCCAGGCGCGCTATCTTTCCGTCAATCAAACGCTCATCAACCGAAGTGGGATGGCGCGCGACGATGTCATTGGCCAGACAGCCGACCAGCTATTTCCCGTGACCGGTGCAAGCACCAACGCGCAAGATCTGAACGTTATCGAAACCCAATCTCCGATTGTCGATCGCCTGCGCCTCTATTCATCCGGATCGGGGCATCGATACTGGTGCCTGAGCTCCAAGTTCCCGGTACTCAACGAAGCCGGGCAAGCGATCGGACTGATCGGCATCTCGCGCGATCTGCCTCGCCCCGACGAACGGCACCACGGCTACCGGCGCTTACTGGAATATCTGGATTATCTGGAACAGAACCTCGGACAGAACATCCTGGTCTCTGAGGCGGCGGAACGCGCCTCCATCTCCGTCGACACGTTGGAACGTCTGACCCGTGAAGTGTTTCATCTGACGCCCAAGCAACTGCTGATGAAATTGCGGATCGATCACGCGTGCAAGCTGCTCGAAACGACTGACAACAGCATTACGGATATCGCGACGGACTGCGGCTACGCGGATCACAGCGCCTTTACGCGTCAATTCAAGTCCGCCACGCACCTCACGCCCCGACAGTATCGAAACGCGCGAGGGCGTGGCCTGCATCCTCACTGATCAACCGCCTGCCTGGCGCTAGTAAACACCCTCCTCGATCACCAGTTGGCCCGAAGTGAGCCGCGCCGGCGATAGTGGCGAGAGGTCCAACGTTCTGAACTCGCCGAAGGCCAGCAGTTCAGCCATTGCACGACCGACACCCGGACTGTGCATCATGCCGTGGCCGCTGAACCCAGCCGCCACGAACGAGTTTTCCGGGCCCGACTGACCGACGATGCCGTTCTGGTCGAGGATGTTGTATTCGTAGTAGCCGGCCCAGGCATGTTCCACGCGCAAGGCTTCAAACGCGGGAATCCGCTCTGCCAGCGTCGGCCAGATGATCTCGTCAAATTCGGAAAACTGCACGTCGAGCGGCAGGTTATCCAGATCCATCTCCGCTGAGGGCGAGACAATGCAGAGGAAATGATTCTGCTCCCTACGCAGGTACACGCCAGACGTATCGATCAGGATCGGCATATCCGGAATCGACGTCGGGCACGACACGACGAACGCCGAACGCCTTCTTGGCCGAACCGGCAGATCAACGCCCACGCTTTTTGCAAGAGACGCGCACCACGCTCCGCTTGCATTCACGAACGTGTCCCCGGAGACTTCCCGCCCATCGGTCAGTTCGACATGGGTAATCCGGTCTCCGCGTGTACGGTAGCCCGCCGCTTCACCCGTGGCGAAATGAACGCCCGCCTCGCGCGCACGGTTTCTGAACCACTGCATGACACTGTAGCCATCGAACCAGCCTTCGCCTGCAAGGCCTTCAACGGCATACGTCAGATCGCTGACGTTCATCCACGGGTAACGCTGCTGCAGCGCTTCAGCGGAATGTTCCTGCAACTCGACCCCTAACGATCTGGCGAGTGAGCTACGCCGACGTAGCACGCTCTCTTGCTGCGCATTGCCCACGAACAGATAGCCGCAATCCACCAGATCAACACCGGCACCGTACCGCGCCTTCTCCCGCTCGCACGAAGAGAAGAAGTCGTAACCGAACTGCGATAACTGAATGCAAATGGGCGTTGAAAACTGCTGCCGGATCGAACTGGCCGAGAGCGACGATGACGCGATCTGATAGGTCGGATCTTTTTCGATCACCCAGATTTCTCGGCCGGGTGTCTTCTGGAGGCTCAGGAAATACGCGATTGAACAACCCATTGCACCACCACCCGTGATGACAATCCTTTCGCTCATGATTTACCTTCGAAGGCTCATTGGGCTCCTGAGAGCCGAGCAGTGTGTGGATAACGGACGATCAGACCGCCACTGTTTCGAGGCTTTGACACGCGGCGCGAATCCGGCTGAGCGCTTCGTTCAAATCGTCGAGTGACGCGGCGTAAGAGAGTCTGAAGTACGGCGAGAGCAGAAACCCGGAACCTGAAACCACCGCCACGTTCGCCTCTTCCAACAGGTACATGACGAAGTCCTGGTCGTTTTCCAGAAGTCTGCCTCTCGGCGTACGGCTTCCAATAACACCATGGCAACCGACGAAGGCATAAAACGCGCCTTCGGGCTGGTTGCTATGAAGTCCCGGTATGTCGCTCAGCGTTTTGACGACCAGTTTCCGGCGCTCGTCGAAAGCCAATCGCGACGTCTCTACGAATGACTGATCCCCCTTCAGCGCTTCGATCGCTGCGTACTGCGACACCGATGACGCACTGGTGACAATCTGGCCTTGCACGAGATTCATGGCGCAGATGAGCGCAGCCGGTCCGGCGGAATAGCCGATCCGCCAGCCTGTCATCGAGTACACCTTGGAGACACCGTTGATGATGAGCGTCCGCTCCTGCAACTCTGGCGCCACGTTCAAAATATTGACGAACGGGCTTCCCGTATAGATGAGCGTTTCGTAGATGTCGTCCGAAAGCACCCAGACATGGGGGTGTCGACGCAGTACTTCCGCGATGGTGCGTAGTTCCTCAGCCGAGTAAACCGCGCCGGTCGGATTAGATGGTGAATTCAGCATCAGCCACTTGGTACGCGGCGTGATCGACGCCTCCAGCTGAGCAGCCGTCAGTTTGAACCCTGCCGCTTCATCGCACGCCACGACGATGGGTGTGCCGTTCGCCATTTTGACGATCTCCGGATAGGAGACCCAACACGGCGCCGGCACGATCACTTCATCACCCGGATTGAGGGTAGCGTAAAAGGCCGCAAAAATTGCCTGCTTCGCACCAACCGATACGCTGACGCCGTCCACCGGGTAGTCGACCCAATTGTCATGTTTCAGTTTCGCGACGATGGCCTCGCGCAACTCCCGAATACCCGCGGCCTCCGTGTAGCGCGTCTTGCCTTCGCGCATCGCACGAATCGCTGCAGCCTGAATATTCTCGGGCGTATGAAAGTCGGGTTCGCCTTGCGACAGGGATATGACGTTCTTCCCGGCACGACGCAGTTCTGTCGCTTTTGCTGACATTGCCATCGTTTGCGCAGGGACGATCTGGCCAATGCGGTCTGCAATGAAGCCCATTGTGTTCATTCCGTTTATATGGAGATCCCGGTGCGTGAACCGGGGTCGCCTGCCGGTGGCGCCCCGGAACACGCATGCTTACAGACGTTCAGCCACTGCCTTCATTTGCAGGAACTGCAGAAGGTAGTCGGGACCGCCCGTCTTGGTATCGGTGCCCGTCAGGTTGAAACCGCCGAACGGCTGAACACCGACCAGCGCGCCCGTACACTTGCGGTTGAAGTACAGATTGCCGACGTGGAAATCACGGCGTGCTCGCTCGATGCGACTGCGGTCGTTCGAGAAGAGCGCGCCGGTCAGCCCGTAGACCGTGTCATTGACCACCGCCAGACCTTCGTCGAAATCCTTGACGCGGATTGCGGCGACGAACGGTCCGAACACTTCCTCTTGTGCAATGCGCGCGCGAGGCGAGACGTCGCCGAAGATGGTCGGCTCAATCAGATAGCCCGCTGCATTTTCCACGGCCTTGCCACCCGTCAGAAGCTTGCCCTCGCTGTGACCGATATCGATGTACGACAGCACCTTCTTGTACTGCAGTTCATTGCAGACCGGACCGAAACTCGGATTGTCCTTGGCCTCGCTGACAACGAGTGCGTTCGTCTTCGCAATGACCTTCTCGAGCAATGCGTCGTAGACCGAATCCACCACGATCAGACGCGAGCAGGCCGAACACTTCTGGCCGGAATAGCCGAAGGCTGCCTGGATCACCGCGGTCGCTGCGTCATCGAGGTTGGCCGTCTCATCGACAAGAATCGCGTCCTTGCCACCCAATTCGAGGAATACCCGCTTGAACCATTTCTGGCCTTCGGCAAGCTTTGCAGCGGACTCGTTGATCTGGGCACCGGTTGCGAGCGAGCCCGTGAAGTTGATGAAGCGCGTCTTCGGATGGGCGACCAGATACGAACCGATCTCGCGTCCGGTACCCGGCAGATAATTCACCACACCGGGCGGCAGTCCTGCTTCGGCGAAGATGTCGAAGATCTTCGCCAGTGACACCACCGTATCCTCCGCAGGCTTGCAAACGACCGTGTTACCCACCACGATGGCACCGACCGTCATGCCGGTCATCAATGCCATCGGGAAATTCCACGGCGAAATCGTCACACCCACGCCCAGCGGGATATAGAAGCTCTCGTTTTCTTCACCCGCATAATCAATCAGCGAACCCACGCCGCCGACGTGCTTGATCGCCTGCCGTGCGTAGTACTCGGTGAAGTCGATCATTTCCGCGACTTCAGCACTGGCTTCGACATAGTTCTTGCCGATTTCATAGACCAGCCATGCCTCGAGCTCGCGCTTGCGCCGGCGCATGATGGCCGCGGCCTTCAACATGACGCGCGATCGATCTTCCTGGTTCCAACGCTTCCACGATTCGAAGGCGCTCCAGGCCGCTTCCAGTGCGGCGTCCGCGTGCTGCGTCGTCGCCTTGGCGGCAAAGCCTACGATCTCGTCCGGATTCGACGGATTCGTCGAGACGAGTTTCGCTTCGGTCTGCAGACGTTCGCCATTGATCACCAGCGGATAGGTCCGACCAAACTCGGCACGCACCTTCTTCAGCGCCTGCTGCATGTCTGCTTTGGCACTTTCGGTGTCGAACAAATCGAACGGCTCGTTCTTGAACGGCGCAATCAACATCGCTTTCTCCAGATTGAATGGTTTGGGCCGCTCTGCCGCCCTGAAGAGCGCGGCACGCTACCGTGAACCGATTGTCCGGCGCGAAAATTTTCCGGTCTTGATCTGCCTCCCTTGATTAATGCGGTTTTTTGCATAGTTATAGAAATCATACCGTCGTCGATATCCATCAATAGGCCACGTATATAGCGATTCAATAAAAACAGGCGGGAAATATCGAAAATACCGATTTGCGGATTTCTGCTATTTGCTACACTGAATCAACGGGGCATCTCTTCATTCGGAGCACGTATCATGGCCATGCATTTCGATCTGGTTGATCTTCGTCTCATCACATGTATTGCTGAGACGGATAGCTTGACGCGTGGCGCCGAGCGGTTTCATATGTCGGTACCCGCAGCAAGTACCCGGATCAAAAATCTCGAAGAAAGCATGGGCGCAAAACTGCTGTATCGGACCAGCCAGGGGGTGACCCTCACCCCGCCGGGTCAGGCGTTCCTACACCACGCGCGGGTCGTCCTGTCGCAGCTCGAGCAGTTGCGCGGCGACATGCAGGAGTACGCGCGCGGTATCAAAGGTCACGTGCGAATCTTTGCGAACACGACTGCCACCACTGAATTTCTTCCTAACGACCTGCGTGACTTCCTCGCCGAGCATCCCGATGTGAACGTCGAGCTTCGCGAACGGTTGAGCCATGACGTGGTGCGTGCGGTCAGTGAAGGCACGGCGGACGTCGGCATAGTGGCGGGGAATGTCCGGCCCGAATCGCTGAAAGTCCTGCCGTACCGCTCGGACCGGCTCATATTGGCCGTGTCGGAATCACACCCCCTGGCTGGAAAATCGTCCATTCCATTTGAGGACGCAACCGGGTTCGACTTCGTCGGGATGCCGGAAGCAAGCGCGATTCACACCTTTCTGAACCGCGTAGCAAGCGACATGCACAAGAAACTTCTGGTGCGAATCGAAGTGGGTAACTTCGAAGCACTGTGCCGAATGATCGAGGCTAACGTCGGGATCGGCGTGTTGCCTTGCTCGTCAGCAGTGCGCTACGTGAAGACCATGAATATCCGGCTCGTTGAAATCGAGGACGACTGGGCGACGCGCAATCTGCTGATCTGCGTTCGCAACCTTGACCTGTTGCCGTCGTTCGCGCGCGAACTCGTCGACCTCCTGACGCAGAAGTGCAAATCCGATTGCGAGTCCCAGGCGGCCTGAACCTCAGCAGTTAGTCTGCGTTTAAAGCCCTCTTCTCCACACACAAATTGTAGTCAGCAGGCCGGTGCGTCAATCTAGCGTGAACGACGCTACCCGACGACCCCATGACTGCTGAACTCAACTACCTGCGCGCCTGGATCGGCCGTACACAGGCCGAACGCGAATTCGTCTCGCCACGTCTTGCGCAGCAACTCGCCGCCACGCTGGACTATGAGGACGTCCCGCAGGCCGGCTGTCCGTTGCCTCCGCTGTGGCACTGGGCGTTTTTTCCTCACATTGTTTCGCAAGCGCAGGTTGGCGCGGACGGACATCCGCAACGCGGCGGATTCCTGCCGCCAGTACCCCTGCCCAGACGGATGTGGGCCGGCAGCCGCGTGCGGTTCGAGCGTCCACTCGTGGTCGGCAGCGAAGTCACCCGGACGTCGCAGATTCTTGACGTAGCGGCCAAGGAAGGACGCAGCGGAAAGCTCGTGTTTGTCCGTCTGCGTCACGAACTGGAAGACCTCGAGGGCCCGCTGATTTCGGAAGAGCAAGACGTTGTGTACCGCGAGTCCGCGACGACGGCGTACACCGCGGCAACCGGCCCAACCGCGCCGGCGGATTTCACGTGGAGACGGGAGATCGTGCCCGACCCGGTGCTGCTCTTTCGCTACTCCGCCGATACCTTCAACGGGCACCGCATTCACTATGACCGCACCTATGCCCAGGAACAGGAAGGCTATCCCGCGCTGGTCGTACACGGGCCGCTGACTGCGACTTTGCTGATCGATCTCCTGCGGCGCAACCTTCCTGCCGAGTCGATCGCGTCTTTCTCATTCAAAGCGGTCAACCCGCTCTTTGACCGCGCCCCCTTTTATATCTACGCGGCTCGCGCCCCCGGATCGACCGAGGTGAAGCTCTGGGCAGCCAATTCCGATGGCGTGTTGTGCGTCGATGCCGAGGCGACGCTAACGGCACCCGCGTATGTTTTTCAAAAATGAACTCCGAGGAGTAGAGACAAGTGCTAGCTAACGTTGACCCCTATCAGGACATTCGCGAAGCGGTTCGCGATCTGTGTTCCAACTTCCCTGCCGAGTATTTCCGCAAGATCGACGAGGAACGCGCCTACCCTGAGACCTTTGTGCAAGCGCTAACCGACGCCGGTTGGCTTGCGGCCCTCATTCCGCAAGAATATGGTGGCTCCGGGCTCGGCCTGACCGAAGCTTCGGTGATCATGGAAGAGATCAACCGCAGCGGTGGCAATTCCGGTGCGTGTCACGGGCAGATGTACAACATGGGGACACTGCTCAGGCACGGCTCGGCAGAGCAGAAGGCCAGATACCTTCCAGAAATCGCCAGCGGAAAGTTGCGACTTCAGTCGATGGGCGTGACCGAGCCGACGACCGGCAGCGACACCACAAAGCTCAAGACAACGGCGGTGCGCAAAGGCGACAGATATGTCGTCAACGGTCAGAAGGTGTGGATCTCCCGGATCCAGCATTCCGATCTCATGATTCTGCTCGCGCGGACCACGCCGATCGATCAGGTCGCGAAGAAATCCGAGGGCATGTCGATATTTCTGGTCGACTTGCATCAGGCTATCGGCAAAGGCATGACCGTCCGCCCTATCCCGAACATGGTGAATCACGAGACTAACGAACTCTTCTTCGACAACCTCGAGATCCCCGCCGAAAACCTCATCGGCGAAGAAGGCAAAGGCTTCAAGTACATCCTTGATGGCCTGAATGCCGAGCGGACACTGATTGCCGCTGAATGTATCGGCGACGGGTACTGGTTCCTCGACAAGGTTTGTAAGTACGTTAAAGAACGCGTCGTCTTCGGCCGCCCGATCGGACAGAACCAGGGTGTGCAGTTCCCGATCGCCCGCGCGCACGTCAACGTCGAAGCGGCGAGCTTGATGCGATATAAGGCCTGCGAGCTTTTTGACGCCAGGCAGCCCGCCGGCGCGCAAGCCAATATGGCCAAGCTACTTGCGGCTGACGCCTCCTGGGAGGCGGCCAACGCATGCCTGCAGTTCCATGGCGGCTTCGGTTTTGCGAACGAATACGACGTCGAACGCAAATTCCGCGAGACACGGCTCTATCAGGTCGCGCCGATCTCGACCAATCTCATTCTTTCGTATGTAGCCGAGCATCTGCTCGGACTGCCGCGCTCTTTCTGAGGAGACGGACATGAAACCGCTGGACGGCGTGAAGGTCATCACCCTCGAACACGCGATTGCAGCACCCTTCTGTACCCGGCAGCTTGCGGATCTTGGCGCCCGCGTGATCAAGATCGAACGCCCAGGTGTCGGGGACTTCGCGCGCGCCTACGATGAGCGCGTGCACGGCATGGCCTCGCACTTTGTATGGTGCAACCGCTCGAAGGAGAGCCTCACGCTAGACGTCAAGGCCCCGCAGGCGCAGGGGATTTTCGAGCGCCTGCTTGAGGACACCGACGTGCTGGTGCAGAACCTCGCACCCGGTGCCGCGGCGCGATTGGGTCTGTCGTATGAAGCATTGCGTGACAAGTATCCCCGCCTGATTGTCTGCAACATCTCCGGTTACGGATCCGATGGTCCCTATCGGGACAAGAAGGCATACGACTTGCTGATTCAGAGTGAGTCCGGGTTCCTGTCGATTACCGGCGGTCCGGACTCACCGGCCAAAGCTGGCTGTTCCATTGCTGACATCGCTGCAGGGATGTACGCCTACACGAACATCCTCTCCGCGCTTCTGCAACGATCGAAGACCGGCTTGGGACGGGAAATCGACGTCTCGATGCTCGAGAGCATGGTGGAGTGGATGACCTATCCCCTTTACTACGCGTTCGACGGCGCATCCCCGCCACCTCGTGCGGGCGCCGCTCACGCGACCATCTACCCCTATGGCCCCTTCCCCGCCGGCGATGCAAAGACAGTCATGCTGGGATTGCAGAACGAGCGTGAATGGGGTGTTTTCTGCTCACAGGTTCTGCTGGAACCCGAGCTCGCCGTCGATCCTCGCTTCAGTTCCAACTCGAAGCGGGTAGCAGCACGCGAGGAACTGCGCGAAATCATCGTCGCCGCATTCAGCAAACTGACTTCGGAAGAAGTCATCAGTCGGCTGGATAGCGCGCAGATCGCCAACGCGCGGATGAATGATATGCCCGACGTGTGGTCGCATCCCCAGCTTAAAGAACGCAATCGCTGGGTGAACATCGATTCCCCTGCCGGCTCCATTCCCGCCTTGCTGCCGCCAGGTATCAGTACAGCATCCGATGTTCGACTGGACGCCGTGCCCGCGTTAGGCCAACACACCGAAGCCCTTTTGAATGAACTCGGCTTTACGACGCATGCCATCCGCGAGCTTCGTGACGCGGCCGTAATCTAACTCCCCAGTCAAGGTAAGCCTGTTATGAGTAACACACAGATTCTTGCTTCGTTTGCAGCCAATCTCAAGTTTGAACAGATCCCCAAAGACGTGGTGGCACGCACAGAAGACCTCTTCCTTGACTGGTTCGGATCAGCACTGGCTGGCCGCGAAGCGCGCCCCGTCGAGACGATCCAGAAGCACGCATTCGATTTCGGGCCGCAGTCCGGTCCCTGCGAAGTACTGATCTCCCGGCGAACGACCAGCCCGCTGTTCGCGGCAATGATCAACGCCGCCGCATCGCACTTCGCTGAACAGGATGACCTTCACAACAGTTCGGTCCTGCATCCGGCAACCGTCGTCTTCCCCGCAGCGTGGGCCGCCGCGCAAGCGCTTGGCAGAAGTGGCAAAGAGTTCATCGCAGCGTCTGTCGCAGGCTATGAAGTGGGCATCCGTGTCGGTGAATTCCTCGGCCGGTCACACTACAAGATTTTTCATACTACCGGTACGGTCGGGACGATCGCGGCTGCAGCAGCAGTCGGTAATCTTTTGCGATTGAGCGACGAGCAGATGGTGAACGCGTTTGGCTCCGCCGGCACCCAAGCAGCCGGACTCTGGGAATTCTTGAAAGACGCCGCGGACTCCAAGCAGTTGCATACGGCCAAGGCTGCGTCGAACGGTCTTCTCGCAGCCTACCTGGCGGCCGACGGCTTCACCGGCGCTAAGGATATCTTCGAAGGCGCGAAAGGCATGGGGGCCGGTATGTCCACGCAAACGCATCCGGACAAACTCGCCGAAGCGCTCGGCAAGCGCTGGGCGCTGATCGAAACGTCTTTCAAGTATCACGCTTCCTGCCGGCACGCTCATCCGGCGGCCGATGCCCTGCTGCAGGTTATTCAGCGTGAAAAGCTCGTGCCGGATGACATCGAGACGGTGGTGACTCATGTTCACCAGGCCGCGATCGATGTCCTTGGACCCGTAACCGATCCAAGGACTGTCCATCAGGCGAAGTTCTCAATGGGCACCGTCCTCGCTCTGGTCGCGGAATTCGGCCACGCGGGCGTACGTGAGTTCGACGGCCATTACAAGGAAAGCCGGATCGCGCACTTCTGCAAAAAGGTTTCGATGGTGCTCGACCCTGAAGTCGATACGGCCTATCCGTCACGTTGGATTGGAAAGGTCATCGTTCAGACGAAGGATGGCCGCAGCTTCGAGGGCCGCGTGGATGATCCCAAGGGCGATCCAGGCAACACGCTCACGCGCGCTGAACTCGAACACAAAACGATCACGCTGGGTTTGTATGGCAATGCGGCTACTGAAGACGAACTCAAGCGCTCCATCGCGTCGGTATGGACGATTACCGATGCAACCGTCGTACCCAAACTGCTCCCCGAATCGGAACTGGAGGCTCAACATGGCTGACCTTGCACCCCGCTCCTATCTCTTCGTTCCCGGCAACCGACCGGACAGATTTGCCAAGGCGGCTGCGTCGGGCGTCGATGTTGTCGTTATCGATCTGGAGGATGCAGTGCCGCCCACCGAGAAGAAGATCGCACGGGCGGCCCTCGCCGAGTGGCTGTCGACAAACAGTACGCCGGTGGCGGTCCGTGTGAATGATGTGAATAGCGAATGGTTTCGCGACGACATCGCCGTCTGCCGTGCGCCATCCGTCGCCGCCGTCATGCTGCCCAAGACGGAACGCATCGACGATATCTTCCTGTGCGAGTTCGCCGGCAAGCCGACCGACATCCTGCCGATGGTCGAGACCGCTCAGGGTTTTCGGAATGTGGTCGCTATCGCCCAGCACCGGCTGACCACTCGACTCGTATTCGGCAATGTGGATTTCCAGCTCGACCTCGGCATTGACGGCGACGATGAGCAGCTTCTGTACTTCCGCTCACAGATCGTCTTCGCCTCTCGCATCGGCAACCTGCTTCCACCGGTGGACGGGGTCAGTACCACGCTCGACGATCCCGAGCAGATCACGCGCGACACGATCCGTGCAAAGCGGCTCGGCTTCGGCGCCAAGCTTTGCATTCATCCAAGGCAAGTGGCTGCGGTCAATGCGGCGTTCGTCCCCAGCGAGAAGGATGTCGAATGGGCGCACCGGGTTGTCGAAGGTGCGGTTGCATCTCACGGAGCGGCCGTTGCGGTGGATGGCCGCATGGTAGACCGACCGGTCATTTTGAAGGCGCAGGAAATCCTGGCCGAGTCCCAGCGACGTCTGCCTCTTGGCGCCTGATTGAAGATTAACAGCAGCATCTTACATGGGACCGGAGTAAGCGCTGAAGCGCTAACTCCGGTCGACAAAGGAGACGAAAGTCATGCAACGGTTTGAGATGTATATCAACGGCGAATCATGCCAATCAGCTTCGGGCGAATGGTTCGATACGGAAAACCCGTTCACGGGAGAAACCTGGGCCCAGATTGCAAAAGGCAACGGGACCGACGTCGATCGAGCCGTGCAAGCGGCGCATGCCGCATTCGGTACTGGACCATGGTCACAGATGTCCCCGAGCCAGCGAGGCCTGCTGCTTCATCGGGTCGGTGATCTGATCGCGCGAGACGCCAAGCGGCTTGCAGAGCTCGAAGTACGGGACAACGGTAAGCTCATGGCGGAGATGCTCGGACAGTGCCAGTATTTGCCCCAGTGGCATTACTATTTTGGCGGTCTGGCGGACAAGATTCAGGGCGCCGTCATTCCGCTCGACAAGAAAGGCTATTTCAACTTCACCCGCAACGAACCGCTGGGTGTCGTCGCCGCAATCACGCCGTGGAACTCGCCGCTTTTGCTAGCCACGTGGAAGATTGCGCCCGCGTTGGCCGCAGGCTGCACGGTTGTGATCAAACCGTCCGAGTTCACTTCGGCGTCCACGATCGAGTTTGCGAAACTCTTCGCCGAAGCCGGTTTTCCGCCAGGCGTAGTGAACGTCGTGACCGGATTCGGTGCGGACGTCGGCTCGCCTTTGGTGGAACACCCCCTGGTCAAGAAGATCACGTTCACCGGCGCAGATTCCACAGGCCGTGCAATCAACGAGGCGGCAGCACGTCAATTCAAACACGTTAGTCTCGAACTCGGCGGCAAGTCACCCAACATCGTGTTCGAGGATGCCGACCTGGAAGACGCAGTGAATGGCGCGGTTTCCGGCATCTTCGCCGCGACCGGACAGACCTGTATTGCCGGTTCGCGGCTGTTGTTGCAAGAAAGCATCTACGACACGTTCGTCGACAAACTCCTGACGCTGGCACGCACAGCGAAAATGGGTGATCCGTCGAGTATGGATACGCAGGTCGGGCCGGTAACGACGCGCCCTCAATACCAGAAGGTCCTGTCTTACATTGAAACCGCAAAGCAGGAAGGCGCGACGTTGCTGCTCGGTGGAAAGCCAGGCAGTGCACCGGAATGCGGCAATGGCTGGTTCGTCGAGCCAACCATTTTCGGTAACGTCAACAACAGGATGCGCATCGCTCAGGAGGAAGTCTTTGGTCCCATCCTTTCAATCATCAAATTCAAGGACGAAGACGACGCGGTTGCACTGGCCAATGATGTACGCTTCGGACTAGGATCAGGTGTCTGGACGAAGGATATCGGCCGGTCCATTCGTGTCGCTGAAAAGCTCCAGGCCGGCATGGTCTGGGTGAACAGCTATCGCGCCGTGAGCTACATGTCGCCGTTCGGCGGCTACAAGGATTCGGGACTCGGTCGCGAGAACGGCGTCGACGCGATCCGCGAGTATCTGCAAACGAAGAGCGTCTGGATCAATACCGGGATCAAGACTGCGAACCCGTTCGTCATGAGATAAAAGTGACGATGCCCCGCGGCGTACCGCGGGGCATTTCTGAATTCGATCAGGACGAGTGGGGTAACGAAAGAATCATGCAGCAAGTGGGTTTCAGGACTTGATTCCTTGCGTTGCCTTGGTACTCGGCGCCCGAACCTCCAACGTGACTCCGGCGCCTTCGTTGACCGTCTTGAAGTACGTGAAGCCGCTTCGATCTTCGAGACGCCCGCGTGCCAGGACATCCAATCCGGCGCTCGCGGCCTGTTCCTCCGCCTTGTCACAGCTCTCGACGGAGAAGCCGAGATGAAACACGCCCTCGCCGCGCGACTCCAGGAAACGTCGTTGCGGCGTGTCTCCGTCGCCCGGCTGGCAAAGCTGCAACTGGGCGTTGTCGATGTTCGCGAACTTATAACGCATCTTCAGAAAAGCTGGACGATCGTAGCCGTCCAGCTCATATGCATCCAGCGGCGGAAAATCCGTCCACGGACCGACTCCAATCGACTCGTAATACTTCACGGCCTTCTCAATGTCACGAACCACGATGCAGACGTGGTGCAGCTTCTGAAACATGGGCAGCTTTTCCATGGTGCGTTTCACTCCTGATCAGTTTTGATGCTGGGCCGCAGAAGCTGTCGAAAGCAGCTGCGGCCCGACGCCACACCGGATCATCCCACGTTCGCAATCTTCTTCGGCGTGTACGTTTCTGCCGCATCGGCATGCGACTGGCCGACGGCCGGGTTCCATTGGAAGCCGGAACGGGCCACGACACCTGGCTTCAGACGTTGGTCCGGCCCAAAGTCCGCAAAGGGATGGAAGAACAAGGGCTCCGTGCTCTCGAGCGCACGCAACCGCGCTGCGTAGACGTCGAGGTAAGCTTGCCGCTCCTCGGCGCTCACGCGGCCAGGCATCCAGGACACATGCGGCGGCAGCACATCGAAGCCAAGGTAATTGAAGATCCCGTTGTGGATCGGCCAGAGAATGTGATTGATATCACCGTCGACACCGTCCGGCTCGTAGAGGCTCGCGGCCGTTCCCGTCGTGGTCGAAACCATTGCCTTGCGGCCCCTGAACATACCGGTCTCGTATTTTCGCCCGGTTGCATAGGCGAATCCGCGGGTCATCACGCGATCCACCCAGCCCTTCAGGATCGCGGGCATCCCGAACCACCACATCGGATACTGGAAAATAATCAGATCGGACCAGAGCACCTTCTGCTGCTCGGCGGAGACATCCGGTGTCGGTTTCGTGGACGTCCCGAACATATGTTCCTGTTCCGCCGAAAGATCGAGGAAGTCAGGGTTGAGACGCTCACCCACGAAGTCTTCGACGCCGAGCTCGGGCCGCCACTTCAGTTGATACAGGTCGGTTACCTGAACCTCGTGGCCCTGCGCTTTCAGGGTCGAGACCGCGGTGTCTTTCAGCGCACCGTTGAACGACTTGGGTTCGGGGTGAGCGAAAACGATGAGCACTTTCATGCGAAAACTCCACAAAAAACCAGTTCATTGAGCGTGCGGGCCGGTGGCCTGCACTTGAATTCGTTCCGTATATGCCGCCATCGTCCCGTGTAGCCCCATGTAGTCCCGTTAGGCAGGCTCATGGATCGGCCTCATTCTGGAACGCAATCCGGTGGCGGCGATCGATTCGGTTTACAGCATTCTGGATCTTTGCGAAATTCCGGTCTTGAGAGGGCTCGGCTAATTTTCGCGGAATTCTGCACATTTCTTGAGAATAGGCGCCCCTACGCCGGCCGGGTAACCCCTTTTTTTTCATGGTGTTCAACTCATCTGCTGGCGCCGTGGCTCTGCGGAGAATGGCCGCAATTCCGTTGCCCCGAACCTCGAAAAGTAGGGGCAAGCGGCCCGCGCCCTCCGGATCACCGTTCAGGCCGCATCCAGTTGAGAAGTATCGCCCTCCAGATACGCGGCCCGCACGGCTGGGTTGGCCAGCAGTTCGGCACCTCTCCCTTCGAGGGCAATCTGACCATGCTGGAGAACATACCCGCGATGCGCCACGCGCAAAGCGTGGTGAGCGTTCTGTTCGACAAGCAGAATCGTCATCCCGAGCTGCTCGTTCAACTCCTTGATGACCGAAAAAATCTTCTTGATGAAGATCGGCGCGAGACCAAGCGACGGCTCATCGAGTAGCAGCAATCTCGGCTGCGACATCAATGCGCGGCCTATCGCGAGCATCTGCTGCTCCCCTCCTGACAGTGTGCCGGCACGCTGCGAAGCTCGGCTTCTCAGGATCGGGAACATCTCATACATGCGCTCGAGGTCATCCGCGGTTCGGCGATTGCCCGACGTATCGCCCATCAGGAGATTCTCGAGCACGGTCATCCGCTGAAAGATGCGACGCCCCTCGGGCACCACCGCAATATCGAGTTTGCCGATCGCATGCGATGGCAGATTCGAAATATTCTGTCCGTCGAATTCGACCTTGCCGCCGCTGGCCCGCGGATAGCCGAAAATGGTATTCATCAGCGTCGACTTGCCTGCGCCGTTCGCACCGATCAACGTGACGATCTCGCCGGTCTTCACGCCAAGGCTCACCCCGCGTAGCGCCTGGACGCTGCCATAGTGAGCACTGAGTTCGGTAATCTTAAGCATGAGCTGATTTCTCCTGCGATGCTTTACCGAGTGGCGACGTCTCGTCGTCCTCGCCAAGGTATGCGCTGATCACCTCAGGATTCACCTTGATGTCAGCAGGCAAGCCTTCTGCAATTTTCTTTCCGTGATTGAGCACGACAATATGGTCTGAAACCTTCATCACGACGCTCATATCGTGCTCGATCAACAATATGCCGATACCCTGCTCCCTGGCGAGCGAGGTCAACAACGCGGTGAGTTCGGCCGATTCACGCGGATTGAGGCCGGCAGCCGGCTCATCGAGGCAAAGGAGAATGGGGTTCGCGCACATCGCGCGCGCGATCTCGACGCGGCGCTGCACCCCATACGGCATCTCGCCGACAGGTTTGTTGGCTATATCTCGAACGTCTAATCGCTCGAGCCACGTCAAAGCGTTTTCTATCGCCTTGTCGTTCGCGCGTCGAAACGACCTCGCATTGAGTGCGCCAGCAATCGAGAACCTAGACGCGTCCTGCAAGACATTGTGCTGGGCGATCATCAGGTTTTCGAGCACGGTCATACGCGGGAACAGCCGTATGTTCTGGAACGTTCTGACGACCTGTCCAACCCGTGCCACGTCGACATTCTTCATCGCATTCAGCCTGAGCTTCCCATGACGGGGATGCCCCAACGTGATGGCCCCTTTGGTCGGCTTATAAAAGCCCGTCAGGCAGTTGAAAAACGTCGTCTTTCCGGCTCCGTTCGGCCCGATCACCGACGTCACCTCTCCTGCGCGCGCCGTCATAGACAGGTCTTCGATCGCGCGAAGTCCGCCGAACTGCATCGTCAGATTTTCAACGCTGAGCAGCGAAGTGGAGGCGTTCATCGTTTTGCCTCCACGCGAGGCGCGCTGACAGTCGCACGGCGATGGCTGATCAGCCCGCCGGGCCGCACGACCATGATAAAGACCATTGCAACACCGAAAAGCAGCATTCTGTACTCGGAGAAATCACGCCCCAACTCGGGCAAAATCACCAGCAAGGCTGCCGCAAGGACGACGCCGAGCTGGCTCCCCATACCGCCGAGCACCACGATCGCGAGAATCGTGGCCGACTCCGAAAAGGTGAAGCTCTCGGGCGAAATGAAACCCTGCCGCGCTGCGAAGAACACGCCGGCGAATCCCGCCAGCATGGCACCCGTCGCAAAGGCGGACAGTTTCACATTGGTTACGTTGATGCCCATTGCTTTGCAGGCGATCTCGTCTTCGCGCACCGCTTCCCACGCGCGCCCAACGGGCAGCCGTCTGAGCCGCGAGACGAGGAGGTTCGTCAGCAGCGCAAGTGCGAGGATCAGGTAGTACAGAAAGACGACTCGCTGGCCGGGCGAGTAATCAAGGCCAAACACGGTCGCGAAGGTCGGACCGTCGCCAGATGCCTGCATGGGGAGCCCGAAGAAGGTCGGCTTCGGAATGGACGAGATGCCGTTGGGCCCGCCTGTGAGGTCTCCCCAATTCACGAGCACCAACCGTATGATTTCCCCAAATCCAAGCGTGACGATGGCTAGATAGTCGCCTCTGAGCCGGAGTGTCGGGTATCCAAGCAACATGCCGAACGCCGCAGCGAGGCCACCGGCGATCGGCAAACACTGCCAGAAACCAAAGCCAAAATGCGTCGACAACAGGCCGTATGTGTACGCGCCCACCGCATAGAACGCGACATAACCGAGGTCCAGCAGCCCCGCCAGACCGACGACGACATTCAAGCCCCAGCCAAGCATGACGTAAATAAGTACGGTCGTCGCTGTATCGACGACGTAGCGGTTTCCAGCAAACAACGCAGGCAACAGCACGGCGAACGCCACGCATCCGGCGCCGGCCCAGACAAGCGAGCCGTTACCCGCAACTTGAGGAGCGGGTCTGGCGCGCGACCGACGTTTTGAAAAAAGACTAAAACGCTGCAGCAAAAGCTGCATGACGACGCGCCCTGCAAATGAGATCGCAATGAAAGCCGCCAGCAGCGCCCATCGCGTCTGAACCTCGAGACCATTGGTCCCGTCTCGCGTAGTCAAACCCAACATAGGCAAGCCGACCAGGCCCGCGACCAGCGCCGCGCCAAGTGCATCCTTGAGACGGAAATGTAGATTCGTTTCTTGCATGACTGTCGAGCTCATCACACCTTCTCCACTTCGGGTCGGCCGAGAAGCCCGGATGGACGAAACATCAGGACCACAATCAGAATCACGAACGTGGCCACATCCTTGTATTCGGGCGAGAGGTAGGCAGCCCAGAATGCTTCGATCAAACCGATGATCACACCGCCCAGCATTGCCCCGGGAATCGAGCCGATTCCGCCGAGCACAGCTGCGGTAAACGCCTTGATACCGGCATCGAATCCAATCGAGAAGTCGATCACGCCGTAGTAGAGCGTGACCATAACGCCTGCGACGGCAGCCAGGGCGGCGCCGATCATAAACGTCAGGGCGATGATCCGATCCACGTTGTAACCGAGGAACTGCATCATCCGTTGGTCCTGCTCACAGGCTCGCTGCTGTCTGCCAAAAGGTGTTTTATTGATGAACAACGTGAAGGCGCACATCAGCAGAATCGTTACTGCAACGATGAGAATTTGCACGTACGAAACGTATGGCCCGTGAAATTGGTCACCGGAGAAAAGGTTCACTCCTCCCGTCACGAGTGGCTGGATGGACTTGACTCGTGCGCCTTGAGTCAGCTGAACCATGTTCTGCAGGAAAATCGAAATCCCGATCGACGAAATCAGCGGCGCAAGACGATTGGATCCGCGCAGCGGCCGATAGCCGACACGTTCGACGGTCCAGCCGAATACGGACGTCAGTGCGATCGATACGATCAGCGTAATGGCAATGCTCGCCGCGACTGACGAGATTCCGCTGCCAGCAAGCAGCGTGAAGCAGGTCACGGCGATAAAGGCGCTGACCATGTATATATCGCCGTGAGCGAAGTTGATCATGCCGATAATGCCGTAGACCATCGTGTAGCCGATCGCAATCAGGCCGTAGACGGCGCCCAAGGTCAGCCCATTAATTAGTTGTTGCAGTGCCTGGTTCATGTCCTCTCCGGTGAATCTGCTACAGAGGCGGCGCAGTAGAGCGACGCGCCGCCTCTTTCCGTGCTACGTAGACTGGACAGAACGTGTCACTTCACATAGTCGTAGCTGTTGCCCTTCCAGCGGTAGACCACATAACCCGGGCTTTTCAGATCACCTTTCGCGTCGAAGTCCACTTGACCGACCACCGTGCTGAACGATGCGTTGTGAAGCTGCTTCACGATCGCCGCGTAGTCGGTGGAGTTGGCCTTCTTCGCGGCCTCGGCGAAAACCTGCATGGCGGCGTACGAGTACAGCATGTAGCCTTCCGGCTCGATCTTCTGCGCGCGAAAGGCCGCCACCACCTTTGCAGCGGCAGCACTCTTACGCGGGTCGGGCGGGAAGGTGAACAGGACCTTGTCGATTTCCGGCCCTGCGGCAGTCACCAGTTCATTGTTCGTCAGCGTGTCGCCGCCGAGGACCGTCAGGTTGAGCCCGGCCTGCGCCGCCTGCCGCAGAATCAGTGCGACTTCCTGATAGTAGCCGCCGTAAGCAAGAATCTGAATGCCGTTCGCCTTCAGTTTGCTGATCAAACCGGAGTAGTCCTTTTCACCGGCCGTGATCGACTGGCGTAGCGCCACGGGTGTCTGCTTCGCCGCCAGATCTTTTGCAATCTCGTCCGCAAGACCGCCGCCATACGCCGTCTTGTCATCAATGACGGCGATTTTCTTGCCCTTGAAGTTCGCGGTGATGTAGTCCGCCGCAACCTGCCCCTGCTGGTCGTCCCTGCCCGTGATGCGGAAAATCCCCTTAATGCCGCGTTCCGTAATTTTGGGGTTGGTCGATACCGTTACCTGCGGAATCTGCGCGTCGTTGTAGACATCGGAAGCGGGCAACGTGGAACTGGAGCACCAGTGGCCATCGACGAACGCCACCTTCTTGTTGACGAAACTGTTGGCAACGGAAACCGCCTGCTTGGGATCGCAGACGTCATCGCCGACGACCAGGTCGAGCTGCTGTCCAAGCAAACCCCCTGCCGCGTTGATGTCCTTCACTGCCTGTTCCGCGCCCTTGCGAAACTGGTCGCCCCCCGACGCGTACTCCCCCGTCATCGGACCCGCCACGCCCACCACGACGCTGGCGTCCGCTGTGGCCGAGCAGGCCAGAGCCATCCCGCCCATGCTGAGTGCCGCACCTAATTTAACCAATCCTTTCCGGCCGTTCATAACCATCTCCAAGAGCAGGCTTCGATGCAGGAACGAACAGGTCTCGGCTATCGTTCCTGAGTGTCGCCTCGCGTTCGTTCACGAGGTAGAACGCAGGTTGCCGACACCAAAAACAGCTTGGAATTTGATTGTTCGAAAGCGGGGATTAGGTGCAGCCTAAAGATGCGGAACACCGCGTTGTATGCGCGGCAAAGCGCACAATTCAGCGGTGCGACCAGAGACATGACCGAGTAAACGACTAGTCGGCAAACTACGCGTACTTATCGCCGACCGTGCTGCGGATAGGATAAGTGTCGTACACAATTATCATGCGCTCGACCAGCCCGTTGGCGTCGAACTCGAACACATCGACGCACTCGAAGCTCACCGCGGAACCGTCTTTCAGCACCCAATCGTAGATGAAGTAACCCGTCGCACGCCGAGCGCCCGTTGTGCTCACGCAGATGTCGATAGGCCTGATCGTGCTCTGTCCCGATGCTTCGCTGACTTTGGCAAAGAACGGTGCAGCTTGCATCGAACCGAGAAACGGCGAGAAAATCTGTGCGTCCGGTGCAAACAGGGCGCAGATCGCGGCGACGTCGCCGCGCTCCAACTCCTTGAGGTAGGTGCGAACCTGCTGCGTATAGAGTAATTCGGGTGACGACACCACAGTAACCTCCGATAATTCGTTAAAGATGCGGCCCGGTCAAACGAGCACGCCCCTGGTTGAAACACAATAGCGACGCGCCGATGACCGAACAATCGAAAAATCCGCAAGCGGGGTATGCAACCGGAACATACCCGCTGGCAGATCTGACCCGCCCCCTGCCGTCGCTAGCCGGATTTCAGGCGTTCGTCGCTGCGGCGTCTCTCGGCAGCGTGAGTAAGGCCGCAGATCATCTGTGCCGCACGCAGGGCGCGGTCAGTCGGCAGATCCAGCAACTGGAAGCGCACTATCAATGTGCGCTGTTCGTGCGTCATGCGTCGGGGCTGGCATTGACCGCAGAGGGGGACACGCTGCTGACGGTGGCAGTCCAAGTGCTGACGCAGCTCGTTCAGCATGCTGCAATTCAGCATGGCGCGGCGTCGGTGATCACGGTGCGGTTACCGTCCACGTTTGCGATTCGCTGGTTGCTCCCGCGGCTGGCAAAGATCAACAATGCGCTGGGCGGCACTGAGCTGCGCATCTCGACATCCGCTGACGACATGCCGGATTTCACCGCGCCGGATGTCGACGCCGTTGTCGTGCGTGGCACCGGACAGTGGATGGGCGTAGAAGCGGTACCGCTGTTTGCCGAAACGCTCGCGCCAATGTGCACACCCGCATTGGCTGCGTCTCTCAGATCGGTCGCCGATCTTGCGGACGCGACGTTGCTCCATCCTGGACCTGGTTATGCGGAATGGCGTGGTTGGCTTGATAGTGTCGGGGCGACGTACATCAATGCTCGACAGGGGCTTGTATTCGATACACTTGAATTGACGCTCACTGCCGCAGCAGAAGGTCATGGGGTTGCAATCGGCGATCCACGCATGGCGCAAGAAAGACTTAATGCGGGTTCCCTCATGACGCCGTTTCGCGAGGTAGTGCGAAACGGTGCGTCGTACTTTCTGGTATATCCATCTCAACGTGCGGCTCAGCCGAAGATTCGTGCCCTTGCCGACATCCTCGTGCGGCTGGCGCGAGAAGAGTGACTTACGCAAGTGCGCCAAACAAAAAAGCAATCACCACATGCGTCCGCAGATCCGTCGGTCGCGTCATTGGCACCGGATCCGCTCGCCGCGCGCGATGATATGAAATTTACCAATACAATCCCTTCATGACACATATACCCGACTCCCTCTTCGCCGAACGCATTCGCGCCAGCTTCATGCGCCAGAATGCGATGACGTTGATCCAGGCGACTTTGCCCGTGATTGAACACGGCCACACCGAAATTCACCTACCCGTTTGGAGTGGTGTCGAGCAGCAGCACGGCTTCGTACATGGCGGCGTGGTGGGTATGATTGCCGACTCCGCTGGCGGCTACGCTGCGATGACCTTGGTGCCGGCCAGTGCGTCCGTATTGACTGTCGAATACAAGATGAATCTGGTCGCTCCGGCCGACGGCGAAATCCTGATCGCCCGTGGCCAGGTTGTCCGCCCCGGTCGTACGCTAATCGTCACTCAGGCAGAGGTATTCGCTGTCAAAGACGGCCATGAAACGCTTTGTGCACTAATGCAACAAACGATCATGGTGATGTACGACAAGGTGGAGAAGTAGGACCAGGTGGACTGGAGGCAGTCCAGCAAGTGTGAACTTCTTCAACATCGAGTAAAGAATATGTCTGGATATCTTCAAGAAGGCCAAAGCACCGTACGCAGCGAAGTGATCACCGTGCCTTCACTATTGAATATGAAAAGTGCAGGCGAAAAGATCGCGATGCTGACCTGCTACGACGCCAGCTTCGCTTCGCTGATGGACCGCTGTGGCGTTGATGTGATGCTAGTAGGGGATTCACTTGGCAACGTGTTGCAGGGGCACAGCACGACATTGCCGGTCACACTTGCGGATATTGCTTATCACACGGCGTCTGTCACCCGAGGGAACCGATCCGCATTGGTGGCCGCGGACATGCCATTCGGTACCTATGCAACTCCGCAGTCTGCATTCGACAACGCGGTGAAACTCATGCAGGCAGGTGCGCATATGGTCAAACTCGAAGGGGGAGCCTGGCTGGTCGATACCGTGAAATTTCTCACTGAACGTGGTGTACCCGTTTTCGCTCATCTGGGCTTGACGCCGCAGTCCGTGCATCGACTCGGTGGATTCAAGGTACAGGGTAAAAAAAGCGGAAGACGCAGAGCAATTGAAAGCCGATGCTATGGCACTGCAGGCAGCAGGCGCATCTCTCCTCCTCCTTGAGGCCATTCCGACCTCACTAGGCAAGGAGGTGACGGTGATGCTAGACATCCCGACCATTGGTATTGGCGCTGGTCCGGACTGTTCGGGTCAAGTGCTCGTGATGCACGACATGTTGGGTGTGTTCCCCGGCAAAACTGCTCGCTTCGTGCGTAACTTCATGGACGGGCAGTCGAGCATCGAAGGAGCGATCGGTGCCTATATCGAGGCGGTGAAGAACAAACGCTTCCCTGCGCCGGAACACTGCTTTTAAGCAGCGCCACGTCAAACGATTTCGTCTTCATATCACGTAGGACCGCGCACCGCTTCTGCGCCGGCAACCGTCGATTTGAATGCCAGCGCCATGACGCCTGAAAATTTATTGAGGAAATTTAAACCTCTCTCCCACTCGATCGTCAATCGATGACTGGGATCCCTGTGGAGACGGCCTTTCCGCCTGGTCGGATAGCGGTGATACCGTCAGCGATACCCTCAGGCACTTCCCAACGCGATCCGGGTAGAGTTTGAGGAAGCCATGATTCTAACCGTGGCCGCGACTCCGACCAGAAAACATGCAGAGCGTGCTGCAACGACGGTGAGCGAAACTGAGATTGACCCGCTTCGACGGACAGATTTGCATTTGAGTCTTACAGCGGCACGTGTCCTCCATTCGGTGTTGCTTCGCGGGTTGTCCACGGGCGGGCGGCGGGTCGGATATCACGACCACGAC
>NZ_WOEY01000159.1 GCF_013177695.1 Paraburkholderia solitsugae | reverse complement strand
AAGCATGATCACCCGCCTGGGCCAACCGTCATGTGGCGTGGATTCCTTGTGCTTCATGAAATCACCGAGATGTACCGGATCTTTAGCCAGGACGGATGAGCTTCCGCGAGATGTGGGTAATCCTGAGGGCTTGGAGGGGGTAGTGGAGCATCTGGAATCCGTGTTCTCGCACATTCAGCCTAGGTGACAAGGCCGTCATACTTCCCGCCTCGCACGACGTGCTCGCCGGAACGGGCCATCAGGAAGACCAGCGGTTCTACTAAGGACCCGTGTGAGCCGTCGGCCTATGCCCGACGAAGGCGTCATACTTCCGGCGCGCGCTGCGCGCGCCGAAGAGCACCTCTTAGCCCCCGCTGCGCTTCCGCGCTCGCACCTCATTTGGGACGGTGGTTCGGCCTGTGTCGCTTCTATCGCATCGATGCCTCGATGCTTCATTCGAAGTACGAAATTCGAGCTGTGCGAGTTTGTATGTCTTACTGGTAATTCGGAGTGAAGGAACGTTATTTCTGAAGCGCAGCGGTACTTGCGCATTCGATATCTCGCCGAGGCGACGCCGATGGCCCCCGCCGCGCGCCATCGAAGCCCCTGGTTTCCCATGCAGACCCATCCGCGACGCACGCAGTGCGGAGTGGGAGCTGATGAGCACTTTGTCACTAACGCCGAATGTGCGAGGGCACGGATTCCAGATGCACCACTACCGCAACTGCGCGGGGGACCCGCTTAAGAATTGGCGGTGTGAGCCGCTTTCTCTTGCTTACTTCTCTTTGCGGCCGGCAAAGAGAAGTAAGTGCCGCCCCGCACAGGGGCAACGCTAATAAACCAATATCAAATCAAGGAAAGGCCAACGCCGTGAGGGCACAGGCAAAAAAGCGCCGAGCAGGCAACCAGATCAAGGAAAGGCCAACGCCGTGAGGACACAGGCAAAAAGCGCCGCGCAGGCAACCAGATCAAGGAAAGGCCAACGCCGTGAGGGCACAGGCAAAAAGCGCCGAGCAGGCAACCAGATCAAGGAAAGGCCAACGCCGCAGGCATACAGACAAAAAGCGCCGCGCAGGCAAAACCCCTGATCATCTAGCAGCCGACTTCCCCCCCTCAGCCAGAGGCGCAGCCTCATCCGCACCACCTGTATCCCGCGTCTCGGGCATCGCCGCCCACACCAGCAAAACAGCCAGCGCGCCCGCCGCGGCGAGTCCAAAAAAGCTCACAGCATTGCCAAAATGATCCGCCACAAACCCAGCAGCAGTCGTGCTCAAAGTCGCCCCAATCCCGGCCGCCAACCCAAACAACCCAATACAAAGGTTATACCGCCCCTTCCCGCCGGCGACATCGGCGGCAATCAACGGCAGCATCACGCCGAACACCGCGGCGCTTAGGCCGTCCAGCATCTGCACCGGCACCAGCAAATAAGGGCTGCTGATCCCGGCAAACAACAACGCCCGAATCGGCAACGCAGAAAACCCCAGCAGCAAAATCGGCCTGCGTCCCCATCGCTCGGCAGAGCGCCCAACCCAGGGCGACATCATCGCCACAATCGCCTGCGGCACGATAATGCACGCGGCAATCACGAGCTGCACGTTGTCCCCCATGCCGGCCGTCACTTCGCCAGCAGCAAGGTTCAGCATCGCCGCATTCGACAAGTGGAACAGCACGATACACGCCGCAAACAGCAGCATCCGCTTGTCGCGCAACAACTCGCGCAGACTCTCGCGCCGTTCGATCTGTTCAGGCGTCGGCCCGGCTTTCGGCAGCTCGATCGTGTCGGTGCGCTGGATCATCGTCAGCGCAAACAGCGCAGGAACGGCCAGCGCCGCGGTCAGCCAGAACACCGCGCGCGGGGAATAGTATTCGCCGAATACGCCCATCAGCCCGGCCGCGACGGCACTGCCGATCGACGCCCAGCGCGCATTACGTCCCAACCGGTCGCCCAGATTCGCGCGCCCCACCAGCGCAAACGAGATCGCGGCCAGCGCCGGCGTCAGCATGCAACTGGCAAAGCCGTGGAATACCTCGGCAGCGATCACCGGCAGCACCGTCGGGCTCGCGGCCAGCAGCACCGCGCTGAAGATGATCGCGAAAATCGCCCATGCGGCAGCGCCTTTCTTGTTGCGCAACGCGTCGACGGCAGCGCCGCCCGGCACCTGGCTCACCATCGCGCTGATGGTGCCGACCGACAGCGCCATGCCGATCTCGCCCTGCGTCCACTTGTGCGAAGCAAGATACGACGCAATGAACGGCCCGAAACCCGTCTGCACGTTCGCGACGAAAAAATTCAGCCAATCGAGCGCGCGCAGGCTGCGCGCAGTAACCAGTGTGCGGCCTGTCATCGGGCCGCCCTTGCGTTGGAACCCGCGGTGACAGTAGCCGGCGCGGCGGAAGCCGCCGCGGCCGGAGCCGGAGCAGGAGGAGGCGCCGGCGATACCGCACGGACTGGCTGGCCGCTGGCGTACGGCGGCGTCGCGTTGATCTGCGCATCGCTCAGATCGATCAGCGGATGCAGCTCCTTGTCTTTCATGACGAAACGCAGCGCCGACCAGTTGGCGGCAATCGTCCGCCGCTCGGGGCTGACCATGCCGTTGACGTCGAGCACGACGGCCTGCGGCTGCGAGTTGCCGTCGATCAGCACGTCGATCACGCGGCCGACCTTGGCACCGTTCGAACGCTCGACATCGGCGTCGATCAGCGGCAATTGCACGGCAGCGGACTTCGCCGCAGGCGTCGGCGCGGCCGTCGCGTTGAGCGTGATCGGCGCGGCCTTCGCGGTCGGCGTGAAGCGGAACGCGCTCCACGGAAAATTGACCTTGCGGTCGCCGACGCCGAGGAAGCCTTGCAGATTGACCACCATCTCGCGCGGCTTGCCGTTCGCATCGGCGATCATATCGACCGCGCGGCCTACCACCTTGCCGTCGGGCTTCTGCACTTCGCTATCGAGCAGCGTGCGCACCTCGCTGCTCTCGATCGTGCGCAGCACGATCAGCGGCGGCGGGGCGGGCGGCGGCGGTGCGGGCGCGACAACCGGCGGCGGAGGTTCGACCTTGCGCGGCTTGACGACCGGCTTCCTGGGCTTCTTCGGCTGCTCGGGCTCGGCCGCTTCAGTCTCGACCGGCTCCGGTGCGGAGGCAGCCACGGGCGCGCTCGCGGGTTCGACAGGCATCACCGTGGCATCGACGATCGGTGCCTGCTGCGGGCCCCACAGCAGGCTGCAACCGGACAGCGCGAACAGCGCGAACACCGCAAGAATCAGAAAACGCCAGGCAGGACGCGAAAAACCGCCGCTCATCAAGAAGGACTCCATGGGCCAGTGCGGGCGGGCGCTGTGGGCGGCCGCCGTTAAGTCACGCTTTAAGTCAGGTAAGGGTCAGAGTGTAACCCGTGGCGCCGGGGTGGCCCGGTTTTGCAGGCTTTTTGACAGGTGTCCCGGAGGCCCGGTTCATGCCGCAATACGCGTTTATTGAGCATCCATTGAGCGTTATGAATCCCGGTTTATCACCGGTTTTCTCAATCCGAACCCCTCTAAACCCTTTCACAACTTCATGACAAACCGTAGGTGTAAACACGCGGAACGCCCCCGGGGTTTGCCGTCCCCTAAACGATATAAGCATCGCGACATGCCCGGCATGCCATTCATGCGATGGGAGACATAATCCCGTTGGCCTACATTTCGGGACAGCAAAAGAAGAACGGAGCATGCGGGTTGTCCGGACGCATCGCAAGCCGACGTTCAAACCTTGCCACACCACATTAGATCAACGTAACGAGACGAACCTGATGGCGGCCGGAATACGAGCCGTTTCAGCCCGCTGATAAAGGAGGCACTCATCATGATGGAACCCCAAGCCCAACCGATTTCTGAAGTCGGCGCCGAATCATTCGACGGAAAGGGCTTTCTCGACCGCTACTTCGAAATCTCTTCACGCGGCAGTTCGCAGCGTACGGAAATTGTCGCGGGCATCACGACCTTCCTCGCGATGGTCTATTCCGTGTTCGTCGTGCCGGGTATGTTCGGCAAAGCGGGCTTTGACACGAGTGCAGTGTTTGTTGCCGTGTGTCTGACGACTGCCTTCGGCTCGCTGCTGATGGGTGTGTGGGCGCGTCTGCCGATCGCCATCGGTTGCGCGATTTCGCTGACCGCGTTCACCGCGTTCGGCCTCGTGCTCGGTAAAGGTCTGCATCCGAACGTCGCGCTCGGCGCGGTGTTCCTGATGGGCGTGGTCTTCACCGGTATCTCGGTGACGGGTGTGCGTTCGTGGATTCTGCGCAATCTGCCGACCGGCATCGCGCACGGCACGGGTATCGGCATCGGCCTGTTCCTGCTGCTGATCGCCGCGAATGACGTGGGTCTGGTCGTCAAGAATCCGGGCGCTGGTCTGCCGGTCGCGCTCGGCAATATCACGGCGTTGCCGGCGATCATGTCGGTGGCGGGACTGGCCGCGATCTTCGGTCTGGTGCGCCGTCGCGTGCCGGGTTCGATCCTGATCGTGATCGTCGTGATCTCGTTGATTGCGCTCGCAATCGATCCGGCGGTGGCATTCCACGGCGTGTTCGCAGTGCCTTCGCTGAGTGCACCGGGCCATGCTTCGCTGATCGGCGCGATGGACATCAAGGGCGCGCTGTCGATGGCGGTTTTGCCTAGCGTGCTGGCACTGGTGATGACCGCAGTGTTCGACGCAACCGGCACGATTCGCGCCGTTGCCGGCCAGGCGGGGCAACTCGACGAAAACGGCCGCATCATCAACGGCGGCCGTGCGTTGACGGCGGATTCGCTGAGCTCGATTTTCTCGGGCCTGCTCGGTGGTGCACCGGCAGCTGCCTACATCGAATCGACGGTCGGCGTTGCAGCCGGCGCGAAGACGGGGATGGCGGCGGCAGTGGTCGGCCTGCTGTTCCTGGTGGTGATGTTCTTCTCGCCGCTGGCCAGCCTCGTGCCTTCGTATGCAACGGCGCCGGCACTGATGTACGTCGGTCTGCTGATGCTCTCGAACGTGAGCAAGCTGCACATGGACGACATGGTCGACGCGATGTCGGGCCTGATGTGCGCCGTGTTCATCGTGCTGACCGCCAACATCGTGACGGGCATCATGCTCGGCTTCGCAACGCTGGTGATCGGCCGCGTAGTGAGCGGCGAGTATCGCAAGCTGAACGTGGGCACGGTTGTTATCGCTGTCGTGCTGGTCGGCTTCTATCTCGGCGGTTGGGCGATCTGATTCTGCCGCAGTTCGATTTACGCGATTTGTTGTAACGCGAGAGCGGGGCGTGCTTTCTCTGCCGCTTTGCTCGAACGTGTAGTCGGTTGTTCTCCACCTTGACGCGGCGTGTTGCAGAGTTTTTGCGACGCGCCGCGTATCTTTTTTTGTAACGCTCCCTTCGCCTCTTCCTGTGCGCTTTGAGAAAAGCACGCACCTGTCCTTGACATCTCCACGCGCGTTTCTATACTTAACCTAATGGTTAAGTTTAATGAAGCGTTACTCGATCGCACCTTTGCCGCGCTGTCGGACCCCACGCGGCGTGCGTTGCTCACGCGTCTGTCCGAACTGAGCGATCTGTCGGTCAGCGAACTCGCCGAGCCGTTTGCGATGTCCTTGCCCGCGGTGATGAAACACCTCGACGTGTTGTCCGAGGCCGGTCTCATCACGCGCAGCAAAACCGGGCGCACGGTGGCGTGCCGCCTGTCCGCCGGACCCATGGAGGAAGCCATGGAGTGGCTCAACCGCTATCAGCGCTTCTGGTCCGAATCACTCGATCGTCTTGCCGCTTTCGTCGAAGAGGAAACCCCATGTCCACCAAGCCCAGCCTCACCCTCCAGCGGCGCCTCGACGCCGCGCCAGCCAAAGTCTTCCGCGCCTGGACGGAGGCGGCGCAATTCGTGAAATGGATGCATCCGCCCGGCGCCGAGGTGGTCCGCGCAGAAGTGGACGCGCGCGTCGACGGGCGCTTCGCGGTCGGGTTTCGCAAGCCGGACGGCCAGCAGCTCGAAATCTACGGTCAGTATCAGGACGTGGTGCCCGACGCCAAACTGGTGTTCACCTGGACATGGCGTTCGAACCCGGAGCAGGAGTCGCTCGTCACGGTGCTGTTGCGCCCGGACGGTAACGGCACGTTGCTGACGCTCACCCATGAACAGTTCATCGACGAAGAAGCGCGTGACCTGCATCAGTCCGGCTGGGGCCATGGCCTCGATGCGCTGGAACGCTACCTCGCCTGAATTCGTCTGATTTTGCTCTATCGAACCTGCACGACGCAGTGAAGGAGACGCATATGGACCCGCTACACCGGATCGGCACCAGGGAAGAATGGCTAGCCGCCAGCACGGCGCTATTGGTTGAAGAAAAAGCGTACACGCGCGCCGGCGATGAACTCACCCGCAAACGCCGCGAATTGCCGTGGGTGAAGGTCGACAAGACCTACGTATTCGAAACGCCGCAAGGCTCCAGGACACTCGCCGATCTGTTCGGCGGCCGCAGCCAATTGATCGTTTATCACTTCATGTTCGGCCCGGATTGGGAAGAGGGTTGCTTCGGCTGCTCGTTCGTGTCGGATCACATGGACGGCATCCTGACGCATCTTGAGCATCACGACGTATCGTACGTGGCAGTCTCGCGTGGGCCGCTCGCGAAGATCGAGGCCTTCAAGAAGCGTATGGGCTGGAAGTTTCCGTGGGTGTCGTCGAGTGAGAGCGACTTCAATTTCGACTATCACGTGTCGTTCACGCCCGAGGAAGTCGCTAGCGAGAAAGCGTTCTACAACTTCACCGAGCAGGATGTCGGCATCGACGAGCTACCTGGTCACAGCGTGTTCTACAAGGACGAAGCGGGCGATGTCTATCACACGTATTCCACCTACGGACGCGGCGGCGAGCAGTTCCTCAGCACGTACGCGCTTTTCGACGTCACGCCGAAAGGCCGCAACGAGAAGAAGAATATGGGCGATTGGCTCAAGCATCACGACCGCTATGAAGAGAACACCAAAAGCGGCTGTGCCGCGTGCGATTCATAGCGCGTCAAATCAGGGGCAAGCGCGCGGCGATAAGGCGCGCTTACGTCAAACAACGGGACGTCATGCCCCTTTGCGTCCCGCTTCATAAAACAGCGCGAACAACTCCGACTGCGAGTTGACGTTGAGCTTCGTATAGATGTGCTTCTTGTGCGCGCGCACCGTCTCGAACGAGATCGTCAGTTTCTCCGCGATGGCGCGCGTTGAAAATCCACTCAGGCTCAGCATTGCCACTTCTACTTCGCGCGCGGTGAGGGGCGAGCGGCCGCCCGCCGACGACACCTGCTCGAAGCGCGCGGCATAGTTAGGCATATCCGTCGGGGCGCCTGCTTCCAGCGCTGCTTGCGTCGCCGCCTCGCCCGGGGCCGGCTGCGGTGCGTCGAATGTCTCATACGGCAAGCGTTGCCGCAGCAGCGCGATCACCCATGGCGCACAGAGCGCCAGCACGGCCAGGTCGCGCTCGCCATAGCGATGCGTTGCGCCCAACGAGAACGCCAGCGTATGCCGCGCGTCGATCATGTAGTTGAAATGCACCTCGTCGCCGACGATGTTTTTCCTGAAGTACCGCTGGTAGTAGTCGGTCATCGAGAAGTTGTCGGGCGCGACATCCGCAAGCGTGACGAAGCCGGACGCAGGCTTCTCGGTCGCGGCGATATAAAACGGGTCGAGTTGATAAAGCGCGGCGAGATAGTCCTGGAACATCGCATCCACCGTGCCGTCCGGTGTGGGCGATTCGGCGCAGACGAGTGGCGCCATGCCAGGTGCGAAGCGCAGGGCGACCCAGTTGTCGAACACGACATAGCGTTCGAGCGCGCGCGTGAGGCGAGTCCAGAATTGCGCGCTGTCGAGTGCGTCGATAACCGCGCCGATCTCGCGATGAAAGGCCAGATCGCGCCATTCGAGTTCCATGCGTGCTCCGTTGAGGGTAACCCAGCTGGGTAATTACGAACAAAAAAATGTCTGGTAATAATAGGCCCAACCTGAAACGCGGGTGGCCTGACAACAGCCGCTATTTAACGCGAACCAGACCGGCAAGGACCGCAACCATTTTGCATGGGTCCAGAGTAAGGCACCAAAACGCCAACTCTGGTCGACCGCAGATAGCATGGGACCAGAGTGCTTTGCATGGGACCAGAGTAAGCGCTAAAGCGCCAACTCTAGTCGACAGCTGAAGCGCTAACTCTGGTCGACACAGGAGACAGAATGCTTCAACTCGAACTGGCACAAATCCCGATCGTGGATGGCGCGGTGGGCGTCGGCGGGGCAAACGTGCAACGCGTGCTGCAAACCATCGGCCAACGTTCGGCCGGAACCGATCTGATCGTGTTTCCGGAGACCACGCTGTCGGGCTTTCCGACGCGGGACACCATCGGCGACGTGGCCGAACCGATCGACGGGCCGTCGCTGACCGCCGTACGCCACGCTGCGCGCGAAGCGCGCGTAGCCGTAGCGGTGGGTCTCGCCGAGCGTGACGGCAGCCGCTTTTTCAACACCACGGTGCTGGTCGACGAGCACGGCGAGATTGCGCTGCGTTATCGCAAGACGCATCTGTGGGCGTCGGATGTCGGCGTGTTCGAACCGGGCGACCGTTACGAAGTGTGCAGCTTCAAGGGCCTGACCGTTGGCTTTCTGATCTGCTACGACATCGAATTTCCCGAAACGGCGCGCGCAGTGGCGTCGCTGGGTGCCGATCTACTGATCGTGACGAACGGCAATATGGACCCATTTGGGCCCGTGCATCGCCGGGCAATCGTGGCGCGCGCGATGGAGAATCAGATGTTCGCGGCGCTTGTGAATCGCATTGGTTCGGGTGACGACAACCTCACGTTCCCGGGCGAATCGGCGCTGATCGATCCATTCGGCGACGTGGTGTGCGACGCCGGGCAGCAAGAACATGTCTTGCGCGCCACGCTCGACCCGGCGCGTCTCGAAGGCGCGCGTGAACATTATCGCTATCTGCATGACGCGCGCATTGGGCTCGACCTCGCAACGGTAGACGGCGAGCAAGGGCAGCGTGCGCGTGTGATCCGCGCGCGTTAAGGTGCGCGCGCAAGTGCACAGGCGCAGGCGCACATAAGCGCAAGTAAGCGCCTATACACGCACATCCGCGCACCACCTCAGGCAAAGAACCACCGGCGCGACCTGCGCGCATCCAGCAAGTCTGATCGACAAAGCTCGACCGGGGCGCGTTCAACGCAGCCCATGGCGACGCTCGCCCCATTATCAAGAGGAGACACCGCATGACCCCAACATCCCCCACCGAGCGCGCGGGCGCATCTGCCGCGCCCCAAAGCGCGCATCTGAAGCGCACCCTCGGCCTGCCTTCCGTCTTGCTGTTCGGCCTCGCCTATATGGCGCCGCTGATCGTCTACGGCACGTACGGTGTGCTGGCGAGCGCCAGCAACGATACTGCCGCGCTCGCGTATCTGATTGCCCTCATCGCAATCGCGTTCACCGCGCTCAGCTACGGCAAGCTTGCGCGGCTATTCCCCGTGGCGGGATCGGCCTATACGTACACGCGTAAAACCTTCAATCCGCATCTGGGTTTCATGATCGGCTGGGCCACCTTGCTCGATTACTTTTTCTTGCCGATGGTGATCTGGCTGATCGGCGCCGCGTATCTCAGCGCCGCGTTTCCGCATATTCCAAGCTGGATCTGGATCGTCGCGTTCATCGTGTTGACGAGCGCGCTGAACATTCTCGGCATCGAACTCGCCAACCGTTTCAACATCGTGCTGATGGTCGTGCAACTCGCGATCGTCGTGTTGTTCGTCGTGCTGTGCTGCCACTATGTGACCGCCGCGGTTGGCCCCGGCGGTCTGATTTCGGCCGAACCGTTCTTCAAGCCGCATGTGCCGTTCTCGGCGACGATGGCGGGCGCCGCGATTGCCGCCTATTCGTATCTCGGCTTCGACGCGGTGTCGACGTTGACCGAAGAAACCATCGCCCCTGAAAAGACCATGCCGCGCGCGATCGTGCTGATTGCGCTGATCGGTGGCGCGATCTTTGTGATCGCCGCGTACACGGTGCAACTCGCGCACCCGGGTGCGGTGTTCAAGGACCCGGATTCGGCCGCCTTCGAAGTCGCGCGCAAAGTGGGCGGCGATATCTTCGTGACGGTGTTTCTGGCCGGCCTGATTCTCGCGCAGTTCGCTTCGGGCATCTCGGCGCAGGCAAGCGTGGGGCGATTGCTCTATGCGATGGGGCGCGACGAAGTACTGCCCAAGCGCATCTTCGGTTTCGTGCATCCGAAGTTCAAGACGCCGGCGCTGAACATCGCGATCGCGGGCGCAATCGGTCTGGTCGCGTTGAAGCTCGATGTGGCAACGTCGACGTCGTTCATCAATTTCGGCGCGTTTCTCGCGTTCACCGCGGTCAATCTGTGTGTAATCCGGCAGTTTTTCAACGCGAAGGGCAGTGCGAATGCGATGGGCGTGATCGGCGGCCTGCTATTTCCGCTGGCCGGTGCGATTGCGGATATCTGGCTGCTGGTGAGCCTCGAGAAGACCGCGCTGGTGCTCGGTGCGATGTGGTTCGTACTGGGGTTGTGCTATCTGGGCTGGATCACGCGCTGTTTCCGCCGGGCGCCGCCGGAAGTCGCGGTCTGATGCAGCCAGCTCCCGCTGGTGGTGTTCTGTCAGCGGCGAGGTGAAGCGCAAGTTAAAACGGATGACGCTGCGTCGCGCAGCGTCAAACTCAAAGCGCCATATCGAAAGCGGGCTTGAGGAACACCTCGATTGCCATCACGACAAGACTCATCGCGGCCGCTGCCAGCGTCAACGTGCCGTACTCGTCGTAGCGTGCATCGTAAAGACACGCCACGATGAAAAGAATCGCCAGCAGGTTGGTCAGCCAGTAGAAATTCAGCGCCAAGGTCATCGATCAAATCCAGGCTCACGCGCGACTCGTATCGTCGAATCACGCTATAACGTGAGCCGGATTCTAGCGAGTCGAGCTTACGGATTTGCAACGCCTGGGCTTACACAGATTACGCCATGGAGGAAGCCCCCTTAGGGGGCGCCCCCTAAGAAGTCCTCTTGCGGGACGCCGCGAAGGAAGCCCCCTCGGGCTACATCATGTCGTGCTCGATCCAGTCGATCACCGAGGTGCGTTTGGGCTGCCATCCGAGCAGTTTGCGTGCGCGCTCACCGCGCACGCGGCTGTTCGAACCGAGCCCGTACGAAGCCATTTCGTAGCCCCATTCCTTTTGCGCTTCTTCAAGCGGCCAGTTTTGCGGCTCACCGAGTTTCATCACGCGGGCGATCGCAGCGCTCATGTCGCGAAATGACGCTTCGCCGCTTTCGACAAAGTAGAAGGTGCCCGCCGGCGTCTTCTCCAGCGCGAGGCGATAGAGTTCGGCGACATCGTCGATGTGCACGTTCGACCAGATGTTGCCGCCGCTGCCCACGTGCCGCACGACACCACTCTTCTGCGCCTGGCGCACGAGGCGCGGCAACTGCACGCTTGCGCTGCCCGGCACGGCGCCGTGGCCGTAGATCAGCGTGTTGCACAGCACCGCCGAGCGGATGTTCTGCTGCGCCGCGTTGAGCACGAGTTGATCGATGGCGACGCGTGCCGCTTTATCCACGGTCGGCGTGGGGAGGGCGTCTTCGTGATAGATGCGTGCCTCGCCCGCCTCGCCACCTGACGCATCGCCGACGATGCTCGAGCCGCTCGTATGCAGAAACGGCTTGCCGGAACCGGCGAGGCCGTCGATCAGCGCTTTCACCGCGCCTTCATGGTCGCTGCTCGCGGCGTTGATCACCGCGTCGGCGGCTTTTGCTTCGGCGATCAGCAGCTCGCGGTCGTCGAGCGTGCCGATCACGGGTTCGATACCGAGGCGTAGCAACTCAGCGCTGTGTTCGGGTTTGCGGATCAAACCGCGCACCTGGTGGCCGGCGCGCACGAGGTGCGCCGCGATCGAGCCGCCGATAAAGCCGCTTGCGCCTGTAATGAAAATCTTCAAGACCTTCTCCCTGGGGTGGAAACACCGGAAACACGATGACATGGACGCAGTATCCACCGTCTTGATTCTCGCAAAAAGCGTGTTAGTCTCAAATCAATCTTGATTTTAAATCAACAATGAAGACTTCTACCGACGAGTTACTGGTGTTCGTCACGGTGATCGATAGCGGTTCGATCACTGCGGCGGCGGAGAAATTGGGGCAGACCGTCTCGGGTGTCAGCCGGGCGCTCACGCGCCTGGAAAAGAAACTCGACACAGAACTGGTACGGCGCACGACGCGCCGTATGCAACTCACCGAAGAGGGCGAGGCGTTCCTGCAGCGGGCCCGAGCGATTCTCGATGCGATGGAAGAGGCTGAGGAATCCGTCACGCGCGGCCGCAAGCGCCCCTCGGGGCGCTTGCGTGTCGATGCGGCCTCGCCGTTCATGCTGCATTGCGTGGCGCCCCATATGACGGCGTTTTCGGCGCTGTATCCGGAGATTCGTCTGGAGTTGACCAGCAACGAGCGGATCGTCGATCTGCTCGAACAGAAAGTGGATATCGCGATTCGCATCGGCGCGTTGCAGGATTCGACCTTGCACGCGCGCACTTTGGGTAGCAGCAAACTGAGAGTGCTCGCCAGTCCGGCGTATCTGGCCGAGTATGGCGAGCCCAAGTCCGTCGAGGCGTTGCTCGCGCACCGGCTGATTGGTTTCACTGCGCCGGAGCATCTGAATCGCTGGCCGTTGCGGGCGGGCGGAAAGGGCAAGTCCGAGCCGCTGAAGATCGAGCCGGCGATCACCGCATCGAGCGGCGAGACATTGCGGCAGTTGGCGCTGTCGGGATGGGGCATCGCCTGTCTCGCCGACTTCATGACCGCGGCCGACGTGCGCGACGAGCGGCTGGTGCCGATTCTCGGCAATGTGCTGGTGGATGAGCGGCAGCCGGTCAGTGCGGTGTATTACCAGAGCGCGTCGCTGGCGGGGCGCGTGCAGTGTTTCCTGGATTTCATGGCGGCGCGGGTGAGGCTTTAGCGGATCCTTCGCCCGCAGTGCGTTTAAACAAAGCCCGCGGCTCGTGTGAGTGCGCGGGCTTTTTTTGCGTCGTCAGTGCGCTCTCCTATAACTCTGGAAGAGGCGTATCGAGGCTGTGGGGCAGCGGAACGGAGGGGAATGGACGCATTGGCCGCTCCAACGGCATCAATGGACCCAGCCGCCCCAGCCGGCACGGGGGATCTTTTTGTCCGCTCGCCGCCATCCATTTTGAACGTGTATATACAAGTTATCTGTCGCGACGAACGAATGTGGTGCGGCGTGTGCTACCGCCCCAAACCCCGGATCACGCGATAGGCATGCCACGTAAGTACCCAACCCTAATGGAAACCCCTAGGTCGGAAGCTGCAAAAACAAGTTGTATATACAAGCTGGCGCCGCTAGAATTCCTCTTGAATTGTATAGACAAGACAGGACACAACACCATGATGATTCTGAAGCCCGGCTACCTGACCCTCCCGCAACTGCGCCAGATCGCACGCGAGCATGTCGCGCTGCAACTCGATCCCGCCAGCCACGCCGCCATCGACGCCTGTTCCAAAGCCGTCGCCGACATCGCCGCGAAGGGCGAACCGGCCTATGGCATCAACACGGGTTTCGGGCGCCTCGCCAGCACGCATATTCCGCATGACCAGCTCGAACTGCTGCAGCGCAACCTGGTGCTGTCGCACGCAGTCGGTGTGGGCGAGCCGATGTCGCGTCCGGTCGTGCGTCTCTTGATCGCGCTGAAGCTGTCGAGCCTCGGCCGCGGCCACTCGGGCATCCGCCGCGAAGTGATGGAAGCGCTGATCACGCTGTACAACGCCGACGTGTTGCCGGTGATTCCGGTCAAGGGTTCGGTCGGCGCATCGGGCGACCTCGCACCGCTCGCGCATATGTCGGCAACCCTGCTCGGCGTCGGCGACGTGCTCGCGAAGGGCGAGCGCATGCCGGCTACCGAAGGTCTCAAGCTGGCCGGCCTGAAGCCGCTCACGCTGCAAGCGAAGGAAGGTCTGGCGCTGCTGAACGGCACGCAAGCCTCGACCGCACTCGCGCTCTACAACATGTTCGCCATCGAAGACCTGTACCGCACCGCACTGGTGGCGGGCGCGTTGTCGGTGGATGCCGCCATGGGTTCGGTCAAGCCGTTCGACGCGCGCATTCACGAACTGCGCGGCCATCAAGGTCAGATCGACGCCGCCGCTGCTTACCGTTCGCTGTTGGCCGGTTCGGCGATCAATGTTTCGCACGCCGATTGCGACAAGGTGCAGGACCCGTACAGCCTGCGCTGCCAGCCGCAAGTCATGGGCGCGTGCCTCGACCAGATGCGTCATTCCGCCGACGTGCTGCTGATGGAAGCGAACGCTGTTTCCGACAATCCGCTGATTTTCCCGGACACGGGCGAAGTGCTGTCGGGCGGCAACTTCCACGCTGAGCCGGTCGCGTTCGCTGCCGACAACCTCGCGCTCGCCGTCGCGGAAATCGGCGCACTGGCCGAGCGCCGCATCGCGCTCCTGATCGACGCGACGCTGTCGGGTCTGCCGCCGTTCCTCGTGCGCGACGGTGGGGTGAATTCGGGCTTCATGATCGCTCACGTGACGGCTGCCGCGCTCGCGTCCGAGAACAAGACGCTCGCGCATCCGGCATCGGTGGATTCGCTGCCGACGTCCGCGAACCAGGAAGATCACGTGTCGATGGCGACGTTCGCTGCGCGCAAGCTCGGCGACATCGCCGAAAATGTCGCGAACATCCTGTCGATCGAATTGCTCGCCGCTGCTCAAGGCGTCGATCTGCGCGGGCCGTACAAGACCAGCCCGAGCCTGCAGAAAGCGATGGACGCAGTGCGCAAGGACGTCGCGCATTACGAGCTCGATCACTACTTCGCACCGGATATCGAGGCCGTCACGCGTCTCGTGCAAAACGGCACGATCGCGAAGCTGAGCCCGTTCTCGTTCACGTCCGAACAGTAAGCTCGGACAACACGTTTAAGCACGCCAATCAAGCCCATGAACGCACCGGCCTACCAGGGCATCAAGGACTTCATCCTCGGCCGCATTCATGCGGGTGAATGGGCTGAAGGCGACCAGGTACCCTCCGAAAACGAGCTCGCGCGTGAATTCAACGTCGCGCGCATGACGGTCAACCGCGCGTTGCGCGAGTTGACCTCGGAGCAGGTGCTCACGCGTGTGCAGGGCTCGGGCACGTTTGTGGCCCGGCCCAAGTACGAATCGACGCTGGTGGCGATCCGCAGCATCTCCGACGAAATCGTCGCGCGCGGTCATCGTTATCAGGCGAACGTGTTGCACATTGGCGCGAGCATCGCCGACGAAGCGCTCGCCGAAGAAATGCAGGTGAGCGCGGGCAGTCCGGTGTTTCATTCGCGTCTGCTGCATTTCGAAAACGACGAGCCGGTGCAACTCGAAGAGCGCTGGGTCAACCCGGCGGTCGCACCCGAGTACGCGTTGCAGGACTTCACGAACACCACGCCGAATCAGTATCTGGTGCGCGTCGCGCCGCTGCAGCGCGTCGAGTACCGCATCGAAGCATTGGCGGCGGATGCCGATACGCGCGAGCTGCTGACGATGGATGAACTCGAACCGTGCCTCGTGCTGCATCGGCGCACGTGGTCGCAAAGTCAGGTCGCTTCGGTCGCCAATCTATGGCATCCCGGCAGCCGCTATCGCTTCACCGGACATTTCTGATTTCGCTGTTTTTCCAAGACTTATTTCCCAGAACTTCTCCCGAACATTTTCAAGCATTCCGAGGGCCACCATGAACAACCCGAAACACATCGACCCGCGTCTGGACCCGACCCGCACCATCCGCGCACCGCGCGGCGCGGAAAAGACCTGCAAAACCTGGATCGCGGAAGCCGCATACCGGATGATCCAGAATAATCTGGACCCGGAAGTCGCCGAGCATCCGCACGCACTGGTCGTGTACGGCGGCATTGGCCGTGCCGCGCGTAACTGGGACTGCTTCGATCAGATCCTCACGTCGTTGAAGGACCTGAACGAAGACGAGACGCTGTTGATTCAATCGGGTAAGCCGGTCGGCGTGTTCAAGACGCATGCGGACGCACCGCGCGTGCTGCTGGCGAATTCGAATCTGGTGCCGCATTGGGCGACGTGGGAACACTTCCACGAACTCGATCGCAAGGGCCTGATGATGTACGGCCAGATGACCGCGGGCAGCTGGATTTACATCGGCAGCCAGGGCATCGTGCAGGGCACCTACGAGACGTTCTTCTCGGTGGCGAACCAGCATTTCAACGGCGATCCTTCGGGCCGCTGGATTCTGACGGGCGGACTGGGCGGCATGGGTGGCGCGCAACCGTTGGCAGCAACGATGGCTGGCTTCTCGATGATCGCGGTCGAATGCGACGAGACGCGTATCGACTTCCGTCTGAAGACGCGTTACGTCGACAAGAAAGCGGCAACGCTCGACGAAGCACTCGCCATCCTTGAAGAAGCGAAGAAAGCAGGCAAGCCGGTCTCGATCGGCCTGCTCGGCAACGCAGCGGACGTGTTCGCTGAATGCGTGACGCGTGGCATCACGCCGGATTGCGTGACCGACCAGACCAGCGCGCACGATCCGATTCACGGCTACCTGCCGCAAGGCTGGAACGTCGAAGACTGGCGCGAGCGTCAGAAAACCGTGCCGGACAGCATTGTGCTGCCCGCCAAGCAGTCGATGGCCAAGCAGGTGCAGGCCATGCTGACGCTGCAGGATCGCGGCGCGGCCACGCTCGACTACGGCAACAACATTCGTCAGATGGCGTTGGAAATGGGCGTGGAAAACGCCTTCGATTTCCCGGGCTTCGTGCCGGCGTATATCCGTCCGTTGTTCTGCGAAGGCAAGGGTCCGTTCCGTTGGGTCGCGCTGTCGGGCGATCCGGAAGACATCTACAAGACCGATGCGAAGGTCAAGGAACTGATCCCCGACGATCCGCATCTGCACAACTGGCTCGATATGGCGCGCGAACGCATTGCGTTCCAGGGTCTCCCGGCGCGGATCTGCTGGGTCGGCGTGAAGGATCGTTATCGCTTGGGCCAGGCGTTCAACGAAATGGTCAGGAACGGCGAGTTGAAGGCGCCGATCGTGATCGGCCGCGATCACCTCGATACCGGTTCGGTGGCAAGCCCGAATCGCGAAACCGAATCGATGAAGGACGGCTCGGACGCAGTCAGCGACTGGCCGCTGCTCAACGCACTGCTGAACACCGCAGGCGGCGCATCGTGGGTCTCGCTGCATCATGGTGGCGGCGTCGGCATGGGCTTCAGCCAGCACTCGGGCGTCGTGATCGTCGCTGACGGTACGGATGCTGCGAAGGAGCGCCTCGGCCGCGTGCTGTTCAACGATCCGGCGACCGGTGTGATGCGTCACGCGGATGCGGGCTATGAACTCGCGCAGGAAACGGCGCGCGAGGCAGGTCTCAACCTGCCGATGCTGGGCCGTTGATCGTGGCGGTTGTCGAGAATAGGGCAACCACGACGCTGATCCGCGGCGCCGACCTCGTGGCGGCGCCGTGGAAGAACGGCGGCGGCGTCACGCGTGAGGTGGCGGCGTTCCCCGAAGGCGCGGGGCTCGATGCCTTCGTGTGGCGCGTGAGCGTTGCCGACGTGGCGCAAGCCGGGCCGTTCTCGCGTTTCGCGGGCATCGATCGCACACTCGTGCTGTTGTCAGGCGCGGGCATGTTGCTCGACGAGAAGGTTGAAACCAGCACGACGAACACGCTCGCGTTGATTCAGCCGCTCGATATCGCGCAGTTTGCGGGCGAAGCGCAAATCGACGCATGCCTCGTCGACGGCGCCACGCGTGACTTCAACCTGATGGTTCGCCGTGGCGCGGCCGTGGGCGAAACCGAAGTGTGGCGCGGTGCTACGCAACGGACCTTGTCCGCCGACGTGGTGCTGTTGTTCTGCGCTAGCGGTTCGGTTTCGGTCACGCTCGGTGGCGAGGTTCAACCGCGTGTGCTTGAAGCCGACGACACGCTGCGCATCGATACACCGCACGCGCTGTCATGCGCGGTCGAGGGCGCGGGCGCATTGCTCGCGATCAGCATCCGCTACACGGAAAGATGACGACGATTCGCGCGCGCTCAAATCCTGGCAAAGGCTGGTCAATGCCTGGTAGAAGCTTGGTAAAAGCGCGCCGCGAACCACCACAGACACGCAACGAGCTGCAAAGAGCACGCGATGAAGCAAACCGTCTGGCATCACCTGAAACTTTGCCCGCAGGGCGATCCCCAACACACGCTGCCCGACGCCGCGATTGCCGTTGAAAACGGCAAGATCGCATGGCTCGGCGCAGCTTCCGAATTACCCGCTCAATACGCTGCATGGCCGCGCGAAGATTTGCACGGCGCGTGGGTGACACCGGGTCTGGTCGATTGCCATACGCATCTGGTGTATGGCGGCCAGCGCGCGGATGAATTCGCGCAGCGGCTCGCGGGTGTCAGTTATGAAGAAATTGCGCGGCAGGGCGGCGGCATCGTCTCGACGGTGCGCGCGACACGCGCGGCCGACGAAGACTCGCTGTTTCGCCAATCGGCCGCGCGCCTCGAACCGCTGCTTGCCGAAGGCGTCACGACGGTCGAAATCAAATCCGGCTACGGCCTCGATCTCGCCAGCGAGCGCAAGATGCTGCGCGTCGCGCGCCAGTTGGGCGAGCGCTATCCGGTGTCGGTCTATACGACGTTTCTCGGGGCGCACGCCTTGCCGCCTGAATTCGCGGGAAGAGCCGATGCGTATATCGACGAAGTCTGCAACACGATGCTGCCCGCGCTTGCCGACGAAGGCCTGGTCGACGCTGTCGACGTGTTCTGTGAGCGCATCGGTTTTTCGCTGGAACAAAGCGAGCGCGTGTTCAAGGCCGCGGAGCGCTACAAGCTGCCGGTGAAGATACATGCCGAGCAATTGTCGAACAGCGGCGGCACGGCATTGGCCGCGCGGCACCATGCGCTGTCCGCGGATCACCTTGAATTCCTCGACGAAGCCGGCGTTGCCGCGATGAAAGCGTCCGGCGCGGTCGCCGTGCTGTTGCCCGGCGCGTACTACTTCATCCGCGAGACGCAATTGCCGCCTTTGGACTTGCTGCGGCGCTATCAGGTGCCGATCGCGATCTCCACCGACAGCAATCCCGGCACGTCGCCGACCACCTCGCTGTTGCTGATGATGAACATGGCGACCACGCTGTTCCGCATGACCGTACCCGAAGTGCTGCAAGGCGTGACTTCGCATGCGGCGCGTGCGCTCGGCAAGGCGGACCAACATGGCTCGCTGGAAGCCGGGCGCGCGGCGGATTTCGCGGTGTGGTCGGTCGATTCGCTGGCCGAGCTGGCTTACTGGATTGGGCGTCCGTTGTGCGCGCGAGTCGTGCGCGCCGGAGAGACTGTTTATACGCGGCGTGACTTGAGCTAGGGCCTGAGAGATGATGCAAACAAAACAATCGCTATTCGCCGACCACGCCTATCTGTCCGACGGCTGGCGCCGCAATGTGCTGCTGGAATGGGACGCCAACGGCATGCTGACGTCGGTTACGCCCGATACGGCCGCTGTTCCTGACGGCGTGCAAAGAGCCGCCGGCCCTGTGTTGCCTGGCATGCCGAATCTTCACTCGCATGCGTTTCAACGCGCGATGGCCGGTCTGACCGAATATCGTGCGAACGCTACCGATAACTTCTGGAGCTGGCGCGATCTGATGTACCGCTTTGCCGCGCGGATCACGCCGGAAGGGCTCGCCGCAGTCGCACAGTGGCTGTACATCGAGATGTTGAAAGCGGGCTATACGTCGGTCTGCGAATTCCACTATGTGCACCATTCGCCGGATGGCAGCCGCTATGCAAACCCGGCAGAACTGGCGCAGCGCGTGGTGGATGCGGCTTCGGCGAGCGGTATCGGTATGACGATGCTGCCCGTGCTGTATCAGTACAGCGGTTTCGGTTCGCGCGCGCCGCGTGAAGATCAGCAGCGCTTTATCAACACGCCGGAGAGTTTGCTCGATCTGATTGGCACAGTGCGCGCGGCGCGTCCTGAAGGCGCTGCGTTGCGCTATGGCGTTGCGCCGCATTCATTGCGTGCGGTATCGGCCGATTCATTGCGGGCCTTGCTGAGCGGTATCGATAGCAGCGCGCCGGTTCATATCCATATTGCCGAGCAAACCGCCGAAGTCGACGCCTGCCTGGAAACCGAAGGTGCACGCCCGGTGCAGTGGCTGCTCGATCGCTTCGACGTCGACAGCCGCTGGTGCCTCGTGCACGCCACGCATGTCGATGCGAACGAAACGCTTGCGCTCGCGAAAAGCGGCGCGGTCGCGGGGTTGTGTCTGACCACCGAAGCCAATCTCGGCGACGGCATTTTTCCGGCGCACGAGTATCTCGACGCGCAAGGGCGCATCGGCGTCGGTTCGGATAGCCATATCGGCGTCGACTGGCGCTCGGAATTGCGTTTGCTCGAATACGGCCAGCGCCTGACACGCCGGCAGCGCAACGTGCTGGCTTCGTCGCAAGCCACGCACGTGGCCGACCGTCTGTTCGCCGCCGCGCTCGACGGCGGCGCGCACGCTACGGGTCGTGCGGTCGGTGCATTGCAAGCCGGCCGCCGTGCCGACTGGCTGGTACTCGATCCGGATCATTCGAGCATCGCCGAGCACGCGCCGGACGCCTGGCTCTCGGGCGTTGTATTCTGCGAGCATGGCGAGTCGCCGATTCGCGACGTCTACGCGGGCGGCGACAAGGTCGTCGACAACCGCCGGCATCGCGACGAGGAGGGCGCATACGCGCGCTATCGCGGGGCGCTCGCTGACTTGCTCAGCTAAGTTGCCGACACCGCTTGCCGACGCCACTCGCTGAAGCGACATGCTCGCGTGAATTGCCGAGCAAGCCAAGTAAGCTGAGTCTTCGACTTTTATCGATTCCATCGATTCCGGACTGACATGACTGCTTCGTCTACTGCAACACCTCCGCCGGTTTTATCGCTGCATCAGGGAAGCTTGCCGTTGCTGATTTCGATCCCACATCTGGGCACGCAAATCCCCGCCGATATCGCCGCAACGATGACGCCGGTCGCGCAGCGCACCGACGACTGCGACTGGCACCTCGACCGTCTCTACGCGTTTGCGAAACGCATGGGCGCATCGATCCTGGCGCCGACGTATGCGCGTTATGTGGTCGACCTGAACCGCCCGCCTGACGGTGCGAATCTCTATCCGGGGCAGGACACCACCGGTTTGCTGCCGGTCGATACCTTCGACAAGGAACCCTTGTACCTCGAAGGCCATCTGCCGACCGATGCTGAAGTCGCCCGCCGGCGCGATGCTTACTGGAAGCCCTATCACGATGCACTGACGGGCGAGATCGCCGCGCTGAAGGCGAAGCACGGCAAGGTGCTGCTGTGGGAAGCGCATTCGATTCGCTCGCACGTACCGCGTTTCTTCGAGGGACGTTTGCCGGATTTCAATTTCGGCACGTCGAACGGCGTGAGCGCGGTGGCGGGATTGGGCGAGGAACTGGCCGCTGTGGTCGAGCGGCATGGCGGTTATTCTGTTATCGCCAATGGACGGTTCAAAGGCGGGTATATCACGCGGGAGTATGGGCAGCCGTCGCAGGGTGTACACGCGGTACAGCTCGAGTTGTCGCAGATTACGTATATGGAGGAGCAGATGCCATATGCGTACGACGAAAGGCTGGCTGCGAAGATCGAGCCTTTGCTGGAAGAACTGGTGTCGACGGCGCTGGCGCGCGTGAGCGCAGCGTGACCGCGGCAGTTTGACCGTGGCAGCTTAGCGGCGGCAGCTTGACGTCGCTGCCATCGCGAGTATTCACCTCATTTCATCATCTCCACGCGGCTCACCGCGCTTCGCAATCCGCGAGGCCGTGGCCGCGTCGGCTCACACCGCAAAGGTGTAACAGCATGTGTCCGTGATTGCATGCTGCGGCTTTCGCGCCGAACGTATAGAACGTCGAAGGGTTGACCCACGCCTCGTGGAAGCGGAGCGGCCACAAAAAAGCCCCGCTTGTAGCAGGGCTTTCCGATACGCGCCGTGTGCGGCGCTGCACAGCGATCAGTGGCAGTGACGTTCCCAGTGATGGTGGACACGCACCTTGTGGCACACCGGGTGATGTTGCTCATAAGCTTGGGCGGGAGCGATCGCGCTCAGGGCGACGACGGTTGCTGCGATGGCGAGAACAATCTTCTTCATTACAAAATCCTTAAATCATGGTGGTGGTGCTGACGTTACAGCACGACGCGTGCCGCAACGGTTCGGAAGGATGCCACACATCGTGCGCGCAGCGGAGGAACGTTGACCGAATGCATGGGTCAACTCAAAACGCCGGGCTTTGTGGCGTTTTATCCCTGGGCAGCGGCGCGCAGTAGCGTGTCATTTCGACACGTCGAACGCCGCAGGGTGCGCGCGGGCATTGCGTGCCATGCGCTGAAGCGGCTACCCTTTCAGAACGATGACGTGTGCGAGCGCGTCATCCATACATCGGGCAAAAAGATGGAAGACCCAGCGATGGAAGATTCCGACGAATTACTGCTCCCGGTCTGGCGAGCGAACCTGGTGCTGCTGACCCGCGAGATTGGCGCCGCGACGCGTCTGGCGCGCATGATGACCTTTTCCGCCAGCTACCTGAAATTGATTTTGTCCGGCCAGCGCGAATTCAGCGAGGAGTTCGTGCGCGGCATCGAGGCGGTGACGGGCTTGCCGAATGGCTGGATGAACGCGCCGCATACGGAGCAGGACATCCCGGCCAACGCGCGTGAAGCGATCGACAACGAACAGCCGCTTGCGCGGTTTCGCGGCACGGCGCATCCGGTGCGCAAGAAGACGGTGCTGCGCCCGCCTGAGCCGATTTTCGGCCAGACGGGTCCTGCCAGGCGCGTGGAAGAAGAGACGCTCGATGCCGAAGCGCATCGGCGTCAGGCCCACTTCCGCAAAGTTCGCGATCTGGCGATACAGGATGTGCGGCGTTTCGAGCGGCATTTGAGTCAGGCGCCGGTGGACCTTGCGTCGATGCGCGCGAAAGTGGAGGACGTGATCGCCGCTGCTGATCTCGACGACCCGATTCAGGCCGACCTGGCCGGCAGGCTCGAGCAGATCGAAAAGCATCGGCACTTGCTGCTCAGGCATGTGGAGCGGCTGCAGGCTTTGCTCGGGCATATTGGGGAAGGGGACTGATGCCTGCAGCAGTGCGTTGTTGTTGTGCGCAGGCTTGGGGCACCTGATCGCCAGGTCGCAACCTAACGCCTGCGCCGCGCGTGAAATTCCGCCTCGAGCGTCCACGTCACACCGTCCTGCGCCAGCGCGACCCCGGTCCACCGGAACGAATCCCTCGTGATCTCGGTGAAATTCCACCGAATCGGTGTGCCGTCTGCGTGCGTGCCGATCTGCACGAGATCGTCGCCGATGCGCCGGCCGACCAGTCCATCGCGCTGACCGGTCCGCGGATTGAGGTATGTGACGCGCCACGCCCTCAGCGCCGGGTCCCACACTCGCAGCGTGGTGCCGTACATGGTGTCGGCGGGCGCGTGGTCCGCATGGCGCTCGCTGCGTGGCGGCATGATCCACACGTCCTGTACGGCGCGGCCCTCCAGTACCCAGCCGAAATGAATTTCGCCACGGCGGCGCGCGTTGCCGAGGTCGACGCGGTAATGCAGCACGTCCATGTCCCAACTGCCGATCAGCCAGCCGTAGACGTCGTCGGCGGCATCGATATCGGCGGCGCGCGCCGGGGCGGTCAACGCGGCGTGAAAACCGCGCTCCAGGGTGTCGTCCAGCATGTTCATCGTGTGTGTGCTCCGTCGGAGGTTCGGTGACAGCGCCATCGCCGGAACGGGCAAAACCGCGCCGGCCGCCGATGTGCTAAAACCACGATACGGACTCAGCCGAGGTGCATCTTGGGGAAAATTGCCGTCACTTTGCAGCAGGCGCTCGCGCAACGCGCGCGGGAAGGCTCGCGTGGCAGCACAACCGCGCGCCCGTTGGCCCAGGGCACGGGCTGGGACGTCGCGGACGTCCTCTGCACCTTCGGCCCACGTGACCGGCCGTTCGAAGAGCGGCACGCCGGCGTATGCATCGCGATGGTGGTCGCCGGTACGTTCGGCTACCGCGCGGGGACGGGGCGTGAGTTGCTCACCCCCGGCGCGCTGCTGCTCGGCAACCCGGATGACTGTTTCGAATGCGGCCATCGGCATGCGGCCGGCGATCGCTGCATCGCCTTTCGCTATGCGCCGGCGTACTTCGAGCGGCTTGCCGCGGACGCGGGCATCGCGAGCGGCACGCTGAATTTCAGGCGCGCGCGCATTCCGTCGCTACCTGCGTTGTCTCCGCTGATCGCACGGGCCTGTGCCGGCGCTTCGGATGCAGGCGACGCGGTGTGGGACGAGCTCGCGGTCGAACTGGCCGTCTCGACGCTCAGGGCGGCGGGCGCATTGACGCACGCGGAAGCGCCCGCAAGCCCCGCCGCCTGGTCACGCGTGGCGCAGACGGTGCGCCTGATCGACGAGACGCCTGGCGCGCCGCATACGCTCACGAGCCTCGCTGCCGCGGCGGGCCTGAGCGAGTTCTACTTCCTGCGCACGTTCCAGCGCGTGACCGGCGTGACGCCACATCAATATGTGCTGCGGGCACGTTTGCGAGCGGCGGCGCAGCGTCTTCACGACGACAGCGCGAAGGTCGTCGATATCGCGCTCGATTGCGGCTTCAATGACCTGTCGAATTTCAATCACGCGTTTCGCGCGGAGTTTGCGTCGAGTCCGCGTGCGTGGCGCGCGCGGGGCAGGGCGCGTGGTGCATGACGCGGTGTGCTGCGTTCATGAGGCTGGCCGCCGTATTGGCGCTGGTTGGGTGCGCAGCCGCCTCGCGTGCTGAGGGGAGCACCTCCAGCACCTCCAGCACCACCAGCACCAGCACCAGCAGCGACGACCTCTCTCCCTCGACGATGGAGCGCGACGTCCATCTCTTCGTGATCCAGAAGGACGGCTCGGTCGAAGAACACGACGACACGGTTCTGCGGGCCAACACGACAAGCGGCGTCGACGATATCGCGCAACGCTACGTGTGGTTCAACAAGGACATCGAGCAGGTGCAATTGCTGAGCGCGGAAACGATCGACCCGAACGGCGTCGCGCATCCAGTCGGCCCCGAGGCGATCCGCGACGTGCAGGAACCCCGCTCGGCGGGCGCGCCGAGTTTCGAAGACGGGGTGTTGCGCACGGTGATCTTTCCGGGTGTCGAGCCCGGTTCGCGCGTGCATCTGGCGTTTCGCAAGACGCGCACGAAACCCCTGCAGGCCGGCACGTTCGCGTACCTGGTCGAACCGACGCGCGACCCCGTCGAGATGCAGCGTCTGATCTTCGACCTGCCCGCCGACGTGCCGCTGTATGCCGATGCGCGCGGCTACTTCGCGCTGCCACCCGTCACGGCAAACGGACGCACCCGCTACGTGTTCGACTACCACCACGGCCCATATGCACCGCTCGAAGCGGGTGCTGTGGGTTATGCGAACTGGGGCGATCGGTTGATGGTGTCGACGGTGCCTGACTTCGCGAGTTTCGCCGCGCGTTATCGCGGTCCTGCTGCCGACGCGACGATGAGCGACCCGGCGATCGTGCAACTCGCGCAGAGCCTGACCGCCGAGACCAGCGACCCGCGCGCGAAAGCGCGGATCCTGTACGACTGGATGCGCCTGAATATTCGCTACGTCGCGCTGTTTCTCGGCGAGACGGCGGCGATTCCGCATAAGGCCATTGACATCCTGCGCAACCGCTATGGCGACTGCAAGGATCACGTCGCGTTGTACAGCGCGCTCCTCGCTGCGGTCGGCATTCGCAGCGAGGCCGTGCTGCTCAATCTCGGGCCGTACTACAGTTTGCCGTCCGTGCCGGGGTATGGAGAAAGCGCGATCAACCATGCAATCGTGTGGATTCCTGAGTTGTCGTTGTATGCGGATACGACGGCGGGCGGCGTCGCTTTTGGGTATTTGCCGCCGGGCGTGATGGACCGGCCCGTTCTGCTGGTCGACGACGGCGTGTTATCGCGCACGCCGGCCACGCAGTTGCGTGAGCGGACGGCACGCCTGCAGATCGATATCGATGAGAGCGGAGCGGCGAATTACGCTTACCGCGTGGAAGATGACGGCTATACAGCGGAGCTCGAACGCAATACGTTTCGGCGGGCAACGCGGCAGCGCACGCAGCAGATCGCCGCGAATCGCCTGTTGCTGACTGGCTTGCATGGCACCGCGCAGTTGCACACGAGCGATGTGGCCGCGACAGACGGACCGTTTTCCACGTCGATGCAGGGAACGGTCGAGCACTTTGTCTGGACCGACGGCACGACAGCCGTGCCGGCCTTGACGAGCTTGTCCGGCGGAATGGCGGGGCAGGTGCAGGCGTGGCTTGCGGAGCCTGCCAGGACGCAGCCGTGGGCTTGCATCGGCGGGGAATTCGACGAGACGCTGGAGATGACGCTGCCGCGCTTCGTTCGGGTGACCGATGTGCCGCCGGACGCCACGGTGAAGGATCGTTTCGTCGAGTTTTCTTCCCGCTACGTGTTCGATCCCGCCGGGCGGGTCTTGCAGGTCAGGCGACACCTTCGAGCCGCGTTTGGGCATCAGATTTGCTCTGCGGATGAATTTGCCGGCGTGAAGGACGATCTGGTCCGGATCGAGCGGGATCTCGATGCCGAGGTGGTGGTGAAGGTTGTCAAATAGGCACGGGCGGCATCGGCCGTGCCAGAGGCAGCGGCGGTAAACGAGCACCGCCCTGCCGCATGAACAACCACGCCGTGATGGGCGAAAGAAGACGCTTAACTTCCGCTCTTGGTCACGATGGGAATCCAGGTCCCGTTCTTGACCTGGTACAGCGTGGAAGCGCCGCTCTTCAACGCCCCGGTGTTGTCGAAGGAAATCTTCCCTGTCACGCCGTCGTAATCGAGCGACTTGAGAACAGGTCGATAAACCGCCGGCGAGGTGGATTTGGCCTGCTGCATCGCCTTGATCGCGGCCCATGCTCCGTCATATCCAAACGGCGCGTACGACAGGATATCCACCCCGAAGCGCTTCTTGAACTTCGCGGAAAAGTCCTTGCCGCCCGGCAATTGGGCCAACGGCCGGCCGTATTCCCAGGCCATCGCGCCTTCGGACGGGTCGCCGGCGAGCTTGATGAAGTCCTCATCCATCACACCGCCACCGCCCACCAGCTGAGCGTTCACCCCCAACTGCTTCATCCGCTTCGCGAAACCCGCCGCCTGGGTATCCAGGCCGCCGAAGAAAATCAGGTCCGCATTGGCCGCCTTGATCTTGGTGATCTGCGTGCTGAAGTCCACCGCGTGATTGTCGGTGTATTCGCGCGTCACGATGTTGCCGCCATGTGCCTTCACCGCCTTCTCGAACTCGTCGGCCTCGCCCTGGCCGAACGCGGTGCGGTCGTCGATGATCGCAATACGTTTCGCCTTCGTCACCGCGACGGCATAGACGCCCGCGTTGCCGGCGTTCTGCGCATCGGTGGAAATCACCATGAAGGTGTTCGCGAAGCCTCGCCCGGTAATGATCGGATTGGTTGCGGCCGGATCGATCACCGGAATGCCGGCCTGCTCGTACACCTGCGAGGCAGGAATCGTCGTGCCCGAATTGAAGTGGCCCACGACCGCCGATACGCCCGCGTCGACCAGCTTCTGCGCGGCCTGCACACCGATGCGCGGGTCGGCCTGGTCGTCCTCGGAGACGAGTTCGAATTGCGCGACCTTGTCGCCGATCTTGATCTTCTGCGCGTTGGCTTCTTCGATTGCAAGCCGGACACCGTTTTCCAGATCCTTCCCGTAGCCGGCATTGGCGCCTGTCAGCGGCGCGGCGAAGCCGATCTTCACCGGCAGGTCGTCGGCGAAACTGGCCAGCGGCGCGATCGCGAGGGCTGCGCCAACAAACAGGGCAAGCGGTTTCAGCGTTTTTTGAAGACTCATGGTCTCTCTCTCCATCGACAGTTTCAGGTGTGAAAACGGCAAGGCGGTCACGTTGGAGTGACGCGCTGTGGCGTTCACATGCCGGTCAATCTGGCGCGAATATAGAAAGCCAATTTGCGACCGTCTTGGCAGTTCGCGGCGCTTTGAATGAGCATTTCGGCATAGGCCGCGCGGCGCTTAGGCTGGCGGCCTGTCAGCGACGGCACGCGGGTGCGGATTGCGGCATATGCTTAAGAACGGGGATGGCCCTGTGCGCTGAAGAAGCGAAGGCGAGGCGGCCCGGAGAAGCCGCTCAGGAAACCGGCGCGAGCGCGCCGGCTAAAACTACAACTTCAATGCTCGCCTTGCTGGCGCAGCAACTCTTCACGCAGACGCAGGAGGGGCGCCTTGGTCTCTTCGTCGGCCCAGGTGTCGAGATCGTCGATCGCGCGCTGGCAGCCGTCCAGCACCAGGTCGAGGTCCACCGGCACGCCGTTGTTCAACGCGAATTCGATGGTCTCGGCGAACTGCTGGCAGTCGTCCTCGCCGTACGAAATGTCGAGGTTGTCGGCGATCACTTCGGCGATGTTGCTGCGCGCCTTGTCGTCGGGCGTCACCATCTCGACGATGCCGCGCGCCACCGCCGGCGAATAGTAAAGCGCGATGTCGAGCCACTGGGCGGGATCGAAGTCGGCCTGGTCGAACTGGTTCTCGAAGTACTCGATCGCTTCCTGTTCGTGCGCTTCGTCCGCGTCGACGCTCATGCACAACTGCTCAAAAAATTCTTCCCGCTCGCTGCGGATATAACCGTCCATCGATGCCTCGTCTGCTGAATGCCGGATGCCCGGACACCTGAAAAAATGCGGTGCGGGCGGGTGATTGCCTCGCCCACGCGGCACGCATTATAGGACGCCCGGCTGACAAACGTGGGTCGCGTGCCGGGTATGGGTCCGGCCAGCAACTGACGCGGGGTGCACGGCTGCATGTTAAGCCGCGCCCGAGCGCCTGGCGCCTACGCCGTCTCCGCGACCCAGGCGTCGAACCATTCACGCGGTTGCGCGATTTCGTTCTGCGCGGCCACCAGTTCCAGCTCGTAGCGCCCAGCCTGCCACGTCGCTTTCACCACCGCGTTCACGGCGGCCAGCGTGTGCTCGAAGGCGGCGCGGATCGAATCGCCCAGCAGCGTGCGCGCGACAAACACCGCGCTCGTCAGATCGCCGACGCCCACCGGCTGCCGCGCGAACGGGTAGAGCGGACGCTGCCCCATCCAGGCCTCGCGCTCGGTGACGACCAGCATGTTGAAACGGTCGGCGGGGCTGTTGCGGTCGAGCAGATGTTTGACAAGCATGAGCTTTGGTCCGCGGGCGATGACCTCGCGGCACGCGGTCACGGCTTCTTCGAGCGTCTCGATCTCGCGGCCCACCAGGCGTTGCAACTCGGTGTGGTTCGGCGCCATCGCGTCGGCCACCTGCGGCATGGTGCGCACCAGAAATTCCTGGATGCCCGGTTCGACCTTGCAGCCGCTCGTGGCGCCCATTACCGGGTCGCAGAAGTACCACGCGCGCGGATTGGCGGCTTTCACAGCCTTGACGATCTCCAGCACCGCTTGCGCCTGCGCGGGCGTGCCCAGATAGCCGGACAGCACGGCGTCGCAGCGCGGCAGCATGCCGATCGCGCCAATCCCCTCGATAAGTTCTTCCATCTGCGAAGCCTCGATCGCACCGCCGGTCCAATGACCGTACTGCGTGTGGTTCGAGAACTGGACGGTATTGAGTGGCCAGACGTTGACGCCGAGCCGGCGCATCGGAAACTCGGCCGCGCTGTTCCCGGCGTGTCCGAAGACGACATGTGACTGGATGCTCAGAACGTTTTTCGTCATGGTGTGGCCCGCGCAAGCGATCATGCGCGATCAATGAGAACGGAAAGATGGCCGCGGTCACGAACCGGCCTTGGCCGGGCGCCCGAAGCGGCATGGCTGTTTCAGATGGTGCAAGAAAAACGCGTGATCTGCCTACTCAGGAAACAATACATGAGTTTGTCACGCGCGAGTTGATCCGGCCCCGCGTTGTTGCGTCGATTGTTGCGTCGAACCATCAAAAGGACGCGGTGGGATCAGGCGAGTTCGCGATACAGCGCCAGATAGCGCTCGGCGGAGGCCCCCCAGCCGAAATCCTGATGCATCGCGCGACGTTGCGCGGCTTTCCACTCGGTGCGGCGGTCATACAGCGCAAACGCCCGGCGGATCGCCGCTGTCAGGCCCTTCGGTTCGAACCGTTCGAATACGAAGCCGGTGGCGAGATCGTCAGCGAGATTCTCGAGCGACGCGTCGACCACCGTGTCTGCCAGGCCGCCGACGCAATGCACGAGCGGCAGCGACCCATAAGCCAGCGCGTAGAGCTGCGTCAGCCCGCATGGCTCGAAGCGGGACGGCACCGCGATCACGTCGCTGCCGGCGATGATCGTATGCGCGAGCGTTTCGTCGAAGCCCAGTTCGACCGCCACCGATTCCGGATGCGTGTGCGCCACGCGTTTTAAACCGTTTTCGAGCGCCGGGTCGCCGGTGCCGAACACCACTAGCTGGCCGCCGCGTTTGACAATCTCGGGGACCGTCTCGAGCAGCAGATCGAGGCCTTTCTGTTCGGTCAGCCGACTCACCACGCCGAACAGCAGCGCGTCGCTTTTTTGCGCCAGGCCGAAGCGCTTCTGCAGTGCCTCCTTGCAGGCCAGTTTGCCGGTCAGACGGGTGTCCGTGTAGTGATCTTCGAGTAACGCGTCGGTGGCGGGATTCCACACTGAGTAGTCGACGCCGTTCAGGATGCCGCTCAGATCGTGCGAGCGATGGCGCAGCAACCCGTCTAGCCCGCCGCCCTGGGCGAGTGTCTGGATTTCGCGGGCGTAGGTCGGGCTGACGGTGGTGATGCGGTCGCTGTAATAGAGGCCCGCCTTGAGAAACGACAACTGCCCATAGAATTCGACGCCGCGCATGTTGAAGAAGTCATCAGGCAGCGCCAGTTGGCCGAACTGGTGCGCCGGAAAAACGCCCTGATACGCGAGGTTGTGCACCGTGAAGACGCTGCGCGCGAACGAGCGGCCGTGCTGCCGTTCAGCCGCCTTCAGGTAGGCGGGCGCGAGCCCGGCATGCCAGTCATGCGCGTGGACGATCTGCGGTGCCCAGGCCGGGTCGAGCTGCTGCGCCAGTTGGGCGGCGACCCAGCCGAGCAGGGCGAAGCGTTGCGCATTGTCGCCGTACGGCACGTGTTCGTCGTTCAGATAGGGGTTGCCGGGCCGGTCATACAGCGAGCCGGCGCGGATCACATAGACGATCAGGCCGTTCGACGGCAGCGTGCCCTGTTCGAGCGTGACGCCCGGCGAGTCGAAACGGCGGCCCAGTTGCGCCACCGGCCGCAAGTCGGTCAAGCCGGCGACCACCGCCGGAAAGCCGGGCAGCAGCACCCGCACATCGGCGCCGCGCTCGATCAGCGCGGGCGGCAAGGCGCCTGCGACGTCGGCGAGACCGCCCGTTTTGAGGAGAGGGTACAGCTCGCTTGCGACGTGCAGGGCGCGAATCGTCATAGGCTCGGTCTCGTTCCTGTTAGTGCGGGGGTGCGTACGCTTTGCTTGCGCGGCAAGACGGGCGGCGGCTTTGCCCGCCCGCCTGATTTGCCGTCCCGGCGAGGATCACGTCCCCTTCTGCTGCAGCGCTTCGGCCGTGACCAGCACGACGCCGTCCTCGGTGCGATAGAAGCGTTCGGCGTCGCTCGCTGGATCTTCGCCGATCACCGTGCCGTCCGGAATGGTGCAGCCACGGTCTATCACCACTTTCTGCAGCCGGCAGCTCGCGCCGACGGTGACCTGTGGCAATAAGACTGCCTCATTGATATTACAGAACGAACTCACTTTCACGTTCGACGACAACACCGAGCGCGAAATCTGCGAGCCGGAAATCACGCAGCCGCCGCACACGATCAGGTTGTTGCCGGAGCCTTGTAGACCTTTCATGTCGCGTACGAACTTGGCGGGCGGCAACTGTTCCTGATACGTCCAGATCGGCCAGTTGCGGTCATACAGATCGAGCGTCGGAATGGTGGAGGCCAGGTCAAGGTTTGCCGCCCAGTAGGCGTCGATCGTCCCGACGTCGCGCCAATAAGGCTCCACGCTCGGGTCCGACGACACGCACGACATACTGAACGGATGCGCGATCGCCGTGCCTTGCGTGACGACGCGCGGCAGGATGTCCTTGCCGAAGTCGTGGTCGGTATCGACGCTCGAGATGTTCTCTTCGAGCAGCGAATACAGGTAGTCGGCGCTGAACACGTAGATGCCCATGCTGGCGAGCGCTGAATCCGGGCGGCCCGGCATGGCGGGCGGATCGGCGGGTTTTTCGACGAAGCCGGTCACGCGGCGGTTTTCATCGACCGCCATCACGCCGAAGGCCACGGCGTCCATGCGTGGCACCTCGATGCAGCCGACCGTGCAATCCGCACCGCTTTCCGCGTGATCCGCGATCATGCGCGTGTAGTCCATCTTGTAGATGTGGTCGCCCGCCAGCACCACCACGTATTTCGGCCGGATCGAGCGGATGATGTCGAGATTCTGGAACACGGCGTCCGCGGTGCCGCGGTACCAGTGGGCGCCTTCCACACGCTGCTGAGCTGGCCAGAGGTCGATGAATTCGCCGAATTCGCCGCGCAGGAAGCCCCAGCCGCGCTGCAGATGGCGCAATAGCGAGTGCGCCTTGTATTGCGTGACGACCGCGATGCGGCGGATGCCGGAGTTCAGACAATTGGAGAGCGCGAAGTCGATGATCCGGTATTTGCCGCCGAAGTGCACCGCGGGTTTGACGCGCTTGTTGGTGAGCGGCCCGAGCCGCGTGCCCCGTCCGCCCGCAAGGACGATGGCGAGGGTGGTGCGTTGCAGATCGTTCAGCCGTGCCGGAGTTTCCATGTCTGTCTCCTGATTAGTATGCCCCGGATGTCCTGTTTGCCTGGTTCTGTTCCGCTGCGCTCCGCCATTGATTCGTGCTGCCAGGCGGGTCCGTCTTCGCGGGCCCGTCTGCTAGTTCTAGCACTGATTTGCCGCGGGCGAATAGTCTGAATTGTGCGGATGCGGCTCGCGCGCCCGTCTTGCGCAAGATCAACCCATGCACCGAGCGCCTCCGTGCGGCACGACACATAGCGCGCGAAGTGAACCGCTGCAATATGCGTGCCACACCGGCCGGTGCCGCCATGAGCCTGCGTGCGCGGCAGCACAGTCTGGCGGCGCGTCGTAGAATCCTCCGCTCCGAACGGGGTTCGGGCGTTGGTTTGCCAGCACGCGCGGCCTGCATGCTTCCCGTTGATTTCTCTTTGCAAGAAAACGATCGATGAATTTCCGCCGCCAGTCTTTGTTCGCCATGTTGAGCGCCTGTGCGCTAGCCGCCGAGCCAGGTGTTTTTGCCGCAGCGCCGGCCAGCGGGGCCGTTTCGAATCGTTCGGTTGGTCCTGTTAATCCTGCTAGTCCTGTTGGTCCTGTCAGTCAGCCGGGTCCCGCTGCTGCCGGCGCGCCGCCGGCTGCAGCCGTCGACAACAGCGGCCCGGCGTACGGCCCCGAGTTGCAGGGCTTCAACTATCCGGGGCCGGTCGAGCAGTACGACTTCACGTCACAAGGCGTGGCGCTGCACATGGCGTACATGGATATCAAGCCGGAGCACGCGAACGGCCGCACGGCCGTGTTGCTGCACGGCAAGAGCTTCTGCGCGGCGACGTGGGACGCGACCATTCGCCGTTTGAGCGACGCCGGTTATCGGGTGATCGCGCCGGACCAGATCGGTTTTTGCAAATCGAGCAAGCCCGAGCACTATCAGTACAGCTTTCAGCAACTGGCGCGCAATACGCATGCGCTGCTCGAATCGCTCGGCGTGAGCAACGCGACCATCATCGGCCATTCGACCGGTGGCATGCTCGCGATCCGCTATGCGCTGATGTATCCGCATCAGACTCAGCAACTGGTGCTGGTCAATCCGATCGGCCTCGAGGACTGGAAGGCGAAGGGCGTCCCGTCGTTATCCGTCGACCAATGGTACGGGCGCGAGCTGAAGACGACGGCAGACAGCATTCGCCGCTACGAGCAGGCGACCTACTACGCCGGCCAGTGGCGCGCCGACTTTGAACCGTGGGTGCAGATGCTGGCGGGGATGTACCGTGGCCCCGGCAAACAGATCGTGGCGTGGAATTCCGCGTTGCTATACGACATGATTTACACGCAGCCGGTGGTGTACGAACTGGGTCACCTGAGCATGCCGACGCTTTTGCTGATCGGCCAGAAGGACACGACCGCGATTGGCAAGGATGCCGCGCCACCGGAGGTGCGCGCGAAGCTCGGCCATTACCCGGAACTGGGCAAGGCTGCCGCGAAGACGATTCCGCACGCGACGCTCGTCGAATTCGCCGAGTTGGGGCACGCGCCGCAGATGCAGGACCCGCAGGCGTTTCATAAGGCGCTGCTAGATGGGTTGGCGGCGGTGCCGGCTAATCGGTGAGTTTGACGCAACCAGTCGATCGGTGAAAAAAGAAGGGCAGCCCTTTGCTGAAAGGGGCCGCCCTTTTTGTTACTGGCCGGCGTTATTACTTGCTGGCGCTCAACGCTTCGCGTACTTGCGCGCCGATTTCGAACGACCGCAGCCGCGCTTTGTGATCGTAGATCTGCGCGGTCAGCATCAATTCATCCGCGCCAGTCTGATCGATGACAGACAGCAGTCCTTCGCGTACCGCATCGCGATCGCCGATCACGGAGCAGGCGAGCGAATGCGCGACGCCGTTTAACTCCATCTCCGACGCTTCGAGCCGCTCGACCGGCGGCTGCAGTTGACCGGGCGTGCCGCGCCGCAGGTTGATGAACTGTTGCTGCAGCGACGTGAACAGACGCCGCGCTTCTTCGTTGGTATCGGCGGCGAACAGGTTGACACCGACCATCGCGTAAGGCTTATCGAGCGTTGCCGACGGACGGAATTGCTCGCGATAGACCTTGAGCGCGGTGAACATGTGATCGGGCGCAAAGTGCGACGCGAACGCGAACGGCAGACCGAGTGCCGCGGCCAGTTGCGCGCTGTATAGGGACGAGCCGAGCAGCCACAGCGGCACATGCAGGCCTGCGCCGGGGACGGCGCGAATGCGCTGGCCTGGCACGGGGTCGGCGAAATAGCGTTGCAACTCGACGACGTCGTCGGGGAAGGACTCCGCACTATTTTGCAGATCGCGGCGCAGCGCGCGGGCGGTGTTTTGATCGGTGCCGGGGGCACGGCCGAGGCCCAGGTCGATGCGGTTGGGATAGAGCGAGGCGAGGGTGCCGAACTGTTCCGCGATGACGAGCGGTGCGTGGTTCGGCAGCATGACGCCGCCGGAGCCGACGCGGATTGTTTTCGTCCCACCGGCGACGTGGCCGATCACCACGGCGGTGGCTGCGCTGGCGATGCCGGTCATGTTGTGGTGCTCTGCGAGCCAGAAGCGGCGGTAGTGCCAGTTTTCCGCGTGTTGGGCGAGATCGAGGGTGTTTCTGAACGCGTCTGCGGGGGTGGCGCCTGCGGCGACCGGTGCCAGGTCGAGGACCGAGAAGGGGATCATTTTCTGTTCATTTGATGTTTCGGGCGCTTTCGCGCGATGGGGCATTGTGGCAAAGGTTTTGGTTTTCTGCAGATGGCATGGGGATGTCCACGTTCGTGGAAGGGTTTGGATTTGGTTTTGCCTGTCCAGGCTGGGGGGGCCTGCGCGGCGCTTTTTGTCTGTATGCCTGCGGCGTTGGGCTTTGCCTGGTTTGTTTGCCTGCGCGGCGCTTTTTGTCTGTGCCCTCACGGTGTTGGCCTTTCCTTGATTTGATATTGGATTATTAGCGTTGCCCCTGTGCGGGGCGGCACCTACTTCTCTTTGCCGGCCGCAAAGAGAAGTAGGCAAGAGAAAGCGGCTCAAACCGCAAATTCTTAAGCGGGTCCCTCGCGCAGCCACGGTAGTGGTGCATCTGGAATCTGTGTTCCCGCACATTCAGCGTTAGTGACACAGCAGTCATACTTCCGGCGGCGCTACGCGCGCCGAAGCGCATTTCTTAAACCGGCGCTGCGCGCGCCGAACGGTACTTCTTAAAACCGCCCGCTGCGGTTTTGCTCTCGCATTTTGATCGGCACCACGGCCGCTTGCGGACCTCGCCTTCTAATTGCTTGGTTGCCTCGTCGAGGCGAAGCCGATGGCCCCCGCCGTGCGCGAACGAAGCCCCACGGTTTCCCATGCAGACCCGTCCGCGACGCACGCAGTGCGGAGTGGGAACTGATGAGCGCTTTGTCGCCAACGCCGAATGTGCGAGGACACGGATTCCAGATAGACCACTACCGCGACTGTGCGGGGGACCCGCTTAAGAATTAGCGGTTTGAGCCGCTTTCTTTGCTTATCTTTCTTTGCGGCGGCAAAGAAAGTAAGTGCCGCCCCGCACAGGGGCAACGCTAATAATCCAATATCAAATCAAGGAAAGGCCAACGCCGTAGGCAAACAGACACAGGGGCAACGCTAATAAACCAATAAGTAATCAAGGAAAGGCCAACACCGTGAGGGCACAGACAAAAAGCGCCGCGGAGGCCCCAGCCTGGGCAGGCAAAACCAAAACCGTTACATGCAAACCCGATATAGATATGTCCGATCAATATTTAACAACCGCATGTAGCGCTGCTACCTTAAACCCCTCGAACCGAGCAATGCATCCAGCCAAGAAAGCCACCGCCCCGCCGGGCAAAAAACACCATCCTGGGAGACACACCCCGTGTCCATCGAATTCATCGGCATGATCCAGACCCGCAAGGTGTCTGAAACCCACGCACCGCAAGGTGCCATCATCGACATCGACTACGTCGAGCAATTCGCCCGCGCACACGAAGCCGCCGGCTTCGACCGCATCCTCGTACCGCATCATTCGACGAGCCCCGACGCGCTCCTCACCGTCGCCCACGCGGCCAGCGTCACGAGCAAAGTGCACTTCATGCTCGCCCATCGTCCGGGCTTTGTCGCCCCCACGCTCGCCGCGCGCCAGTTGGCAACACTCGATCACTATTCCGGCGGACGTCTCGCCGTTCACATCATCTCGGGTGGCGACAACGCCGAACAACGCCGCGACGGCGATTACCTCTCGCATGACGAGCGCTATGCCCGCACCGACGAATACCTGCACATCCTGCGCCGCATCTGGACCGAAGCGAAACCCTTCGATCACCACGGTCAGTACTACCGCTTCGAACAAGGCTTCTCTGAAGTGAAGCCGGTGCAGCAACCCCATATCCCCGTGTACTTCGGCGGCGCGTCGGCGCCCGCGCTCGAAATCGCCGGATGTCATGCAGATGTCTACGCGCTATGGGGCGAATCGAAGGCGCAAGTGCGCGAACAGGTCACCCGTGTGCGAGCCGAAGCCGCAAAACACGGCCGCACCGTGCGCTTCTCGGTGTCGTTCCGGCCCATTCTTGCGGCGACCGAAGCGGCCGCCTGGGAACGCGCGGAATACATCCTCGAAGAAACACGGCGGCTGCGCGCGGCGCAAGGGCTCGGCGTCGGCGGTCCGGCGCAAAGCGAAGGCGCGCGGCGGTTGCTCGCGGCATCCGGTGAATCGGACCGCGTCGACGAAAGACTGTGGACCGGGGTCGCCAAGGAAATCGGCGGGCGCTCGAATTCGACCGCGTTGGTCGGCACGCCGGAACAGGTCGCCGAAACGCTCGCGGAGTATTACGCGCTCGGCGTCTCGACCTTCCTCGTGCGTGGCTTCGATCCGCTCGAAGACGCCATCGACTACGGCCGTGAACTGATTCCGGCCACCCGCGAACGGATCGCGCGCGTCGAGCGCGTGGCCGCCTGAACGGAGCCGCGATGACCGATCTGTCCGCCGCGTTGCAAGACGCCCCGACGCCGCAAAGTGCTCACCCGTTGCAAAGTACCGCCGCGTTGCAAAGTACCGCTGCGTTGCAAAGTACCGCTGCGTTGCAAAGTACCGCTGCGTTGCAAAGTACCGCCACGCCGCAAAGTACCGCTGCGCTGCAAAATACCCCGACGCCGCAAAGCGCCCCCACGCTGCCAAACACCCCAGATGCGTCGCCGCTCCAGCGTCATGCGCCACTCCGTAAATTCTGGTTCGACGACGTCCCGCCACGTGAAAGCATCGCGGCTGAACGGCGTTATCGGCAGGAACGGCTCGCCGTGGCATTTCGTCTGTTCGCGCGCTATGGTTTCGATCAGGGTCTCGCCGGGCATATCACCGCGCGCGATCCGGAGTGGCCCGATCACTTCTGGGTCAATCCGTTCGGCAAGCATTTCAGCCGCATTCGCGTGTCCGATCTGCTGCTCGTAAATGCGCATGGGGACATTGTGGTCGGCGAGGGACCGGTGAATCAGGCGGCCTTCGCGATTCACGCGGCAATTCACGAGGCGCGCCCCGATGTGGTCGCCGCCGCGCACACGCATTCGCTCTACGGCAAAGCCTGGTCGACGCTCGGCCGCACGCTCGATCCGCTGACGCAGGACTCGTGCGCGTTCTATCAGGACCACGCGTTGTTCGACGACTTCCGCGGCGTCGTGCTCGATACGGACGAAGGCGCGCGCATCGCCGCGGCGCTGGGCGAACGAAAGGCGGTGATCCTGAAGAATCACGGCATCCTCACGGCGGGTCCGAGCGTCGAGGCGGCGGCGTGGTGGTATATCGCGCTCGATAACGCCTGCCATGCGCAATTGCTTGCCGAAGCCGCCGGCACGCCACAAGCCATTCCGCACGACGTCGCCGCGCTCACACACGAGCAGGTCGGCCGTCCCGGCGGCGCGCTGTTTGCGTTCCAAAGCCTGCTGGAAGGGCTGGTCGAAGCCGAGCCTGACGTTCTTACCTGAGCGTCCCATAAGATGACCCAACGTTTCGATTCGCCGGCTTCGCCCCGGCGCCGCCGGCTCATGTCCGCGCTGCCGGCAGCCGCGTTGCTCGGCGTAACAGGCACACTCCTGATTTCGACAGCCGTTGCAGCCACCCCGGCAGCGAGCGAGAAAACCGATCCGCATGTCGATCTCAGCAAAGTCCGTTTGCGCGTCGCGACCTACAAGGGCGGCGACGCCACGCTCCTGAAAACTGCAGGACTCGCGGATACGCCGTACACGATCGACTGGTCCGAGTTCCAGTCGGGCAACGCGATGGTCGAGGCGATGAACGGCGGCTCGCTCGATATCGCCTCGGGCAGCGAGATTCCACCGATCTTCGCGCGCCTGCAGAATGCTCAGGTGCGCGTGATTGCCGTCTACAAAGACGACGTCAACAATCAGGTCGTGCTGGTACCGAATGGCTCGACGATCCGCTCGATCGCCGATCTGAAGGGCAAACGCGTCGGCTATCTGCGCGCCACCACGACGCACTACTACCTGCTGCGCATGCTCGAAGAGGCGGGGCTATCGTTCAACGATATTCAGGCCACCTCGCTCGCGCCGCGCGACGGCTTCGCCGCGTTCAACGCCGGTTCGCTCGATGCCTGGGCGATCTACGGCTACAACGTGCCGCTCGCGATCTCGCAGGCGGGTGCGCGCGTGCTGAAAAACGCCAACGGCTATCTGTCCGGCAATTACCTGTACTACGGCCATCCGTCGGTGCTCGCCGACCCGCAACGGCGCGCTGCGTCGGCGGATCTGCTGGTGCGGCTGCAACGCGCCTGCACGTGGTTCGGCCAGCATCAGGATGTCTACGCGAAGGTGTTGTCCGCGGAATTGCGCGTGCCCGAGGAGGCAATCCGCTCGTTGTATCGCAACCAGAGCCAGGCGCGCCGCGTCACCGGCATCACGGCGGCGGACATCGCGAGCGAGCAGCAGGTTGCCGATACGTTCGCGCGTGCAGCGGTCATCGACCGGCACGTCGACGTCGCACCATTGTGGACCGACACCTTCAACGCCGCGCTCGCCCACGGTGCGTGACTGATTCCATCCAACCCACATTCTGAGCATTCGATGACTCAAGCTTTGAGACCGGACCGGCTGCGCGCGTTCGTTGGCCGGATTGCGGCGCTCGTCGACGAGCATGTGCCTGAAGCACCGCTGCTCGAAGCGGGTGGTGCCGCGCTGCGCGAGCTGATCGCTCACGACGACTGGTTGCCCGACGCCTTTGCGCAGCCCGACCCCGAGCGCTATCAGCAATTCCTGTTGCACGCCGATTCGCGGCAGCGTTTTTCAATCGTCAGTTTTGTATGGGGACCGGGCCAGTCGACGCCGGTGCACGATCACACCGTATGGGGTTTGATCGGCGTGTTGCGTGGTGCGGAAATTGCTCGGGGCTATCGCATCACGCGAGACGGCGCGCTGGAGGAGGAGGGCGCCGCAAAGCGCCTCGATGCCGGTGCAGTGGATGCCGTGTCGCCGCGCATCGGCGATATCCATCGCGTGAGTAATGCTTTTCGTGATCGTGCGTCGATCAGCATTCACGTGTACGGTGGAAATATCGGCGCGGTAACGCGTTCTGTCTATCCGGCCGAAGGCGGCCGCAAAACCTTTATCTCCGGTTACTCGAACGACGTGTTGCCGAATATCTGGAATGTTTCGAAGGAGTCCCCGATCTCATGAGTTTCGCTAAAGAGTTCCGTATCCGATCATTCAAGGATGTGCGCAGTGCACTGCTCGAGCGCGAGGAAATCGCGCTCGTCGACGTGCGCGAAGAGGATCCGCACGCGCGCAGTCATCCGCTGTTCGCGGCCAATCTGTCGCTGTCGCGTCTCGAACTGGAAGCGCCCGTGCGGCTGCCGCGCCGCAATGTGCCGGTCGTCGTGTTCGACGACGGCGAAGGGCTTGCTGAACGCGCCGCGCGCCGTCTGAGCGAGCTGGGCTATACCGATGTCGCGCTGCTCGAGGGTGGCCTGCAAGGCTGGCGTGAGGCAGGCGGTGAATTGTTCCAGGACGTCAACGTGCCGAGCAAGGCATTCGGCGAACTGGTCGAAAGCGTGCGCCATACGCCGTCCCTCGGAGCGCCGCAGGTGCTGGCGCTGCTCGATCACGAAGCCGATGTGGTGGTGCTCGACGCACGCCGTTTCGACGAATATCGGACCATGAATATTCCCGGCAGCATTAGCGTGCCTGGCGCGGAACTGGTGCTGCGCGCACGGCAGCTTGCGCCGAACCCGTCGACGCGGATCATCGTCAATTGCGCGGGGCGCACGCGCAGCATCATCGGTGCGCAGTCGCTGATCAATGCGGGCGTGCCGAATCCGGTTGCGGCGCTGCGCAATGGCACCATTGGCTGGACGCTTGCCGGTCAGGCGCTCGCGCACGGCAGCTCGCGCCGTTTCGATCCGGTTGTCGATGACACAGTGCGCCTCGCCGCCGCTGATTCCGCGCGCGGGGTGGCGGATCGCGCCAAGGTGGGCCGCACGTCGCGCGACGAAGCGCGCCGCTGGGCCGACGAATCGGTACGCACCGTCTATCGTTTCGACGTGCGCACACCGGAAGAATACGAAGCGGGGCACGTGCCCGGTTTTCGCAATGCGCCGGGTGGTCAGCTTGTGCAGGAGACCGACATGTTCGCGCCGGTGCGCGGCGCGCGCGTGATCCTCGCCGACAACGATGGCGTGCGCGCGAGCATGACCGCGTCGTGGCTCGCGCAGATGAACGTCGACGTGTATGTGGTGGACGGCCTGGGCAACGCGGACTTCAGCGAAAAGGGCGCAGCGCCCGCCGCACGCTATGCACCCTCGCCGCCTGCTGTCGATGAGATCACGCCGGCCGGACTGGTTGCGCTCCTGCAATCGCCCGGTACCGTCGTGGTGGACTTCACGACCAGCGCGAACTATGTGAAGCGCCATATTCCGGGCGCGTGGTTCGCGATTCGCGGGCAACTCGATGAAGCGTTGTGCAAGCTGCCGGATGCGCAACGCTATGTGGTGATCTGCGGCAGCAGTCTTCTTGCGCGCTTCGCCGCGCCTGAACTGGCGGCGTTGACGGGGAAGCCGGTACAGGTGCTAAGCGGCGGCACGAGCGCGTGGATTGAGACGGGCCTGACTGTCGAGAGTGGCGAGACGCATCTGGCCTCGCCGCGCATCGATCGTTATCGTCGCCCGTATGAAGGAACCGATAACGCGCACGAAGCGATGAACGCGTACCTGGAATGGGAGTACGGGCTCGTTGCTCAACTTGGGCGCGATGGTACGCACGGTTTTCGCGTGATCTGAGCTGCTAGCTTGAGCGAAGCAGACGAAGCAGACGAATCAGCCGAAGCAAACAAAGTCAGCGCGCGGCTCAAGCCGCGTGCTGCGCACGCGCTTCCTTGAATTGCCGCTCGATCGCCGCGCCGAAGCGTTCGACCGGCTGTTGCAATTTGCCCAGCACGCGCGGATGCACGAGCCAGATATCGATGAGCGGCTTGAAGTCGCTGATCGAGACAATATCGAGTGCGTCCGCGTGAGCGCTGGCTTGCAGCAGCGGCAACGGCACGAGTCCAAGGCCGTTACCGTCAGCAACCAGCTGCAATTGCAGTTCAGTGCCGAGCGTTTCGAGATTCAGCTTAAGCGCAAGCCCCAAGCCAGTCAGCGTGCGTTGCAGGCCGTCGCGAAAGCCGCAACCATCCGGATTTAACACCCACCCGATCGACTGACATTCCGCCAACGTATGCGCGCGCTTTTTTAACATACCCTTTTGCGCGACAACGACCAGTTTGATGCGGCCAAGCGAGTGCGCCGACAACGCCTCGTCGAAAGTCTTGTTGCTGGGCAGGAGGACTGCGGCGGCGTCGAGTTCGCCCTGCTCGACGCGCTGTAGCAACTGCCTGCCCCAGCCGGTCGACGCACGCGCTTGCAGATCAGGGTAGGCCGCCTTGAGACCACGCATCGCATCAGTGAGTGCGATATCGGCAATCGTCTGCGCGACGCCGAGGCGCAGTGTGCCGACTGGCGGCGTGTCGGTAGCGACGATCTCGCGCAGCACGTCGAGTTCGCGCTGGATCGCGCGGCATTGTTCGTAGACGATGCGGCCCGTTGCTGTCGCTTTGAGCGGGCGCGTATTGCGGTCGAGCAGTTCGACGCCGAGCGCCTCTTCGAAATTCTGCAGGCGGCGCGTGATGGCCGGTTGTGTGAGGCCGAGAGAGAGTGCTGCCTGTTGTAGCGATTGGCAGCGAATGACGGTGACGTATGCGTCGATTTCGTCGATCTTCATGATGAGCGGTGACTGGATGGGTGCGCAACGGGGCGCAAGATTCGTGCGTTCGATGATACCTGTATCGATGTGCGCGCACGCCGCGCCATTCAAGAAAATTCGCATATTTGCTTAGCAGAATAATGCGTTTGTCTTATACAGATGCGTGCCTTATCGTCGATAGCCAATCACCTGGATGCCACGACGTAATCGCCGCCATGACGACTTCTAGTTCTTTGTTCTCCGCCTCATCCGTGTTGCAACGTGCGTTGCTCAAGCCGCTCGGCGTGGTCATGCTCGCACTGTGCGGCACGGTTTGCGCGACGCAGTCCTATGCGGTGGATTTACCCGTGCTCAAAGTCGGCGATCAGGCCTTGCAAACACGCGGCATTCTCGAGGCATCCGGTCAACTGAAAGACCTGCCGTACAAGATCGAGTGGTTCAATTTTCCCGCCGCGCAACCGCTTGGCGAAGCGCTGAATGCCGGCGCCGTGGATGTCGGCGGCCTGGGCGATGCTCCACTGGTGTTTGCGCTCGCTGCCGGCGCCCGGGTGCGAGCGGTCGCGGCGACCCGGTCGAATCCGCTGGATCTGGCGATCGTCGTCGGCACGCAATCGCCGTTGAAAGATGCGGCGAGCCTGAAGGGCAAGCGCATCGCCACGACGCGCGGCTCGATCGGCCACTATCTCGCGCTCGCCGCATTGAAGAAGGCCAGCGTGCCGGTTACCGATGTCACGTTCGTGTTCCTTGCCCCCGCCGATGCGAAGGCGGCGCTAGCGTCAGGCAGCGTCGATGCATGGTCGGTGTGGGACCCGTACACCGCGCTCGCCGAAGCGCGCGATCACGACCGCATCATCGCCAATGGCGTCGGCCTGTCCGAAGGACTCAGCTATCAGGTCGCGACCGAACGCGCGATCGCGGACAAGCGCGTGCAACTTGCCGACTTCCTCCGACGCGTGGCGATCGGCCAGCGTTGGGCGCTTTCGCATCCCGACGAAGTGGCGGCGATGCAGTCAAAAGTCACGGGCCTGCCGACCGATGTGCTGAAAACCGTCTATCAACGCGGCCAGGTGCATCCAGTGGCCATCGACGACAGCGTCGTCGCCGCACAGCAGCGCACCGCCGATACCTACGAAGCCGCCAACGTGATCCGTGCGCATCTTGACGTGCGCACGAGCTTCGATCGCAGCTTCCCTCTGCCGTGATGCGGCCTGCCGGAGCCCTCACATGAACGCCCCGATTGCCGACAGCGCGGTGACGCGCCGTCATCCACCGCTCGACAGCGATGCGTTCGACGCACTACTCGCGCGGCTCACGAGCGAGTTCGCTGCAAGCGCGGCTCACTACGACCACACAGCGGAGTTTCCGCACGCCAATCTGGCGCGTCTGCACGAATTCGATCTGCTTTCGTTGACGGTGCCGTCCTCGCTCGGCGGCGTGGGCGCGAGCTTGCCACAGGCCCTGAAAGTGGTGCGCGCGGTGGCGCGCGGCGAGCCGTCCACGGCACTGGTGCTCGTCATGCAATACCTGTTTCATCATCGCTTGCAGGGCAACCCGCATTGGCCTGTCGAACTGCGTGAACGGGTGGCGCGTGAAGCTGTGCGCGATGGCGCGCTGATCAACTCGCTGCGCGTCGAACCCGAGTTGGGCACGCCCGCGCGCGGCGGTTTGCCATCGACGATGGCGAAGCGCAGCGCGGACGGCTGGATCATCGACGGCAGCAAGCTGTACTCGACCGGCAGCCCCGGTCTCACCTGGCTCGCGGTGTGGGCGCGCAGCGACGAGACGCCGCCGCGCGTCGGCGTGTGGCTGGTGCATCGGGACACGCCCGGCGTGCGGGTCGGCAGCGAGTGGAATCATCTCGGCATGCGCGCCACTGGCAGTCATGAGCTTGTGTTCGACAACGTGTTCGTGCCGGCCACGCATGCCGTTGATGTCCATCTGCCCGGCGAGCCGGGTGCCGGGCTCGATGCACTCGGCTTCGCGTGGATGAGTGTGCTGTTGTCGGCGGTGTATGACGGCGTCGCGCGGGCGGCGCGTGACTGGTTCGGGCAATGGGCCGCTGGGCGCAGGCCCGGCAATCTCGGCGCGCCGCTCGCGAGCCTGCCTGCGTTTCAGCAGACGCTCGGCCGTATTGACGCGCTGCTGTTCAGCAATCGCGTGTTGCTCGATACCAGCGCGCACGCCGAACGCGTGACGCTCGACGAAGCGCCGTTCGTCAAATATACGGTGACGAATCAGTCGATCGAAGCGGTGCAACTGGCGGTCGAGGCGAGCGGCAATCCCGGCCTCACCCGCGACAATCCGCTCGAGCGTCACTATCGCGATGTGCTGTGTGCGCGGATTCATACGCCGCAGAACGATTCGGTGCTGCAGGGGGCGGGGCGCGCGGGTTTCGCAAAGGGAGCAACCTGAGCGGAATCCGCCGGGCCCCGATGGACCGGGTCACGATGGAGCGGTCACGATGGACCGGGTCCCGATGGACCGCACGTACCTGAGATGAAGGCGACGCATCTTCGCTGCATTTTCGCGCGCGTCAAGAAGGTAGCGCGACCGTCGCGCAAGCCACATGCAACGCCAGCGCCACCTACCGCAAATCTTCTGCCAATTCGGTGTAAACGCGCACTCGTCTAAATCGGCCAATCCGTTTAGATTAGCTGCACTTGAAAGGCTTATCGAGGGACCAGGGCGGCCAAACAAGCAGCGGTCTGCCATTCCGGCGATGGCGCAAGGTCAGAGGCCAAGGTCTCTCGCCGCTTTGCCCGGGACCAGACCGCTGCGCGTCGTCCGCAATGCGTCGCTTCAGGCGGCTATCTAGTCGCTGTTTATTTTCCGGTTTGACCGTATCGACCGATTCTGGCGACGCTTTGCACAGCGTCGCCTTTTTGCTTGTGGCAACGGTTTTTGCGGGTTCAGCGCGAACTTGCCGCCCTTTTGCGGTGCCTGTTGCGGCGCGTTTTGCTGCGCCGTTGCCTTTGCCTTTGCCTTTGCCTTTGCCTATACAGTCTCCTGCGGTTTTTCACAGTTTTTCCGCGGCTTCGTCACGTAATCGCATCCCACCGCAATCCACTCTGCATAAAGGCGCCACGCCGCATTGCCGCCCTCGCTCGCGGTTTTTTCCGTACGCGGTTATCCTGTAGTACACCCTACACAACGGGATGCGGGCGGATTGCAGCTTCGCATCCGTACAGGAAACTCGCTGTGAGCCTGAAACTGCTTACTGTCGCGATGCTGGCCGCGTGCGTTGCGCTGACCGGTTGCGACGACCAACAGAGCGACCGCGCCGTGCAAAAACTCAAGGAATTCTTCAACGCCGTCAAGCCGGACGCGTTATTGCTCAAGAATATGACGCCGGGCGTCACGACTGAGGCGGAGATCCGCGATCAGATGGGCAAGCCGGAAACCGAGCGCACGTTTACTGACGGCTCGAAGCGCTTCGAATATCCGCGTGGCCCGCAGGGGCTGAATACGTACATGGTCGACATCGACCGCGACGGCAAATTGCAATCCATCACGCAGGTGCTAACCGCCGACAACTTCGGGAAGATTCGCATCGGCATGACTGAAGACGAGGTGCGCCACCTGCTCGGCAAGCCTGGCCAGATCGCCGTGTTTCCGCTGAAACCGGAAACCGTCTGGAGCTGGAAGTGGCGCGAGGGCGGCGTGACTGAAGAAGGCATTTTCAACGTGCACTTCGATCAATTTCAGAAGGTGTACACGACATCGCGCTCGGACGTGATACGTGGGCGATAGCGGGTAAAAAGGTGGGGAAGACATGATACATCGACGTCGATACAGCCGTATCGGGCTGGTGTTGGGGGGTGGGGCCGCACGCGGCTGGGCGCATATTGGCGCGATTCGCGCGTTGCACGATGCGGGCATCAAGCCGGATGTGGTGTGCGGCACGTCGATCGGCGCGCTGGTGGGCGCGATCTACGCGAACGGCGACCTCGACTGGCTGGAGGAGTGGGTTTCGCGGCTCACCTGGCAGACGGTGGTGCGGCTACTCGATCTGCGGTTTTCAGGCGGCTTGCTCGGTGGGCGCAAGGTGATCCAGATATTCGCGGACAAATTCGCCGGCCGCTCGATTGCGCAGTTGAACATGCCGTTCGCGGCGGTGGCCACCGAACTTGATTCGGGACGCGAGAGCTGGTTGCAGGACGGCAGCGTGGTCGATGCGGTGCGCGCCTCGATTGCGATTCCGGGGATTTTCACGCCGGTGTTTTACAACGGCGTGTGGCTGGTGGACGGCGGCTTGAGCAATCCGGTGCCGGTCTCGGTGGCGCGCGGCATGCGTGCGGACTGCGTGATCGCGGTCGATCTGAACAACGACATTCTGAATGGGCGCGATTTTGGCGGCGCGGCGGTCGACACGCCGGCGCTCGATCCGGATGCGCCGCCGCCGGTCGCGCTGCGGCGGAACGGGAAGCCTTGGCCGCGGTGGCTTGCGCCGGCGGAAGGGCGCGCTTCCGATGATGTGCGGGTGGCGCCGGCGCCGAGTGCGCGGGTGCCGTCGATGCTGAGTTCGATCGCGCAGAGTATTGACATCATGCAGGTGCGGATTTCGCGGAGTCGCCTTGCTGGCGAGCCGGCCGATATTTTGATTCAGCCGCGGCTGGGTGGGATGGGGATTTTTGATTTTCACCGTGCCGGTCCGGCGATTGAGGAGGGGCGCGCGGCGGTGGAGGTTATGTTGCCGGCGATTCGGGCTCGATTAGGGATTGATTAAGGTTTTTTTTGCCTGCGCGGCGCTTTGTCTGTGTGCCTATGGCGATGGGCTTTTCCTGGGTTTTTTGCCTGCTTGGCGCTTTCTCTCTGTATGCCTACGGCGTTGGCCTTTCCTTGAATTGATATTGGATTATTAGCGTCGCCCCTGTGCGGGGCGGGCACCTACTTTTCTTTGCCTGCCGCAAAGAAAAGTAGGCAAAAGAAAGCGGCTCAAACCGCTAATTTTTAAGCGGGTCCCCTGGCTTGGAGGGGGCAGTGGTGCATCTGGAATCTGTGTTCCCGCACATTCGGCGTGAGTGACATGGGCGTCATACTTCCGGCGGCGCTGCGCGCGCCGAACGGTACTTCTTAAAACCGTCCGCTGCGATTCAGCTCTTGCGTTTTGCTCAGACCCCTGGCTCATCATTGCACTGCCACTGCCACTGCCACTGCCACTGCCACTGCCACTGCCACTGCCACTGCCACTGCCACTGCGAGTGCGAGTGCGAGTGCCACCGCAACTGCAACTGCGCCGCACCGGCGTTTCGTTCGGCCTGAGTTATCGGGCTTTCATTTGCTGGCGCAAATTGTCTTTTGGATACTTGGGCACTTTGCCGAGGCGAAGCCGATGGTTCCCACCACGCGCAATCGAAGCCTCACGGTTTCCCGGGCAGACCCATCCGCGACGCACGTAGTGCGGAGTGGGCGCTGATGAGCCCTTTGTCACTGACGCTGAAGGTGCGAGAACACAGATTCCAGATGCACCACTACCGTGGCTGCGCGGGGGACCCGCTTAAAAATTTGCGGTTTGAGCCGCTTTCTTTTGCCTACTTTTCTTTGCGGCAGGCAAAGAAAAGTAGGTGCCCGCCCCGCACAGGGGCGACGCTAATAATCCAATATCAAATCAAGGAAAGGCCAACGCCGTAAGGGCACAGCCAAAAAGCGCCGCGCAGGCAAACAATCCAAGCAAAGGCCAACGCCGCAGGCGCACAGACGAACAAGCGCCGCGAAGGCAAACAATCCAGGGCAAAACCCAACGCCGTAGGCAAACAGACAAAAGCCCCACCGCATGCCTATCAAAAAAGCGACTCAAAACTTGCTAAATCGCCCCAGCGCTCGCAGCGCTCCCTGCACCTTACAAAACCATACCCCCCACAAAACCAAGCCCTACAAGCGCCCAGCCATCGCAAACGGCCCATTGCTGCATCGCAGCATGCATCCCCCATCCCTTTGAGAAATTAATTTCCGCTTGCGAGACTCCGCGCCATGCCGGATGAGTCGGGCAGGCATACCCCGCCCCATCCGTGACATCCTCAATAAATCTTGGATGGAGACACGCGTGTTCCTTTACGGCTTTGGTCCGGTGTTGCTGGCCGGCACGATCCAGACGATCGAGCTATCCGTCCTGTCGCTGGCAGCCTCCGTGCTGCTCGGCCTCGCAGGCGCGGCGGCGAAACTCTCGTTCAACCGCCCGCTGCGGGCAATCGCAACCGGCTATACGACGCTGATCCGCTCAGTACCCGACCTCGTGCTGATGCTGCTGCTGTTCTACAGCATCCAGATCGCGGTCAACAATCTCACCGACGCACTCAATCTGCCGCAGTTCGATATCGATCCGTTCGTGGCAGGCGTGCTGACGCTCGGCTTCATCTACGGCGCATACTTCACCGAAACCTTCCGCGGCGCGTTTCTCGCCGTGCCGCGCGGTCAGCTCGAAGCGGGCAGCGCCTACGGCATGAGCGGAGCGCGCGTGTTCAGGCGCATCCTGTTCCCGCAAATGATGCGCTTCGCGCTGCCGGGCATCGGCAATAACTGGCAGGTGCTGGTCAAGGCGACGGCGCTGGTGTCGATCATCGGTCTCGCCGATGTCGTCAAAGCCGCGCAGGACGCCGGCAAGAGCACCTTCAACATGTTCTTCTTCATTCTGGTCGCCGCGCTGATCTATCTGGCGATCACCACCGTATCGAATCTCGTGCTGATCTGGCTGGAAAAGCGCTATTCGATCGGCGTGCGCCACGCGGAGCTCTAATCGACCATGATCGACATTCTCAATCAATTCTGGCGCGCGTTCCTGTACTGGGACGGTCAGCGTATGTCCGGTCTGGCCGTCACGCTGTGGCTGCTGGTGGCGTCGATCGGTATCGGCTTTTTTACGTCGATTCCGTTGGCCGTGGCCCGTGTATCGAAGAAACGCTGGCTGTCGACGCCGGTGCGTCTTTATACCTACGTGTTTCGCGGCACGCCGCTGTACGTGCAGTTGCTGCTGATCTACACCGGCATGTACAGCCTGGAATTCGTGCGCTCGCATGAGCTGCTCGACGCGTTTTTCCGCAGCGGGTTTCATTGCGCGATTCTCGCCTTCGCACTGAACACCTGTGCGTACACCACCGAGATTTTCGCCGGCGCGATTCGTTCGACGTCGCACGGCGAAGTGGAAGCGGCCCGCGCCTACGGCATGAGCTGGTTCACGATGTACCGCCGCATTGTGATACCGTCCGCGCTGCGCCGGGCGCTGCCGTTGTACAGTAACGAAGTGATCCTGATGCTGCACGCCACCACGGTCGCGTTCACCGCCACGGTGCCGGACATCCTGAAGGTGGCGCGCGATGCGAATTCCGCCACCTATCAGTCGTTCGATGCGTTCGGCCTCGCGGCGCTGATTTACCTGGTGGTATCGTTCGCGCTGGTGGCCTTGTTCCGCCGCGCCGAGCGTCACTGGCTGGGTTACCTGGCGGTGCGCACGCACTGAGCAGGCATGTTTCGATAGAGCGGCGCGGCTGGCTCGCGCCGTCACCAAGATTGATCCGTATTTTCAAAGGGAGAGCATCTTGCTCCACACGACTCAAACCGAAGCTTGCAAGCTCGCCGTTCAGGACATCCACAAGCGCTACGGCGACAACGAAGTGCTCAAGGGCGTCTCGCTCAACGCGAACAAGGGTGACGTGATCAGCATCATCGGCGCGAGCGGGTCGGGCAAGAGCACCTTCCTGCGCTGCATCAATTTTCTGGAGCGGCCGAACGCGGGGCAGATCGTCGTCGATGGCGAAATGGTCAAGACCAAAGCCGACCGCGCTGGCAATCTGGAAGTGGCCGATCACAAGCAGCTGCAACGCATCCGCACGAAACTCGCGATGGTGTTCCAGCACTTCAACTTGTGGGCGCACATGAACGTGATCGAGAACATCATCGAAGCACCGATTCATGTGCTCGGTATGTCGCGCCGCGAAGCCGAAGAACGTGCACGTGAATATCTCGAGAAGGTGGGTCTCGCGCCGCGTCTGGAAAAACAGTATCCGTCGCATCTGTCGGGCGGTCAGCAGCAACGCGTCGCCATTGCGCGCGCGCTGGCGATGAACCCCGACGTGATGCTGTTCGACGAGCCCACCTCGGCGCTCGATCCCGAACTGGTCGGTGAAGTGCTGAAGGTCATGCAGAAGCTCGCCGAAGAAGGCCGTACGATGATCGTCGTCACGCACGAAATGGGCTTCGCGCGCAACGTGTCGAATCACGTGATGTTCCTGCACCAGGGCCGCACTGAAGAAGAGGGCTTGCCCGCTGAAGTGCTGACCACGCCGCGCAGCGAACGGCTCAAGCAGTTCCTGTCCGGCAGCCTGAAGTAACGCGCGGCTCGCGTTTTACTGATCAGTGATGGCTCGCACGTCCAATCCGGCTCGCACTACGCAGGTCGCAATCGTCGCCTTGCCGCCGGTGTCGATGTCGGGCGTCGGGCCGATTGTCGACGCGCTCAATCTCGCCAACGAAATCGACGGCCGGGCGCTGTACCGCGTGCAGGTCTGTTCGTGGGACGGCCGCGCGGTGCCTTTGTCGGGCGGCGCGCAATGGCCGGCCGATGCGGCGTTCGGCGATGCGATTGCGTGCGACTGGCTGATCATCGTCAGCGAGCGGTTCCAGCAATTCGCGGACTATCGCCTCTTTCTCGCGAGCCTTTCGCGCGTCGGGCAGCGTACGCCGCTCGTCACCGGCATTCATCACGGTGTCTGGTGGCTGGCGATGGCGGGGCAGTTGTCTGGCTATCGTGTGAGCGTCAACTGGGAAACCTATCAGCAGTTCTCCGAGCAGTTCGAGCGCTCGATCGTCACCCAGCAGATCTTCGAAATCGACCGTGATCGCGCAACCTGCGCGGGCGGTCAGGCAACCGTGGACTTCATGCTGGCGATGATCGGCCGCGATCATGGGCCGGAGTTGGCGGACCGGATTGCCGATACGCTCGGCGTCGGCGTGTTGCGCGCGGGCGAAGAGCGGCAGCGCATTCCGTTCGTGACGGCGCCGGGCGAGCGCCATCCGCGCCTGAACGATGCGCTGATGTTGATGGAAGCGAATATCGAAGACCCGCTCACGACCGATGAAATTGCGGGTCTTGTCGGTGTCTCGCGGCGTCAGTTGGAACGCCTGTTTCGCCAGTATCTCGGCTCGATGCCGTCCAAATACTATCTTGGCCTGCGGCTCTCGAAAGCGCGCACGCAATTGCAGCGCACCAGCAAATCGGTGGTGCAGATCAGCCTTGCTTGCGGTTTTTCTTCGGCAGCGCACTTTTCGAATGCTTACCGCGAACGCTTTGGTGTCACACCGCGCGAGGATCGTCGTAACTGGATCGACAAACAGACCGGCGCCGCGGCTAGTGAGCCGCGACCGGGCGCGTTGATCGAACCGCCCGACCAGGCGGAATAAACGGCCGGAAAGCGCGCAGTCTGCAAGCCGCACGCGACATATCCGCCCGGAAGCTCATAGAAAGCGTCGCGTATGCGCAAGACGTATCGCGTGCGGTTTCCTACACTACGTGTATTACCTCTCACCTGTAACGAGGATTTGCCATGAACGACCTGACTGTGACACGCCAGACCTTCGACGAAGTGATGGTGCCGGTGTTTTCGCCCGCCGCCTTCGTGCCGGACCGTGGTCTCGGCTCGCGTGTCTGGGATACGGAAGGCCGCGACTACATCGACTTCGCCGGCGGTATCGCCGTCACCGCGCTCGGTCATGGGCATCCTGAACTGCTGAAAGTCCTGCACGAGCAGGGCGGCAAGCTGTGGCACATCGGTAACGGCTACACCAACGAACCGGTGCTGCGTCTCGCCAAACGTCTCGAAGACCTGACCTTCGCCGACCGCGCGTTCTTCGCCAACTCGGGCGCGGAAGCGAACGAAGCGGCATTGAAGCTGGCGCGCCGCGTCGCGTTCGAGCGCCATGGCGCCGATAAAGTCGAAATCATCTCGTTCACCCAGTCGTTCCACGGCCGCACGTTCTTTACCGTGAGCGTCGGCGGCCAGCCGAAGTATTCGGAAGGCTTTGGCCCGGTGCCGGCCGGCATCATCCATCTGCCGTACAACGATATCGAAGCGGCTAAGCAAGCGATCGGCGCGAAGACGTGCGCGGTGATCGTCGAGCCGATTCAGGGCGAGGGCGGTGTGATCCCGGCCGATCCGGCGTTCCTGCAAGCGCTGCGCGAAGCCTGCGATGAGCACGGCGCACTGCTGATTTTTGACGAGGTACAAACGGGTGTGGGTCGCACCGGTCATTTCTACGCGTACCAGGATACCGGCGTGACGCCGGACATCCTGACCACCGCGAAGGCGCTCGGCAACGGTTTCCCGATTGGCGCGATGCTGACCACCAATGAACTGGCCGCGCACTTCAAGGTTGGCGTGCATGGCACGACCTACGGTGGCAATCCGCTGGGCGCGGCGATCGCGGAAAAGGTGGTCGAGTTGATCAGCGATCCGAAGGTGCTCGAAGGTGTGCGTACGCGCAGCGAAGCATTGAAGGGCCAACTCGCGAAGCTGAACGAACGCTTTGGTCTGTTCAAGGAAGTGCGTGGCAAGGGTCTGTTGATCGGTGCTGAATTGACCGATGCGTTCAAGGGGCGCGCAAAAGATTTCGTCACGGCTGCGGGTCAGCACGGCGTGATTATGTTGATGGCCGGTCCGGACGTGTTGCGTTTCGTGCCGTCGCTGATCATGCCGCTCGATGATATGTACGAAGGCTTCGCGCGTCTGGCGAAGGCCATCGACGAGATCGTCGGCGCGAAAGCCGAAACGGCGTCGCACTGATCGCTCGCACCGACTGCATTGATCATGCGTCACATTCAACAGGAACGATGATGCTCTTCGTACGCCCCGGCCGCCTCGCCGATCTCGATGCGCTCGAACATATGGCGCGCACCGCGCAACCGGTGCTGCATTCGCTGCCGCACGACCGGCGTGCGCTCGAAGCGCGCGTCGCGTTGTCGGAAGACTCGTTTCGCGCGGACGTCGATTTTCCGGGCGAGGAGTTCTATCTGTTCGTGCTTGAGGACGCAGAGAGCGGCAAGCTGATGGGCACGGCGAGTATCGTCGCCGCAGCCGGTTATTCGGACCCGTTCTACGCGTTTCGCAATGACGCACTGATTCATGCGTCGCGTGAGTTGCACGTGAACCGCAAGATTCATGCGCTGACCATGTCGCATGAACTGACCGGCAAGAGCCGGCTTGCGGGCTTTTACATCGACCCGTCGCTGCGTGGCGATGCGGCCGCGCATCTGATGTCGCGAGCGCGGATGATGTATATCGCCGCGAATCGCAAGCGCTTCACGTCCGAAGTGTTCTCGCTGCTGCTCGGTGTCACCGACGACTCAGGCGTGTCGCCGTTCTGGGAAGCGGTGGGGCGCAAGTTCTTCGGCCGTAATTTTGCCGACATCGAAATCGAATCGGGTGGCCGCAGCCGCACCTTTATCGCCGAAGTGATGCCGACCTATCCGATCTACGTGCCGCTGCTGCCGGAAGCGGCGCAGCGCGTGCTCGGCGAGCCGGATTCGAAGGCGCTGCTCGCCTATGAGATTCACCTCGAAGAAGGCTTTGAGACGGATCGCTTTATCGATATTTTCGACGCGGGCCCGGTGTTGACCGCGCAGGTCGATCGCAGTGCCTGCGTGACGCGCAATGAAACACGTGTAGTGCGCGAAGCCGGCGCAGCTGCCGACGCCTCGACCTATCTGATCGCGCACAACGGTGCGGACGGCGAGTTTCGCTGTGTGCTCGGTGCATTGTCGGATGGTAAAGCAAGCGGTGCGTCGTTGTCGCATGCGGCGCGTGCCGCACTCGGCGTGCAGGAGGGCGACGCGGTACGCTGCGTGCCACTGCATCAGCCGCATCAGGAAGAATTGACGGGAGACGCACAATGATCGTCGTTCGCGTTGTGCAACGAGGCGATGTGGACGCACTCATGCGGCTCGCGCAGGAGACCGGTCCCGGTCTCACCACCTTCAAGCCGGATCGCGAAGCTCTCGCTGCGCGCGTTGAACGTGCCCGCCGCACGATGGAAGACAAGGCCGAGCCGCACGAAGCCGGTTACTTCTTCGTGATGGAAGACACCGATACCGGCGACGTGGCCGGCGTATGCGGGATCGAAACCTCGGTCGGCCTTCAGCAACCGTTCTACAACTATCGCGTAAGCACGGTTGTGCACGCAAGCCAGGACCTCGGCATCTGGACGCGCATGCGCGCGCTGAACATTTCGCATGACCTGACGGGTTACGCCGAAGTGTGTTCGCTGTTCCTGAGCCCGCGTTACCGCACGAGCGGGGTCGGCGGTTTGCTGTCGCGTTCGCGCTTCATGTTCCTCGCGCAGTTCCGCGAGCGCTTTCCGCAGCGTCTGTGCGCGGAATTGCGCGGCCATTTCGATGCGGAAGGTACCTCGCCGTTCTGGCGCGCGGTCGGTTCGCATTTCTATCAGATCGATTTCAATGCGGCGGACTATTTGAGCTCGCACGGCCGCAGGGCGTTTCTCGCCGAGTTGATGCCGCGTTATCCGGTGTACGTCGAACTGTTGCCGGAAGACGCGCAGGAATGCGTCGGCCTCACGCATAACGACACGATTCCTGCGCGCCGCATGCTCGAATCCGAGGGACTGCGCTACGAGAATCACGTCGATATTTTCGATGCAGGCCCGGTTCTCGAATGCCATATCGCCGACTTGCGTACCGTGCGCGAAAGCGTGGTAGTGCCGGTCGAGATCGCCAATGTGCCGGCGGGCGCACCACAGGATGCACCGCGTTCGATGGTATCGAATACGTCGCTGGGCGATTTTCGCGTGGGCGTGGCTGCGGGCGTGCCGCAAGACGGCGTGTTCCGCATGAGCGCCGCCGAGGCGGCCGCACTCGACGTCAAGGCAGGCGACCCGGTACGGGTGCTGCCGCTGAAACACAAACAAGGATGATCATGAGCGAGCTTTTCATCGACGGCGAATGGGCCGCCGGCACAGGACCCGCATTCGCGTCGCGCAACCCGGGTACGGGCGCGACGGTTTGGGAAGGCAACAGCGCGTCGGCGGACGACGTCGATCGTGCCGTGCGCAGTGCACGCCGTGCGTTTGCGGCGTGGTCGGCATTGAGTCTCGACGAGCGTTGCGGCGTGGTGCGCCGTTTTGCTGCACTCGTGACGGAACGCAAGGAAGCGCTCGCCGAAGCGATCGGCCGTGAGACCGGCAAACCGCTGTGGGAAGCGCGCACTGAAGCGGCGTCGATGGCGGCGAAGGTCGAGATTTCGATTCAGGCTTACAACGAGCGTACCGGCGAAAAGCGTTCACCGATGGCTGATGGCACTGCCGTGCTTCGGCATCGTCCGCATGGTGTGGTTGCGGTGTTCGGGCCGTATAACTTCCCGGGCCATTTGCCGAACGGGCATATCGTGCCAGCGCTGATCGCGGGTAACGCGGTGGTGTTCAAGCCGTCGGAACTGGCGCCGGGCGTGGCTGCACTGACTGTGCAGATCTGGCGCGATGCGGGCTTGCCTGCCGGCGTGCTGAACCTCGTGCAAGGCGAGAAAGAAACGGGCATTGCGCTCGCCAACCATCGGCAGATCGACGGCTTGTTCTTCACGGGTAGTTCGGATACCGGAACATTGCTGCACAAGCAATTCGGCGGTCGTCCTGAGATCGTCCTCGCGCTGGAGATGGGCGGCAACAATCCGCTTGTGATCGGACCGGTGGCGGATGTCGACGCCGCCGTGCATCACACGATTCAGTCGGCGTTTCTGTCGGCAGGGCAGCGTTGCACGTGCGCGCGCCGTATTTTCGTACCGAACGACGCGTTCGGTGACCGCTTTGTAGAGCGTCTGACCGAAGTGACTTCGCGCATCAGCGTCGGCGAATACAACGCCGATCCGCAGCCGTTCATGGGCGCGGTGATTTCCGCGCGTGCGGCTTCGCGTCTGGTCGCGGCACAAGATCGTCTGCTGGCCGATGGCGCGACAGCGCTGCTGAAGATGGAGCAGCGCGATCCGAAACTCGGCTTCGTCACGCCCGCGATTCTCGACGTGACCGCCGTGAAGGACCTGCCGGACGAAGAGCATTTTGGACCGCTGGCGCAAATCATCCGCTACGGCACGTTCGACGAAGCGCTCGACAAAGCCAACGACACCGAGTTCGGCCTCTCCGCCGGCCTGCTCGCCGACGATGAGGCGCTGTGGACGCATTTCCAGCGCACCATCCGCGCGGGCATCGTCAACTGGAACCGTCCGACTAACGGTGCATCGTCGGGCGCGCCGTTTGGTGGCCCGGGGCGTTCCGGCAATCACCGGCCGAGCGCGTTCTATGCGGCCGACTACTGCGCGTATCCGATGGCCTCCGTCGAAAGCGCGCAACTGCAAATGCCCGCGAGCGTCTCGCCGGGCCTTCAATTCTAAGGATCGACGATGCAAGCCACTGAAGCCAATTTCGACGGTCTCGTCGGCCCGACCCACAATTACGCGGGGCTCTCGTTCGGCAACGTCGCGTCGCAGAACAACGAGAAGTCGGTTGCCAACCCCAAAGCGGCCGCGAAGCAGGGCCTGCGCAAGATGAAGCAGCTGGCTGATCTCGGCTTTCATCAAGGCGTGTTGCCGCCGCAGGAGCGTCCTTCGATGCGTCTCTTGCGCGAGCTCGGTTTTTCGGGCGACGACGCGACGGTGATCGCACGCGTCGCTAAAGACGCGCCCGAGTTGCTGGCCGCGGCGAGTTCGGCTTCGGCGATGTGGACCGCGAATGCGGCGACGGTGAGTCCGTCGGCCGACACGCACGACGGCCGCGTGCATTTCACGCCGGCCAATCTGTGCAGCAAGCTGCATCGCGCGATCGAGCATGAATCGACGCGCCGCACCTTGCGCGCGATTTTCAGCGAGGCCGATCGTTTCGCGGTGCATGAAGCGCTGCCTGGCACACCCGCGCTCGGCGATGAAGGCGCGGCGAACCACACGCGTTTTTGCTCGGAATACGGCACACATGGCGTCGAATTCTTTGTGTACGGCCGCAGCGAATATCGCCGCGGACCGGAGCCGAAGCGTTTTCCCGCACGTCAGACATTCGAAGCGAGCCGCGCGGTTGCGCATCGTCACGGTCTGAAAGAAGCGGCCACCGTGTACGCGCAGCAGAACCCCGACGTGATCGACGCGGGCGTGTTCCATAACGACGTGATCGCGGTCGGTAACCGCAATACGCTGTTCTGCCATCAACTCGCGTTTGTCGAACAGAACGCGGTGTACGACGAACTGCGCACGAAGCTCTCCGGTCTGAAGACCGAGTTCAGCGTGATCGAAGTACCCGACGCGCAAGTGAGCGTGTCCGACGCGGTCACGTCGTACCTGTTCAACAGCCAGTTGCTGACGCGTCCGGACGGCAAGCAGGTGCTGGTCGTGCCGCAGGAATGCCGCGAGAACGAGCGCGTGGGCGCCTATCTGGACGATCTGACCTCGCACACCGGTCCGATCGACGACGTGCTCGTCTTCGATCTGCGCGAAAGCATGAAGAACGGCGGCGGTCCGGCGTGTTTGCGTCTGCGTGTAGTGTTGAACGATGCGGAGCGCGCAGCGGTGACGCCAGGCGTGTGGATCAACGACACGCTGTTCGGTCGCCTCGATACGTGGATCGAAAAGCACTATCGCGATCGTCTTGCTCCGTCCGATCTGACCGATCCGCAACTGCTCGCCGAGTCGCGCACCGCACTCGATGAACTGACGCAGATTCTCGGTGTGGGCTCGCTGTATGACTTCCAACGCTGAGCACGGCATGCCGGTTTCGATGCTCGACGATTTTCTTGCGTACACCCTGGCGGGGACGCAGCCTGGCACGCAGGAAACGCAGGGTGTGTGTGCCAACAGCGGCGTGCGTTGGTCGTGGCTCGATGATGGCGTGCTGCTCATGGAGCCCGCGGTGCGGGATGAAGGCACCCGCAGTGTGCTCGTCTCTGCCGGCGTGCATGGCGATGAAACCGCGCCAATTGAACTGCTGTCGTATCTGGTGCGCGATATCGCGCAAGGCGATGCCGCGCTGACGTGCCGCTTGCTGGTGATTCTCGGCAACGTCGATGCAATGCGTGACGCGTGCCGCTATCGCGACGACGATCTGAACCGCCTCTTCAGCGGCCGTCATACTCAAGTGCCGCACAGCCACGAAGCGCCACGTGCGGCGGCATTGGAGCGTGCGGCAATGCTGTTCTTTGCCGCTGCATCGCAAGCGCCCGGCGCCCGTTGGCACGTCGACATGCACACGGCGATCCGCCCCTCGGCTTTCGAGCAATTCGCCTTGTTGCCGCATACCGGCAAGCCGTTTTCGCGCGCAATGTTCGAGTGGCTCGGTGACGCGCGCATTAGCGCGGTCCTGCTGCACACCACCAAGGGCAACACGTACTCGCACTTTACCGCGCAGGCATGTGGCGCCGAAGCGTGCACCCTCGAACTCGGCAAGGTACGCCCGTTCGGTCAGAACGATCTGACGCGCTTCGCCAGCGCGGACGTCGCACTGCGTCATCTGCTGGCCGGTACAAAGAACGGCGACGTGCCCACGGCGATGCCGCGCGTGTTCACCGTGATCGACCAGCTCACGAAGCAAAGCGACGCATTCGAATTGCTGGTTGCCGCAGATGTGCCGAATTTCACGCCCTTCGTGAAGGACACCGTGCTCGCACGCGATGGCGAGTATCGCTACACCGTGCGTCACGATGAGGAACGCCTCGTGTTCCCGAACGCAACGGTCAAGCCTGGCTTGCGCGCTGGTTTGCTGGTGGTCGAGACGACGCAGGACACGCTGTCCAGTCTCGTTTAGTCGCGTCGTTGCAGAGCAGAACGTTGCGCGCCTTTGCGCGCAACGTCTCATACCCTACCGCTTACGCTGCTTGTGCCGCGTTCTCTCTGACCAGTCCTTCCGCCACCATCGCCTCACGCACCTTCGGCCGTGCTGCCACGCGCGCCAGATACGCACTGAGGTGCGGATACGGGCTCAGATCCACCGACATCATCCGCGCCCAACTCAACACCGTGAACGCGTACGCATCGGCGACTGAGTACTGTTCACCGAGATAGTCGCGCGATGTGAGCACGTCCTCGAGTTCGCTGAAGCGCGCGGCGAGTTTCGTTCGGCATTCGAGCTTCGTCGATTCGGCGATCTCCTGGTGCCAGAGCCACGGGCTGAAGGTCTTGTGCAATTCCGTACTGATATAGGTAAGCCATGCGACCGCTTCGAGCCGTTGCGGCGTTCCGGCGGGCGGTAACAGGGCGCGCTCCGGCGCAAGATCGGCGAGGTACTGCAGCAGCGCCGCGCCTTCGGTGTGGCGTGAGCCGTCGTCGAATTCGACGAGCGGCACATAGCCGCGCGGCGAGATCGCATAGTAATCGTCGCCGTTGGCGAGCTTGTGCGTTTGCAGATTGACCTTGACGGTTTCGAAGTCGAGCCCGGCTTCGCGCAATGCAATGTGAACAGCCAGCGAGCAGGCGCCCGGTGAGTAATAGAGTTTCATTGTGTCACCGCTATAAACGAGAGTGAAGTCCCGGCAGGTGCCGGTGGCAAGGCTCGTCGGCCGACAAGTCGATGTGGTAAAAGTAGCCCGGATCGCATTCAGAATAAACAGGCGGCTTGCCAAACCATGCGTGCAAAAACGCAATACGAACGGACTTCGGCGGATACCCAGACCATTCTTGCGCTGGTGCGCGCCGGCACGCTGGCGGAAGCCGCGCAGCGCCTGGGTATCGACGCCTCGACGATTTTTCGCTCCGTGCAGCGGATCGAACGCGGGCTCGGGCAGCGTTTGTTCGAGCGTTCGCGCAGCGGTTATCGCGCGACCCCGCTCGGCGCGCATCTGGCGCGCCACGCCGAGCGCATCGAAAGCGAATTGGCGGCGGCGCGCTCCACCGTACAGGCGAGCAGTGACCGCGTCAGCGGCAGTGTTCACGTGACGACCACCGATACCGTCCTCTACGGCCTCTTGCTGCCCGCGCTGCATGATTTCGCGGCACTGCATCCGGCGTTGTCGTTCGAATTGACCGCCACCAACAGCCTCGCGAGCCTGACCAAACGCGATGCCGATATCGCAGTGCGCGCCACGCGACGTGCACCGGATCATCTGGTCGGCAAACATGTCGGCCCGCTGCGTATCGCCGTGTTTGCCGCGAAGGGGAGCGGTATCCAGGCGAGCGATGCCGATGCGCTGTCGCGCTGCGATTGGGCGGCGCCGGACAGTTCGCTCGGCGATCATCCTTCGGTTCTGTGGCGCAAGCGCCATTGCCCGACAGTCGAGCCGCGATACAAGACCAATAGTGTGATGGCGGTGTTCGAGTTGGTGGCGCGCGGTTTCGGCGTCGGCATCTTGCCGACTTTCCTCGCGCGCGGCCGCGACGATCTCGTGCAATTAACTCCACCGCTCGACGAAGCCGAATCGCAGGTCTGGGTGCTGGCGCATCCGGAGTCGCGTCATCTGCCGCATGTCGCGGCGGTTTACACGCATTTGTCGCAGCGGCTCGGCAGCGATTTCGCGGCTAGCGACGGCGCGGTCTAACGTGCATCAGAGCGCGTGCCGGCTTGCCTGAGCGCGACAGGAAGTTGCACCTTTAAGCGGGCGTTACCCGGCTCGCCAAACGAGCCGGGCAAAGGGGCGCCCACAGGGCCGCGATTCGAAGCCTGTACAATCCCGCCCTCGCGGCTGTTGCGCTGCACCACACCGGCCGCACGAGTTTGAATCGTATTTTTGGCGCCGCAATCATGCTGGCCCGGATTCGGCTCCGTCTTATTCAATACCGTAGAGGAACACCCGTAATGAAGATGAATTGGCGAAACATGGCCGCGCTCGCGCTGTTCGCGGCGGCAACGGTAACGGCAGGCACGGCAACGGCAGCAGATATCAAGGAAGTGCGCTTTGGCGTCGAGGCGTCGTATGCGCCGTTCGAATCGAAGTCGCCGTCGGGCGATCTGCAAGGTTTCGATATCGACATCGGCAATGCCGTGTGTGCAAAGCTGAAGGCAAAATGCGTGTGGGTCGAGAATTCGTTCGACGGCCTGATTCCGGCGTTGGAAGCGCGCAAGTTCAACGCGATCAACTCGGATATGACGATCACGGAACAGCGCCGCCAGGCCATCGACTTCACCGATCCGATCTATACGATCCCGAATCAGATGATCGCGAAGAAGGGCAGCGGTCTGCTGCCTACGGCGGCCTCGCTCAAGGGTAAGCACGTCGGCGTGCTGCAAGGCACGATTCAGGAAACGTACGCGAAGGCGCGCTGGGCGCCGGCTGGCGTCGACGTCGTGCCGTATCAGACGCAGGACCAGATCTATGCCGACCTGGCATCGGGCCGTCTGGACGCCGCGTTCCAGGACGCGGAAGCGGCCTCGAAGGGCTTTCTGAAGAAGCCGCAAGGCGCAGGCTTCGACTTCGCCGGTCCGGCCGTCAGCGACGAGAAGCTGCTCGGCGCGGGCGTGGGCTTCGGCATCCGCAAGGGCGACAAGGCGTTGAAGGACGCGGTGAATCAGGCACTCAAGGAACTGAAGGCCGACGGCACGATCGACCGCTTCGCCGCGAAGTACTTCGACGTGAAGGTCGTGTTGAAGTAAGGCGTTGTGTGTCTTGCCTGATTGGTTTTGCTTGATGCAAACGGCCGCTGATGCGGCCGTTTGCATTTTTGGGCGGCGCTTGAAGCGTCATCTGACTGACGCGTGTCTGGCGCATTGCTTTATGCGCTTCGCGCGCTTCATGCACGTTGCATCACGACAGTCGATCAGCGAACGTTGGCCTCGGGCTGATCGAGATAATCGAACACCACCTCACCGAGCCCGAGCGTCAGATCGGCCATCAGATGCCGTGCCTCGACGATTTCGAGCACCGGCAATTCGGCGACCGGCGCTAGCGCATGGTGTGCCAGTTCGAGCGAGGCGGGACCCGTCCATGCACCTTTAAGCGTGATGTCCTGCAGGTAGTAGCGCACCAGTTCGCAAATGCGCGGCGTGCCGTCCACGTGCGGAATCACCTTGAGCAGGAAGTTCGGCGTTTCCAGGCGTTTCTGCTGCTGCGCGAGATCCAGTTGCCGATGCTTGTAGCCCATCGTGCCGGTGGCGATCCGCACTGGGCCGTAATCGAGCGTGCCGACGAGTGTGTCCGTGTGCACTTCGAGCACCGGCTTGGCGAGCTTCTTCGGAAAACCCCACAGTTCGCGGCCGCCGGCGATCGGCGGATGGTCGTCCAGATACATGGCCAGCGTGTAGCCACCCGCGACACCGTTGTACGACACCGGAATCACCTGGCCGCTTTCCGTGTAGTCGCCGAAGCCGGTCGAATCCGGCATGCGAATGAATTCGTAATGCACGAGCGGCTCGCCGATCTGCAGCGGCTCGGGTACCACGGCGCGCAGTTTGTCGGGATCGGTGCGGTAGGTGATGATCAGGAATTCCCGGTCGATGAAACGATACGGGCCCATCGGAAACGCCGGGCTCGTGATCGGCATCGCGAAGGCATTTGACAGCACGCTTTTGACGTCCATGATTTTCCTTGGTGGTTAAAGGTCGGTGGTGGAACGCTTCTGCACTGCACAAGAGTATCGTCGATTCTTTCCTTGTCTTCAGCGAGACTGGTCACCAATTATTTCGAGATATTGCGGCGTTGACATGTCCGCACGCATCGGCCTGCGCTAAAATCGCCGGGCACACCGCACGCGCCAAGGGCCTCAGGGCTTGGATGTGCGCGATTGGTGCAGCAAAAACCAAAATACAGCAGGAAGCGCCAGGGCGGCGCTTAGCGGGGGAGCAGAATGACCACCATCGCAATCGAGAATCCGAGCCAGACGGGTGCTGCGGACGATGCGCAACTGAATGCCAGCTTTGCGCGTCAGCCGATTCTGAATCGGGACGGCATGCTGTGCGGCTATGAGATCAAAGTGCGCGCGCCGGATTTGCCTGCGGGCGCCGAACCTGACGCGGCCTCGGCCACGGGGCGTGCTCCTGATTCGACGGCGGATGCCGACGCCTTGCCGGGCCGCGCGCCGGATCCCGCGCAACGGGTAGTGCGAGCCATTATTCGTGGCCTGATTCAGAGCAACGTACGCGGCGCGCTCACCGGACATCCGGCTTACGTCGACGTAAGCCGCGAGATGCTGTTCGACGACTCGATCCAGCATTTGCCGGCTGACCGTTTCATGCTCGAACTATCGCCTTTGATCGAAGTCGACGAGGCATTGATTGCCCGGATCGTCCAGTTGCACGGGCGGCGCTATCGCTTCGTGCTCGACGAGGTGACGCAGCCCAACGAGACGTTCGCCAAACTGCTGCCGTACGCGGAGGTCGTCAAGATCGATTTCACGCATGCGTCTCGCGCGCTGTTGCCTAAGCTGACGAGCGTGCTCAAGTCCGCGGGCAAGCTGTTGATCGCGCTGGGTATCGATGCCCAGGCCGATTTCGAAATGGCGCATGAACTCGGCTTCGATCGCTTTCAGGGCTACTTCTTCGCGCGTCCGCAGACTTCGATGACGCGGCATGTCAGCGCGCCGCGCCACGCATTGCTGAACCTGCTGCAACTGTTGGCGGGCGAGCCGACTGTCGCGCAACTCGAAGCGGAACTGAAACTCAATCCGGTGCTGGTGATGCATCTGATGAAGCTCGCGAATTCGAGCGGCTTAGCCGTGGGTCATAAGGTCAGTACGCTACGCGAAGCGATCAATGCAACCGGTACGAATCGGATTGCCCGCTGGACGCAACTGCTGCTCTACGCAGATGGCCGCAAGGTTGCGCTGGAAGACGATCCCTTGCTGCAACTGGCGGCGACCCGGGCGCGTTTCATGGAACTGGCAATCGAGCGTTTGCCGGAAGCCGGGCGCGACGAAGCCGATGCGGCGTTTCTGACCGGTGTGTTTTCGTTTGTCGATGCGGTGTTTGGTGGTTCGCTCGAAAGCACGCTGAATGTGCTGACGCTGTCGCGGCCGATTCAGGCGGGCATCTTGCACCGACAGGGCGTGTTGGGCTTGCTGCTGACGGTGGTTGAAGCGCTGGAACGCGCGGCATGGGATGAGGTCAGCAGCCTTTGCGCGCGCTTGCAGCCATTGACGGTGGAAGAGATCGCGCTGCTTGGGTTGGAAGCAGGGGCGTGGGCCGGGGTCGCGGATCGGAGTGCGGAGGGGTTGGAGCGGATTGAGGATTGAGGGGGAGGTTTGAGATTTGAATCAGAGGCCGGCATGCTGCGCATGCCGGCCTCTGCACATCTAAGACTCATGACTTAGGGCAAATACAAATCCGGTGAGCGTGAAGCATCGTGATCAACGATCACGCCACGTCTTCACATCATCTCCATTTCCTGCATCTGCCCCAAGCCGAAAAAACGTCCTAACTCCTTTGCCAGTTCATTCAACGCGCTCATTTCCTTCTGCGATATCCGGCGTGGCTCTTGCGTATGAGACCAGTCGCCATATAACAGCGCCACCGTCTGATCGGTTTCGTCGACGACCGGCAATAGCGCGAAGGCGCGGGCATCGTCGAACGAACGGCGGAACCATTCCGGTAGTCGCGCAACCATCTTCGGGTCGCGTGCGTTCTCAATGAAGATGCCGACCGAGTTCGCGATCGCAAGATGAAACACGTCGGGCTCGAACGCGGTGTTGAACGACAGCCTCGGCAGCGCCGCGTCGATCTTCGGACCGAGCCCGAGGCGCGCCTTGAAGGTGCCGTTGCTGTGCTTGACGAACACCACCGTGCGCGCAAAGCCGAGCGCCGCCAGCACGGTTTCCGCGGCCAGCGCCAGCGCCGGGGCGAGCGCGCTGCCGTCGGGCAGGCCGCGCAGATCGCCCACCCCCGCCGCGATGCGCGCTTCCGGATTGAGCGCCTCGCGCGCAATCGCGTCCGCATTGGCGCGCAACTCGACGATCTCGCGCATCACGCCGTCGCCGCCTTCTTCGCGGGCGAGCGCGACGCTCATCTGATGCAGCACGTCCGGATCGGTATTCAGTGCGTGGCTGTATTCGTGCGCCAGTTCGGCGATGCGTTCTTCGCGCTCCCTGTCCGGCATGTTCTGTTGCGTCAGCACGTCCGCAACCGCCGTCGAGTAGTTGGTGATGGCGCGCAGCCACTGCACCTGGCGCGGCTGCTCGACGTCCAGCGGGTCGAACTCACCCATGCCGGAACGGATCATGTCGGGCAGGCGCCAGCGCACCGCGGCTTCCGCGCCGATTTCGTCAAACGTGACGCCGAGCACCAGCACGCAGGCATCGGCTTCGACTGTGCCGTCTTCGATATGCCGGCGGATCTGATCCCATTCGGCGTCGAGATAGAACACCACCAGCAGCTTGCCGATCTGCCGCATCAGCGTGCAGACCACGGCTTCCTCGCCGGCACGCAGATCGCCGCGTTCGGTCAGCTTGCGGGCGACGCAGCCCGACAGCAGCGTGCGGTTCAATTCGAGTTTCGCGTCAATGCGGCGCGGCGCGCTGTGATGAAAGTGATCGACGATTTTGAGGCCGACCACCAGATGGCCGACCGCGTCCATGCCGAGCACCATCAGCGCGCGCGACACGGTGGTGATGTTGCCGCCGAACGCCATGTACATGGCCGAGTTGGCAAGCCGCAACACTTTTTGCGTCAAGGCGAAATCCGACAACACGACCTGCACGAGGCCGGTGAAGTCGAGATCGTCGTTGTTCATCGCCGCCATGGTGGTGCGCAGCGACTGCGACAGCATCGGGAAATCGCCGCGCTCGCTCATTCGCGTCCAGAGCCGGTCGAGCACCGCCGCCTTTACCATGTGAGTCCCGCCAAAGCCATACATGTTCCAATGAGTGCCACTCCGGCGTCAGGCCGGTATCTTGCGCTGCGCACGAGGTTTGCCTGCATCGCTATGCGGTGTGCAGGTGAAGCGTGCGCGCTTCGAATCGTTGTGCGAGTTCGTCGGAGGGCAACGCCTTGCAGACGAGCCACCCCTGAATGTGGTCGCATCCCATCTCGGTGAGCAGGGTGCGTTGTGCTTCCGTTTCGACGCCCTCGGCAACCAGTTCGAGATCGAGTGTTTGTGCGAGTCCGACGACCGCGCTAACGATTGCCTGATCGTTCCGGGAGGTTAGCAGATTCTCGACAAAACTCCTGTCGATCTTGAGCTTGGCCAGGGGGAATCGTTGCAGGTAAGCCAGACTCGAATAGCCGGTGCCGAAATCGTCGACGGCAAAGCGGATGCCCATCGCCGTCAGTTCTTCGAGCAAACCCTTGGCGTGTGCCGGGTCGTGCATCAGCAGACTTTCGGTGATCTCGAACACGAGGCGGCGCGGATCGATGCCCGTCAATTCGATCGCTTCGCGCACGGAGTCTTTGAAACGCGGGTCGCGGAACTGCTGCGGCGACACGTTGACGGCGACGTATTGCAATGAAATGCCCTGTGCGTCCCACTGAATCAACTGCATGCAGGCGACCTTCAACACCCAGTTGCCGAGGAAGTTGATCAGGCCGATCGACTCCGCGAGCGGAATGAACATCGAAGGGGGCACGAGGCCGTGCACCGGATGCGACCAGCGGATCAACGCTTCGACGCCGACGACCCCGTGCGTGCGGCTGCTCGTGATCGGCTGGAAGTGTAGCGAGAACTCGCCGTTGCGCACACCGTCATAGAGGTCGGCCTCCAGCTTCAGGCGCTCGGCGTCGGCGGGATTGTCGTCCGGTACGTAGAAGGCGAGCGTGTTGCCGCCCGCCGCCTTGGCCTGCAGCAAGGCATGGTCGGCCCAGCGCAGCAGGTGAGTGTCGTGGGCGGCGTTGTCGTTGGCGTGGCGCACGTCGGGGTAGAGCGCAATGCCGATGCTCGCCGACAGATGCACCTGCTGGCCGCTGAAGACATACGGTTGCTGGATCGCGGTCAGCAGGCGGCGCGCCAGCGCTTCGGCCGCGGCGGCCGCGTCGGTGCGGTTCGCGGCAGGCTTCACGAGGATCGCGAATTCGTCGCTGGCGATACGCGCCACCGTCTCGCTTGGGCTCGTCATATTCAATAGGCGCCGCGCGGTGTCGCGCAACATCTCGTCGCCGGCATCGTAGCCGAGCGCGCGGTTCACGCGCTGATAGTCGTCGAGGTCGAGCAGCAGCAGGGCGGCCGGCGTGCCGTGGGCGTCAGCTTGCTGTTGCGCGTCGAGCAGCGCGGGGATCAGCGCCGGCTGATTGGGCAGGCTGGTCAGGCGGTCCAGATGCAACGCCTGGGTCAGGCGTTCCTCGGTGGCGCGCCAGGCCGACACATCGAAGCCGGCGATCGCATAGCCGTCGATGCCGTCGTGGGTGCTGCGCACCACGCGCAACTCGACGGTGATCGGGTAGGTCAGCGACTTGATGAGACCGAGCGTGGCCTTCTCGACGTTGCCCGTGGCGGTGGCGCGCGTCAGCAGCGCGTCGAGGCGTGGCACGTCGGCGGGCGCCACGAGATCGTGCAGGGTGATGGTCTCGAGATACTCGCGGTGATAGCCGATGAAGCGCAGGCTGGCGTCGGAAACATAAAGGAAGCGCAGTTCCTGATCGACGTGCGCCAGCAGGTCGACGGCGCCGACCACCTGTTCCAGTTGGGCGGCGCGGCTTGCGCCCGGCTGCGGTGTGCTGTTGGCGCGGCGGCCGAACGCGCGAAACCGGTCGATGACCGTGCGCAAGGAGCCCCGGCGGGGCGCGGTGATCCTGTTCGCTTCCATGTTTGTCGCTGGCAACCTGTATTCGTCTGCAGGCGGGGCGGCTCTCCGCCCGCCGTGTCTGGGCGGTTAAGCGGTATCAGGCCGCCCCATCAGAACAAGATAACGACCGGCGCGGGGAAATCTTTAGCGCCTGCTGCAAAAAACAAATGGAAAGGAAAGGGCTGCGTGGCCCAGCGTCGCTGCGGGAGCGATTCGGTTAAAGTGCAACGGCTTCGCATCCGTTAATAGGTCAAACCCGTTGAGCAGCGCCGGCTATCACGTCGCAGCGCAGCGTTCCGAACACTTGCACCGATGATCCATGTCTGAACGTCACTTTGCCAGGGCCACCCCCCGGCACGTCGAGGTGCTTGAGCCATGTGCCGAAGACGCCGACCCGGCGTCCGGCGCACAGTTTGTCTATCTGGGTCGCCAGCCGATTCTCGATCGCGACGGCGCACTCAATGCTTACGAATTACTGTTTCGAGCCAGCGCGCATAACTATGCCGAGGTCAGCGACGACGCCCAGGCCACGGCGCAGGTCGTGGCCCGCGCGATTGGCGGGATCGGCGTGGCGGCGGTGCTGGGCCAGCACCGCGGCTTCGTCAACATTGACCGCGCGCTGCTCTTTAACGACATCGTCCATCTGATGCCGCCCGAGCGCTTCGTGCTCGAGATCCTCGAAACCGTCAAGTTCGATGCGCTTCTGGCCCGCAGGCTGACGGAGTTGCGCCGTGCCGGCTTCCAGGTGGCGCTCGACGATGTCACTGAACTGTCGGACGAGCTGCTCGCCGCGCTGCCGCACGCCGATATCGTCAAGATCGACTTTCTGCAGACCGAGCGGTCCGCGCTGGCCAAACTGGCGTCGACGGTACGCAGCCATGGCAAGACACTGATTGCCGAGAAGGTCGAGACGCGCGACGATTTTGCGCTTGCTCGCGAGCTCGGCTTCGACCTGTTCCAGGGATACTTCTTCGCACGGCCGCAGGTGCTGGTGGCGCCGCGTAACCGCTCGCCGCGCCCCGGCCTGCTGCGGTTGCTGGCGCTGTTGTCGCGCGATGGCGGCATTGCCGAGCTGGAGGCGGAACTCAAGCTGAACCCCAGCGTGGTGGTGCAATTGCTGCGCCTCGTCAATTCGAGCGCCTTCGGCCTGGGACGTAATATCGCGTCGCTACGCGAGGCCATCATCGCCACGGGTACCCGGCAGATCGCGCGCTGGGCGCAACTGCTGCTGTACGCGGACAGCGGCGAACTGCCGTGGCGCGCCGATCCGCTGGTGCAACTGGCTGGCACGCGCTCGCGCTTTATGGAATTGGCCGCCGGCTGGCTACGCCCGTCCGACGACGAATTTGCCGATGCCGCTTTCATGACCGGTATTTTCTCTCTGGTTCACGTGGTGGTCGGCAGCACGCCGGCGGCCGTTCTCGAGAAACTCGGCCTTGCGCCGCAGATCCGCGAGGCGATCGTGACGCGCGGCGGCGCGCTCGGCACCTTGCTGCGGATTGCCGAAGCGGCCGGCGAGGGCGCCGATGCCGCCTCGATCGCAGCCGGACCCGTTGCGCCCCCCGGCTTCGTGGCGCTGACGCCCGAGGTACTGGCGGAGCTGAATCTGTCCGCTGCGGCATGGTTTGGCGCGCATATCGAAGAAGCGGCCGCTTGAGGCCTGAGCGGGGCTGCGGCTTCACGTGCCGGGCGATCATTGCGTCGTGCCGCTGCGGGCGCGGGCTCGCGGATGTATCCTTTCCGCATGCATCCTTTAGGCAGGTGCTTACGTACCTTGCCTGTACGTGATCCAATAGCGTGCCGAGGTTGCCGGCGTTCCGCTGAACGCCGCGACCTTCAGCTGATTGCGCCAACAGGGCGCATTAACGTTTCGAGGGACTGCAGATGAAGAGGAAACTCATACCGGTGGTACTGGCGGCCGTCTTGTCGGTGGGATTCGCGATGCATTCGCTGACGGCCTCGGCCACGCTCAATCCGGGCGATGTCGCGCCGCCGTTCACTGCGCAGGCTTCGCTGGGCGGCCAGACCTACACGTATTCGCTTGCCGACGAGCTGAAGAAAGGGCCGGTGGTGCTGTATTTCTATCCGGCGGCCTTCACGAAAGGCTGCACGATCGAAGCCCACGAGTTTGCCGAAGCGGTCGACGAATACAAGAAATATGGCGCGACGGTGATCGGCGTGTCGCACGACAACATCGACACCTTGACGAAGTTTTCGGTGAGCGAATGCCGCAGCAAATTCCCGGTGGCGGCCGATCCCGACGCGAAGACGATCGGCGCCTATGACGCCGGTATGCCGATGCATAGCTCGATGGCCAATCGCGTGTCATACGTGATCGCGCCGGACGGCAAGATTATCTATGAGTACACGAGCCTGTCGCCGGAGAAGCACGTCGAGAACACGCTGAAGGCGGTGAAGGATTGGGCGGCGACGCATAAGCAGCCGTAACGCTTCGCCACGCGCGGCCGCGCATTTTTTGCCATGGCTTTTTGCCATGAGCGGTGGGCTGCGCAGTGCCAGGCTGATTTTTTGTTTAGCGAGTTTGCGATGCCGATTGTTGTTGCGTTGATTGCGCTGATCGCGCTGGTGTATGGCGCAGTGCGGGCGTTTTATGCCTTGGAGTCGGCATTTGGGCTGGCGGTTGCGGTTGGGGTTGCTGTTCTTGTTGTTTTGCTTTTGATTGCTGCGGTTGTTTATTGGTGGCGGCGTCGGAAGGAGGTCGCTGCCAATATTCGCGACGGCGATTGGACTCATGAGATTAAAGGGACCTGGGGGTCGGTGCGGCTTGCTGCCGGTAAACGGCTATGTGAGATTCGCCTTGGCGGCGAGCAGGGGGATTATATTTTTGCCGATCTGCTTGGGGCTGAGGTGCAGGGCCATGATGCTCAATGGCAGGTCGCTTTGAAGGTCAAAGACGCTAAGCGTCAGGGGTGGGTTTTGCCCATGCTGGGCGAGCGGCAGGCTAAGCAATGGGTGCGGATTTTTTTGCTTGCTGTTGAGCAGAGGCTCTAGGTTTGGGTTTGGTTTTGCCTGCGCGGCGCTTTTTGTCTGTATGCCTGCGGCGTTGGGCTTTGCCTGGTTTTTTGCCTGCGTGGCGCTTTTTGGTTGTGCCCTTACGGTGTTGGCCTTTCCTTGAATTCTTATCGGTTTATTAGCGTCGCCCCTGTGCGGGGCGGGCACCTACTTTTCTTTGCCTGCCGCCAAAGAAAAGTAGGCAAAAGAAAGCGGCTCAAACCGCAAATTCTTAAGCGGGTCCCTCGCACAGTTTCGGTAGTGGTACATCTGGAATCTGTGTTCCCGCACATTCAGCGTTAGTGACACAGCAGTCATACTTCCGGCGGCGCTGCGCGCGCCGAAGCGCAGTTCTTAAACCGGTGCTGCGCGCGCCGAACGGTACTTCTTAAAACCGCCCGCTGCGGTTTTGCTCTCGCATTTTTGATCGGCACCACGGCCGCTTGCGGACCTCGCCTTCTAATTGCTTGGTTGCCTCGTCGAGGCGAAGCCGATGGCCCCCGCCGTGCGCGAACGAAGCCCCACGGTTTCCCATGCAGACCCGTCCGCGACGCACGCAGTGCGGAGTGGGAACTGATGAGCGCTTTGTCGCCAACGCCGAATGTGCGAGGGCACGGATTCCAGATGCACCACTACCGCGACTGCGCGGGGGACCCGCTTATGAGCTAGCGGTGTGAGCTGCTTTCTTTTGCCTACTTTTCTTTGCAGCAGGCAAAGAAAAGTAGGTGCCCGCCCCGCACAGGGGCGACGCTAATAGTCCAATATCAATTCAAGGAAAGGCCAACACCGTAGGCACACAGAAACAAGCGCCGTGAAGCCAAAAAAACCAGGCAAACCCCATCGCCGCAGGCAACCAGACAAAAAGCGCCGCGCAAGCAAAAAAATCAAGCAGCCGGCACACCCGCCCCGCGCCCCTTCCGTGACTCCCACCTCACCCGAATCCGATCCATATAGAGATACACCACCGGCGTGGTATACAGCGTGAGCATCTGACTAACAATCAACCCACCCACAATAGCAATCCCCAGCGGAGCCCGCAGCTCCGCCCCTTCCCCACGCCCGAAGGCCGGCGGCAACGCCCCAAGCAGGGCTGCAAAAGTCGTCATCATGATCGGCCGGAACCGCAGCAAACAAGCCTGATAAATGGCATCCCGCGACGACAACCCCTGCCGGGAGGCTTCAATCGCAAAGTCCACCATCATGATCGCGTTCTTCTTCACAATGCCGATCAGCAAAATCACCCCAATCAGCGCAATGATGCTGAACTCCGTCTTGAACAGCAGCAAAGCCAGCAACGCCCCCACGCCCGCGGAGGGCAGTGTCGACAAAATCGTCAGCGGGTGAATATAGCTCTCATACAACATCCCCAGCACGATATACACCGCCGCCAACGCGGCCAGAATCAAAATCGGCTGGTCGGACATCGACTGCTGGAACGCCTGTGCCGTCCCCTGGAAGCTCCCGTGGATCGTGCCCGGCATGCCGATCTGCGCCATCGTGTCGTAGATCGCCTGCGTCGCCGTCGATAAGGACACACCCGGCGGCAGATTGAACGAAATCGTCGAGGCCACGAACTGGCTCTGGTGATTCACCGACAACGGCGTATTGCCCGGCCCGAACTTCGCGATCGCCGACAACGGCACCATCGTCTCCTTCGACGTCGACACCGCCGAACCCGACGAAGCACTCGACTTGCCGCTCGCCGCGATCGAATTGATCGCCTGATTGCGCGCGGAATCGGAGGCGATGCTCGCCGCGCTCGACGCGGTCGTGCCCGCCGTGCCGCCCGTCGACGCACTCGTCGAGGTTGAACTCTCCGTCGCCACTTTCGACGTCACCGTGCCCGCCGGCGCATTGGTGGTCTGCGCGCCGCTTGCGCTGCCGCCCGATGTGCTGATGTAAATCTGGTTCAGCATGTCCGGGCTCTGCCAGTACTTCGGCGCCACTTCCATCACGACGTGGTACTGGTTCAGCGGGTTGTAAATCGTCGAGACCTGGCGCTGGCCGAAGGCGTCGTACAAGGTGTTGTCGATCTGCGCCGGCTGGATGCCGAGACGCGACGCGCTTGCGCGGTCGATCGTCACCATCGATTCGAGGCCGCCTTGCTGCTGGTCGGAATTCACGTCGGCGAGTTCGGGGCGGGCCTGCAGCGCCTCAGTAAGCTTCGGTCCCCACAGGTAAAGGTCCGGCGTCGAATCGGCCAGCAGCGTGAACTGGTACTGCGCGTTCGATTGCCGGCCGCCGACGCGAATGTCCTGCACCGCCTGCAGGAACGTCCGCACGCCGGCCACGTCGCCGAGCGGGGCGCGCAGTTGCTGGATCACCTCGTCGGCGGATAGCTTGCGCTCGCTCTTCGGTTTCAGCGAGACGAACATGAAGCCCGAATTGGTCTGCCGGCCGCCGGTGAAACCGGCCACGCTGTCCACCGCCGGATTCTTGCCGACGATTTCCATCATCTCCGCAAACTTGCCCTTCATCGCCTGGAACGAGGTGCTCTGATCGGCCTGGATGCCGCCGATCAACCGCCCGGTGTCCTGCTGCGGAAAGAAACCCTTCGGCACGATGATGTACAGCCAGATATTCAGTCCGATCGTCAGCAGCAGGATCGTCACGATCAGGCGCGGATGCAGCAGTGCCCAGCCGAGTGTGCGCTCGTAGCCGCGATGCATCCACGAGAAACCACTTTCCAGCCAGCGTCCAAAGCGTCCTTCTTCCTGCTTTTCGTGCGGCTCGCGCAAAAGGCGCGAACACATCATTGGCGTCAAAGTCAGCGAGACGATGAGCGACACGCCGATCGCAAGCGACAGCGTGAGCGCGAATTCGCGGAACAGCCGGCCGACTATGCCGCCCATCAGCAGAATCGGCAGGAACACGGCGACCAGCGAGATACTGATGGAGAGCACCGTGAAGCCGACCTCGCGCGCGCCGAGAAACGCGGCCTTCATGCGTGGCACGCCGTTTTCTATATGCCGTGAGATGTTTTCCAGCACCACGATCGCATCGTCGACCACGAAGCCGGTCGCGATCGTCAACGCCATCAGCGACAGGTTGTCGATCGAAAAGCCCAGCATATACATCGCGCCGAACGTGCCGATGATCGAGATCGGCACGGCCACGCTCGGAATCAGCGTGGCGCGCCAGTTGCGCAGGAACAGGAACACCACCATCACCACCAGCGCCACCGCGATCAGCAGCGTACGCTCGGTGTCTTTCAGCGACGCGCGGATCGTCGTGGAGCGGTCGGCGGCCGGCGCGATATCGACGTCGGCGGGCAGCGAGGCATGCAACTGCGGCAGCATCGCCATCACGCGGTCGATGGTGTCGATGATGTTCGCGCCCGGTTGCCGGTACAGAATCACCAGCACCGAACGCTTGCCGTTGAAGAGGCCGAGGTTGCGCAGGTCTTCGACCGAATCGACCACTTCGGACACATCGGAGAGCTTCACCGCCGCGCCGTTGCGATAGGCGATGACCAGATCCTTGTATTGCGACGCCTTGCTCGCCTGGTCGTTAGTGTAGATCTGCACGCGGTTCGCGCCGAACTCGATCGAGCCCTTCGGGCTGTTCGCATTGGCGGCGGCGAGCGCCGCGCGCACGTCTTCCAGACCGATGCCGTAGTGGAACAGCGCCTGCGGTTCCAGCTCGACGCGCACGGCGGGATTGGCCGAGCCGCTCACATCGACTTCGCCGACGCCATCCACCTGCGACAGCGACTGCTGCAGCACGGTGGCCGCCGAGTCGTACAACTGGCCGGCGGTCAGCGTCTTCGACGTCAGCGCCAGAATCAGGATCGGCGCGTCGGCGGGATTCACCTTGTGGTACGTCGGGTTGCTGCGCAGGCTCGCTGGCAGATCGGCGCGGGCGGCGTTGATGGCGGCCTGCACGTCGCGCGCGGCGCCGTCGATGTCGCGGTTCAGGCCGAACTGCATCGTGATGCGCGTCTGGCCGACCGAGCTCTGCGAGGTCATCTCGGTTACATCGGCGATCGAACCGAGATGCCGCTCGAGTGGACTCGCCACGCTGGTGGCGACCGTATCCGGGCTCGCGCCCGGCAGCGTGGCCTGCACCGAAATGGTCGGGAAATCGACCTGCGGCAGCGGCGCAACCGGCAGCTTGGTGAACGCAAAAATCCCGGCCATCGCGATGCCGATCGCCAACAGCGTGGTGGCGACTGGGCGGGAGATAAACGGACGCGACAGGTTCATCGCTCAGTTCCCTGCATCAATGACGGGCGGCGTGGGTTTACCGCGATTGAAGCGCTCACGCGCACGGCGGGCCAGCGAATCGAACGCCAGGTAAATCACCGGTGTGGTGAACAGCGTCAGCAACTGGCTCACGATCAAACCGCCGGCAATCGCGATACCGAGCGGGCGGCGCAACTCCGAACCGGCGCCGGTGCCGAGCATCAGCGGCAGGGCGCCGAGCAGGGCGGCGAGCGTGGTCATCAGGATCGGCCGGAAGCGCAGCAGACACGCCTGATAGATGGCTTCGCGAGGCGCCTTGCCTTCCTCGCGCTCGGCGTAGAGCGCGAAGTCGATCATCATGATGGCGTTCTTCTTCACGATGCCGATCAGCAGCACGATACCGATGATGCCGATGATGTCGAGATCATGCCCGGTGATCAGCAGCGCCAGCAAGGCGCCGACACCCGCCGACGGCAGCGTCGACAGAATCGTGATCGGGTGGATGAAGCTCTCGTACAGCACGCCAAGCACGATATACATCGTGACGATCGCCGCCAGAATCAGGAACAGTTCGTTCGACAGCGACGCCTGGAACGCCAGCGCCGCGCCTTGGAAGCGCGTCTGGAACGACGCCGGCAAGCCGATATCCTTCTCCGCCTGATTGATTGCTTTCACCGCCGCGCCAAGCGACGAGCCGGGCGCGAGGTTGAACGAGACGGTCGTGGCCGGGAACTGGCTCAAATGCGTGACCAGCAGCGGCGCGGGTTGTTCGATGAACTTCGCGATCGACGACAGCGGCACCTGGCCGCCCGACGACGTGGAGGAGGGCAGATAGATCGAGTTCAGCGAGTCGGTGTAGTGCTGCATTGACGGCTGCGCTTCCAGAATCACGCGGTACTGGTTCGACTGCGTGAAAATGGTCGAGATGATGCGCTGGCCGAATGCGTCATACAGCGCGCTATCCACGGTAGCCGGTGTGATGCCGTAGCGCGACGCGGTAGCGCGGTCGATTTCGATGTAGACCGACTGGCCGTTGTCCTGCAAGTCGGTGGCCACGTCCGCCAGTTCCGGCGACTGCTTCAACCGTTCGACCAGCTTCGGCACCCACGTGGTGAATTCGCTGATGTTCGGGTCGGTCAGCATGAACTGGTACTGCGTCGGGCTGACGGTGGAATCGATCGTCAGATCCTGCACCGGCTGCATGTACAGCGAGGCGCCCGGAATATGCGCGACGTCCTGCTGCAACTGGCGGATCACGTCGCTCGCGGTGTTGCTGCGATCGTCGCGCGGCTTCAGGTTGATCAGCATGCGGCCACTGTTCAGCGTGATGTTGCTGCCGTCCACGCCGATGAACGAGGTGAGGCTTTCCACGTCCGGGTTCTTCAGGATCTGCGCGGCGAGTTCCTGCTGACGCTCAGCCATCGACGCATACGACACCGACTGTGGCGCCTGCGTGATCGCCTGGATCACACCGGTGTCCTGCACCGGGAAGAAGCCCTTCGGAATGAAGACGTACAGCACACCGGTCAGTACCAGCGTCAGCACCGCGACGAACAGCGTCGAGCGTTGCCGGTCCAGCACCCAGGTGAGCGCGACCGCATAGCGGGCGATCACCCAGTCGATAAACTTGTGGGCCTTTGCCTCGAAACGATGGCTTTCAGGCGGCGGCGTGTGGCGCAGGAGTTTCGCGCACATCATCGGCACAAGGGTGAGCGAGACGATCGCCGAAATCACGATCGTCACCGCGAGCGTGATTGCGAATTCATGGAACAGGCGCCCGACCACGTCGCCCATGAAAAGCAGCGGAATCAGCACGGCGATCAGCGAAACCGTCAGCGAAATGATCGTGAAGCCGATCTGTTTCGAACCCTTTAACGCGGCTTCTAATGGCGACTCGCCTTCTTCAACGTAGCGCGCGATGTTCTCGATCATCACGATCGCATCGTCGACCACGAAGCCGGTCGCGATGGTCAACGCCATCAGCGACAGATTATCGAGCGAGAAGCCGCACAGATACATCACGGCAAGCGTGCCGATCAGCGACAGCGGCACCGACAGGCTCGGAATGATGGTGGCGTAGATGTTGGCGAGAAACAGGTACATCACCAGCACCACCAGCACGACTGACATCAGCAATTCGAACTGCACGTCGCGCACGGAAGCGCGGATCGTGGTGGTGCGGTCGGTGACGATCTGCACGTCGAGCGCCGCGGGCAGCGACTGTTGCAATTGCGGCAGCAGCGCCTTGATGCTGTCCACCACCTGGATCACGTTCGCGCCCGGCTGGCGCTGCACGTTCAGGACGATGGCCGGGGTGTTGTTCACCCATGCGCCGAGCTTGGTGTTCTCCGCGCCTTGCACGATGGTGGCGACGTCCGTCAGCATCACCGCGCGGCCGTTCTTGTAGGCGATCACCGCGCTTTTGTACGCGTCGGCGTCGGTCAACTGGTCGTTCGCGTTGATCGTGTAATTGCGCGTCGGGCCGTCGAAGTTACCCTTCGGCGTGTTGACGTTCAGGTTCGAAATCGTGGTGCGCAAGTCGTCCAGATTCAGACCGTATGCGGCGAGTGCGCGCGGGTTCGCCTGAATCCGCACGGCCGGGCGTTGACCGCCCGACAGGCTTACGAGACCCACGCCCGCCACCTGCGAAATCTTCTGCGCGAGACGCGTGTCGGCCAGATCCTGCACCTGCGTAAGCGGCATCGTCTTTGAGGTGATCGCGAGCGTGATGATCGGCGCGTCGGCGGGATTGACCTTCGCGTAGATCGGCGGCGCGGGCAGGTCGGACGGCAGCAGGTTGCCTGCGGCGTTGATCGCGGCCTGGACTTCCTGCTCGGCGATATCGAGCGGCAGATCGAGGCTGAACTGCAGCGTGATGATCGACGAACCGGCCGAGCTTTGCGATGACATCTGATTCAACGACGGCATCTGCCCGAACTGACGTTCGAGCGGCGCGGTGACCGAGGAGGTCATCACGTCCGGGCTCGCGCCCGGATAGAAGGTCTGCACCTGGATCGTCGGATAGTCGACCTCGGGCAGCGCGGAGAGCGGCAGAAAGCGCAGCGCGACGAGACCGACCAGCATGATCGCCGCCATCAGCAGCGCGGTGCCGACGGGGCGCAGAATGAAAGCGCGGGATGGATTCATGCGGTAGTTGCCGTGCCCTTATTGCGAGGCTTGCGCCGCGTGTTTGCCGTGATGCCCGTGTCCGCCGGATGCCCCCACCGCGCCGCTTGCACCACGCGCGCCTGAAGCGCCGCGCGGCTTGTCGGCCGGAATCGTGATCTTCGCGCCTTCCTTCAGCCGGTCCGAACCGTCGATCACGACGCGCTCGCCGGCTTGCACGCCGGATTTGATGCTGGTGCGTTCGCCATCGACCGGACCAGCCTTGACCGGGCGCACCGTCACCGTGTTGTCCGGTTTCACGACGTACACGAACTGGCCCATCGAGCCGTTCAGTACAGCCGTGGTCGGCACGATCACCGCATCCTTGATCGTATCGACCAGCAGGCGCGTATTCACGAACTGATTCGGGAACAGCAGGTTGTTCGGGTTCTGGAAGACCGCGCGCAGCTTGACCGTGCCGGTGGTGGTGTCGATCTGGTTATCTAGCGTTTCGAGCGTGCCGCCTTCGAGAGATGTCGTATTGCTGCGGTCGTATGCGGTGACCGAGAGCTTCGCACCGGTTTGAGTCTGCTGCAGGATCTGCTGCAGGTTGTCTTCAGAGGTCGTGAAGATCACGCTGATCGGCTGCAACTGCGTAATCACGACTATGCCGTTGGCCAGGCTCGGCGTCACATAGTTGCCCGGATCGACCTGGCGCAACCCGACGCGCCCCGACACCGGCGCGGTGATGCGCGCATAAACGAGGTCGAGCTTATAGGTATCGATGTTCGCCTGGTCGGACTTGACCGTGCCTTCGTATTGCTTGACGAGCGAGGCTTGCGTATCGACCTGCTGGCTGGCGATCGAGTCTTGTGCGAGCAACGTCTGGTAACGCTTCAGGTCGAGACGGGCGGTTTGCAGCAGCGCCTGGTCGCGCGCCAGGGTGCCTTGCGCGTTTTCCAGCGAAATCTGATAGGGGCGCGGGTCGATCTGGGCAAGCACATCGCCCTTCTTGACCATCTGGCCTTCCTTGAAAAACACGTCCTGCAGCGTGCCGCTCAACTGCGGCAGGACGGTGACATTGGCGAGCGGCGTGACCGTGCCGAGCGCAGTCAGCACGACCGGCATCTCACCCTGTGTGGCGGTCGCCACGTGGACAGGCTGCGCCATGTTGGCGAGCGCGCCGGCACCCCCGCGGCCCGCGCGGCCGCTGTTCGCGCCACTCGCGCCGGCCGCCGCGTTCGCGCCGCTGCTGGGCCCGCCCCACGGATGCCAGCGCCACAACACGACCCCAAGAATGACCAGCGCCGCCACGATCAGCGCGATGTTGCGGCCGCGATGGCGTTTGGCTGGATCCGGTGCGCTCCCGGGACCGCCGGCAGGCCCTCCGCCGGAGGACGGTTGCGAACCGCGTTGGGAAGCCGGAGCGGCAGGGCGTGAGGTTTCCGAATACTGTTGTTGTTCGTCCATCGGTTCGGTCAGGTGGCTGGCTTTGATGTGAGCCGCTCGTGCGATCGTGCCGCTTTGACAGTTCGGCGGACCGGCACGCAGGCGGCATGACAGGCGGTTTCGACAGCGGACGCGCCGCGAATGTTCAGCGCGGATGCTACCCGATGCGCGGGACAAAGATGTTAACCCAATGCGCCATCGTGACAAGTCGGCCGGGACGTTATCGAAGGGGGATAACGGCAAGCCGTGCGAGCGCACCGCGACAGGAAGGCATGATCCTACGTCGCGGGCTCCGTAACAGTCCACCCATGTATTTTTCTGTTGATTACGAAAGTTACAGGATGAGGTGAGGAGGGGGCGGAAATGCGGTGGACGCCGACCGCCGAGCGTCGGCGTGTTCAGTTATCTAGACGGCGCCCAGGTGTGCCGCCGATCTCGAGAACGATCTTACTGATGCATTCGAGCAGGGCCGGCGCCGCGCGCGATATCAGCCACTCGCGCGGGCACTGGTCCGCGGAGCCGCCGCAATTGACGGCATAGCGCTCGCCCGAGGGGCCAATGAACCCTGACGCGATGGCGTTCAGGCCGTTGTACCATTCGCCCGTCGCGATCGCGAAGCCCTGCTCCGCGGTTTCCCGTAACGCGCTTGTCAGACGGCTGCTGATGTGACCCCAGTCGTCGCCTTCGGCGGCCTGCAAGCCAATCAGCAACTTTTCCCGCTCCGGTTCGGCGAGTGCCGACAGATACGCGCGGCCGACGGCGGTGCGGCTGAGGTTCATGCGCGAGCCGATTTCGAGGCGCGACACCAGTACCGCCGAACGCGGCCGGATCGCGTCGATTACCACCATGTCGAGGCGGTCGCGTACGGCCAGATGCACGGACAATGCGGTGCGTTCGGCGAGTTCGATGAGGAAGGGCCGCGCCCGAGACCGGATGTCGAAGTTGCGCAGAAAGCCGTTGCTCAATTCCAGTACCGACGAAGTCAGCACGAATCGCTCGCTGTCAGGCAGGCGGAACAGGAAACCTGCGCCAACGAGCGTGGCGGTAATCCGCGAGACGGTGGGCTTCGGAATGCCGGTCAGCTCGGTCAACTCGCGGTTGCTGAGCGGCGCGTCGGCTGCGGCGATCGCGCGCAGCACCGTCAGACCGCGTGCCAGCGCGGTGACTTCGTCGCCCGAGCCGTCTTTCTCTTTGGCTGGGGCTATGACAGTACGGGAGGACATCGGTCGGTTCATGTCGTCTTTTTTGGAACTATATTTCAAATTTTTGTTCGTGCGGCTGCCAGCAACCGTTCCGCCAAGGGTGGGTGAAAGCCCCAAAATGGGGCATGAGATCCAATTTTCATCTGAAGATTCATTGTATCGGAATATTTTTCCGGAACGAATGAAGCCGCTTTAGATTTTGCTTGACTTAGTCAGCATAACCATAAAAAATGGAACCTCATTTCGAAAGACGGTTTCAGGTTCTGCATTTTGAAGTTTCGAACCAACCGTGGCCCGCGGAGTGTCTGGTCGAGTGTCTTTAATAGTCCCCCGTAACAGTCCACGCAGCGTCTATCCCGAGTCCCGCGTCCAACATGGCGCGCCGGTCTAACTTTCGAATACCGTCTCTCAGGTTCTAGCACGGCCCTCGGAATGGCTAGAACTTTTTAAGGCGTCACGGCAACGTGACGCCTTTTTTTTCGTCCTGTGGGCGCACAACAAAGTCTGCTCCAATCGAAAATCTGCGGTTCTGAGACAGTAGGTCATTTCAATCGCTATCGGATATGAACGCCACGACGCGTTTGCGGCGCTCATCGACGGACAGCGAGAAAACATCCGCTCGCGCGTAGTGGCCGACGACGTCGAAGTCGTAGCGTTATAGCCTCAACAACACATTTTGCTTCCCTGCCACATCTGTTGAAAGGCACTCGTGTGGTCGCGACAATTCCGAGGCACGCCGCGCTGGCGATTTCCAGACTGACCGGGCTGACGCTTCTCGAGTGCCCAGTAAAACTCCCCAGCTCCTGCTTACCTCAAATCGGCGAGAACTGCTTCTTCTAATGCCGAGAGCGCTACGAGACTATTAAGCATGAGATGGATTTCTGGGAGAGAAATCGTGGAACTTTTTCGCATGGTTTGCATGGTGCTGGCTAGTTTTTTTGGAGTACGCAAACGCGCTGCTCATGAGGCTGATTTGGCGAATGTCAACATGGTGCTGCTGCCGTTTGTCGCGGTCGCGCTCGCCTTGATGATTGGCTTGCTCATCTTTGGAGTCGTACATTTGATTGCCGACGTCACAAGTTCGACACAAGGATTCTGACTGCCAGCGCGTTCGTGCACGCAGACTGGATAAGGCAAAAGCGCCGCAAAGCGCCTCTCGACCCAACCGCGACTGTTGACGCTGAACGGGCGACACTAGCCGTGAATAGAGGGGTCGTCGAGGATTTCGGCGAGTTCGCGAATCGCGTTTTCGAAGCGATTGTCCCAAGGATGGCCGAAATTGAGCCGGATACAGTCCTGGAACCCGTGCGTCGCTGAGAAAATCGGCCCCGGAGCGATGCTAATACCGCGCGCACGCGCCAACGCGTGAAGTTCCATTGCTTTGACAGACTGCGGGAGCTGTAGCCACAGCAGGTAGCCACCAGTCGGACGCACCCACCTAACTGTACTCGGCAGCCACTTATGCAGTGCCGTCTCCATTTGCTCAAGCTGCGACTGAAGCGACGAACGCAGTGAGCGCAAGTGTTTGTCGTATCCTCCGTGCTGCAGATAGTCGGCAATGCCTGCTTGCGCGGGAATGCACGCAGAAAGTGTTGTCATCAGCTTCAACCGTCGGACTTTGTCAGCGAATCGGCCAGGCGCCGTCCACCCGATTCGATAGCCGGGCGCGAGTGTTTTTGAAAATGAACTGCAGTGCATGACAAGCCCCTGTGTATCGAACGCTTTGGCCGGCAGCGGACGGTCGCGGCTGAAATGAAGCTCCTGGTAGACGTCGTCTTCGATGAGTGGTACTTCGCGTCCACGCAGTAATTCGACCAGAGCGCGCTTCTTCTCCGCCGACAAGGAGGTGCCGGTCGGATTCTGGAAGTTCGGCATGAACCAGCACGCTCGAATGGGATGCTGGTCAAGCGCACTGTGTAGCGCTTCGAGGTCAAGACCGGACACCGGGTCGACAGGTATCTCTATTGCTCGAAGGTCGAGCCGCTCAATAGCTTGCAGGGCGGCGTAGAAACCCGGGGACTCCACTGCTACGAGGTCTCCAGGCCGGGTGACGGCCATCAAACATAGATTCAACGCTTCGAGGGCGCCGTTTGTCACGAGAATCTCGTTCGGCGACACGGACATGCCCGTTCCAACGTACCGAAGACTGATTTGCTCGCGGAGATGGTCGTTACCGGGCGGCAGGTCTTCCACCGTGTTCCATGGGGTGAGCGACCGCGTGCCGGACACCAGTGACTTCAGAAGCCGCGCAGTTGGAAAGAGCTGTGGCGACGGGAAGGCTGAACCCAACGGCACAATGTCCGCATGCCGGGTTGATTCGAGCACGGAGAACACCAGGTCGCTGATGTCTACCTTCCTTGGTTCCGTCGCGAGTCCTTCTGCCCGAACCGTCTCATTCACCGTGGCACCCTCAGTGACGAAATACCCGGCACGCTCCTCGGCGCGCACGAGACCCCACTGCTCAAGGAGCGAGTAGGCGCGAAATACCGTCGACTGGCTCACGCCGTACTGCGCGATCAGGTGGCGAAGCGACGGAAGCCTGGTTCCGGAAGGAAGAAAGCCTTCCCGGATTTGCGTTGCCAGATTCTTGGCAATTGTCTCGTAGCGATTCATTGATTACCCTTACCGTGTTCTTCGCTGACCGAACTCGCAGCGCGCGCTTTCTCGCGTGATTCCCGGCGTGTCTGCCGAGAAACTGTGTGGCAATACTACAGGTTCCGTTGATGAGCCAGCGACGACTGCGGTGGGGTCAGCTGCGATTGAGTGGGCGCTACCAACCGAACTTGCCTGCTACGCAAACATCAGCGGCATCTGCTTCTTTTCGCCGGAGGGCGAGGCGCCTATCGTAGCCACTGACGCCTTTCGGAGGGTTGCCTCCAGCATCCCTTGCCTTCAATTACGTCGCGTAGTACCGCGACGCGAGACGCTCCCTACTCATGTATCAGTACAACGAATTCGACAAAGCATTTGTCAAGAGCCGCGCGGCGCAGTTTCGGGACCAGCTGGAACGCTGGGAAAGCGGTCGGCTGAGTGAAGACGACTTTCGTCCGCTGCGCCTGCAGAACGGCTGGTATGTACAGCGCCACGCGCCAATGTTGCGCGTCGCAGTGCCATATGGCGAATTGTCGAGCGCCCAGCTCCGTGTCCTGGCCCGCATCGCGCGAGAGTTCGACGCACCGGCGCCTGAGGTCTATCTAAAGGCCGCCGACGCTCAAGGCAGGCTGGGTACGACCCATCTACCGACAAATTCAGCGCACTTCACCACACGAACCAACGTGCAGTTCAACTGGATTCCGTTGAACAAGGCCGCTGATGTGATGGATCTTCTAGCGTCCGTCGACATGCATGGCATTCAAACCAGCGGTAACTGCATCCGCAACATCTCTTGCGACGAGCGCGCAGGTGTCGCCCCTGACGAAATTGCCGACCCACGGCCTTTCGCCGAACTCATGCGGCAATGGACGACCCTGCACCCCGAGTTCGCATTCCTTCCGCGTAAATTCAAGATTGCGGTGACAGGCGCTGCAGAGGACCGCGCCGCAACTGACTGGCATGATGTCGGCCTCCGACTCTTGCGCAATGAACTGGGCGAACTGGGTTTTCGAGTAACGGTCGGCGGAGGCATGGGGCGCACGCCAATGGTCGGCGCCGTGCTTCGCGAGTTTTTGCCCTGGAACCAGATCATGAACTACATTGAAGCGGTCGTGCGCGTGTACAACCGCTACGGAAGGCGCGACAACAAGTACAAGGCTCGCATCAAGATTCTGGTTAAGGCCGAGGGGCAGCGCTACATCGACGATGTCGAGGACGAGTTTCGAGAAATCGTCGAGCACGATGGCGGTCCGCATACGATCCCGCCGGAGGAACTTGCCCGCGTGAGCGCCTCGTTCGTGCGGCCAGCGGTGACCCGTTGCGAGTCAAAGCACGCTGCGAGGAAGGATGCGCCAACTGACAATCCGATTTTCATGCGATGGATGCAGCGGAACGTGGCTCTCCATCAGGACCCAGCACTGCGTATCGTCACGCTGTCATTCAAGCGTCTTCGACAAGCACCCGGAGATGCAACAGCCGAGCAGTTGGATAGGCTTGCCGACCTGGCGGACCGCTTCTCAGCGGGCGAGGCACGCGTGACGCATACTCAAAATGTCGTCCTTCCATGGGTGTCTGCAGATAAGCTTTTTGCCTTGTGGGAGGGCGCTCGTCAGCTGGGTCTGGCCAGCACGAACGTTGGATTGTTGACAGATATCATCGCGTGTCCCGGAGGGGATTTTTGTGCGCTCGCCAATGCGCGTTCAATTCCAATCGCTCAGGCACTTGCTGAACGCTATCAGGACATTGACGAACTCGACGACATTGGTGATATAGATGTCCATATCAGCGGCTGCATCAACTCATGCGGTCATCACCATAGTGGGCACATTGGCGTGCTGGGCGTCGACAAGGATGGGGAGGAGTGGTACCAGATTACGCTGGGCGGGGCCGATGGGACCGCCGCGAGTGGCGCCGCGCAACCCGGAAAAGTCATCGGTCCATCGTTCTCTGCTGCTGAGGTACCCGATGTATTCGAGGCCATACTCAGAACGTACCGCGAGCTGCGCGAATACCGGGAACAAGGGAGATACGAACGTTTCATTGAAACATTGCGTCGGACTGGTCTTGACCCGTTCAAAGCCGCCGCGAACAATGCGCGAGTAAAACAAGAGGTGTCCGTGTGAGCAACGTCCCCCGACTGAAAGTCATCGCATGGCACGCTGTAGAGGGCGATGAACAGCCCAACGTCCTCAAGCTTGCCAATGATGCAGACCCCATGTCGCTCGTAGACGGCTTGGGCGGAATTGAGCGAATCGAATTGCATTTCCCGCACTTCACCGACGGCCGTGCATATAGCCAGGCCTATCTTCTTCGGCGCAGACTGGGCTTCACCGGAGATTTGCGAGCAACCGGTGACGTGCAGATTGACCAGATTCTGCAGATAGCGCGAACTGGCTTCTCAAGCGCCGTACTCAACGAAGGTCTCGACCCGGCGGACGCAACCTGTCATCTGGCGCGGTATTCCGGGTTCTATCAACGCGACTTGGCGGGAACGTAGATGCTTGGCTCGGTTAAGGCCGTTCGATGGCTCAGTTAAGCGCAACGTTCGCGTATGGCGCCGCCGACGTTCCGTTAAAACGGGACGTCGGCAAGCGTCAGGTCATCGAGTGATGACCGGCGCGCTTCTCTTTCGTGTTTTCAGAACCTCGTTCGCAGACCAATCATTACGCCGGTTTGGACTTCGCCCGTGACTTCAATCATTGCGCCTGGCTGCGCTGAACGGCTTACTGAAGGCTGGATAGGATTGTCACGGCAGCGAGTGCCGAATCTTTGCCAATCTGTCCTCCGGAACACTCAGCAAGTGCGACTTCGGCGCCTTCTCGCTGGCGCTCGCCTGCGTTGCCCCGCAGCTGGGTCGTGAGTTCAACGATCTGTGCGATACCGGTTGCTCCGACGGGATGGCCGCGGCTGAGCAAGCCGCCTCCAGGATTGACGGGCAGCCGACCGCCGATTGATGTGACGCCCTCGCGCAGGAGTTTCACGCCTTGATCGGGTAGCGCAAATCCCAAACGTTCATAGAGCATGATCTCGGCTGGCGCCGAAGCGTCGTGGACTTCAGCAACGTGAATATCCTCGGGACCGAAACCTGAGTATTCGTACGCCCGCCCGGCTGCGCGTTCGGCACACGTCGGGCCGTCGCCGTCATTGTTTGCCGAGACCAGTGTCGATGCACGCACATAGACGCGGCGCGATTGCAGACTTCGGGCAACGTCTTCGCTGACCAGAATGGCGGCAGCCGCTCCGTCTGCAATGGGAGAACACATGTTGAGGGTGAGCGGGGCGCTGATCATGCGGCTCGAGAGAACTTCTTCGATGGTAACGGGCTGACGGAACTGGGCCCACGGACTCAGCGAGGCGGCTTGCCGGCTTTTCATGCAAAGGAGCGCGAAGTCTTTGGCCGTCGCGCCGCTACTCCCCATATAGCGTCGGGCGCGCTCCGCATAGATGTCCATGAACACCGAATGACCTTGAGGCGCTTCTTGCTGGAGACGCGCACGCTCTTCAACATCGACGCCGGCGGCGAATGCGCCGAACGTCACGGATTTATCAATGTGGGTGAGCTTTTCGGCGCCGATCGCAAGCGCTACGTCGACTTGCCCCGAGGCGACGGATAGCCATGCGAGATGGAAGGCCGTTGAGCCCGACGCGCACGCGTTGTCGACGTTGATGATTGGGGAACCCATCAGCGAGGTATTTCTGAGTGCAACCTGTCCTCGAATCGTCTCCTGACCGGTTACAAGGCCAGAGAGCGCGTTTGCGAAGTAGGTCACACCGATTTGTTTGTAATCAACGCCGGCGTCCGCTACGGCGGCGGATAGAGCCTCCTCGGCGAGTGAGCGCACATTCCGGTCAAGGAATTTTCCAAACGCTGTCTGACCAATTCCAGCGACAACGACCTGTCTCATGCCATCTCCTTCGTTAGATTAGAACAATCGACCGGCTACGGATGCACCGTGAAATGGCACGGCGACATGCGTGCGGGTCACAAGTGCGGGGCACATGCGCCGGTCACAACCCGTCCTGATTTGAGCGGGTTTGAGAAGCGAAGGCTTCGAGTCCCGCGCGCTGAGCGCCGGACTGGTTTCGTATTCGCGTGTTGACATCAACGCCGTACTCGAACGCGGGTCTCCAGTCGGCGATCTGGGCAGGTATCACATCAAGCGCTCGCTTCGTCTCAGAGAGTGCTGCCGCGTCGTATTGCGCAATCTGCTGCGCGAGCTTCTCAATCTCCGCCTGCAGTTGCGCTCGCGGCACCGAGCGATTGACCATGCCCCACTGTTCGGCTGTGCTGCCGTTGATTCTTTTCCCGGTTAGCACCAGCCACGCGGCACGCTTTCGGGACAGTTGAATCTGGGTGGCCGGGCCAGCAAGTTGCGGATACGCGGAAAACCCCAGTTCAGGCAGACCAATTTCAGCTTCGTCAGCAGCAAACGCGAGGTCGCACACGTTGATAAGCGTCGCCCCGCCGCCAAGCGCGACGCCGTTGACGGCAGCGATAAATATCGCGGGGTGGCTTCTTATTGCGAGGTTGACTTCCATCCAATCGGATGATGCGTCATCGGATCTACCATTCTGAAGATCGTCAAAAGCTTCCTTCAGGTCAACACCGGAGCAAAAGCTGTCGGACGTCCCAGTCAGAATGACAACCTTAAGGCGCCCGCGAACCACTTCAAACGCATTCAGCAAGTCGCGCCTCGCGGCCCGGTTCATGGCATTTTTCTTTGCCGGCCGGTTCATCCGGATGACCGCATAGTCCTGCCTCTCATCGGTAATGACCAACGGATCCATGCTATCGCCCAACGAAAATGGGTTTGCGCTTTTCCTGAAACGCCTTGCGTCCTTCCAGGCGGTCTTCTGTATCTCGAAGCAGGCCGAGCGCGAACTGCTCGCTCTGGATAGCCGTCAGAAGCGGTAGATCCAGTCCGTCACGCACCAGTCGTTTTACGGCACGTACAGCAAGCGGTGCATTGCTTGCAATACGCTGGGCAATCCGGATTGCTTCATCTTTTAGCTGATCAAAAGGCACAACGCGGCTAACGAGACCGATTCGTAAGGCAGTGTCCGCATCGATCCGGTCGCCCGTCAGCATCATCAGCATGGCGTCGGACAGGCCAACCATTCGCGGAAGGCGCTGTGTTCCGCCAGCTGCAGGGATGCTGCCAACGCACACCTCAGACTGACCGAACTGGGCGTTGCTCGATGCAATCCGGATGTCGCATGCCAACGCAAGCTCCATCCCGCCGGCCAGTGCGAAACCATTGACTGCACAGATCATGGGTTTGTCGATTTCAAGACCCGCGAAAGGGTAGAGCCAACGCGGCCGTCCGAACGTGAGCTCCGCGAAACTCTCTTTAGGCGGATTAGTTTTCTTGAGGTCGGAGCCCGTGCAGAATGCCTTGTCGCCGGCTCCCGTCAGAATAATGACGCGGACCCTATCGTCGTTATTCGCACGCTGAAAGATCTCGTTCAAGTCCGCGAGAGACTCCGGATCGAGTGAATTCATCGCCTCAGTTCTGTTTAGGGTAATGGTTGCGACGTGATCCGTTACATCGTAGAGAAGTCCCATCAATGCACCTCGTATGCCGGGTTCGTGGCGCCTTCTATCGCATCGAGAACGTCTCGAACGCTAAAGCCCCTGAGATTGGTTGCTGCCTCGTAAAGCGATACGGCGTCGATCGGGCTATCCACCCATGCCAGGCAGTCCGTGATTTTTTCGATCAACTCCTGATCGGATAAGGGATTGGAGGGCGCACCTCGAAGCGAGGCGACGTGTCTTGACAGCAGCCGGCCGTCCTTGGTCCGTACTGCGACGGATGCCCAACGCGGCGTCATGTCGCCGGCGACTTCACTTGCGCTGACCCTTTCAATGAAGCTCTGAAGTCGAGGCCTGCGCACGGCCGCATCGGTGAAGCTCGATAAGCCAATCACACCATCCTCGATCGCTGCCGCGACGGCGTATCCCATACTGAATTTGGCTTCTACACCGTTTGCAGGCACCCCGCGAATCAGAGGCGACAGCGCGCCGTAGCTCGTCTCTATTTCGACGGACTCGATATCGTCCAGTTTTAGACCGAACTCTTTTTTCAGCTCAAACACACCGTCCAAAGCTCGATGCACGGCATAACAGGCCGGGTACTTTTTTATTTCTACACCGCTGCGCTCGATCTCGAGGGGGAGCTCACCCAACTTGAGCAACTGGGCCGAAATATCTTCTGAACTGGAGTACAGCGACGTGTAGCCGGCAGGACCGTCAATGGCGGTTGGGGAGGCGGAGAAGCCCCGTTCGGCGAGCAACACCGCCCGCAGCGCCGCCGCACCGCATTGGCCGGCCTGAAAGGACTTCGCATCAAAGCCAAAATTCGCGCGGGTACCGGCGGTCTGGGCAACGGACAGGCCAATTGCCGACACGGTGGCGGTGACGTCGAGACCCAGTAGATGAGCGCATGCAGCAGCGGCCGCTATCGTTCCTACGGAGGAGGTCATATGCCAGCCCCTATCGTAGTGTGTCATGGCTAACGCCTTTCCCAGTTTGCAGGCGACTTCCAGACCAACGACATAGCCGCTCGCCAGTCGGCCAGCGCTAATATCGCGGACTTCCCCCACCGCCATCAGCGCTGGGAGCAACGCTACGCTTGGATGACCGCTCATGGGCGAAGACGCGTCATCAAAATCGAGGACGTGCGCCGCCGTTCCGTTCAGGAGTGCGGCGCCCTCGACCGTTGTCGCCTCGCGCCGACCCCAGATTCGCGCGAATCCTGGCCGCCAGGCGGATGTCTGGTGTCGAAGACCCGGGGTGAGTCCCATCACGTAGTCGCGCATGCGATGGACAGCGGGTTCATCGGAGGCGGCAAGACAGACCGCGAACGTGTCGGCAACTGCGCGCCCGCACGTCCTTAAATGGCCATCGTCCAACCAGGCCGGATCGAATGTGCTCGCGAATGAAGCAATGGTTTCACTTGCTGAGGGTAGCCGGCTCGTCACGTCAATACTCCGTTTGAACGCAACACTTCAATCTCGGCGGCGCTAAGGCCGAAGACATCGCCGCACACGTCATCGGTATGTTGCCCAAGGAGCGGTGCTGCGTAACGCGGTGTGGCGGGATGATCGCTGATACGGAATGGTGGAGCGTTGTACACGGTCTCACCCATTTCAGGGTGTTGGAGCTTGACCCAATGACCTCTGTGTTGCAATTGCGGGTCGTGATCGACGATGTCAGCTGCCGTTCTGACGACACCTGCAGCGACGCCATTAGCCTGCAAAGCAGCCATCAGATCTTCGGCATCCCAGTCCTTTGTCGCTCGCGCCAACCCGGTTTCGAGTTCGGCGCGATTCGCCCACCGTCCGGCGCTAGTTGCGAATTCCGGTGCGCGCAGCCATGACGGTTCGCCCAGAACCGCGACCAAACTGTTCCACGCCAGGTCTTCCCACGCTGAAATAGCAATCCATTTGTCGACGCCGCGGCAGGGAAACACGCCATGAGGTGCGCGTGGCATCCGTTGGTTGCCGCTGCGCTCAAAGGCCTCCTGATTCGCGCTGTACTTCATGATGTCCGGCCCGAGGAGGGCGAGGGTGGGCTCCGTTTGCGCAACGTCGATGTACTGCCCCTGTCCCGTCAGGCGCCGATGCCGCAGTGCGGCCAGCACGGCGAAGGCCGCGTGGCACGGGTTCGGTATATGGTCCGGGAAGTTCGTCCCGGTACCTGCCGGTTCCCGATCGGGAAGGCCGCACATAAACTGGAGGCCCGTCAGTGCGCCAATCGTCAATCCGTAGCCCAGGTACTTATATTCCGGTCCCGAAGCCCCTTGCATCGACATAGCCAGGTAGATGACGTCCTTTCGAATACGCTTGACGTCGTCGTATCCGAGACCGAATTTTTCCATCGTACCGGGCGTGAAGTTATTGGCGACAATGTCACTCGTTGCAATGAGCTGGCGCGCAAGATCCTGACCCTCGGCAGTCTTGAGGTTCAATGTGATGCTTCTCTTGCTGCTGTTGCGGTCAGCAAAATATCCGCTCCGGTTCAGGCCGGGAATCCCGTCCTTATAGGGGCGACTGCTGCGTAACGAATCGAGGCGCTCGGCGCTTTCAATCTTGATCACGTCTGCACCGTGATCGGCTAGCAGTTTCGTGGTAAACGATCCTGCCCCGATCCACGTAAAATCAGCGACGCGGATGCCTTCTAGTGGAAGTCGGTTCAATTCAGCACTCCTGCTTGCAAAAGCGCCGCTCGGGCGGCTTTGTCGTAGCCAAGTTCGGCGATGACTGCATCGGTGTGTTCGCCTAGCCGAGGTGGGGGAGAAGGACTGCGCCATGGCGTAGCCGTCAGCTTGTACGGCGCACCCGGCATGGTGAGAATCTGCTGTGAGGCCGGATGCTGGATGGTTGTGAAGAAGCCCCGATGCTCCAACTGGCGATTTTCGAGAATGTCCTTTGGTGTGCTGATGGGGCATATCGGTATGCGACGAGCCTGCCCGGCCTGATAAAGCCAGGCCTTCGTGCGCGTCCGGGCGAAGGGCAGGAACAGCTCCGCGAAGATCATCTTGGCTTCGTCCGTGACAAGATAATCGTGGTTGGACCACTTTTCATCGAGTAGTTGCGCCGCGGCCGGTACGCCTTCGTCCACAAGCCACTGCACCGTTGATTCCCAGAACCGTGTGGAAGCGATGCCGCCCGCCATCAGGTAGATCTGCCCGTCTTCACATTGGAATACGCCGGTACCGGCCATGCGCTGCTGTCCCGATTCCCTCTTGCGTACGATGCCCTCGAGGTCGTAGAACTGGATTGCCGTTTCCAGGCCCATGACGACGCATTCCTGGATCGACACATCGATGTGTTTTCCTGGCCGTTCGCCTGAAGCTGCATCGATGGAAAGCAGTGCCATCATCGAGGCGACAGATGCGAACTGGGCGGCGGCGAGATAGGCCAGATTGCCGTGTGCCGCGATGGGAGGACTGTCGGGATATCCGCCCAGATAGAGAAGACCGCCTAACGCGAGGGCGACGATGTCTTCAGATTCGTAATGCGCGTAGGGACCGTCCTGGCCAAATGGCGTGATACTTGTCATGACCAATCGCGGAGCAATGGATGCCAGACTTTCATAGTCCAACCCTCGCGCCGCCATGGTGCCCGGCTTTTCCGACTCAATCAGAAGATCGGCGCGTTTTACGAGTTCCCTGAATATCTGCTGTCCCTCCGGGTGGTCCAGGTCGAGGCAGACACTCCGCTTGCCGGCGTTGAAATAGGCGAAGGGAAGGCTGTATTCGATATGAACCTTGTCGTCGAGGAAGGGACCCTCGCGCCGAACACTGGAGCCGCGGATGGGCTCAATCAGAATGACGTCGGCCCCAAGATCGGAAAACTGCTTTCCGCAATATTGCCCTGCGAGACCGGACATATCGATGACCTGGACCCCCTGCAACGCGCCAGGCTGAGGAGTGGTGCTTCGGGCCTTGTTGAGCAATGAATCTAATGTGCTGTTCATGGACATGCCTTTTTGCGTGGAACTCCAGTCAATGCGTTTCGATGTCGCTTGACGGGAGTCGCTGACGAACCCGGCTAAAAGCGAACGCGACGAAACATGAGACGGAAGGTAGGCCTGAGCGGAAGTTGCGGCAAGAACGAAAGTCTTCTTTCTGGTATGCGCGTTCCACATGGGTGCCGGAGCGCGTGCCTTCGATCATTCGCCGCATAACAGATAGAACTGATCCGTTCTTGCTGGTCCCAGCGCGACGAACGTAGGATTGCCTCAACCGCGGCTTTGCGCCCAATGCAGGCCGGCTGATGAACCTACTATTTCCACGATCCTATGAGCCATCTTTCGTACGAAGCAGTCGATCTTCTCAAGTTCAGCGAGGAGAGCCGGTACAAGTTCCTTACCGGTTCAGTGGTGCCCAGGCCGATCGCATTGGTCACATCATTGAACGCCGAAGGTGTTCTCAACGCTGCACCGTTCAGCCAGTTTGTGATTCTTAGCGTCACCCCACCGCTTCTGGGCATCGTTGCGCAGACAACCCCGACCGGTTACAAGGACACGGTTAGAAACGTGCTGCAGTCTGGGCAGTATGTGATCAACGTAGTGTCGGAAGAGATGGCGGAGCAGGTGCAGCAATGTGCGATCGACTACCCCTCTTCGGTCAGTGAAGTAGAGGAGGTTGGCTTTAGCACCTCGCCGTCAGTCACCGTATTGCCAAAGCGAATCAGCGAATCACCGTTGCAGTTTGAGTGCCGCCTCCACCAGCAAGTGGAGTTCGGCGCGCCGGGGTCGGAAACAACGCTCCTCGTCGGCGAAGTCATGCTGGTCCATTGTGCGCCCGGGGTGTTGGAGGGACACAGGGTGAACCACGAGGCGCTGCGGCCATTAGGAAGAATCGCCGGGAGAAGCTACTGCAGGACCGGGGACACACTGAGCGTCTAGACCTGTCTGCGCAGACAGCGCGCGATCCCGGCGGCAGGCGCGGTGGCCGCGAGGTGGACCGCCTGCACGCAATAGCCGGCCGCCGGTTGCGGTTCACCCATGCGACCGTTATGCGCTGAGCGTGGATCCGGAGATTGACGCCAGTTAGCAACTTAAGAACTATCGAGACGGAGACAGGCATGACCCATATCGAAGCCGCGACAGGTGCCGGCACTTCAGAGGTACAACTGGAGCGCGCGCTGTATGCGCGTATCGGATGGCGGATTTTTCCGATCGTGCTCCTTGGGTACATATTCGCGTATCTGGACCGGATCAACATTGGTTTTGCTGCGCTGCAAATGAAGGCGGACCTTGGGTTCACCGACGCCGTGTATGGCCTGGGGGCGGGCATCTTCTTCGCGGGCTACCTCGCTTGCGAGGTGCCGAGCAACCTCCTGCTGCAGAGGGTGGGGGCGCGGCTGACGATGGCGCGGATCATGATCTGCTGGGGCATGACGTCATGCTGCATGATGTTTGTGCGGACCCCCGCCACGTTCTATATCTTGCGCGTACTGCTAGGCGTCTTCGAGGCCGGCCTGACACCTGGCGTCGTCTTTTATCTGACGCTGTGGTATCCGGAGGCACGGCTCGCAAGGGTGACGGCGCTGTTTCTAAGTGGCAGCGTCATGGCCGGTTTGCTGGGTGCGCCGGTTTCCGGTGTCGTGCTGGATGCGATGACGGGTGTTCATGGATTGCGAGGATGGCAATGGCTGTTTTTGGTCGAGGGCCTTCCATCGGTATTGCTTGGCATTGTTTCGCTATTCTTCTTGCCAGACGGACCGCAAAGCGCGCGCTGGCTATCCGAGGCTGAACGTCGCCAGGTCTCGGCACGGTTGCCGGCAGGGCGCAACCGGAGCCACGGCGGATTCGGGGCGGCTTTGCGCGATTCCAATGTGTATGCCATCGCATTCGCATGGTTCACCGTGATCTGCGGGACTTACGCAGTGTCGTTCTGGATGCCGATGATGCTGCGCAGCGCAGGAGCGCACACAGCTTCTTCGATTGGCTTATGGTCCATCATTCCCTATGGCGTGGGCGCGCTGGGAATGATCCTGCTATCGAGGCACTCGGATCGGACGCTTGAGCGACGCTGGCACGCCGCCGGTTGCGCAGTGGCGGGTGCCGCGGCTCTCGCGCTGCTTCCCGTGGTGGGCAGCAACCTCCCGCTGACGCTTGTCGCGCTAACCGTCGCGACGGTTTCAGTTTTCAGCGCAATGCCGATACTGTTCTCTATTCCAATGACTTTGCTCTCTCCGCGTGCTGCGCCCGGGGGGATCGCCCTCATCAATTCCATCGGTCAGACAGGGGGATTTCTCAGCCCATTCATGCTCGGCTGGATCAAGACCACAACAGGCAGCCTGAATATCGGTTTGTATATCATTGCCATGCTGCTTGGCCTTGGAGCCGTTATCATGGTTAATGTCGTCAGAACTTCGCCAAAACAGATTCGAGACGTGGGCGAGGATGGGGTACCCGGCGCGCCGCGGGCTACCGACCTCTGAAAGGCCACGCAAGCCGTCAGGCGCACCGGTTCGGGGACATGCCGCGGAATCATTCAAACTGCGCTCCGAAGAATATTTCGCGCAGCCGGGGTATAAAATCCTTTCGTGACGATTCCACGATCTCGTGATTTTCTGGACCACAGGAAGTGTTCGCAGACGATGGATATAAAACAGCTTCGGTACTTTGTCCGGGTTGCGGAACTGGGCAGCGTCGGAAAGGCTTCTGATGTCCTTGACATTGCCCAACCCACGCTCAGTCGGCAAGTCCGCGCACTTGAGGTTGAACTGAAGGCCACGCTGTTTTCGCGAAACGGTCGTGGTGTGATTTTGACGCCCGCAGGTCGCCGGTTCCTCGAACATGCGAGGGGAGTGCTTCACGCTGCCGACTTCGCATTGATCGCGTTGAACGAGGGCGAGTCGGCGTACGAGGGGCGCGTCATTGCGGGCTTTACGCCCAGTGTCGGCCGCACGCTGATTCCTACCTTTGTCGAGCGCTTCATCGAGCGATTCCCCAAGGCTTCGTTGAGCGTCGTCGAGGGATATTCGAGTTCGCTGCATGAGCAGTTACTGCTCGGAAGCCTCGATTTTGCAATTCTTCAGAATCCGGCAGCGTCTCCCAACCTGATCATCGACCCTATCGCGACGCAGGATCTGTATCTGATCGGTGCGAGTCCGATTGGGCCGAAACATGACGAGGTCGAGCTGAGGGAGCTCGCTAGTGTGCCGCTGATCATGCCTCACGCGCCCCATACCATTCGGCCGCTTCTCGAATATGAGGCCGCGCGCTTAGGCATCATGCTCACGATGACCTTCGAGATCGATGCTGTTCGCTCGATAGTTGAGCTGGTCGAGCGCGGAGTCGGCTATACGGTGATGCCGATCAACTCACTGCGTCGCGTTGATTACCCTGCGTTACATTGGCAAAAAATCGTCTCGCCAAAGATACAGGTCACGCTATCGATGATTACGCCGATCAAGCGGCCGCAAACGCCGCTCCCAGTTGAGGCAGCGAGCCTGGCGAAGGAAACCTTGAGCGGGCTTTTATTGGATTGACGGAATGGGGCGTTTCATCGGGGCCTTGCCGGTAGCTGGGAAACTCGCCAGTGGCATTCAGCTTGCTGACCAAGATGGCGCGCGAGGAACGTTCGAATGCGGTCTCGCGCATCAGCCGCGGCTTCGTCTTTGTAAGTCGCCCCTATGACGACGCCGAGCACCCCGATCAGGCCTTTGTGATCGTCGAGGAAGGAATGCCCCGCGTCCGGGTATTCCTTAACGTCATGCTCGATCCTGTTCCGCTCGAGCGCGCCTTTCAGTCGCGCCGCCGCACCCTTCAGCCTCCGGTCGCGGCCACCGTAGCTCGCGATCACCGGACAGGCGCCGCTCATGATCGCATCGATGTCGTTCGGAAGCGGGCCGTAGTTCAGGCCGCTTGCCGAAAAACCGTGGTCGGCCGCCAGAAGGATCGCAAACTTGCCGGTCACGCAGAAGCCGATGACCCCGGTCTTGCCAGTGCAGTCCTCGCGGCCTTCCAGCCACTGCCGCACGGCATCGACATCGTCGAACGCCGGTCCCTTGCGCGCCGCCAGATCCGTCATCAGGGCCCGGATGCAACGGAGGCGCCCGCCCCACGAGTACAGGTCTGGCGCCACTGCGAGATACCCTTCGCTGGCCAGCCAATCGGCATGGCCACGTGTCACGTCCGTCAGGCCGAAGATGTCATGGAGCACGATGACGCCGGGCCACGGTCCCTCGCCTTGCGGGGTAGCCACGTAGCCCTTCAGCCGGTGGTGCGGCGTCGAAATCGAGATCTCGCTCATGTCGTTTCCCATGCTAATAGTGGTGCTCGATTACATCGTCTTCGGGAGTCCGAAGAACCAGCGGACAAAGGCATCCGATACTTACGCGTTTGCCGGTTGTCGCCTCAGGGAGCGGCGGGGTAGTCGACATATCCTTGCGATCCACCCTGGTAATAAGTCTCCGGGGATGAGGATGCGAGCGGCAGGCCATCGCGAAGGCGTCGCACGAAATCAGGATTGCCGATGAACGGTTTAGCAAAGGAAACCAGATCGGCCTGCTTGTCTTCGATCGAGGCATTGGCGGAGGCGCCATCAAAGCCGAAGTTCGCGATCAAGGTGCCGTTGAAGCGGGCGCGGTAGTAGCCGATCGTGTCCTGCAAGGCCGCGATGGGCGTGTCCGACAAGTCGTTCAGCGCTCTGCCGACCTGAAGGTGAGACAGCGGAAGTCCATTGAGACGGTCAACAAGATAGTCGTAGGTTTCGATCGTCTTGTCGGTCAGTCCGAAGCCGCCCATTGCGAGCGCCGGGCTGATCTTGATGCCGACACGCCCGGGTCCCCAAACCTCGATGAGCGCGTCGAGAACCTCCAGGACGATCCGCGTTCGGTTCTCCGCGCTGCCACCATAATCGTCTTCGCGGATATTCATCGTGCTGTTGAGGAATTCCGGCAGGAGATACGTGGTTGCCGCATGCAGCTCCACGCCATCGAAGCCGGCCTTGCGGGCATTCTTCGCAGCTACCCCATAGTCGGCGATAGTCGAGCTGATTTCTTCAAGCGACATGGCACGCGGCGTCACCGTGTCCTTGAACCCTGTAGATGTGAATGCCTTCAGGCCGGGGTTCACTGCGGACGGGGCGACGGGTAGCTCGCCGTCGAAAAAGTCGGGATGCGAGATCGCGCCGGAATGAGCAAGCTGCGCGAAAATTGTCCCGCCTTCGGCATGCACGGCAGAGGTGACGGCCCGCCAGCCCTCGATCTGGCGTTCGGTAAAGAGGCCGGGGGCGTTGATGAAACCGATTGCTCGCGGGCTGATCCAGGTGCCTTCGGTCAGGATGAGGCCGGCCGCCGCCCGCTGGCGATAGTATTCGACATGAAGCTCTGTGGGTACGAGTTCAGTGTTGCGCGCGCGGCCTCGCGTCATGGAGGCCATCACCACGCGGTTTCTGAGTTGAACTTTGCCGAGCGTGTAGGGAGTGAAGAGAGGCGCCAGGTCTGGCTGGGTCATGACTAATGTTCCTGAAAAATGGCACTAATTCTTGGAGACTCCCGCCGGATCGGGCGGGCGAGAGCACTGCGGCTCGAATGGCGCGTGGGGCCATGACGGCGATCCCGATCATGTTTGGCCTTTCGGACGCAACTTCCACAAGGATTGGCTTATTCAGAAATTCGCGGTAGTCTGAAAAAATGAATTTGTTAAATGCGATTTCTAAATGAATGACAGGTTCTTCTCGTTGCAACTGTTCACCCGCGTCGCGAGGAGCGGGAGTTTTTCCGTTGCTGGGCGCGAGATGGGCATTTCCCAGCCCACGGCGTCGCGGATCGTGGCCGCCCTCGAAAAGCAAGTTGGTGTCGCGCTCTTTGTTCGAACCACTCGAGCTGTGACGCTCACCGAAGCAGGCTCCGACTATCTGTCTCGAATCGAGTCCGTTCTGGTGGCTCTCGAAGAGGCCGATCACGCCGCTCGCGGCACTGGTGAGCTGCGCGGCATCCTACGCGTCGCCATGTCCTCTGGCTCCGCAATACGTGGCGTCCTGCCGCATCTGACACGTTTCACTGATCAGCACCCCGGTCTGCGCATCGAATTCATACTCAACGATGATCGGCAAGATCTGGTGGGCGAGTCGATCGACGTCGCATTGCGCATTGGCGTTCTTGAAGATTCCACGGCCGTCGCCCGCAAGATCGGAACGGTGCATCGTGTTGTTGTCGCGGCACATGCATATCTGGCGAGAGCGGGGACTCCAGCGGTTCCCGGCGACCTCGCGCACCACGCGATCATCGTCGGCCCGGCAGGCCGAGGCGCGGAAGGATGGGCGTTTCAGCGGGACGGAATGTCCAGCTCTGTGCACGTCGAGGGACGATTTATCCTGAACGGCACGGACGCGGCCGTTGCGGCGGCCGTCGCTGGACTCGGCATTCTCTCGACCGGTGATCTCAGCGTGATGAACGAACTGGAAACGGGCCAGTTGATGCGCGTGCTCCCCGATTGGAAGATGGGATCAGCGGACGTCAATGTCGTGCTTCCGGCCGGTCGATCTGCGAAGCCATCCGCCCGCGCATTCTCGGATTTCATGGCGGCTGCGTTTCAGGACTGGCTGGCCCCCAGGAGCCAGAGAGGACGCGTCGCCAGTTAAAGACGGCGTCAAAGCCTTCGGAATCGCCGAATCATCGATTCAATAATCGTATTTGTAAAGGTCATACGTTCGACCTGCCGGGCGATGAGATAATCGACCCAGTACTGATCTCTATGCGACTTGTGCCGTCCGTAGAATCGTATCTACCATCACTTGCCCCCACCGATCGCGAGCGTCCACATCCATCAGATTTTTTCCAAAGAAGGCGCTCAACGTGTACCGATTCAACAAATAGAAGCACGCCAACGCCATCGCGGTTATATAAAGTTCGTCAATGTCGATATCCGCGCGGAATATTCCTTTCTCTACGCCTCTTTCAATCGTGTGGCGAAGCTGCGTTACCGCAGGCGACAGGAACTGACGGGGGGTGACGAGCTTTCCCAGATGCTTCCCTTTGAGAAGATTTTCGGTATTTAGAATGAGAAAGAGATCGGGATTCTTTTGGCAGTAATCCCACATATTTAGAACGACTTGCGATAGCGCACTAACCGGATCATCAAGGTCAATTTCGAGCGCAGAGTTTGATTCCGCGAGTTGGCGATAAGTATTCTCCAGTACCGCCGCGAAGAGGCCGTCCTTACTGCCGAAATGATAGTAGAGGAGGCTCTCATTGCACTTCGCTTGCTTGCTGATGCGTTCGACGCTCGCTCCGTCGTAGCCCGCCTTGGCAAAGACGATGTGGGCGGCAGCCAGGATGATTTCCGCCGTTGTCTTCCCAGTTTTTTTTGCCCTTGTTCGCTTCGGTTTCGTTGCCGATGGCGCAGCCTTCGCTCGTGCGGCACTGGGCTTCTGTTCGAAATCTGTAGTCATTGATCCTCGCGGTTCTCGTACCAAATCCGGCATGGGCCCTTGCTGTGCCGGGGTCTAGCGATCGGGCGGCTCATTATAAGCCACAACCGACCGGGGCTTGCATTTGAGCAAACATTCAAGTAAGTTTGAGCAAACGCTCAAGAAATAATTGAGCGAATGCTCAACTTAGGAGGAGGCGATGAGTCAATACGTGCTTAACACTTGGTATCCCCTGACCTGGTCGCGGAACGTCGGCCGAGATTTGTCGGCTCATCGCGTGGTCGAGCGAGACGTGGTGTTGTTCCGGTCCCAGGATGGGAAGGTCGTAGCGATGGAGGATGCATGTCCGCACCGTCTCTTGCCTCTGTCGATGGGACGACTTAAGGGTGACTCGATTGAGTGTGGTTATCACGGGGTTGTGTTCGATTGCAGCGGGAAATGCACGCATATTCCCGGGCAGGAAATGATTCCGGCCAACGCTACGGTTCAGACGTTTCCGACGCATGAAAATATGGGGCTCGTGTGGATCTGGATGGGGGAACCTGCACTCGCTGACGTCTCGAAGGTGTTCGATTTGCCGCAGTATCACGATCCGGCATGGAGAGCAGTGGAGGGTGATGCGCAGGTCTATCGCACGAACTATCTCAGTCTTTGTGACAATCTGTGTGATCCGGCTCACGTGAGTTTCGTACACCAAACGACTTTGGGAAATTCAGCCGGTAACAATGTCCCGATCCAACACGAACAACAGGAAAGAAAAATCGTGACGTGGCGATATATCAACGACGCCCCGCCGATTCCGCTGTTTGCAAAGTATGGAAACTTCTCGGGCAACGTGGACCGCTGGCAACAGTACCACTACTATGCTCCGAGCATCACCATCGTTGACGCTGGTTGTGCCCCCACAGGTACCGGCGCGGAAAAAGGCAATCGCGAGAACTGCATGCAGCTCTATGGTTGTCATTTCATGACGCCAGTTGACGAGGAAACGACCATTGACCATTGGTTGTACGTGAGAAATTTTGTCGCCAATCCGGACCTGGATGCGACGCTGTCCGCGGACTTCCGAGTGGCGTTTGACGAGGATCGCGTTGTCCTCGAAGGTATCGCAACCAATGAAAAACGATTTACTCATCTCAAGACAATCAAGATCGCGATCGATGCGGGGCCGCGCCGAATGCGGCGCATGGTTGATGGCTTGATCGAAAAAGAGAGCGTGCGCTGAGGTGTGTTTCGCATTGGTACTCACCGGCAGACACAGTCGAATCCCAGTTTGGAGTGAGCAGCATGGCAGAACACGTAGTCATCGTCGGCGCCGGTCACGCAGGAGGCAGTGTTGCGACTTACCTCCGGCAATATGGCTATGAAGGCCAGGTGACCCTTGTTGGGAACGAGAGTGCGCCACCCTATCAGCGGCCGCCGCTCTCTAAAGGCTGGCTGCGCAGCGAGATTACTCTAGATGATCTCTTGCTGAAGCCGCTCGCTACGTATGAGCAGGCAGGTATCGACTTACGACTGAACAGCGTAGTAAAAGAGGTCGAAACAAAGGAAAAGAGAATAATCCTGGAAGATGGCGAGACGATCGATTTTGACAAGCTCGTCTTCGCTACTGGTGCGAGGCCTCGACGGCTGACTCTACCTGGCAGTGAATTGCGTGGCGTGATCTATTTGCGCGACGTAACTGACGCGGCACTATTGCGATCGTGTCTGGATGCATCGAAGCGCATCGTAGTTATGGGTGGCGGATACGTCGGACTGGAGGTCGCGGCCACGGCTAGACAGCTCGGTCTGGAAGTAATGATTGTCGAACGCGAGGCGCGCCTGCTCTCGCGGTCTGCTTCGCCCGAACTGGCAGCGCGCCTCTTGAGGATCCACGAAAGCAATGGTGTCGAATTCCGCTTTCTGGGTGATGTTGCCGAGATTGTTGGCAGCGAAGGGAAGGTCTCCGGACTTCGATTCAATGATGGGGAGCGTATCGAATGCGACGTCATTCTCGCTGGCATTGGCGCGCAGCCTAATGTTGCGCTACTCGAAGGAACGGGAATCCCGGAGGAACGCGGTATCCGGGTTGACAGCGAAGGGAGAACCAGTCATCCCGATGTGTATGCGGTTGGCGATGTAACGCTGAGACCGGTGGCCAATTTTGAAGGGATCTTCACGCTGGAAAGTGTACCGAGTGCGATTGAGCAAGCAAAACGTCTGTCTTGTCTCATCGCGCAGCGCGATTTTCCTCCCCATGAACTCCCATGGTTTTGGTCGCAACAGTATGACTTCACGCTACAGATCGCAGGCTTGCCGGGCCTCGCGGATGAGATCTTGGTTCGCGACGATGTATCCAAAGGGACGTTTCTGGTTTTTCATCTGAGAAATGGGGCGCTTTGTGCCGCCGAGTGCATGAATAGTCCCGGGGAATTCCTCGCACTTAAGAAAGCGATAACACATGGTGCACGTCCAGACGAAGTTCTATTAGCAGATTTGAACACGCCTATTATCAAGGTGCTTACCTGATACCAGGCGGATGCTGAGTAAATTTGGAATTGATATGACAACCGTAAACTTTATTGACTTCAATGGCCGTCTGCACGCCGTTCGCGCTGTCGAGGGGCAAAGCCTGATGAGGGCGGCAGTGAGCAACGGTCTGGCCGGCATCGATGCAGAATGCGGTGGGGCCTGTGCGTGTGCCACCTGTCAGGTCCATGTGCCGACAGAGTGGTGGCCGGTCCTGGGCGAGCCAGGCGACGTGGAGAGGGAGATGCTCACGTTTGCAAATCAAGTGAGATCCGACTCAAGGCTCTCCTGCCAGATAGCTGTCACCTCAGAGATGGATGGCTTGACAGTTCATATACCCGAGTCGCAGAGCTGAGAAGATCGCGCTGCGTCCGACCGCTCGGATAGGATCTGGTGCCGCAAAGACGTATGGACTGGGTGTGCAGAAATGGGTGTTGGACGTGGCAGTTGCATTGGAATGATGGTGTCAGTTCATTCAGGTTAATTAGACATGCGAAATAGTTACCGGAGACGAACAAACTATGAAGATCAGCAAGCTGAAACTGGCATCAGGCGTCGTCGTGGCGGCGACAGCGAGTACGGCCAACGCTCAGTCGAGTGTTACGCTTTACGGGATTGCAGACGCCGCAATTACCTTTTCGAGCAAGACCGCGAGTGCGTCTGGTGGCAATGCGGGCAAGTCGTTTGCCGTGGCGGATGGTGGCGGCGGCCCGTCGCTGTTCGGCATGCTGGGTGTTGAGGACCTTGGCTCGGGACTGAAGGCGGAGTTCAGGCTCGAAAGTGGGATCAACGTCGCCAACGGTGGGTTCAACAGTTCGAATGGCAACTTCTTCGGGCGACAGGCCTGGGTCGGACTCGACGGTGATTTTGGTGCTGTCAAGGCTGGCTTGCAACGCTCTCCGTTCTTCATCGCTCTCTACGAGTCGGATCCCCGGAATTATTCGGGGTTCGCCAGCGCCCTCCTGCTATATGCGGAGAACGTGGCTGTTACGGGCGCTTTCAATTCCAACGCCGTGACTTACACAAGCCCGAAGCTTGCCGGGTTTCAGGGCCAGGCCATGCTCGCTCTGGGTGGGTCAGCGGGCGATTTCTCGGCAGGGCGGCAGTGGTCAGGCAGTCTTAAGTACGAAAATGGCCCGCTCATGATGAACGCAGCGATCTATGACGGAAATAGTGGCGGCACGGTTCAAACGCCCGTTCCGAGCACAGTGGCTTTCGAAGGTCGAACTATGGGAGCGGGATATACGTTTGGGTCGCTGACTTTCAAGGCATCTTTTGTAAATTACAAGGTGGCGCACTCTTTCAATTCCAATATCTATGGAGGCGGGGTCGATTTTCGCCTCACGCCGTCGGTGGAACTGAACGGGGGCGTTTGGTACACGACTGACCGGGACGATACGGTGAATCATTCAGTGCTGGCTGCCGTCGGCGCGAGCTATCACCTCTCGCCGCGCACCTCGCTGTATGCCCAGATCGGGACTGTGAACAATCACGGTGCGATGCGCACTGGACTGTCTGTGACCGATACCAGCCTCCTTAGAGGCACACCCGGGACTAGCATCGGCGGAGACATTGGGATACGGCATTCCTTCTAAGAGGCCAGTTCAAAAACCCCTGAGGGGGCTGTTTACTTTCTCGGCAAGCTGTTAACCTTGGACGTCTGAACAACGGAACCCAAGGGATGGAAGCGCCGATCATTGATGACGAATTGTGGACACTGATCGAACCGTTACTGCCACCGCCCAAGCCCCGGCGCAAAGAGCATCCTGGTCGCCCACGCGTATCGGATCGGGCGGCGTTGAATGGCATCCTGTTCGTGTTGAAAACCGGTCTGCGATGGAACCACCTGCCGACCGTATTGGGCTTTGGCTCCGGCGCGACCTGCTGGCGACGGCTGAACGACTGGCGCAAAGCAGGAGTATGGGATCGACTGCACGAACTGCTGCTCGACAAGTTGCGCGAGGCCGGGCAGATCGATCTTTCATACGCTGCCGTCGATTCCTCGTCGGTACGAGCAGTTGGGGCGGGCGAAAAACTGGCCCGAACCCCACGGATCGCTCGCGACCCGGTTCCAAGCACCACATCCTCGTAGACGCCAATGGCGTTCCCATCAGCGCCATCCTGACCGGCGCGAACCGCAACGACGTCACCCAGTTGCTGCCGCTGGTCGACGCGATTCCCCCGATCCGCGGCGCGCGCGGCCGACCACTTCAGAGACCCAAGGTCATCTATGCCGATCGTGGTTACGATTCCGATCCGCATCGTCAACGATTGCGCGAACGCGGCATCAAACCGGTGATCGCAAGGCGCCGCACTGAACATGGCAGTGGTCTGGGCAAATTCCGTTGGGTCGTTGAACGGACTCACTCGTGGCTCCACAACTTCCGTCGTCTTCGCATACGCTTCGATCGTCGAGCTGACATTCACGAAGCATTCTTGAAATTCGGCTGCGCCCTCGTCTGCTGGAACATCTTCAGGCGTACGGAGCAGCCTTTTTGAACTGGCCTCTAAGAGAAGTTTGAAGAAGACCACTGGTATGAACCGCTCACTGAGTCGAGCGCAATAAAGGATGGGACATTGACATGGCAGACACGCTAAAAATTGCGATTATCGGAGGCGGAATTGGTGGTCTGGTGACCGCTGCGGCCTTGCGAGATTCGGGGCATGAAATTTGTATCTACGAGCAGGCCAAACAATTCCGGGAAATTGGCGCGGGTGTGACGCTTCACCCAAACGCGACGCGCCTCCTCGACAAACTGGGGTTTGGGGACGCACTGCGCAAGATTGGATCGCCGACCGCCGGCGTTCGATTGATGAACGCTATCGGCGAACCGATCGAGACCGGGGCCCCAAGCGGTGGCGTCCCACTCTCGGACGCCGGTCAGGGGTACAACGTCCATCGAGCCGAATTCCTTGACATTCTGGCGAGTGCGCTTGCCCCGTCAAGTTTTCGTCTCGGCCATCGCTGCGCCGACCTGATGGAAGGCAGCGACGGCATCACCCTCACTTTTGAGAATGGTACCCGCACAACAAGCAATCTGGTCATCGGCGCTGACGGAATTCGTTCTGTCGTTCGTCAACAGCTCGGATTCGACACGCTTGCGACGAGCGAGGGAGTCATGGCCTATCGTGGCATGGTGCCCATCGAGAAGCTCCAGTGGGCAAAACAGGCGCGGGGTTTGTACTTGTGGATGGGCGCAGGTAGTAGTTTTTTATGCTACCCCGTATCCGCCGGCAAAATGCTTAACATCGTGGCATTCGTCCCAACCGATCGGGACTCAGCGGAATCATGGTCCGCACTGGGTGACCTTTTCGCACTCGCAGCGCAATACCGGGGTTGGGACGAACGTGTCGGGCAGACGATCGCGGCGCTCACCGAGACTTATGTGTGGGGCATTTACGATCGCGCGCCTCTATCGCACTGGAACAAGGGTTGTGCGACATTGATGGGGGATGCTGCTCATCCGATGGTCCCTCATCTCGGTCAAGGTGCCGGTCAAGCTATAGAAGACGCCTATACGCTCGGTGTCCTGCTTAAAGGAGCGACCATGGATAGTCTTTCAGATCGTCTCGCTCGCTACGAGCGCCTTCGCCATGCGCGAACATCTCACGTTCAGGCCGTCGCTCGCCAGGCAGGTCAGTTCTATCGTACCGATTTCAATGACCCCAATGAACGCGACGCGACGATGGCCAGCTGGATGAAAGAGGTGCGCGTGATCCTGGAACACGACGCGGATGCTGCGGCCACATCAGAGCTAGCCAGAGGCGGTGCGTAAGGAGTTGTTCGAATCAGGGTCGTTCTGAGCCGATCGTCATCGGACTCAGTCCGGCCATTTCCAGTCACTGGCTGGAGTTCAATGTAGTCGTTCGAGTTTCGCTTGCTCATCGACAGCAGTCGCGAACGCCCCACCCAACGCAGACATACTCGAACGTCTATTTCCCCGCTGCAAACCACTTGCCGTAGATTTGTTCGTAGGTTCCATCCTCGTACATCGCGAGCAGCGCCTCGTTGATATCCTTGCGCAACGCGCTGCCCTCAGCCACGGCAATGCCGTATTTTTCAGGGCGGAAGACCGGTCCGACGACTTGCAACACGCCACTGCTGCGTTTCGCTGCCCAGTACTGAAGGGTCGGCGCATCATAGACAATGGCCTGCACGTCGCCTTGCGTGAGCTTGCGGAATCCATCAGCAGCGGTGGTCACGTTGACAAATGGCAAGCCGCGTTGGGTCAGGTAATCCGCGGCAATGGTCCCCGGTACCGTGCCAATTGTTTTGCCGGGAAGATCGTCCGGGCCTTGAATGGTTGACTGGAGGCGCGCGACGGTTTGCGATGAAGTGACCGTTGCCGTCAGTTGGGCAATCAACACGACGCCGATCAACCACATCGCGGGCACCAGGATGCGCCTCCACATGTTGCTTGCATCGCGTTCGCCGTGCTCGCCTGTTGCAATGATTAACATCGTCACCCATAGACCTTCGCCGATCGCCCGCACATAGGGTTTCTGAAAATTGCGATCATTCCTCCGTTCGATCAGCCAGACCAGATTGGCGAGAAGGAAGGCGATACTGATCGCCGCGCCCAGAAGCTGACCAATGGGCCGCCACGGAATGGACCAGAATGTGGCTAGAAACGTACTTTCGTTCCGTGCGCGCACCATGATCTGTAATCCAGAGTCGAAATAAGGAAGCGAGAAGTCCACGACCTTTTCGCGTTCCGGCGTCATGGTGATAGCGGATATCGCGACATCCGCATCACCATGCTGCACGGCGGGCAGCAAATCAGGCTGCGCCGAAGCTACTGTCCATGCGAATTCGACGCGCATGCGACGCGCCACCTCGTTCCACAGGTCGATGCTAAAACCTGCCGGTGTATGAGTCTGCGGCAGCACGAACGGCGCGATCGGCACAATCATCACCCGCAACGGACGGTGTGCGACTGAGGCGGTTGTGGCAACTTGCGCCACGGCGTAACCGGATCCCGTCACCGTGAAAGCCAGCATGAGGCCACGCAACGCGATCAGCCATGTCGAACGCCGGTTCATCCAATCCCTCCTGAAGTCGATTGCATCGTTATTACCTGGCACTATCGGCGGGTATGCCAGGTTCGCCTGGTGATTCGCCTCGTCACAGTTCGCGCGGCAGGCCGTCGTTGCGCCAGAAGCGTCGTGCATGGCGAGCACCGCTTCGGCAAGCCAGATCACGCGTTATCTTTGACCAGCCACGGAGGCCATTCGAAAGACAGAGATGCCCTCCATCGGGTCCAGTGTTTCGCGCCAGGGTGCACGCTCCAGTAAGCGGGTCGTGTCTTCATAACCTGCGGCCCAACGCCGCTCGATGCCACTCGACGAAAAATCGATATCCCTGTTCAAATCGTCGTTATCGAATGCCGGCGCGTCGAGTTCCAATACCTGCATCGTCGTGCCACAACCCCAGCCGAGGAGCGCCTGAATCTCCGGCGTATCGCGCTTCTCTTCGGGGATATGCTGGCTGAGTTCGCGAATCACGTGACGTAGCCGGTGAATCTGCTTCTGTCGATCGAGATGGCTTTCCGCGCGACTCGAATATTGAATGTCACGCTGACGGCTCATGACCTGCAAGATGGATTCGGGTTCCGGGCCGCTCGATGGCCACAACTGCACCGAAAAAATCACTGAGCTGGATCGCGGCCGATCATCGAGCACGGCTTCTAGCGGCGTGTTCGAGTAGATGCCGCCGTCCCAGTACGATTCGCCTTCCAGTCGCACCGAAGGGAAGCCGGGTGGAAAAGCGGCGGATGCCATCACGTGTTCGACGTCCATCGGCGCGTCGCGATTGGTGAAATATCGCATACGTCCGCTGCGGACATTGACCGTGCCAACCGTCAGTCGCGTCGTCTTGCGATTCAGGTAGTCGAAATCGACGAGTGAAGAGAGGGTTTCACGCAGTGGCTCCGTCGAATAGAATGCCGCCCGCTCTGGGCCAACGCGCGCTTGAATACTCGCCCATGACCCCAACTGTGGCGTGAAGAACGATGGCACGCCTTGCGTGACGATCGCCAGGTCGCGCGACCAGTTGGCGAGCCCTGGCAACAACCAGCTTGCCGCATCGACGCCACGACGCGCCACGCCGTTCCAGAACTGGGTTAATCGGGCAATGCGGTTCTCGGGCAGATTGCCGGCAATGATCGCGCCGTTTATCGCCCCGATCGATGTGCCGATCACCCAGTCGGGTTTGACCTTGTGGTCATGCATCGCCTGATAGACCCCAGCCTGGTACGCGCCGAGGGCACCGCCTCCCTGAAAGACAAGGACAACCTGTCCGGGAATGTCCGGTGCGGCCTCCGACTGGTCTGCCGCGTTAGCGTTGCGCTTGCCGTGCGTCTTGTTGCCCATTGCAGGTCTCCCGGACGAATACCGCGGTGCCGGTGATTTTGCCACGGGTGACGTCGATCTGGCGCGAAAGCCGGGTTTGTGGCCTGAGGGGCAGCCATCGGCGAACGCATCGCATGGGAAGGGGGGATTTCTACCGTCGGGGCGTGACGGACTGGACCCGGTTACGTCCTGCACGTTTCGCGTCGTAGAGCGCGGCGTCCGCCGCCTGAACGAGTGCATTGGGCGTGGTCAGCGTGTTCTGTTCGTTGGTCGCGCACCCGGCGCTGACGGTGACCTGACCGGCGGGTATTGGCGCAATCAGGCCCAAATCCATGACCGCGAGCCGGGCCTGCTCGGCAATGACCGATGCTTCTTCCGATCCAGTGTCGGGTAACACCAGGGCGAACTCTTCACCGCCGTAACGGGCGACGAAATCGCTTGACCGGCGTGCTGTTCCCGCGAGCGCTTTCGCAATGGCGCTAAGGCAGGCGTCACCCCGAAGATGGCCAAAGGCGTCGTTGTAATCTTTGAAATTGTCGACATCGACCATGACGAGCGAAAGCGGCTGACCGTTGCGCGTCGCACGGTCGAATTCCCTGCGAAACTGATCGTTAAAGTAGCTACGGTTATAAATGCGCGTCAGGGCGTCGCGTGTGGACGTGTGCAACAGGGAAATGTGCGCCTCGGACAATTCGCGGTAGAGCACGGTCACTTCCCAGACCAGAACGCATACCAGGACGCCGGGAGCCAGCATGCTGAACACACGTGCGACGTACCAGCCAAGGGTGAACTGGCCCATGCTCAATAGATTCAGGCTGGCGTCGGCAAAGGACGCCAGTAAGGCAATCGTGACCCACAGATCGAGGACGGTCCGCAGCCGCCCTTTGAGCAGGACCACGACGAGCGCGAGAACGTCAAGCGAGCAGATGACGAGTCCGGTCCGGCCGCCTGAAAGCGTGTTCGTCTCCGGCGCCATATGAAAGGGCGCCGACAGATTCGCATGGATGGCGAGGATGCCTAGCGCTGCGGCAAGCGCACTTGGAACACCGATCAACGCCCACGTCCAGCGATCGATAGAGGGCAGACCGATCGGCTTGTTCGGGAGGCGGTCGCGTGCGAGCGTTGCCAGAATGACGAGCAGGGGAAATCCCGCATGCCAGAAAACCCACATCCACGCCGCACTATGAGGCCCGGCGCCCAACAGGCCAGTGCGCGTGAAAACGCCCGGGAACATCAGCAGTTGCAAAGCGACGGTAATTGCTGTGAATGCGTACGCGCCGCCCAGCGCGCCGAGCATCGGTTGTGGCGTCACGGTAAAACGGGCGCCGAGAAGGAACGCGGCGATGGCTGAGGTGGTGAACACCGTGAGCGCGCACATCGGCATGAAGGGCGCGATGGCCGGCAGCGTCTGGTGCGCGCGCGGAACCGCGATCATCAACGCGAGCAGAACGAATAACGCACATATCCCTGCGAAAACGACCTGTTTGCGCGTCGCCGGCCCTATAAGCAAGCTGTCCATTCTGACCCGTTCGGTTGGTGTTCGGTCGTCTCAGTGCATCCGTCGCCTGCCGCCCGATGTGCATGCCCGTGCCGGGCGACAGATGGCAGCGTTCGCTACAGACCGCATTGATGCTTTCCCGGCAAAGCACGACGGCGCGTCGCGGCCGGCCGGAACATATTGTCCTACAGATTGGCACCGATGATCGAGTGCAAGCCGTCTATGCCGGAATACGCCACAACCTACCGCAGACCCTGCGCCAACGCCACAAACTGCATCGCCCGGGCGTTGGCGTCGCCATGGCGGTGAACGATGTACAGCGAGGCGCCGTCGCACGGCCTCCAGGACTGCAAGGGCGAGCGCTGCTTGCGGCACACGGATGCACGCCAGGCAGCGCTCACACGAATGACGGTTTGATCCGTTTTCCGAAAACCAATCCACAAAAGCTTGTTTGCGATTCCGCACCCCGGTCGCTAGATTCATTCACATAGCAATGAATCGACGGAGGTCGTATGACCACGCTTTCAGCGACGCTTATCTGGGGCGGACTTCGGCATCCTGTGCGAAGCCTGCAGAAGCAATTGTCAAAACGCGCGCCCGTCCCGGCTGAGCAATCCTCAGACGAGACGGCCGCCGCACCCTACCTCTCTCCATCGCCCGAACGGCTCGAACGCATTGCGGCTTACGCGCGCAGCGGCTATTTCCATATGGAATACACCGCCGGCATGTTTGTTGTGCCGCTCGAGATCCCACGAGAATAATCCGCGTGTTGGTGGTGACGCGGCTCATGCGCGGTGAGCGGACGTAGCAGGGTCGCTTCAAGCCAGAGCGACCGAACCGATGCTTCTTTAGAAATGACAATAAATTGGTTCGGCTTCAGCTCACTCTCTTTCATAGTGTCTCCTGATGGCTATAGGCGGTTGAAATCGCAGATGGCTTTGACCAGCGCGTACCGAATCGCGCGATATCGAAGGAGACGTCATGACGCTTGAACTCGCAGAACGACCCACCCACGCGCTGCTTGAAGCCGCCCGTTCGGCCGCAGCCGTTGCCGCTTTGCCTTATGCCGGCGGCCTGTCGCCGCAGGATGCGTGGGCGCTCGTCCAGGCAGGCGACGCCGTGCTGGTGGATGTGCGCACCGCCGAAGAACGCAAATTTGTCGGACTCGTGCCGGACAGTCTGCATGTCGCGTGGGCGACCGGCACGAGCTTGACGCGCAATCCGCGTTTCGTGCGTGAACTGGAAGCGAAGACCGGCAAGAATGCGATCGTGCTGCTGCTGTGCCGCAGCGGTAACCGCTCGGCGCTGGCTGCCGAGGCTGCGGCGAAAGCCGGCTTCACGCAGGTATTCAATGTTCGGGAAGGTTTTGAAGGGGAGCTGGACGGCGCGCAGCGGCGCGGCGCCAGCAATGGTTGGCGCTTTCATGGGCTGCCGTGGATTCAGGACTGACAGCCAGATCGTCCACGCTGCACTTTATGGGGAGTAACCGCTGTGGCTGTGTTTGATGTCGATGAGATTGTCCATGCGCTTCAGACGGTCCGCCAGCAATGGCGCGAAGTGCAGAAGCGCTCGCTCGAGCCGGGTGGGCGCGAATTACCGGGGCGCGAAGCGCTCTCGGCGGTCATCGACACGCTGAAGGGCGTGCTTTTTCCGATGCGGCTCGGACCGCCCGATCTGCGTCAGGAAAGCGAAAACTTCTACGTCGGGCACGCGCTCGCCGCCGCGCTGCATGCCTTGCTGAGCCAGGCGCGTCTGGAGCTTCACTACCGCAGCCGTCATCAACCGCCGCCCGCCGCCACGATCGAGGCTCAGGCCGGCGTCGCGGTGCGCGCTTTCGCGGCGCGGTTGCCGGCGATTCGTACCTTGCTCGATAGCGACGTATTAGCGGCGTTTCACGGTGATCCGGCGGCGGGCAGTGTGGATGAAGTCTTGCTGTGCTACCCCGGCGTGCTGGCGATGATCCACCATCGGCTTGCACACGAGCTGTATGGGCTGGGGCTGCCGCTGCTGGCGCGAATTATCGCCGAGCTCGCGCACGCGCAGACGGGTATCGACATTCATCCTGGGGCGCGGATCGGTGCGGGGTTCTTCATCGATCATGGGACGGGTGTGGTTATCGGTGAAACCGCCATCATCGGCGAACGTGTACGGGTCTATCAGGCCGTCACGCTGGGTGCGAAGCGTTTTCCGCGCGACGCGCAGGGACATCTGGAAAAGGGTCATGCACGTCATCCGATCGTTGAGGACGACGTCGTGATTTACGCGGGCGCCACCATTCTTGGACGCGTCACGCTCGGGCAGGGCGCAGTGATCGGCGGCAATGTGTGGGTCACGCAGGATGTCGCGCCGGGTTCGCATGTGACGCAGGCCGTGTCGCGCAATGAAGGCACCGGCACCGGCACCGGCACCGCCGCGGTCCGCGAGCGCGCGCCGCGCGATCACGCAGACGCGGAGCCTGCCACGGCCGGAGCGGCGCGATGAGCGTGCTCGTCAAGGACTTCGGCGCCGCGGTGCGACGCTTTCGCGAGGCGTCCGGCTGGTCGCAGGAGCAATTGGCCGAGTACGCCGGACTCAACCGGTCTTATGTCGGCGAGATCGAGCGCGGTTCTGCTATTGCGTCCATTGTGACGCTCGACAAGCTCGCTCGTGCTTTCAACGTGTCAGTCGAACGCTTGCTCAGCCATTCGTCCGACAGCGCGAACGTTGCCGCGCGCTCGCATTCCGCGCTCGTCGATCCGGTGCCTGCCCGTTAGACCGCGTCTTTGCCGTCTATAGCATGTTGAACGGCTGGGGGTGCCTTCCGATAATCACTTTCGTTCATAAGCTTTCCTGTTTTTCTTCTATCAACCCTGGAGCTTCAGATGACAGCAACAGTGGGCGGCCTGACGGCGCTCGGCGATACCGCAGCACGGCAACTAGCCAATGCCACCAAAACCGTTCCGCAACTCGCGACGATCACGCCCCGCTGGCTCACCCACCTGCTCCAGTGGTTGCCAGTCGAGGCGGGCATCTATCGTTTGAACCAGGTGAAGAATCCTGAAGCCGTGGTGGCGGCCTGCACCGCGCGCGAAGATGAAAGCATCCTGCCGCGCACCTTCGTGCCCTACGAAGAGCAACCGCGCGAGTACTTCCTGAATGCGGTCAGCACGGTGCTCGACGTGCACACGCGGATCTCGGATCTGTACAGCAGTCCGCACGATCAGATCAAGGAGCAACTGCGCCTCACGATCGAAACGATCAAGGAGTTGCAAGAGAGCCAGCTGATCAACAACCCGGACTACGGCCTGCTCGCGAACGTGGCTGAAGAGCAGCGCGTGTTTCCGCTGACCGGCGCGCCGACGCCGGACGATCTCGACGAATTGCTGACCAAGGTATGGAAAGAGCCGGCGTTCTTCCTGACGCATCCGCTCGCGATCGCCGCCTTCGGTCGTGAATGCACGCGCCGTGGCGTGCCGCCGCCGACCGTTAGCCTGTTCGGCTCGCAGTTTCTGACGTGGCGTGGCATTCCGCTGGTTCCGTCGGATAAGGTGCCGGTTGCGGATGGCAAGACCAAGATTCTGCTGCTGCGCGTGGGCGACAAGCGCCAGGGCGTGGTCGGTCTGTTCCAGCCGGGCGTGGCCGGCGAGCAGGGCCCGGGCCTGTCGGTTCGCTTCATGGGCATCAACAATCATGCGATCGCTTCGTATCTGATCTCGCTCTATTGCTCGCTCGCGGTGCATTCGCCGGACGCGCTGGCAGTTCTCGATGACGTGGAGATCGGCAAGTACCATGACTACCCAGACACCTACAAGTAAGCCCATGGATAGCGTCCTGCCGCACGATGTGCCGACGGGTCCGCCCGCGGGTTTGCCTGATCCTGCCACGTTGGCGTCGCTGGCCAATGCGTTCTTCTCGGCGCTGCCGGGCAACGCGCCGCAGGTAAACGGTGCGCTTGGCGTGGCTGCCACGCTGCCGTTCACGGCGCCTGTGACCAGCGAGATCAGCAATCCGGCCCCGGCCGGTTCGCCGCTCGCGGGTCCCGGCGGCGCGGGCACTGGCGTGCCTGGCGCTGCGTTGCCGCAGGGGCATGTGCCGGGGGGCAACCTGTTGCCGTCGGCGCCCACGCATGTCCTGTCGCTGGGTAATCGCGCGCCCGCGCTGGCGCCTCATGCAACTGCGCAAAACGGTTTGCCGGATAGCGCGGTGACCGTTGCGCCGGCACTCGATCCGCGCTTTGGCGGGGCAGCGCTGGGCGTGCCTGAGGAACTCGGTGCGCAGCGTCCATCCGCGGGCGGCGCAGCGCCTGCGTCGCCGGTCTCACCGGGGGCTGCATCGCCTTATTATTTTCTGGGCGAAACAGGACAAGCTCGGACATCGAGCGTGACGTCGCCGGATATCGTCGTGCCAGGCTGGCATGAAGTGAGCGCGCAATCGTTCGGCCTGCCTGGCGTCGATGAACCGCTTGCGGAGCAACGCTTTCCGTACGACCGACCCGCTGCCTCGCAAGCAGCGCCGAACCCGACGCCGGTAGAACCTGGCGGCGGCTCGCATTACTTTCTGAATCTGAATGACGCGTCGCGCTATCCTGGGCAAACGCCAGAAGCCAAGGATGGCGTGCCGCATGCCGGGCCGTCAGCGCACCCGCCATTCGATGTGAATGCGATTCGCCGGGACTTTCCGATTCTGCAGGAGCGCGTGAATGGCCGTCAGCTGGTGTGGTTCGACAATGCCGCAACCACGCACAAACCGCAGGCGGTTATCGATCGGCTGGCGTATTTCTACGCACATGAAAACTCGAATATCCATCGGGCTGCTCATGCGCTGGCCGGCCGCGCCACTGACGCATACGAAGCCGCACGCAGCAAGGTGCAGCGTTTCATCGGCGCGTCGTCGCCGGATGAAATCATCTTCGTGCGCGGCACCACCGAAGCGATCAACCTGATCGCGAAGACGTGGGGCGTGAAGCATGTCGGCGAAGGTGACGAGATCATCGTCTCGCACCTGGAGCATCACGCCAACATCGTGCCGTGGCAGCAGCTCGCCGCGCAAACCGGTGCAAAGCTGCGCGTGATTCCCGTCGACGACAATGGCCAGGTCTTGCTCGACAAATACCGTCGGCTTCTCAATGACCGGACGAAGATCGTGTCGGTCACGCAGGTGTCGAATGCGTTGGGCACGGTGGTGCCGGTCAAAGAGATCGTCGAGCTGGCGCATCGTGCAGGGGCGAAGGCGTTGGTCGACGGTGCTCAGTCTGTGTCGCACATGCGGGTAGACGTGCAGGCGCTCGACGCTGATTTCTTCGTGTTCTCGGGTCACAAGGTGTTTGGTCCGACGGGCATCGGCGTGGTCTATGGTAAGCGCGCGATTCTTGAGGATATGCCGCCCTGGCAGGGTGGCGGCAACATGATCGCGGACGTTACGTTTGAGCGTACCGTATTCCAGCCCCCGCCGAGTCGCTTCGAAGCCGGTACGGGGAATATCGCTGATGCAGTGGGTCTTGGTGCGGCGATCGATTACGTTCAGCGCGTGGGTATCGAGAATATCGCGCGCTATGAGCACGATCTGCTGGCGTATGCGACGAGCGTGTTGCAGCCGGTGCCGGGCGTTCGGTTGATCGGCACGGCGCGTGACAAGGCCAGCGTGTTGTCCTTCGTGTTGAAGGGCTACGAGACCGAGGAAGTGGGGCAGGCCTTGAACGAAGAGGGCATTGCCGTGCGCTCAGGGCATCATTGTGCGCAGCCGATCTTGCGGCGCTTCGGTGTTGAAGCGACGGTACGGCCGTCGCTCGCGTTCTACAACACTTGCGATGAAGTCGATGCGCTGGTGTCGGTAGTGCGGCGGCTGTCTTCGCGGCGCGGATTGCTGATCGTTAATCGCTAATGAAAAACGGCGGCCGATTTTGGTCGCCGTTTTTTTCAGGTGCGTAATTTTCAGGTGCGTAATAGGCGAATCGACGCGAATCGAATCGATTAACGCGTAGGCGCGCCAATCACAGCTTTGGCTGTTTGCCAATATTTCGCTACGATGGGCCGAATGCCGCCCTCTGACGGGCCGGCGACTTCGCGCTCGAAACACGCACACAATGCGGCGATGAGCAACACGGCGACAAGCCGCCCATGCGATGTATGGGTGCGCTCAGACGGTGTGGCGTCGTGCGGGGCAGTTGCGGTTGCTTGCTGTGAATAATCCCAACGCGTTTTGCTCATGTCGGTGGACCATGCCGATGCGTGACCTTTTAGTGTCACCGTTCCGGCGTCGCGGCCAAACGAAGATTTTCGACTATCCATATCACTCTGGCGTATTTGGCGCACTGCGTTCCGTCGGGGCGAGACGCGCTTATCCTTGCGCATCCCGGCGCATCCCGGCGCATCCCGGCGCATCCCGGCGCATCCCGGCGCATCCCGGGCTCATAACCTTATGCGCTTTGCTTGGTTGTCGTCTGCGTCGCAGGCCGCTAATCTCAACCCATCTAGTATTCGACCCATTCAACCCATCCTCGTGGCAGGTTTATGGCTTCTCGCAACACATCGGACGCATTGGCAAACTTCGACTTGACCGATCCACGCCGGCGCACGCTGCTAAAGGCTGCGGCGGCAAGCGCAGCAACCTTCGCCGCCGGTGCTCTGTTAACCTCGCAACGGGCTCAGGCTCAAACGCAGTCCAATGGCAAAGTCTTGCGAATCGGCTTTCAGAAATACGGCAACTTCGTGGTTCTGAAAGCGCATGGCACGCTCGAGAAGCGGTTGGCCGCGCAGGGTGTGTCCGTGCAGTGGCTCGAATTCCCCGCTGGTCCCCAGCTTCTCGAAGGCCTGAACGCCGGGGCGGTGGATGTTGGAACGGTCGGCGAAACACCGCCGATCTTTGCCCAGGCTGCCGGCGTCGATTTCGTCTACATCGGCAACGAGCCGCCGGCGCCAAAGGGTGAGGCGATCGTCGTGCCGCATGATTCACCGATTCGCTCGGTCGCGGATTTGCGGGGCAAGAAGGTCGCGCTGAACCGGGGGTCGAATGTCCACTATCTACTGGTCAAGGCGCTGCAGCATGCGGGACTGTCATACGCCGATATTCAGCCCGTGTTTCTGACGCCGGCCGACGCACGTGCGGCGTTCGTGCAAAACAGCATTGATGCATGGGTGATCTGGGATCCCTATCTGGCCGCTATTGAAAGGCAAGCCAATGCGAGGGTGATCGCGAACGGTGAGGGTCTCGTGCGCAATTCGCAGTACTACCTCGCCGCGCGTAAGTTCGCCGATGCGCAGCCCCACGTGCTGCAGGAACTGCTTGCCGAACTCGATCTGGTCGATCGATGGAGTCGCGACCATATCCCGGCCGTTTCCAGCCAGTTGTCGCCGCTCGTCGGTCTGGATGCGCCGACACTCGAACTTGCCTTGAACCGCGCCAGTTACAGTGTGCTGCCCATCGACGCGGCGACGCTCGACTACCAGCAACAGATCGCTGACACGTTCACCGAGTTGAAACTGATTCCGAAGAAGCTCGTCGTGGCGGACGCGAAATGGCGCACTGCTTGATGCGCACTGCGACCCGCATTCAGGCAAGACTCGCCAGATAATCCCACGGATAAATCCCTTGCGCGTGCCCATCGCTGAACACGATCTGCACGCCGTAGCCCATCGGCTGCACGTCGACAATGGCGACGCGCGGATCGATCCGCGCCGTCTGACCCGCATGTTTCAAACGGCGGCATGTCGAGCAAGGGCAGCGCTTCCTCAGCGTCGCGTTGTCGATCCACTGCGTCTGTCCGCTAGTCCACGTCAAGGACAACCGTCCACTCGCCGCGTGAACCGTTAGATGGTCGGGGGCGTTCGTCATTGCGCTGTTTCAATTTGCGTCAAGGCGATACGGGCTGCTTTGCGTACTTCCGGGTCGGGATCCGTCGCAGCGGCTTGCAAGGCCGGCAACGACGCAGCGTCGCCCAGTTCGCCTAGCGACAAGGCGGCTTCCTTGCGTAAATTGCTGATCGCATGGGTGAGCAGGGCGGCGACCGGGGCGCTTGCGGTTGCGTCGCCGAGTTTGCCCAACGCGCGGACCGCCTGCAAACGGACTTGCCAATAGTCGTCGTCAAGCATCGCGATCAGCGCATCCCGCGCGGTCTGCACGCGCAGTTTGCCGAGCGTGGTCACCGCTTCTTCACGGACCTGCCACGCGGCATCGCGTAGTGCACCCAGCAACGCGGCGATGGTGCCCTCCGTCGCCGCGGCCCCGATGCCCAGCGCCCCGATTGCGGCGCGGCGTACGGCGGCGTTCGGATCCTGGGCGGCGAGTGCGGCAAGCGGGCCAAGCGCCTGTTCGCTCTTCAACCATCCGAGCACGCTCACGGCTTCGAGCCGTACAACGTCTTCGCTTGCCGTCAGCGCGGTCAGCGCAGGTTCCAGTGCGCCCGCGTAGCGTAATTCGCGCAGACCGCGGAGCGCAGCCTGGCGCACGAACGGATCGCAATGCGTGGTCCAGGGCGCGAGCAGCGGTCCCGATTCAGGGTCTTTCAAATTGGACAGGCTCTGCGCGGCCGCGTCGCGCACATTCTCCGCGTCATCGGCCAGTGCTTCGCACAGCGCCTCAACCGCGTCGGCGCGTTCCCACGCGCCGAGCACCTCGGCGGCCTGAGCTCGAACGTCCGATGACACGTCGGTGCGCAACGCGGCGACAATCGGTCCGAGCACGGCTGCGTCTTCGAGGTCGGCGAGCGCGAGGAGTGCGATGCGGCGCACGGCGGCATCCGCGGACGCCAATCGCGGCAAAAGTTCGGCGGTTTCCGGATCGAGGGAATCGGGGTCGAACGTAAGCGGAAGCGAAATATCGGTCATGAGCTGAATGGTTCGGATGGTTCGCGATTAGCGCAGCAGATAAGGAATCTCGACCCTGACCGCATCGGTCGGGCAATCTTTCTCGCACGGCATGCAGTACCAGCATTCGTCGAACTTCATGTACGCCTTTCCCTTGGTCAGGTCGATCGCGAGCAGGTCGAGCGGGCACACATCCACGCAGACCGTGCAGCCTTTGTCGGCGATGCATTTGTCTTCGTCGATTGTGACGGGCGCTGCGCTGCGCTGGAAAATGGTGTGCGGTGTCGTAGACATGGTGGCTCCTCAAGCGTCGGCAAGCGCGGGCTCGCTTATCCGCAGGTTTTGATAGGCCCGGGTTTCGTGGTTGTCGAGCGCCACCACATACGGTTGGACGGCGCGTTTCTCGCTCACCATGCGGCCCGCTGCGTCTTTCTTCAGATGCGTGTGGCAGAACCACTCGGCGTCGTTGCGTTGCGGATAGTCGACGCGATGGTGGTACAGCCCCCACCGGCTTTCCGTGCGATACAGCGATGCGTGCGCCGCCATTTCCGCGCAGTCGCGAATCGCTCGCACCTCGGCGGCGCGCATCAGTTCGTGCGGATCGTCGGCCTTGATCTGATCGATGTCGGCGGCGATTTCAGCGAAACGTTGCAGGCCGATTTCCATCTTGCGCGTGACCTTCGGCGGCTGTAGATAGTCGTTCACCATGCGGCGCAGCTTGTATTCGACTTGCGCAGGCGCAAGCCCCGTCTGCCGTTCGAGCGGTGCGTAGATTCGCGTCCGCTCGGCTTCGATCTGCTCGATATCGAGCGTTGCATGCTCGCGGCTCTCGACGTATTGCGCCGCGTTCTGACCCGCGAACCAGCCGTAGGTGAAGGCGCCGAGCATATAGTTGTGCGGCACGGCAGCCATGTCCCCGGCGGCATAGAGACCGGCAACGGTGGTTTCCGCGCGCTCGTTCACATAGACGCCGGACGCACTGTGGCCGCTGCAAAAGCCGATCTCCGAGATGTGCATTTCGATCATCTGCTGCCGGTAATCGGTGCCGCGTCCCGCATGAAACCGTCCGCGGCTCGGGCGCTCGTTCGTGTGCAGAATCTGCTCGATGGTTTGAATGGTTTCTTCGGCGAGATGGTCGAGCTTCAGGAACACTGGCCCGTTACCGCTTTGGAGTTCCTGATAGAACTCCCACATCATCTGGCCACTCCAGTAGTCGCATTCGATGAAGCGTTCGCCCTTGCCGTTCGCGGTGAAACCGCCAAGCGGTCCGGTCACGTAGGCGCAGGCAGGGCCGTTGTAGTCCTTGATCAGCGGATTGATCTGGAAGCACTCGAGGTTCGCAAGCGCTGCGCCCGCGTGATAAGCCATTGCGTAGCCGTCGCCGGCGTTGGTGGGGTTCTCGTAGGTTCCCATCAGATATCCCGAGGCGGGCAAACCGAGCCGGCCCGCGGCGCCGCAGCAGAGAATCACTGCTTTCGCGCGCACCACATAGAAATCCGCTGTACGGCAATCGAAGCCCAGTACGCCGCAGGCACGCCCTTGCGCATCGGTCAGAACCCGTGTGACGACAATGCGATTGGTGATCGCAATGCGCGCCCGTTTGAGCTGCCGGTAGAGCACCTTCTTGATGTCATGGCCTTCCGGCATCGGCAGAACATAGGACCCCATATGATGGACTTTCTTGACCGCATAGTCGCCCGTACCGTCTTTTTCGAAATTCACACCCCAGCGGTCGAGCTCTTCGATGGTCTTGAAACTGTGCTGGGCGTAGGCATAGACGGCTGCCTGATCGACAATGCCGTCGTTGGCGATGGTGATTTCCTTTGTGTAGTGCTCGGGTGTCGCGTGCCCGGGGATGACGGCGTTATTCAGACCGTCCATGCCCATCGAAATCGCGCCGCTGCGTTTGACGTTGGCCTTTTCCAGCAGCAACACCTTCAGATTCGGATTCTGTTCCTTTGCCTTGACGGCAGCCATGGGGCCGGCGGTGCCACCCCCTACCACGACCAGGTCGTACTCGATCACGTGCGTATTCATTGCGTCTTCCTTGTGCTCTTCTTCTCTTTTTGACGGTCGACGCGAAAGCGGTACTGAAACGCGTCACCCCGGAAATAGAGGTATTCGTAGTCGATCGGCGTACCGTCCGCGCTATGCGTAAGGCGTTCGATGCGCAGCACCGGGCTGCCTTCTTCAACGTTCAAGGCTTCGACGATTTCATCGTCGGCGAGAATCGCGTCGATCGAGACGTCAGCGTGGCCGAGCGGCACGGCGCAGTCGTTCTCGAGAATGAGGAAGATGTCGCGCGTGACCAGGTCCGCACTGGCGAGGCGTTTGCCTAACGCCTCCGGAACCCAGGTGATTTCGAGCGACACCGGCTCGCGATTGAGCAGCCGCACGCGATGGATTTCGGCAACTTTCGCGCCCTCGGGCAGTTTGAGCCGGCTGGCGATGTGCGCGGTGGCGGGAATGAAGCGGATATGTTTGAGCTGATTGACGATTTCATATCCCATCGACGACATCGCTTCGGCGAAGCCTTGCAAAGCGCTGACGTTCTGGAACACTTTCGGCCTGGAGACGAAGGTGCCCTTGCCGTGAAGCTTGAAAACGAGGCCTTCCTTTTGCAGATCGCCGAGCGCTTGCCGCACGGTGATGCGGCTGACGTTGAACATCGCGCAGAGGTCGTTCTCAGACGGCATCTGGGAATGGGCCGCGTACGTGCCATCGAGAATGCGCGAACGCAATGCCGTCTTGATCTGCTCGTAAAGCGGCGTGGCGGAAATCGGCAGCACGTTGGCCGGGTCGGGTTTCAGCATGATCTGGGGGCGTCCGTACTTGTTATGACAAGTTGCATCACAGTCTAGTGATGGAGCCTCGACGGGCGAACGAAGATTTTGTGCTTTGTATTTCTGCGGGGGAGCTTTCGGCGTATCTGTTAGCGTCCGGGGCTCGGCGCAGCGCGTTCGGCAGGGCGGTGCAGGCAGGGACGGCGAGGTGGACGGTGGCAAGCAGTCTCGGCGAAGGACGATTAAACTGGCCCGATCTGTTTGCGATGGAGCTCGCCTCATGTCACGTCAGCTTCGCCTCGGCGCTTTCATGCGTCCCACGACAATTCATACCGGCGCATGGCGCTATCCCGGCGCCTATCCCGACGCCAACTTCAATTTTGCGCATCTGAAACGCTTCGCGCAGACGCTCGAGCGTGGCCGCTTCGACGCGTTCTTTATGGCTGACCACCTCGCTGTGCTCAACATGCCGCTCGACGCGCTCAAGCATAGCCACACGGTCACGTCGTTCGAACCGCTGACGCTGCTGCCCGCGCTGGCTGCGGTCACTGAACGGCTGGGGCTCATCGCGACCGCATCCACTACGTTCGACGCGCCTTATCACGTAGCCCGACGTTTTGCGTCGCTCGACCATATCAGCGGTGGCCGCGCGGGATGGAATCTCGTGACGACCTCGAATCCCGACGCCGCGCTCAATTTCGGTCTCGACGAACATGTCGAGCACGACGAACGGTATCGGCGTGCCCGCGAGTTCTTCGATGTGGTCACCGGGCTCTGGGACAGTTGGGCCGACGATGCTTTTATCCGCGATACGGAGACCGGCACATTCTTCGATCCGCAAAAACTCCATGTGTTGAACTACAAGAGCGAGAACTTCTCGGTGCGCGGCCCGTTGAATATTGCGCGCCCCGTTCAGGGGTGGCCCGTCATCGTGCAGGCGGGTTCATCGGAAGCAGGGCGCCAGATCGCGGCCGAAACGGCGGAGGTGGTGTTCACCGCGCAAAGCCTGCTGGCGGACGGCAAGCGTTTCTATGCCGATGTGAGAGGCCGTATGGAAAAGCTCGGCCGTGCACGCGATCACATGAAGATACTGCCGGCCGCCTTCGTGGTCGTCGGCGATACGTTGGAAGAGGCGCTGGACATCCGGGCGCGGCTCGACACATTCGTTCACTACGAGAGCGGCATCGCTTCGCTGTCGATTGCATTGGGGCACGACGTGTCCGGTCTCGATCCGGACGGCCCGCTGCCCGAGATCCCGGAGACCAATGCGAGTCGGACCGCGCGGCAACGCGTGGTCGAATGGGCGCAGCGCGACGGGCTGACGATTCGTCAGCTCGCTCAGCGCATTGGCGGATACTCGGGACTCGAGATGGTGGGCACGGCGACGATGATCGCCGATCAGATGGAGCAATGGTTGGTGGAAGAGGGCTCGGATGGGTTCAACGTCATGTTCCCGTATCTGCCTGGTGGTCTTGACGATTTCGTTGACAAGGTCATTCCCGAGTTGCAGAAGCGAGGGTTGTTCCGGCGCGAATACGAAGGGGCGACGCTGCGCGAGAATCTGGGATTGCCACGGCCTGAGAACCGCTTTTTTTCTGTGTGAGATAACCGGACCACAAATCGGCTTATTTCACGGCGCCTTGGCGTGAAATGCGCACCGTGCGCCCGTCCAGGCTCATATGGTTATGAGCTTTGCTTGGTTGCCGCGCGCGACGCGGCGCGCTAACGTCGACCTGTTGTCGATCCGCTTAGTATTCGGTCCGCTCAACCCATTTAGTTGGCCGATCGACGCAGTGCAGGATCTACCCGTCAATCAATCTTCGCGGACTTCCATGAGCAGACGTAGCGGGCATTTGCGCCTCGGCGCTTTCCTTTATCCTGCCGGACACCACATTGCGGCGTGGCGGCATCCCGAGGCACAGGCGGACGCCGGCGTTAACTTCCGTCACTATGTGCGGCTTGCGCAAACGGCCGAAGCCGCCAAGTTCGATTTGATCTTTCTTGCGGATGGCGTGGGTACCCGCGGCGACAATGTCGACTTTCTCAGCCGCACGGCGCACAGCTATGTGGCGCAGTTCGAGCCGATCACGTTGCTGTCGGCGCTCGCGGCCGTGACCGAACGCATCGGTCTGGTGGGCACGGCCTCGACGAGTTTCAACGAGCCGTATCACATTGCCCGCAAGTTCGCGTCACTCGATCACATCAGCGGGGGGCGTGCGGGTTGGAATCTGGTTACCTCGTCAAGCGAGCATGAGGCGAAGAATTTCAACCGCGATAAACATTTCGACCACGCCGAGCGCTATGCGCGTGCCGCCGAATTCGCGGAAGTCACAGGCGGCCTGTGGGACAGTTGGGAGGACGACGCGTTCGTTCGCAACAAGGCCGAAGGGCGTTTCTTCGACCCGGTCAAACGGCATGTGCTGGATCACCAGGGACGTTTCTTTCAGGTCAAGGGGCCACTGAACGTTGCCCGTTCCCCGCAGGGGCATCCGGTCGTCGTGCAGGCCGGGTCGTCCGAAGCAGGGCGGGATCTTGCTGCGAAAACAGCCGAGGTGATTTTCACGGCGCAGCAAACGCTGCAGGACGCGGTGGATTTTTATGCGGACGTAAAGGGCCGTCTGCAGACCTATGGCCGTCATCCGGATGATCTGAAAATCATGCCCGGGGTGTTGCCGATTGTCGGCCGTACCGAAAGCGAGGCTAGAGAGAAGTTCGAGCAGTTACAGTCGCTTGTCGATCCGAAGGTTGGACTTGCATTGGTATCCGGGCTGACCGGCGGGTTCGATCTATCGGATTATCCGCTCGATGGCCCAATCCCGGAGCTGCCCGAAACGAATGCGAGCAAGAGCCGGCAGTTGTTGACGCTCAAATTGGCGCGCCGCGAGAACCTCACGATCCGCCAACTCTATTTGCGGGTTGCGGGCGCGCGTGGACACTGGCAACTCGTCGGCACCGCAGCCCAGATCGTCGATCAACTCGAAGAGCGCTTCCTGAATCATGGCGCGGACGGTTTCAACGTGATGCCACCGGTACTGCCGGACGGCCTGACCGATTTCGTCGAACTGGTGTTGCCTGAACTACGGCGACGCGGCTTGTTTCGCGAGGACTATGAGGGCCGCACGTTGCGCGAGAACCTGGGTTTGCGGCGGCCTGAAAACCGCCATTTTTCTGCGTGACGGGGATCCTGGACGCACCAAGGGGGTGAGGGAACCGGTCGAGTACATCCATAACGACCAGACCCACCGCGCGATTCTGAATGCGCCTGCCTTTTGTCCGATATTCATCCGGCACCGGCGAATATCGTGGATTACACTACTTTTTGCTATGCGACTTTAAGGCATGGCCGACTCACGAAGTCACCATTGCGCGGGCTTTCGTGCACCTCTTCTGCACGTGTCTGCCGACACCGAGCGAAAAATGACTGCTTGGTGAAGCGTTTCGCCATTCATTACTCTGGCCCACGCCTGAACTTTCTCGCCTCACACTCCGGAACAGCCGGCCGCACCGACGGCCTCTCGTTCGCTCATCGCTTGCTCCGCAAACGGCGGCAGCCAGGTATCACTGTGGCCATTTTTTATTTTATGTGTTTGAACTGGACGCCTAATCCAGCTAGGCAATAGGCCCCTGTGCGCTGTGACGTTAAGCGCCTGATTCGGTGACAAGGAGATGACCATGAAGATCAAGCATTTACGCATTCTGTCAGCAACCGCCGTTGCACTTCTCTCGCTCAGTGGCGCCGCGCAGGCTGGCGGCCCCGGGGGCCCCGGCGGCCTTTGTTCGAACGCAACGCTAAAGGGACCGTTTGGGTTTATCGGTCACGGAGAGATTCTTGGATTGATAGCTGCCGATGGTTCGGTGCATGCGTACGCCACCACGTCGATCCTCGATGACGTCGCCCTGGTGACGTTCGACGGTAGGGGCAATTTTTCACGGACCGACTTCGGGGTTATCGGCGGGCTGCCGAAAGGGGGGCAGATTACATTCAATCCGAACCAGAGCGGCACCTACACGGTGAACTCCGATTGCACCGGCACCATGAAAGTCGTCTATACCGCCGGCGGAGCAGTGCCGGCCGGCGTCGAGACGGATCTGAACATCGTCGTCGCTGCCGACGGGACGCTCATCGAATCCGTTGTCTACAGGGCGGTCACCGTGTCAGGCGCGAGCGCGGACGGCATGGTAACGTGTCCATCGAATTGCGAGCAAGCTGTGCAAGAAAGCTTTGAGGGGAAAAAGGTCGTGGTCTACGGCTTCCGTTAGTCGAGTCCCCGATCTATCGCGGGCCGGAGGCCGCCGGTGCTCGTCATGCTGGCGGGCCGCGCGGAAACCGTCACGACGCGACATCAACTATCGATGCAGCAGCGCGGAGGCCCGCAACGACGGGCCTCCGCGCTCACGATCCTCAGAACGAAGATCGCTTGTCAGTAAGGAAAGCAATCGCTTTCGGTTCGGTTGGCTAGTGCCCGTTAAGCAGGACGTTTGCGATGACACCGGTCGCGATGGCGGCGAGTACATAGTCCCCGTTCACGCCTACCCATTGATACCCGCGCGGTGGCGCTTGCAGGCCGTGTTCGTGCCAGTTGTCGACAACGTAGTTGCGATCCCGGTACTCTGCCGGAAGCCGCTCGCCCTTGTGCCAATCGTTGTGGGGAACGGGACCGCCCGGGCCCCCCAACGACGCTTCGTGCGGAGCAGGGCCGTGACCATGCCCGTGCTGGACGTCGTGCCCTGGATTGGGTCCGTGTTGCGAATGCTGGTCACCGCCGTGATTGTCGTCGTGCTGCTGCGCGAAAACCGCAACGGGTGTGCCGAGTAACGACACGATCAAAAGCGGTGCGACGATGCTCGACTTCATGGTCTTGCCTCCGAAAGAATGACAGGATGACAGTTTGGTGTTCGAGGACCTATCTGCCTCGAAACACGTGCTGCGTCTTGATTGCCCCGCTACGCGACGTGGCTTGCTGATCATCGTTCGCGACGTCTGCGCTGGCAAATAATGTCATAAGAACGTCAGTTCGCCAAAACCGCACGTGACCGCTTCACTTTTGATCGAAGGGACTGGAACGGCAACCTGAGAAGTGCTGACGACCGGCGCGCGATGTCGCTCGCCAATCTAGACCCGGAATACTGCACTGTCATTACGGCCGAGGCACGCCGGCGTAGTACTCAGTTCAACGCGACTGCAGCGGCGGCGCTCACCGGCGAGCCTTCGATCGCCACCGACTGCGCGCCGTCCGGCCCAACGGGCACGTCGCCGACAAGCGTCGTGCGATACAGTTGCCGGTCGAAGTCGAGATCGAAAATATCGGTGGGGGCGAGGTGAGCCGTCGCGCGGTTGTCCCAGAAGGCGACGCTGCCGGCCTCCCACTTGAAGCGCACAGTGAACTCCGGCCGCGTCACATGTTCCCAGAGCAGTTCGAGCAACACCTGGCTTTCGCGAGGACTCACACCGACGATCGACTTCAGGAAGCTCGGGCTGACATAGAGCGCCCGCTCGCCCGTTTCCGGATGAACTCTGACGAGCGGATGTTCGGTAACGAGAATGCGTTGTTCGACGGCTTTGACAAACGCTTCCGTCCCACTGGCGCCGACGGGTGGTGTAAAGCGATGAAGCCCTCGCAGGCCGTCGACGAACGTGCGTAACGGTGCGGAAAGCTTCTGATAGGCCGCCACCAGGTTGGTCCACTGCGTGTCGCCGCCGTACGGCGGAATCGTCACGCCGCGCAGGATCGAAGCCCAGGGTGGATTGAGCGCGGCGGTCACGTCCGTGTGCCAACCGGTCCAGGGCCGCAGCAGCGCCTGCCCCTCGAAACGGGTCGCCTTGCGGTACTTTGAGATCGAATAGACCTCCGGATGGCCGTCGACATGGCCGAACACCGGATGTCCCAAGGTCAGCTCGCCAAACTGCGCCGAGAAAGCGACGTGCTGCTCGTGCGTCAGGAACTGCTCGCGAAAGAACACGACGCGCCATTTCAGCAGCGCCGCGCGAATGTCCGCGATCTGGCGCGCGTCCAGTTTCTGTGTGAGATCGATACCGTGAATTTCTGCGCCGATGTGCGCGGAAAGCGGGGTGACCGGAATCGACTGTACATCCTGCAATGCGGCTGCACTCATGGGAGGCTCCTGGCGAAGAGAACTGAATGGTTTGTTTGCATAGGGGATGCCGCGCGCGTCACCACGCGAGCCGCCATTCGGTGATCGGCGGACTGGCCACCGGAATGCGCGTGCCGCCGGGTAGGGTATCGTCTCCGCGAGGTTCGCGGCGATCGCCGTCTTGCTCGGCGAAATCGGCTAGCACTTCGTCGCGCAAACGAATGAAGCGGGGATCGTTGCGCTCGCGTGGACGCGGCAAAGCGACATCGACGATCCGCTTGATGCGGCCCGGCCGCGGCGCCATCGTGATAACCCGATCGCCGAGGTAGAGCGCTTCGTCGACGTCGTGCGTGACGAGAATCATCGTGATGCGTTCGTGTTCCCAGATGCGTTGCAATTCGTTTTGCAAGCGGCCGCGCGTGAGCGCATCGAGCGCACCGAACGGTTCGTCGAGCAGCAGCACGCGCGGGCGGTTCACGAGACCGCGTGCGATCGCCACGCGTTGCGCCATCCCGCCCGACAGTTGATGCGGATAGGCATGTTCGAAGCCATTCAGGCCGACGAGCGCGATGTGCTGCGCGACCGCGTCGCGTTTTTCGTGCGCCGATAGCGGCGCGTTTCGCAGCGCGGCGAGAATGTTTTGCGACGCGGTGAGCCACGGAAACAGGCGGTGGTCCTGAAACACGATGCCACGCTCGAGCGACGTATCACGGACCTTTTCTCCGGCGACGACGATATCGCCGGTGTAATCGGTATCCAGTCCCGCGATCAGCCGCAGCAAGGTCGACTTGCCGCAACCGCTCGATCCGAGCACGCTGACGAATTCGCCGGGACGCACCCGCAGGCTGACGTCGTCGAGCACCGCGAGCGGCGCACCGCCTTGTTGCGCGTAGCGCTTGCTGACGTGGAGAATGTCGATGCTTTCGGAAAGCGTGGAAGAAGTCATGAGCGGACCTTGATCTGTATTCGGTGCAAGTTCAGTGGGCAGTCGATGAATATCGGGCACGTGTTTATCGTGCGGCCACCTGCGAACGGCGCGCAAAGATCGCTCGTTCCAGCGCGCGCGCCAGCGCGTTCAACGCCCAACCGGTGACACCGACCACGATCACGCCGAACAGCACCAGATCCATGCGGAACTGTTCGCTGCCGTCGATCAGCGTATTGCCGATGCCGCTACCCGCCACCAGCAGATATTCCGCGCCGAGCGTGGCGAGCCACGAATAGATCAGCGCGAGATAGATGCCGGTGAAAATTGACGGCAGCGCGGCCGGCAAAATGACAGCACGGATCAATTGCCAGCGCGAATAGCGAAAAGCGCGCGCGACTTCGATGTAGGCGCGCGGCACGGCGTGAATGCCGTCACACGTGTGCGCGGCGACCGGCAGCAACGCCGCGAGCGACAGGAACACGACTTTCGCCGCATCGCCGAGACCGAACCACACGGAGATCAACGGGATCCATGCAAACAGCGAGATCTGTTTGAACGTGTCGAAGCTCGGGCCGATCATGCGTGTGGCGAGCCGTGAGAAGCCGAGCACGCTGCCGAGCAGCAGGCCGCCGAGCGTGCCGATCACGAAGCCGCTCGCTTCGCGCGCAAGTGACGCGGAGAGGGCCTTGAAAAGCGCGCCGCTGACGATCTGTTGCCAGGCGGTGGCCAGCACCTGCGCGGGGCTGACCAGCAAGCCGCTTTTGATCAGGTGTGCTTCCGAGACGGCCCACCAGATCGCGATGGCGACGATGGGCAAGATGGCGCCGCGCCGGTCGACGCGTGCGAACAGCGGCCGGCGCGGCCGTGCCGCGCGCTGGAAGGCGGCGGGCACGTTGCCGCAGTCGCAGGATACATCGGCCGACTGCTTCGATCCGGCGGGGCGTTTGAAAGGAGCAAGACTCATCGTAGGTGCCTCATAAGCGGTGCGTGGCAGCGGTTGGCGCCATTACTCGCGAAACGCCGACGGCTGTCCGCGCCGCAACCGCGCTTCGAGTGCGTCGAGCGAACGATTCATCGCGTAACCGATGGCGCCCACCACGACCACCGACGCCATCACCAGGTCGAGCTGAAACAGCTGCCGGCCGTAGACGATCAGATAGCCGAGCCCTTCGGAAGACGCCACCAGTTCGACCACCACCAGCGCGAGCCAGGCTTTGGTGAATGCGAGCCGTATTCCGGTGGCAAGCGTCGGCACGGCAGCGGGCAGGACAAGATAGAAGATCCGTTGCCAGCCGTTGTATTCGAATACGCGCGCGACTTCATCGAGCGAGGCGGGTGTCTGGCGGAATCCTTGCAGCGTGCTCAACGTGACTGGCACGAGCGCCGCGTGCGCGATGAGGATGTATTTGAGCGGTTCGCCGACACCGACGAGCAGCAGAAGAAACGGCAGCCAGCCGAGCACCGGGATTTGCACGAGCGCATTGAAGCTCGGCAACACGTAGGCTTCGAAGGTGCGCGACAGACCGAGCGCCGCGCCGAGCACAAAACCGAGCAAGGTGCCCGCAGCGAAGCCGAACAGCACGCGTTGCAGACTGATCAGCGTGTTGCTGGCGAGATCGCCGCTTTTTGCCAGTTCGACGAAGGTGTCGAACACGCGCTCGGGCGGTGGCAGGATCTGCGGTGCGATCCAGCCATGCTCGCAGCCGATGCTCCATAAGGCGAACAGGACGGCTGGCAAGACCCACGGCGCGAGCTGCCACGCGAGTGCGCGCAGCCACGGGTTGCGATGCGGTGGCGCGTACGCGGTATCTGGCACCGGCACTACGGCGCCGTGGCCGAGCCGTTCGTTCTCAACCTGGAGTGCGGTTTCGCTCATCGTGATCGCTCCCGTTTTAGCTGAGCGGCTTGCCGGCGGCGTCGTAGCGCGTCCAGTAGTGGTCGAGTTTCTGAGCGCGCAGCGCGTTGTCGAGATACTTCGTCTCGAACCAGTTATCGACCTCGACCGGCTGACGGATCAGTTTGAGTTTCAGCGCATCCGCCGCGACCGCTTTATAGCGCGCGACGATGAACGGGTCGATCAACGGCGAGTTGCGGTCCTTCAGACTTTGATTCGCGAACTCGGCCTGCCAGGAGGAATAGGGCACGCCGCTTTTGGCCCACAGCTTGAAGAGCGCATCGCGGTTCGCTTCATCCGACGACCATTGCGCGCCCTGGACGAGCACGTTGACCACGCGTTGCACGATATCCGAATGCGCGCGATCGAAGTCGTCGAGCACCAGCAGATGCGCTTGACGCGTGAATTGGGGGCCATCGTTCTGCGATTCGTAGACGATTTTCGCGAGACCCTGGTCACGCAGCTTGTACAAATGGTAATCGTTGACCGACGCATCGATTCCCTTGGACGCCAGCGCGGCGAGCGAACTCGCGGAATCGAGATTGATCACGCGCAGATCCCGTTCGTCGAGTTGATTGGCGGCGAGCGCATTGTCCGCGACGAGTTGCAGATTGGTGCCGCGAAAGATCGACACGCGGCGGCCTTTCAGGTCCTTGATCGAGCGGATGTCCGAATCTGCTGGCACGGCGATTTTGACGCCGACGCGGACACCCGAGGCGAGCAGCAGGCGCGTCTTCAGGCCGTTGGCGCGGCCAAGCACCGCGGGCAGATCGCCCTGATAGGCGAAGTCGAGCGACTTGTTGGCGATCGCTTCGTTGACTGCGGGGCCGGCGCCTTTGAAGAACAGCCATTCGACCTTGATGCCGTCGGCGGCGAATTCCTTCTCGAGCGACTGCTGCAATTGCACCGTAGCCGCGGGTGAACCGCCAAAGGTAGGGGGATCGCCCGTACCCTGCTGCGCGACGCCGATGCGAATCACCGCCGGCTTGTCGGCATAGGCGTGAACCGCGGCGAGCGACAGGGCCGCCACGGCGACGAAAGATTTCAGCAGACGAAAATAGCGCATGCGGCAATACCAGTCGAATGAAGGGAGTGGGGTGCCAATACTCAGATGGGGCGATCACCGGCACTACACGTTAGATTCGCGTGCGCTCGAATCCAACCAATCATTCCTGATAAGAAAATCTGCAGGAGTTCGAACCCTGCGCAATACAGCGAATAAGCAAAGCGAAATTCGCTTTCCGCCGACGAGGGGTACGCGCTCAGCGCATTCCTGCTCAACCAGAACGGCATCGTGCCGGCGAATACGCGGCTCGATGCCGCCTCGCTGCCGCGTGTGGTGATGCCCAATCATGACGGTTTCGTGGCCGATCCGCGTCCGGGACGGCTGTGAGGGTGAGGCCCTCGCGCTAATGTACCGGGGGGCGTGCCGCACTCCGATCAATGATCCTAATCAATTTTCGCTTCAATTTCCGTCGCAGCGTAATCTGCAAAGATAGACTCAGCTAGCGCTTTCGCTCGCGACACAGCGGGCGAAAGCGTTCGCGCCGCGAGGGTCACTGAACCCAACCGGGCAGCACGCTCGAGAGGCGGATCCAGCGGCACTTCGACCAGTGCGCCGCGCTGAATCGCGTTTCTGAATACAGACCGGTTGCCAAATACGACCACCCTTGCGCCGACAGCTGCAGCTTCAACATCGCGGAAATCATCGCTCCGGAATGAAATGACAGAGGCGATGGACTGTTCGAAATACTCGCAAAGGTCAGCCATCGCCCAGGGTGACAATTCAATGGAACCTATTCGGTGACTCAGGAGTTCGTCACGAGGCACGACCGATCGCGCTGCGAGGGGGTGGTCCGGGGCGCAGAAAAATCCGCTGGACCAGCGAGGCAGCGGACTTAGATGTAAATCGCTTCGATCCTCCAGCAGCGCTATGTCTCCAAAAAATATGTCGACCTGCTCGTCGAGAAGCAGGCGTAGCAGGGCATCCCGGCCACCTCTCTTTATGCTCACATGCACCTGAGGCGCATGCAGCAGGAAATAGTCAAGGAGCGGCTGGGTCAACAGGATCGCTGGCGTTGCGCCGAGGCCGATCGACAGCTCGCCATATTCGCCGAGTTGCATGAGAGCAAGATCTCGTTGCAACTCGTTCGCTTCCAGAACGATTCTGCGTGCTCTTTCCGTAAACACCTTACCGAACGGCGTCAACGACACGCCGCTGGGGCTGCGATCAAAAAGCGCAATGCCCAGTTCGGCCTCAATCGACTGAATGCTGCGAGACAACGCGGGCTGACTCAGGTTGACGTCGATGCTGGCGCGACTGAATGTCAGATGTTGTGCCAAGCTCAACACATGACGAAGTTTGCGGATATCCACGAGTGTCTTTTACAAAGTAACGAAAGGTGTGAACCGGGCACTTCCGTGCAATTGGCGACCGGGACATCCTGCCTTTCTGTCAATCTGACTGTGGTACATGGGCGCGTGCCACACAGGCTTGAGATCCCATGTCCCATGGTGAACATATATATCACGATACCGGCGAGCCACGAATCCGCGCAGCACCGAACGCGGGTTCGAGACGCGCCGCCCCAGGGGTAACTCCCTACGGGAAGGCGACGCACCCCTCGCGATGAGCTAAGGCCCGTTGGGCAAGGCTATGCGCACTGTGCATAGGCTGTCTGGATATTCGCATTGGCCACGCCCAATTTCTCCGAATAGCATGCTTCACCAGAAAGGACGACATTCACGCCCGGCTCGCACAGACGCTGGCTAACACCACGACCGGCCGAGCCGAGTATTCCTCAAAAAGAGAGCACAAAGCATGCATATCAGCCCGCGAATTCAAACGCTAGCTTCCGACATGAGAGCATGGCGGCACATGATTCACAGCAAGCCGGAGATCGCATTCCGGGAGCACGGCACAGCCGAGTTTGTTGCTGCGCTTCTGCGCAGTTTTGGCGTCGAGGTTCATACGGGAATTGGACAGACCGGCGTTGTCAGCATTATCCATGGCAGACTGGGCGATGGGCCAACTATCGCGCTTCGTGCTGACATGGATGCGCTGCCGATGAATGAACAGGGGCGGCCTGTCTATCGTTCCGTTTTTGAGGGTGTGTTTCACGGCTGTGGTCACGACGGGCATGTATCCATTCTCCTGGGAACTGCCCGCTACCTCGCCGCGAATCCGTTGTTTCGTGGCAAGGTCGTGTTGATATTCCAGCCAGCGGAAGAGATCGTTCGTGGTAGTCAGGCGATGCTGGACGACGGTCTGCTTGAGCGATTCCCGTTTGATGAAATATATAGTCTGCATAACGATCCAATGTTGCCGCCGCACAAGATCGGTGTGCGCGCGGGAGCGCAACAGGCCTCCTCGGATTTCTTCACAATCCGCGTCAAAGGCGTCGGTACGCATGCGGGTATGCCGCACCTCGGCGTGGATCCCATTACGATTGGCGCGACCCTGGTCTCTTCGCTGCAGACAATCGTCAGCCGGTCGGTCAACCCGTTGGAAAGCGTAGTGATTACCATAGCGCGCTTCCACGCAGGCGATGCGCCCAACGTGATTCCACACGAGGCCGTGCTGGATGGAACGGTCCGGGCGTTGTCTGCCGCCTCGCGGGAACTCGCCATCGAGCGCATTCACGATATCTGCAAAGGTCTTGAGCTGGCCAATCGTACGCAGATCGATATTGAATACTCGAATAGCACACCGCCGATCATCAATAGCGACGGCCCAGTGAAATGCGTGATCTCCGCGGCCCATGAAGTGGTCGGAAAACACAATGTCATCGAGAGCATTGCACCGCTGATGGCCGGCGACGATGTAGCGAATTTCCTCGAAGCCCGACCTGGGTGCCACTTCCTGCTCGGGCAAGGCGGGCGCATGTGTCACCACCCGGAATACGACTTCAACGACGATGTGGCGCCGATAGGCGTTGCCATGTTCGTGGCCGTACTTCGCTCAAGGCTCGGTGTAGAGATTGAGGATCAGGTCGCAGCGGAATCAGTCGACGAGGGCGCACGCGAAACAACCGGATTTTGAAGAGAACGACTGGAACGGTTGGCAAGAACTCGGATCTCGTTGGGTCATCGTTCGATCCGTTTCGAAATAAATTCTGACAATAAGCACCACATGGAGACAAGCATGGCGACTTCAGATTCCCCTTCCAGGAAAGGGGTGTTGATAGAGCGGCGCTCAATTGACTATATCCCGGACAACGAACGACACGGTAGCCCTCTAAGCCAATTTACCCTTTGGATCAGCGCCAACCTGACTGTTACGTGTGCGGTCACGGGTGCACTTACTGTCGTACTGGGCGGCGATGTGTTCTGGTCGCTGGTCGGCCTGTTCATTGGCCAGTTGATAGGCGGTGTGGTTATGGCGCTTCACGGCGCTCAGGGACCGCAGATTGGTCTGCCGCAGATGATATTGAGCCGTGTCCAGTTCGGCGTGTACGGCGCGATCATTCCGCTGGTGCTTGTCTGCATCATGTACATCGGCTTTCTGACGGGCGGGACGGTTCTGACGGGGCAGGCCGTGGGTCAACTGCTCCATGTGAGCACCACCAACGCCATTCTGATTCTCGGCGCGCTGGTAACGATGCTAGCGTTGTTTGGCTACAAGACCATCCACGCAATGGGGCGCGTCTACAGCGTGGTGGGCGGGCTAACGTTCGTTTATCTTTTCGTTAGCCTCCTGCATGGACACGATGTTTCGACGTTGTTGGGCACCCGACACTTCACATGGCCAACGTTCCTCTTTGCCGTGTCGCTATCGGCCTCATGGCAGATATCGTACGGTCCGTACGTGGCGGATTACTCCCGTTACCTGCCAAAATCAACCTCCCCGTTGGTCACCTTCCTTGCGGTTGGCATTGGCTCAGTGCTGGGATCCCAGTTCGCGATGACTTTTGGCGTACTCGCCTCAGCCATTGCAGGGGCGCAATTCGCTGGTCACGAAGTTACCTTCATGGTGGGGCTTGGTTCGGCTGGTGCTATTGCGGCGGTGCTTTACCTGGCGATCACGCTTGGGAAACTCATTGCGTCGACGCTTTGCGTGTATGGAAGCGTCATGTCAGTCGCCACAATTACAACCGCACTAAACGGCAAGCAGGTCATTGGAAGAGGCGCGCGGCTCGTGATGATACTTGCGGTCGTCGTGACATATACAGGCCTCGCGCTTGCGGCCAATCACAGTTTCCTTAGAACATTTACCGAATTCATTTTGTTCCTGTTAGCGTTTTTCACGCCGTGGAGCGCTATCAATCTGGTCGACTACTACTGTGTTTCGAGAGAGTACGTTGACATTCCGGCGCTGTCCGATGTGAATGGCCGCTACGGGAAGTGGAACATTCCTGGCATTGCGGTCTACGTAATCGGTGTGGTGGTGCAGATTCCTTTCCTCTCAAGTGAGTTTTACACCGGCCCGCTATTCAATCTACTCGGTGGCGTCGACATCTCGTGGATTGTCGGCATCGTGATACCCGGAGCGATCTACTACTGGGTCACGCGAACGCACCGTGTAGGTCACGCCGAGCGAACCATACGAGTAGACAGCCTCTAAGCTGAAGCCTCCCTGATAGGTGCGTCGCTGTCGGAAGCTGCCTCTTGCGCATTGATGCAATGAGGCATTCCGGGGGCGTCGGCACGTCCATCGTCTTCCCTGAAGTTCCTTTTTTGAACCGGAATAAGAAATGAAACGCCATGTATTGCTAGGTGGCTTTATGGGTGTATTTGCGCTCACGGGATATGCGCAATCGAGCATTGCGCTTTATGGTCTGATTGACAACGGCATTTTCTATTCAACGAATCAGGGCGGCAATCATGCGCTTCAATTTGTTGCCTCACCTACTGAAACGAGCGTATGGGGCTTGCGCGGCGCGGAGGACCTCGGTGGTGGAAACAAGGCTATTTTCAAACTGGGATCTGCCTTCTCGACCGCCAACGGGACAACGTGGCCGAGTGGCCGTCTTTTTGGGGACTATGCGTGGGTGGGCCTCAGCAACAGCACGGCCGGCACGTTGAAGATGGGGCGCATGCTGGACTCTGTTGGGGACTATCTGGGGGATTTCGCGGCGGGAGGGAGTTGGGGCGGCGTCCTTTACGCACATCCGCTCGATAACGATAACCTCTGGGGGACTTATATGGTGAACAACGCCATCAAGTATCAGAGTATCAGTCTGGCGGGTCTGGCGTTCGGCGGCATGTACGCGTTTAGCAATAAGTCGGCTGCAACTTCAGGCTCGGGATCTGGCTTTGTGGACAACCGATTGTGGGCAGCTGGTGTGGAGTATTCGGCGGGGCCGGTGAGGCTCGCGGCGGTGTACGAGCAACTCGATAATTCAGGCGACGATGTGCCTGGCACGTATGGCGCAGTGGATGTCGCCGATGCAAACTTCATGGCTGCAAGGCAACGGATCTATGGGGTAGGCGCCAGCTATGCGCTCGATCACATTGATCTGAGCGCCAACGTCACGCGAACCGTTCTTTCCTCACCCACCGGCGAGTGGCAGAACGCCCAGTTCACAGGGGCAAGTTCAATGAGCTTCAACAACTATGAAATCAATGCGATCTACCATGCGACGGCGTCGCTGGATCTGAAAGGTGCGTATACCTACACCACTGCTAGCGTTAGCGGGAGATCGCCGCACTGGAATCAGCTTGGCCTGCTGGCTGAATATGCCCTATCTCAACGAACAAGTCTGTATGCGGATGGTGTCTATCAACGGGTTCATGGGGACGGTTCGCAGTTTTCGTATGCCCAGATCAATAGTCTTTCCCCAGCCTCGGGTGACTCGCAGGCATTGCTCGGCGTGGGAATAAAGCACCGATTTTAAAGACCATCGATATGCCGGCGTGAACTCGAGGAATTGCCTTGATGACGCGTGGCCGCTCACGGCGCCGCGGACAGCGGCGTCGCACTATTTGATCGTATCGGCGGCAACCTTGCACACAGCGGCGTCCTGCTCGGCAGTGCCGCCACTACAGCCGATCGCGCCGACAAGTTTTCCTGCTTCGACGAGAGGAAACCCTCCCGGCGATGCAACCAACCCCGCATCCAGCGTGTTCACGTAGGCATGTCCGCTCTCAAACTGGTTGTAGAAGACCCGGGTTTCGCGACGAAATCGTGCTGACGTGCGCGCTTTGTTCTGCGATATCGCGATCGACGCATACTGCGCACCGTCCATTCGTTCGAACGCGAGGAGTTCGCCATGCGTGTCGACCACAGCAATGTCCATTTTCCAGTCGTGCTTCTTCGCTTCGGTTTCTGCAATCGTGAGCAGCCTCTTCGCAGTGTCCAGACCAATCGGCGTGCCATAGGGAATATCAAATGGCATCTTGTCGGGCGTTCCGCCCGCGGAAGGTTGTGAGGCCGGGGTTTGGGCTGTCGCAGCGGTTGCCACGAGGAGGCAGGCTGCGCACGCGATCTGGACGAGGTTTTGCATCGCACCATCTCCTGACTGTTGGTCCGATAGTTGCCAACGTAACGCGAGAAGAGTCGGCCTGCAAGGTCATTTGCGCATCACGAACGCAAGGGGATTTGCCACACCCGCTGAAGCCAAACACCCGGTAGCGCGCGCTTCCATTGCCTACACTCTGGTTACGCGCAGAACGCTTTCGAGCAACCCGATCGCGCTAGCGTTCGCGGTCGAGCTTGCGCGTAGGAATCCCGACTCGTACCAATCGTAAGGGGAATCGTCATGGCGACTTATGTGGTTCTTGCACAGTTCACCGATCAAGGTATACGCAACATCAAGAACAGCCCACAGCGGGCCGGTCAAGCGGCTGAACTGGCCAAAACCTTTGGCTGTGAAATGAAAGAGATTTACTGGACAGTGGGCAAATACGACATCGTGACGGTCGTCGACGCACCGGATGAGCAAAGCTTTGCGGCATTCGGCTACGCGCTAGGGTCCGCAGGCAATGTCCGCACGCAAACGCTCCGGGCGTTCACGAAGGACGAATGCAGCGCGATTATCGGCAAACTTCCATAAAACCGTCAGTCATCCGGCACGCGAGCCGTTTTCTTTCCGCGACGCTTTCTTAGGAGGTCACGATGAACACACAGGCAAACGACAGTGAAGACGTACGCGCATTCGTGCAAACAGCCGAGCAGGCTGGCGAGTATGTCTGGGTCATTACGCTGGTCGACTTCGGGGCACAAAAGGTCAAACGGGCAATGGTTTCGGACGACACATTCGCCATGCGTGCTGCGGCGCAAGACGCCGGCGAAGCCCATCTGAAGGCGCTGGCGCAAGACCGGTAGCGAGGCGGGCAGGCGTCTTGCTTTCGCTCATGGACAGACTAAAGTTGGACCAGAGGCAGTGTGCCGCGCGAGGAGGAAGCCCATGTCCACTACGCTACAAGCTTCGACATCGCCTCTCACGGTGTCCGTCGAAGCAGGTCGCTTCCACGTCACTCGACCAGCAAGCGCGAACGATGTGATCGACTTGGTGCGGAAAAATAATATCCAGATCGTCGATCTGAAGTTCACCGACTTACCCGGACTCTGGCAGCACTTCTCGATCACGCTTCCTGAAGTTCACCCGGACCTGTTTAGCGCTGGAATCGGCTTCGACGGTTCGTCGATCCGCGGCTTTCAGGAGATCCACGAATCGGACATGCTGCTCAGACCCGATCCGGCGACCGCTTTCATCGATCCGGTTTGCGGCACGCCGACTCTGTCGATCATCTGTGACGTGGTCGACCCGGTTTTGCAGCAGCCGTATTCACGCGATCCGCGCTACGTGGCGAAAAAAGCGGAAAACTATCTACGCCAAACCGGTATCGCGACCACCTGCTATGTCGGGCCCGAACTCGAGTTCTTCATTTTCGACTCCATCCGCTTCGGTCAGGACCAGCACTGCGGTTTCTACTATGTCGAGTCGTCCGAGGGCGACTGGAACACCGGTCGTGACGAGGGCGCGTACGGCGGCGGCAATCTCGGCTATAAGCAGCGCTACAAGGAGGGCTATTTCCCGGTACCGCCTCACGACACGCTGCAGGAAATCCGCTCGGAGATCGCGTTGACGCTGGAGCAGGCTGGCGTGCAGATTGAAGTACATCACCATGAGGTCGCGACCGCCGGCCAGAACGAAATCGACATGCGGTTTGCGACGCTCACGCGCATGGCCGACAACGTGATGATCTACAAATACGTTTGCAAGAACGTCGCGCGCCGGCACGGGAAAGTGGCCACGTTCATGCCGAAGCCGCTGTTTGCCGACAACGCGAGCGGCATGCATTGTCACCAGAGCTTGTGGCAAGACGACAAGAATCTCTTTTACGACGCGAACGGCTGGGCGCTGACTTCCGACCTGTGCCGTTGGTACATCGGCGGTTTGCTGCAACACGCCCCCGCGCTGATGGCCTTTTGCGCCCCGACCACCAATTCATACAAGCGTCTGGTCCCGGGGTACGAGGCGCCCGTCAATCTGGCGATGTCGCAGCGCAACCGTTCGGCCGCGGCGCGCATTCCGATGTATTCGGATTCACCGAATGCGCGGCGCGTCGAGTTTCGCTGCCCGGACCCATCGGCCAATGCGTACCTAGCCTTTGCGGCGATGCTGATGGCCGGCCTCGATGGGATCGAAAACAGGACCGATCCGGGCGAGCCGCTCGACCGGAACATCTACGACCTGCCGCCCGAAGAAGCCCGCAACATACGGCAGGTTCCGGGCTCGCTCGACGCGTCGCTCGCGGCGCTGGAGGCCGATAACGCGTTTCTGCGCAAAGGCGATGTTTTCACCGAAGACGTGATTCAGACCTGGATCGACTACAAGCGCAAACGCGAAATCGACCCGATCAAATTGCGTCCCCATCCCTGGGAGTTCTATCTGTATTTCGATACTTAAAAGTAGTATGCGAACCGCTCGCACAGAACACGTGCATAAGGGCTTGCCTCCCGGCCCTATGTGAGGGTGACTATACTCAAAGAGGCCGCTTCTGATTCAGGTTCGCCGGGCTCAAGGGGTAGAGGCGCCGAGCACGATTTCAACGCGAACCGGCCGGGTCATGGGGAGGAAGGTATGTTCAAACATCTACTGGTGCCGACCGACGGTTCAGCGCTTTCTGAGGCCGCCATTCAGATGACGATAACGCTCGCCGTGGAGAGCGGCGCCAAAATTACGGGACTCCACGTCATCCCGGAGTTTCATGTCCTCGCCTATGGCACCGAGATGATCGCGGACAATGAGGACCGCATCATTCAAACCGCCCGGCAGCGTGCAGATGACTACCTGGGGATTGTCAAAAAAGCGGCTGCGCAAGCCGGTGTCGAGTGCAATACGGTTTCCACGAGTCGCGCTCATCCCTATGAGGCGATTATCAGCGTTGCAGCAGAACAGAACTGCGATCTCATAGTGATGGCGTCCCACGGTCGAAGCGGCATGCGGGCGCTTTTGCTCGGCAGCGAAACCCAGAAGGTCCTGACGCACACTCAGATCCCGGTCCTCGTCGTCCGGCAGTCGACACCGGCCGGGTTACCTCCCGGGAGGTAACCCGGCCGGTGGCTGAGCGAGCGCGACGGGCGCTAGCCCGCAAGCGTGCGCGGGTGACCTGGTGGTGAGCGGACCGTTACGCGGTGGTGTCGATGTTGCTGCCCAGTGCTACGCCATTGAGGGGGTAGGTCGGCGTCGATCCGTCCAACGGTTCGCGAGCGACAGTCGCGAATGGCGCAAGCATGCTTCGTTTGACCCCGCGGTTCAATGCGCAAACGGCACCGCCACGCGGTTTCGTATTACGAGAAGTTACGTTGCGTGGTCTTCGTAACGTCCGGTAAGTCTTCGAATTCAGGTCTCGATCGGCACG